>NZ_JBITIL010000018.1:0-161597 GCF_044458905.1 Nocardia sp. NPDC050408 | reverse complement strand
ATCGAGCACGAGCCCGAAACTCACACAGCCGAAACCGAATTCGGCCCTCCTATCTGCGAGTTCACTCGCATCGAGCGACATCGTGTCGCAACGGCTATACAGGATGTTCGCCGTGCGGCACCCCGTCGACGCCGCTGGCCGTCGACCAATATCGCTACGAGGTCGATGTCCAAGAAACGATCGACTCTCGACTCGCGGATCGAGTACTTCACCGACCTTGTCCGCGAGGGTATCGACGTCACCCGGGGACAGATCGAGTTGTTCACCCCGGCCCTGGACGAGCCGTACCGGCTCGACGACGCCACGGTGAACCGGGCCATCGAGGTCTACGAGAACCAGCGCGCCGACCAGGTGCTGTTCCGCAACCAGGCCGACCGGTGGGCGGGCGAAGCCGCCACCGCGGCCGGGAAGGCCGCTCTCACAACCTATGTGGCGGTGCTCGACGAACTCGACCGGCTCACGGCCGACGTGCTCGGCATGTGCACGACGCTGTCGGGCCAGACGATCGAGAAGCTGATGGCCAAATCCGACGCCGAAGCCGGGCTCGAGGCGCTGATGCGGCTCGCCCCGCGACGGCCGGATCTGATCACATATCGGGTTCGCTGAGATTGCGTGTCTACCACACGAAGTCGTCGGGGACCTCGTGGGTGTCGGTGGTGAAGTCGCAGCCGGAGCGGTTGCAGACGTGCACCAGCTCGCCGACGTCCAGTCCACCGCGGACTTGATCATCGATCTGTACGCACCGCATTCGGGGCAGTCGTTGTTCGACTCGTTCTCGGTGGGCACGTAATCGTCGTCATCCGGATCGGCCACTACTTTCACCATGGGTGATCAGGCTATCGAGCCGACAGGCTCTGTCGGTGCGGGTCGGCATGATCTCGGATCATCCCTCGAATGAAGATCGAACCCCTGTCGGTACCACGCATCAGCGAGGTCATCGACCTCATGAGCACCGGCATCCTCCAGCACACCGACCAACGTCATTGGCAGCCAAGCCGAGCACCGATCACGATGCCCCGCAGCCCGAACCGGAATCCCGACATCACCGCTGGTCAAGCCATTGTCGTTGTTTTTCGCAAGATTGCTCCGGGACCCCTACATCTTGGTGTATCGGGCCATGGCGAAGCTGTAGAGGCCGTAGGTGATGATGCCCAGGCCGGCCGTGATGAGCAGCGCTGCTCCGTAGGGTTGGGCCCCGAGAGTCTTAAAGGCACCGTCGAGGCCGGCGGCTTTGTCGGGCTCGGATTGGTTGACGGCGAGTATTACCAGCAATCCGATGGCGGCGATGCCCAGCCCCTTCGCGATGTATCCGACGGTGCCCAGCCGTCGTACCAGGTCACTGGTGGTGCCCTCGAGGTCCTGGAGGAAGCTCTGTCTGGCTCCTTTGTAGATGTGGTAGCCGCCGATCGCGATGATGATCAGCGCGCCTGCGATGAGGGCGATCGTGCCGGCGGCGGTTTGCATCATGCGGGCGGTGATTCCTGCGCTCTGGCCGCTGCTGGACTTGCCGCTGCCGCGGGCGAATCCGAACGCGGAGAACGCGAACGCGAAGTAGACCACTGCCAGGGAGAACGCCTTGACGCGATCGATCGTTTCGGACTTCTTGTCCTCGGCCTGGGGTTTGGACGCGCTGCCGAGTGCCGCTTCGGCGAGCCGCCACAGCGCCATCAGTACGAACGCGACGACGCCCACCCACAGGGCGAGGACGCCGCCCGGCTTGGCGGCCAGTTCGGTCATGGCCCCGGATTGGTCGGCGGTGCCGGTTGCGCCGCCGAGGGCGATCCGGATGGCGATGTAGCCGATGATCAGGTGCACGATGCCACTGACAACGAAGCCGGCGCGGGCGAAGCGTTCGAAGACGCTGTTCTGGGCCAGTCGGCCCGCTATCGAGGACGAGTTGTCATACGACGCCGACGGCGATGCGCCGGCCGACGTCGAGGACGGATTGTTGTCAGGCATGGTGCTCGCCCCGTATCCGTGGTGGTGAGAAGCTCCGCCGGGGGTGCGATGGGCGGTCTGCGGGGTGCGCAGCACAGTCCCGAGGCCGGCTACTGTCGGGCCGGGCCGTTGTCCCGAGAACCCACCCGATGGCGGGGGTTGTCGAAGGGTCCGAAAGGTGTCCGTTGTGCGGCGCTGCCGTGCTGTCAGCCTAGCCCCGCCTTCCCTGCTGGCGGTAGATACGGGGCCGGGTCGGCTCGGTCTGATCGCTCATTTTCCCAGTTCGGGGATGTGTCAGCTTTCGAAGTCGCCTTCGGTGATTCCTCGAAGTCGTGTTTCAGTGCATCCCTGCTTCGGTGCGGAGTTGGCGCTGACGTCGGCGCAAATCGGGCGGCCATAAAGTGCAGCTCTACGTTGTTGACTCAGTGGGTATGCGGTGGTTGAGTGAGCATCACAGCGTAGATCTGGCGGGTAGCACAGTGATCGTCATCATCGGTCTTGTCGTTCTGGTCGCGGCCGTCATGGTCGGGCTCGCTGGGGTGCTGGCCAACGGGGGTGTCAACCACGCGTTGACCGACAATTTCGCCGTGTTCGGCTACCACGTGACCGGCTCGACCGGCCTATTGTTTCTCTACGGCATCGTGGTCGGCGCGGCCGGACTGGCCGGGCTGAGTCTGCTGTTGGCCGGTGCCCGGCGCACCGCCCGCCGCGGCCGTACCGCGCGCAGCGAACTCGAGGTGTCGCGCCGCGAGACCACCGCGGTGAGCCGGGACCGCGACGACCTCGCCGACCGGCAGTCCCACCTCGACGAGCAACGGCGGCGCACCACTGCCTCCCCCGCCCTCGGCGACACGCGAGATACCCGAGATACCGGAACCGACGGTGCTGCGCGTCGCGACCGATTCCACCTTTTCGGATTCGGCAACCGATCGGGGGACCGCCACGCCGCAGGCAACCCGCACTCGGGGCGCGGCTGACGCCACCCGCAATAGATGTTCGCCGCATCCGCGACGACAGCACACGCGAAAAGGGACCACCACCATGAGCATCGGTAAGAAGATCGCGCACAAGGCCGAAGCCGCCAAGGGCGTCGCTAAGAAACTGGTCGGCCGGGGCACCGGCAACACTCGCCTGCGGACCGAGGGGCGTATCGATCAGGCCAAGGGCAATACCAAGCAGGCCGGAGCAAAAATGAAGGACGCCTTCAAACACTGACGCCCCACCCAACTAGCGGGGTGGCCCACCCGCACAGCCCCGTCACTGCGCCACCGAAACCAGGTATCGACCATGATCATTCTCGGAATCATTCTTCTCGTCGTCGGTTTCCTGCTGAAAATCCAGATCCTGTGGGTCATCGGGATCGTGGTCCTCATCATCGGTCTGGTGTTGCTGCTGTTGGGGTCGATGGGCCGCGCCGTCGGCGGGCGACGCCACTACTTCTGACGCCCGGTCTTGGTTCATCCATCGACTCCAGGAGGCCAATGATGCGGTGGCTGACACTGCTGGTGCTGGTATGGCTGATCATCGGCGCGGTCGCCGCCGGGCAACGCGGATACATCACCCACGCCGAACAGAACTGCGCGGGTGTCGGGACCATCGCGGTGACCGTGCTCGCGGGGCCACTGAACTATGCCGGGGTCAATCCCAAGGTGACCAACTGCCATGTGCCCCAACCCAGTCGCTGACAACATCGGCGCCCGCGCACACGGTCGCCGGTCGACCGAACCCATTCCCGACACCGGCGCCAACCACACCGACCACGCTCAACCAAGATCGAGGAGGCCGACATGACCACCACCACGATCATCGTCATCGTTGTTGTCGTGATCGCGGCAATCCTGATCGTAGCCGCGCTCACCTGGCTGGTGTTGAACAAACGTAAACAACACCGCCGCGTCGAAGCCGCGGGCATCCGCGAAAAGGCAACCGAACGGTCCCACGAGGTCGGCCAGCGTGAAGCGCTCGCCGACGAGACCGCGGCCAAGGCCCGAGCCGCTCGGGCCGAGGCCGATGTCAGGGCAGCGCAAGCGGCGGGCCTGCAAGAACAAGCAGCGGCTCACCGCGGCGAAGCCGTCACCTCCCGCGACGAGCTGAAGCAGGAGTTCGAACGCGCCGATAAGATCGACCCGGACTCCCCAGCACGCGACACGCGAGAAGAATCCGAACCCCGCCAGACGCCGTCACGCGAAGCGTCCACGCGCGACCGAACCGACCATCGATGACCCTTCCCGGTGAAGGGGCGCTTTCACTGCTGCTGTTCCTTCGCGGGCGCAAGGTAGCGGTGTAGTGATGCCTTCGCGATGCCGGTCCTGCTCGTGATTTCGCCGAGGCTGCTTCCTTGTTCGCGGAGGTCGGCGTACGGGCCTTTCGGAACATGTTAGGTGGAACGACTTCCGGAACGAACGCTGTCCCGGTTCACCCTGGTCACCGCTCGCTGGCTGTGGTTCGTCGGGTGTGGTGTCGTCGTTCCACTTCCAGGGGAGCGGAACAGTTTGCTGACGGGGAACACGCTTCGCGATCACCGGCGTGTCCACGCAGGAACTATCTAGAGTCGATTGCTATGAGTTCCCGGACTCGGAAACGCCGCAAGCGCACCCATAGGGATTCCGCAGCGCTCGGCCTGGTGACGGCCGCAGCGCGGCGTGACCCCTGTAGCCCGACCGGCAGGACCTGGTTCGCCGCTCGGGCCGTCGAGGGCCTCTACCCGCTGGTGCCGGGGTGGGCCGCGGCACCAGCGGGCACGCAGGCGTTGGCAAGAGATACCTCCGGCGCTGATTCCGCTGCTCGCGCCAGGCATCGTCGCTGAATTCTCACCGGCCTGTCCTCGCCGACCACGTAGTCAGAAGATGCAGGGGTGGCTCAGGAATGGCAATTACAGACGTCGCGGCCTACGCGCATCTGAGCCCGGCTGATGTCGAGGCGCTCGGCTGTGAGCTCGATGAGATTCGCCGCGACATCGAGAACCGGCGTGGGGCACGGGATGCGCGCTACATCCGGCACACGATCGCGTTTCAACGCGCACTCGATGCCCTGTCGCGGCTGACGATCGCGGTCAGCCGCAGCAGAGTCGGCTGGGTGCTGGGCACCGTCGGATTGGCGACGGCCAAAATCATCGAGAACATGGAAATCGGCCACAACGTCTGCCACGGCCAATGGGATTGGATGAACGATCCGGAAATCTGTTCCAGCACATGGGAATGGGACATGGTCGGGCTGTCCTCGCAGTGGCGGTACTCGCACAACGTCCGCCACCACATGTACACGAACGTGCTGGGTCTTGACGACGATATCGGTTTCGGTGTGATGCGGGTGACCAGAGACCAGCCGTGGCGGCCTCGGTTCCTGCTGCAGCCGCTGAGGTACGTGTTGCTGGCGGTCACCTTCGAGTGGGGCATCGCCCTGCACGGCTTGTACTCCGAGCAGGAGCGCGTGGCAACCAGCGCGGAGCGAAGATCGCAAGCCAAAACGCTGATCGGCAAGATCGCCCGACAAGCTGGGAAGGACTACGTGCTGGCCCCTGCGTTGACTGGTCGACGCTGGCGCCGCACGCTCGTAGCGAATCTGGCAGCCAACACCCTGCGCAACCTCTGGGCACATGTGGTGATCTTCTGCGGCCATTTCCCCGACGGCGCCGAGAAATTCACGCCTATGGCGGTGGAGCAGGAGACCAAAGCACAATGGTATCTGCGGCAGATGCTCGGCACGGCGAACTTCGACGCGGGGCCGGTGCTGGCGTTCCTGAGCGGGAATCTGTGCTATCAGATCGAACACCATCTGTTCCCGGACCTGCCCAGCAACCGTTACGCCGAAATCGCCCGGCGCGTCCAAGCGTTGTGCGACAAGTACGACATTCCCTACACCACCGGTCCGCTGCCACGCCAATACCTGTTGGCGCTGCGCACTATCCACAAACTAGCGCTCCCGGATAGGTTCCTTACTGAACAGGACTTCGAAATCACTGAAGGCGACTTCGAAACCTGACCAACCTCGCGAAGATCGAAATCAGACGGTGTCGAGAATCGTGTTGAGTAGGCGAAGTGTTTGACAAGTCGGGTTGACCGATTGTTGGACAGCGCCTAGGTGATGCGCGCTCGTCGGCATTACCGGGCACTCGGGTCAGATGTGGCTGGCACCATGGTCGAGCCCGTCGCCGATAGTGCGTTCGGCTTCGGTATGGGTGAATTGATCGATGCCGATGTGAATGGTGGTGGCGTTGTACAGGGCTGCGTAAGCGTCGTGGCGGGTGAGCAAGCCTCGGCCGACGAGTCGGCCGAGGCTGTTGGCCGCCAGCAGCAGCGTCCGATGTCGGGTGCCCGTCGATGCGGTACGTACGCGGGTGGTTTGGTTGCCGAGGGCCTTTGCCACGTACGCGTCGAGGTCCCGTGGTGCCGCAGTGGGGATGATCGGCGGCGGGGGAGTGACCAATGCGGTGATCAGCCAATCGGGTAACGGTATCGGTGCCCGGTTGTCGACCAGTCGGTAGCGGCCGAATCCGAGGCTGGATCCGGCAGCGACGACGTAGCCGCCGTGGCCTCGCGTGTCGATATGCGCTCCTAGCCGCCCGATGCTGTTGCGCAACAACGGTTCTACGGGTGCCAGGTAATACAGGTGAGCACCTCCCGATGGTGTGGCGACGGTATAGGTGGGGACCGGGACGGGGTGTCCGGTTGTGTCCGCTAGTTGTTTGAGAACGTCGCGGCCATCGCCGACTTCGGTCCGAGGCTGCGGCGTGGTCGGGGAGTAGGCGACGTCGAGGTCGAGGACATGGAGGTGGCTGGGACCACACGCGATCCCCACGTTTCTGGTCGAGTTCTGAGGCCACCATGCGTTGATGGTGGAGGAGTTGATGGTGGCTTGCTGCTCCCACCGTTTGATGGCGGGCTTCTTCGAGCGGGGTCGCAGCGGAAACACGAACCAGCCGTGGCGGGCCGCGGCGAGAGCGCTATCTCGAAGCCGATTGTCAGACATGAGGTTTCACCTCCGAACAGATCTTGTGATCGTGGACTATCCGGGAGAACGCAACATCGGGACGCCGAGATCGGTCAGGGTGGCGGTGGCGGGGTTGGTCAGGGTTCGGTCCAGGGCGGCGAGTTTGTCTTTGCCTTTCGCGAGGCTGTATTTCAGTCCCTGGACTTCGCCGAGCCAACCGTTCATGGTGGCTTCGGTGATGCGATCGTCGAGGTTGCGGATGATCTCGATCAGCCGGTTGCGTTGGGTCGGTGCGACTCGCAGCATCGGACAACGCAGACAGGCGTGTTCGTGCTGACAGCCGGTGCCGTAGGGGCGAGCGCAGGTACCGAGTTCGAGTTTGCGGGTGTGGAAATGCTGCTGGAACTCTTGCCATTCCGTGGTGGTGGGTTCGCGATACTCGGTATCGGGGCGCACGGCACGACGCCCGTCGACGTAGGTGCGGTAGGCGCGGATGAGGTCGTCTTGGAAGACCGCGAGATAGGTTTGGGTGGTGACGATGGTGCGGTGCCCGAGCAGGCGGGCCGCGATATGAACGGGCAGCCCACCGGTGACCGCTTCGGTGGCGAACATCCGGCGGAAGTCGTGTGCGGTGTAGGCAAGGGCATCACCGGCCGCATCGCGCAGTCCGGTACGGGCCACAGCGTCGTTGAGTAGTCGACGGACGACGGTGTAGCTCAACACTTTCCAGCGGTGCGCGTGGCGTCGCTGGAACAGGTGGGGAAGGTCGGGCCCGGTGGTGCGTTCGTGTGGATCGTAGCGCGCGGTCAGCGCGACGATGCCGGCGTTGCCGCGGCGCAGTCGGCTGATGATGGAGGCCAGGACGCTGGCGAGCTCCGGACTGACCAGCATTCTCTGAACTTAATCTTCGGTCGGCGCCCGGATTCGACACTGCGCTCAGGAAATTGTTGTGACCGTGGGGATTCCGAGGCTGGTGGTGGTCGTGTCATGGGTGCGCCGGTCGAGTTGAGTGAGTTTGTCCTTGGCGCCGGCGAGGCTGATTCGGAGTCCCTCGACTTCGCCGAGCCAGCCTTCGCGTTCGGCCTCGGCGATGCGGTCGATGAGGTTGTCGCGGATCTCGGTCAGTCGGGGTCGTTGGGCGGGGTTCCGGCCAAAGGAGCGCGCATCGGACGCAGGCGTGTTCATGGACGCAAGGGCTAGAAATCGCGCGTCCGCAGGTGCCGACGGAGACCTTGCGGCGTTCGAAGCGGCCGAGGAATTCTTCCCATTCGGCGTCGGTCGGGGTGCGGTATTCCTCGCTGGGGCGCAGGCTCCGGCGGCGGGCTAGGAACGCCAGGTGGGCTTGGATGGCTTCCTCGGGATAGACGGCTTTGTATCCCATGGTGACGTTGATGTCGTGGTGGCCGGCGATGATCTGGGCGATATGCGGTGGCAGGCCGCTCATGATGGCATCGGTGATAAAGATTCGCCGGAAGTCGTGGGGCGAGTAATGCAGTGGTTGTCCGTCGGTGGGGTCTTTCAGGCCGGTGTGGGCCAGGGCGGAGTTGAGCATGGTTCGTAGTGAGCTGTCGCTGATCGCCCTGATCTCGCTGGGGAACTGTCGCTGGAACAAGACGGGCGCTGGTGGCCTCCATACGCATTCATAACGGTCATAAACGGGAACGAGTGGCACGGTGCCATCGGGTTCGCGGATCCGACGGATGACGGTGGAGAGCACGTCCGCCAACTCCGGGGAGACAACCAGGAGCCTCTCCTCATCGGTCTTCGAGGGAACGATCTGCAGCAGCGGCACGATCTCACCCGTGGTGGGCAGGCGGTATTGGATCAGGCTGTGATGACTGATCTCGAGCAGTTCCTCGACCCGGCAGCCGGTCAGACGAAGAACTTCCACGGCCGCCCACGCCCAAAACGCATGGTCGTCTTCGTGGCCGAGGTCGCGGCGCTTGCCGGTTGCTGGATCGTCAGCCCAGATCTTCTCTGCGGTCTTGGTTATCGAGCGGGTCAGTGTCTGTCCGGCGGCAGTGAAGGGTTGGCCAGGCGGGGTCTGGTCAGCAGCCTGCCGGAGGATCGCCGCGTTGTTTCGTCGCTCGCTGACGGTATGCACCAGCACCGGAAGGACCGGAAGCCGTTCGCGAGTGCGTGCATCCATACGTGCTTTGCGGTGGCGCTGGAATTTGCGTTGGCTGATCTCTTCCTGACCGACCGGGCAGGGAGTGGCCCACCGCGCCCACCGGGCAGGATCCTCGATCGCCCACTGAGCCAGATCGAGGTAGAGCGCCCGCACCGGGGTCAGGCATTGGCGATAGCCGATCCGCTCCACCGCGATGACGGTCTTCTCTCCGCTCGCCGTGGTGGTCACCTGTTGTTTGGTTCGCTGGCGCTGCTTCCATGTCTCGGCGACCTCGCGTGGCAGTTGCAGGCTGTCAATCCCGGGGTGATGCTGTTCAAGATCGGCCCAGAACCGTTGTGCCAGATAGTAGGCGAGTTGCTTCAGGCTGGTGTAGTCCAGCGCAGGTTGGCGTTCGGCCAGGTAGTCCACGAGCAAGTCGCGGACGGGGCGGCACTGCAGTCCGTAGCGGTCGACGAGTTCGGCCGGGGTCAGCTGGCCTGCGGTGCGGAACGCCCGCAATCGTTCCGGCGCGTCGGCTTCGAAAACCCCCACTTCGCGCAGCATCCGATAGAAGACCTTGTGATCTTTTGTCGGACAGGTGAAGGTCGCTGCTTCGCAGTCCATCAGCTCCAGCGCATCACCGACGGTGATGTCGGTCAGGATGCCTCCCTTGGCGGCGATGATCTCGGCGCTGCGGCGCAACGTCAGGCTTGCCGCATAAGCGGACACGTGGGGGTCGGCGTCGCACAACGATCGAAGGCGCGCGAACCCCTGCGGGTCACGATGGCGGGCCAGGTTGCGGGTCAGAGAGCCCTTGCCGGCCGCGCCGGCGACCAGGCAGCCCAGCGAAGGGCGGACGATGTCACCGCAGATCGCGACGACCAGCGCCCCCGACAGTTCATGCCAGAGCCATCGCGACTCCCGACCGCGCGCCCGTTGCCAGGCGATCGGCGATTGACGCCACGCGTCGCCGAGATCGTCGGCGCCGCTGGCCATCCAGCGTTGCTGCCACGTTTCACCGGGCTGGTCGGTCAGCCAGTTCAATAGCCACGCCAGTCCGCGAACGCGCCTCTCCTGGCTGTTGACATTGTCGAGCACGAACATTCCGCTCGTGAGCCGTTGCCACACCTGACCGCGGTCCTGCCCGGTTGCGGGCCAGTCGGTCTCCACCAGACGCGGGGGAAAGCGGACTCGCGCTGACTCGCGCTGGGCCTTGGAAGGACGAGACGCAATGCCCGGAAACGTGATGACCTCAGTCATGGCGCCCGGCCCCGAACAGGATATCCAGCGTTTCCGGTCGGTAACCAGGAGCCGGGGCCGGCCGCTCCCGTTCGGCGGCCTGCCGGGTCTGCTCAGCATGGTGGGCCAGCACCCTGCGGATCACGTCCTCCTTGCGGGGCGTCAAATAGATCTGCGTCGTGGTCAGCTGGGCATGACCCATCACGAACTGGACGTCGGTCAGCGGCAGACCAGGGTCTTCGGCCATCCGGTAGGCCGCAGTGTGTCTCAATCCGTGCAAGGTCGCCGTGCTGCCCGCCGCAGCGTTCACACGCTCGAACATCCGGTGCGCCGCATGGTAAGTCAGCGGCCGGATCGGCCGCCGCAGCGTCCACCACAACGGCAGCCGCTTTCCCCGCGGAATCAACTCACCCATTTCGACCTGGTAGAGCCGCAGCCACACGAACGCATCCGACGAGGCCGGCAACTCCTGAATCGCCCTGCTGCCCTTACGAATCACCGATATCACCTGCCGTCCCGGATCGGCGCCGGCCTGCGTCGCCGACAACAACTCCGAGGCCCGAGCACCGGTGGAGACATAGAACGCGACCAGCGCGCGATCCCGGTGTGAGGGCAGGTGCGCGAAGATCTCGTTGAACTCATCGTCGGGTATCGAGCGCGGAACCCGCTTGGGCACCCGTGGCCGATACAGTCCCGACCGCTCGTTCCGGAAGGGCTCCATCGGATTGTGGTGCGCGTGCCTGCGGCCCTCATGCCCCGCGCGAACCAACGGGAACGGGTTGACCAGAATCGGTCCAAACGCGACGCCGAGGTGGAAGTCGTAGAAGCACCGCAACACCGTCTCACTGTGCGCACGAACCGACGCCGCATACGGCTGCCCGGAAGGCGTTGCCGCCGAACTACTCTGGTTGCGCCAATGCGACCGGACAGGCTTCCCCGCGACCAGCAGCCACCGGCAGAAGTCGCGGGCCTCCACCCGAGTCGCCCGATCCCACGGCATGCCGATCGCCCACAAGAACCGGAACCAGCGCAACAAGCCCAACCCGTATGAGCGGACCGTCGCCCGACTGCGCCCGGCCGCCTGCAACTCACGGAAATACGCCGCTACCGCCTCGACCGGCGCTCCATCCGGATCGACCAGACGATACGGCTCCCACCGATCGCCCGTCGCGACCAACGCCCCGGCCGCCGGCACCACCAATGACTTCAGATCCCGCTGCTTCTCGTTTGAGACCACGGGCAGGGACCGTAGCCCCTTGACGCTGGATCTGTCCCCTGAACTGCTAAGACAGACAACGTAGTTCAGTCAATAGGTAGTAGGCGTTCCTCATCGGTCTTGGACGGGATGATCTGCAGCAGTGGCACTAGCTCGCCGGTATCGGGCAGCCGGTAGGAAGTCAGTGCGAGGTGGGTGATTTCGAGGAGTTCTTCGACGCGCACGCCGGTGTGACGCAGCGTCTCGATGATCGCCCAGGTCCAGAACGCCTCGTCCTCCGCGCGTGAGAGGTTGGTCCGGATCGCTGTCTCGGTCTCTTCGACGATGACGTCGTGGGGGCCGCGTTTGTAGCCGGTCGTCTCGTTGGCGGCAGTAATTCTGCGGTAGCGGTGTCCGTCGTGGCCGAAGACCTCCCCGACACGTGTGGCGGTGGCCGAGTCGAGAGCGTCGCGGCAGGTGTCGCGGTGCCCGGTGGCGGTCTCGACGAGCACGGGTAGTTGCGGAAGGCGTTCGCGGACGCGTTGATGCATCGCGGCGGTGGAGCGTTGGCGAGCTTTGACGATGCCATCGGTGTCGCCTTTGCGGACCGGGCTGCGCACGGCCCACTGCACCCAGTATGGATCGGCGTGGGCCCACTCCTGGATGTCGAGGTAAAAGGCGCGGACCTGAGTCAGGATCTCCAGCACCGAGGTTCGCGGCCGGATCGTGCCTCGCTTGGTCGTACATGTACGCAACCGATGTTTCCATGCGGTGGCGATCTCGTCGGGCAGATCGAGGTCATCGATGCCGGGATGGTGTGCTTCGATATCGGCCCAGAATGTTCCCACCAAGCGACCTATCATCGTGCGCAAGCTGTTGTAGTCCAGGGCGGGTGCACGTTCCTGGCAGTAGCGGATCAGCACTTCCTGTGCCCGCGGGCTGGTGATGCGATAAAAGTCGACCAATTCATCGACCGGGCGCTGCCCCACCCGAACGGTTTCGGCCAACGATCCCTCTACCTCGAGGACGCCGACCTCACCGAGTAGATCCCAGGCGGTGTTGATGCCCTTGTTGGCCGTGTTGTGGCCGAGGTTCCAGTCTCGCTGCTCGAAAATGTCGGTGGCGGTGAGCGCGCGGATCGTTTTCCCGGTGTGCAGTGCCGTCCTGGCGATGACGCGGACAGCGTTGCGGTGTTCGAGCGCCGTCACTTTCAACGCTGTTGCCCGTTCGGCGACGCGGTCGAACATTTCCGCGTCGATCGCGGCAGGACCATGTTCGTAGAGGAACTGTGACCTGTTGTGGGCGAAGTAGCCGTAGCCGGGATTGATGGTGCGCCCCAGCAACAGCCAATTCATTCCCGAACGCAATTCATGGTGGTTGATCGGCCAACCCCGCGGGTCCGCGGCGGTGAGTTGACCGAGCCAGTCGTAGCCGTCATCGATACCCGAAGCTGACCAGCGTTGCTGCCAGCCGGCACCGGGTGATGACTCGAGCCATGCCAGCACTCGAAGCGCACCGCGTAACCGTTGCGCCTGCACATACGCCTTGGAGTCGAACCACATGGGTAGGTCGAGCAGACGACGGGCGGCCGCCTCGGCGGAAAGGCGATCCGCCGGACCAGCGACATGCCCCGGACACGATCCCCTCAGCGGCGCAACACTATTGGCTATCGACGGGGCCGGCTCGATGGTAGTCATCGGATCCCCTCCCCGAACAAAACATTCAGATCGGCTGCGTCGTACCCCGCCGCCGGCGCAACAGGCGGGGCAGCGGCGTCGGTTACGCGGCGCTGCAGATGTTGATGGACTCGCTCGATCACCTCGGTCTGGTCCTCGGCCAGATAGATGTCCGCGGTGGTCGATAGATGGGCATGGCCGAGGATGACCTGGACATCACGCATCGACAGCGCCGAATCCCTGCTCATCCGTAACGCGGCGGTGTAGCGCAGGTCATGCATCGACCAGTTGGTTCCTAGCAGCGTATTGACCCGACGGAACACCGCACGCAGCGCGTCATAACTCAACGGCTGCCGGGTCAGGCCGCTACCATGGTCGCGGCGTCGAAGTGTCTGCCACAGTGGCTGATTCGGCGGCAGCGGAGCGCCGAGATCAGCCAGGTACAACCGGATCCACACGAAGGCTTCCGGGCTGACCGGCAGCCACTGCTCGGCGCGAGTGCCCTTGCGTACGACGCGGACCAGCTGCTCGCCCCAGTCCAGGTCCACTCCGGACCGGACACCGAGCAACTCCGCGGCACGGGCACCGTTGCTGACCGTGACAGCAAGGATCGCCCGATCACGATTAGAACGCAGACCCGAGAACAACGCGATCCATTGCTCGTCGGGAATCGCCCGCGGCGTGCGATGAGGAACTTTCGGGTTGTACCGGATACGGCCCTGCGGGCGAAAGGGTTCCAGCGGGTTGTGATGAGCGTTCGCTCGACCCCTGCCGCGACCCAACGGCACCGGATTGACTACAGGACCCTCACCCAACTCGTTCCAGAAACTGTAAAAGGAGCGGATCACCGCATTGCTGTGCCGGACCGTGCGCGGCTTGTACCGATCGTCGAGATAGGGCTTGCGGGTAATCGGGTTGGTTGTGCCAGCGGTGGCGGTCGAAGCTGTTCGCTGCGACCTGATCGGCTTGTGTGCCAGCCGCATCCACAGAACCAAATCACGGGTTTCAGCTGTGGTGGCATGCTCCCAGTCGACGCCCGCGACGTGCAGCCAGCGCCACCACCGCAGCAACCCGAAGGCATAACTGCGGACCGAGGCCGGACTGCTGTCACGTGCAACGAGGTCCAGCAGGAAGCGTCGGATCGGTTCCACTGCAACACCGTTCGGATCGACCACCAGCCAGGGCGCGGCATCATTGACGGCCATCACCGCACCCCACCGTGGCAGAACGATCAAGGACAGATCGGGCCGGGTATCGCCGTGCGGTGTCATGCAATCTCCTGAATTGAGCGGATGCACAACGGGTACAGGGTGTTTGAAGTGAGGTGACGTTCCAGGCCGGAGTGTCGTCTGTTAGTCCGGTCAACAGGTTGTCGGCGGGCCAGCGGCGCCACCAGCGGCGGATCCGTGCCAGATCACGGGTGGCGTTGTCTTCCCAGCGTTTGATGGCGGGAAGCTTGGTGGCGGGATGGAGGGGGAAGATGTGGAATCCGCGTTCTGCGTGGTCGAGGGCCGCGGTGAGCAAGTCCGGGCCCGCTGGCGCGAGCGGGGTGGTCACTGCTGCTCCTGGCGGGTGCGGCGGTGCGCTGCGATGACACGGGCCAGTTGTATCGTGTGCGCGGCGGTGACGTCGAGTTCGAATTCGGTTGCGCCGCTGTAGAGGACGCGGATCTGCCCGCGAACACCGTCACCGGATTCGCCGAAGCTGATGCGATCACCAGGAGGGAGGACTTCGGTGGGGGCCAGGACCCGGCACAGGGTGTCGATGGTCGCGTCGGGCTGGGTGAGGCGGATCGTGTGGGCGTGCGCGCGGGGGCGGCACCGCGCGAGAGTGGCTTGGTAGTCGGGCAGTAGTCGCCGGGAGATGTCGGTGGCGATCGCGGTCGCGGTGCGGTGGGCGGAAACGGTGATGGTGTTATCGCCTTCCCCGGTGCCCAGGTCTGAGCCGTATTGGTGGTAATCGGCGCGGATGTGCAGGCGGCCGTGGTCGCTGCGGCGGTGGGAGTCGTCGCCATCGGTGACCGACAGGCGCTGTTCGTCGGGGCCATGGAGTAGGACGTGTGCTCGGTGTGGCTGGCCGCGTTCGGCGACCCAGCCCGCCCCGAGGGCGGCGGTGATCTGGTGGGTGAGGTCGAGCAGATCCATGATCACGCTCCTTGCTGATCGGTAGAAGCGCGGATCGCGGTGATCCGGCGCCCCGTCGCGGCGAGCCCGGCGAGGACGTCGGGCGATGTCACCGCGACTCACCCGGGTCGCCGAACAACGCACGCCCGAGGATGAGCGCGGCGAGTAGGTCTGCGGGTTGGTCGGGGTTGGGGGCGGCGTCGCGGATCTTGCGGACCTTCAACAGCCGGGCATTGCGCAGGTCGACCCCGATCGCGGGTGGGGTGGTGTCATCACCGGGGTCGGAGACGATGATGTAGTCCGACAACGGCATCCACGCCTCGTACCAGGCTTCGGCGGGTTGGCCTTCGCGGGCAGGTTCGCGGGGATCACGCTCGGGCACCGTCCACACCGCGCAGCGGCAGGCCGGGTCGGTACAGCGGGAGAACCGCTCGCCCGGGTTGGGGTTGTAGCGGTGGATGCGCCCGGCCAGCATCGGACATACACGCCGGGAGTAGTACCCACATTGCGGGTGGACTCCAGGCTCTACAGCCAACCCACGCAGGTAGTCGACGGGCCGTATGTAGATCACGACACGGTCGTAGAGCCGTTGCCCGCAGATCTGACACAACCGGTCACGGAAGGTCTCGGACAAGATCGCGGGGTCGAGTTTGCCCCACACCGGTCGGCTCCGGTCGCGATGGGCCAGGGTGATGTGCGGGACAACCATCCCCTGGGCGGTCGGTGCGCCGGCCAAGTACGCCAGCGCGGGTGCACGGTCGGACGCCGTCGGTGGGTGAGGGGTTGGTGAATCGGTCATGATCATCTCGAATCTGGTTGTGCCGCCGCAACACTGCGCGACATCGGTGAATGCTCGGGTGGTTCGGTGACAGGGCTGGCCGACAGGGCAACGGCGGTGACGCGGTCGGCGGTTGCGGTGCCGTGGATACGCACTCGCACTTCGATGTCGGCGGTCACCGCGCCGGGGGCGGCCGGTGCGGCCTGCCAGGGTCCGAACCGGTCCTCATCGAGGACAGGCAGGTTCGCTTCGATCCAGGCCAGCAATGCTGTGCCACTGCCGATCACCTTGGCCTCCAGCGCCTGCCGGTATGCGGGTCGTGGTCGTGGACGTCGACCACGGTGGGCGCACCAGGCGCGTGCATGGTGACCGACCGGGGCAGCACGGCTTGACGACCACCAGCCGACCAGCATCGGTCGGCGATCACGCACCGGCCCGCGACGTCGATGTCGGTCGGGGCGAGATACCAGCTGAACCCGGTGGGGAGTTGGTCGAAAGGGCTGTTTTCCCAGTGGGTTCGGCTGGTGCCGTCGCCATGTGGTGTGATGACCTGGGTGGCGTGCTCGACCCGCACCAGTGCCATCACCGGCAACCGCTCGCCGCGAGCAGCGGCGACATCGACGCCGGGAAACATCCCGACCACGGTCGCAGAATGTGGGTGCATGCCGAAGGCAGCGTGATAACCGGCGACCACGACACCGCTGAACCCAACAGAGTGGGCCGGGTCGCAGGCGCGGAGGTGGTGGTCGTAGCGGGGGGCGACGCGTAGCCGTGCGGTGTAGGCGTGCAGGTCAGTGTTCATCGGCGCCACCGAGGGATCGCGACGCCGGAGCCGCGGTGATCGTGAACGGCAACCGCCGCACCCGGTCTCCGAGGTAGGCCGGAAGCGCGGGCAGCAACTCGGTGACGATGTCGTCGCGATGCGACGGCGCAATGCTGTTCATCAGTTGGTGTCCTCTCCGAATGGTGGGTCAGGGCAGTTGCTGCACCGATTCGATGAAGGTGAGCGGCAGCAGAACTCCGGGAGTGTTGGTGTTGTGGTGCACGACGGTGTGGTGGCGATGCACAGCACCAACCCGCACCCGGTCGTGGCGGTACCCGCCGCGTGTCACGACGGTCGCGATCGTGTCGAGGCGACGCAGCCGGTGCAGTTCGGTACCGATGACCTCGACGACCGGATCCACCGCATCACCGCGCGCGGCAAAGTTGCTTGCGTCGGAGAGGGTGAGCGGGCGGCGGTTGACGAGCTCCCGGACGTGGTGCAGGCCATCGCGATTCGCGTCGTCGACCAACCAGGCGTCGATGACCTTGAGTACCCGGCGCAGGAACTCGCCTTCGGTGTCGACACCCACCTGCGAGGGCAGCTACGGCCTGCTCACCGATGGCTCCAATAGAAGTCGAACCAGCGGGCGAGACGATGCAGCGGGCGTGGTCGATACGGTTAGAGCGCCGACGCCAGATCGTCGGCTGCCTGGGGGCCGAGATCGGTGTAATGCCAACCACTGTGAGGGTTTTGGCCCTCGTGGATGAGCAGCCGTACCCGGTGGCCATCGGTGCTGGCGATGACCGGGTGGTCGTAGATATCGCGCAGCCGGATCAGCGTGCTGGCGAGGGTGAGGTGTTGTGTCATCACAGGATCGGGGTCCTTGCCTAGGGAGGGGCGCCACCGGCGCCAGGGCGGTGTCTTGCGGTGGATATGTTGGCGTTCAGGCGGTTTCGAGGTCGAACAGGTCGGCGTAGCGTTCCTCGCCGTCCAACGACGGGCACACGCACTTGGGGAAGGAGTACAAGCAGTCGGCGCAGAAGCCGCACAGAGAGCAGTGCGGGCCGACGGGGTTGTCGTTGAAATAGCCGCATTCCTCGCAGTAGCCCCAGTAGCCGTCCTCGGCGGGTAGGTAGGTGTGGTTGGAATACCAGCTGCCTTCGTCCCAATGGCCGAGGCGTTCGTTGAAGATGTAGGCCGAATGCTTGTAGGCGGGGTCGACGCTCAACAGCACCATCTTGTCGGTGCCGAGCCAGCGTTCGAGCCGTTCACGCCCGGCCCAGGAATCCAGCGACCCGAACGGGTGTATGGGTAGGAAATCCTCGGCGGCGATACGGGTGTCCGAGCGCGGATCATCCTGGGTGGGGTGCACGGTCTCGGGCAGGATGCCGTTGTGCGCGAGGACTGTTCGCGCGTCCCCACCGACGACGAACGGGTGACAGTTTTCGACATCGCGCAGGCCGTGGGTGGCCAGACGGGAATGGAACAGTGCGGGGCTGTTCGGGTATTGCTGTCGGACAGCGGCGAATTCGTTGAGGACGGCTTCGGCGTCCATGCCGCGGCCGACGGTGATGGTGGCTGCGGTGATGACCGCGTAGCCGTGCCCGTGCGGGTTGGCCAGCGCGCCGCCGCGCAGGGCGTCGAGGTTGGGGCTGATGCCGGGTTTGACGAAGGTCAGGATGCACATGCCAGGGCCTCCAGTTCAGCGAGCAGGGGCGAGTACTGCGGGCGGGTGCGTAGCCAGGTGGTGAACGCGGCCCATTCCCAGCCGCGGCGGCGCGCGATATCGGCGGCGCGCAGGTGGCGGGTGTATTCGACCGATCCTGCGGCGAACGCGAGTGCGGCTTGGACCTGTTGCGGGGTAAGGGAACTGGCGAAGACCCGCAGCTCGAACGTTTGCTCGGGGCGGACGTTGATGGCCTCGTAGCGGGCCGCGTCACGCTCGCCTTTCGCGAAGTCACGGACACGCGAACGTGCCGAGGGGGAGAACAGCGCCCAGTCAGATGAGCGCCGCGCCAGGGTGGTGACCTGAGTTTGGTTGCGGTACACGAACTTCAGCCACCGGTAGGCGTGGGCGGGGGAGTCGAACCCATCGCGGGAAACGTGGATGTGGATACCGACGTTGGTGTCGGTGTAGCAGCCCAGCGACCGCAACCGGTTCAACAACGGCCACGGGAACCTGGTTCGTGCGTAGTCGAACGACATCGGGTGGGTGACCAGTTCGAACCCACACGGCCGGATCGAGGAGTCCTCTTTGAGATAGGCCAGGTCCCCGAGGTGGTCCACGGCGGTGTCGACCGCGTCACGGAATCGGGCATCGGGGGTTTTGATTTCGAGTTCGAGCCCGAGGAACAGCGGTCCCTCACCGTGGAAATCGGGATCGGGTTTGTAATCGTAGTAGTGGACTGCGTCGTGCTCGGGTCGGGCGCAATCGCGGCAGTAGATGTCGTCGTAGGCGATGACGTTGAAGCATTCGGCGCAGTCGTGGTAGTTCTCGTCGAGGCAGGAAGCGCAGACCCGGTTGCCACTATCGACGCGATAGGTGTCGATCGCGAGCCGGTCGCAGTCATCGCAGGTGGTGTATTCGTCCGCGCAGTTCTCGCAGATGTCGCGGCCGCCGACCGCGGTGCGGATGTCGTGGCTGTAGGTGTCGCAGTCAGCGCATCGGGTCCACCCGGACACGCAGTCCTGACACAGCAGGCTGTCTTGGCTGGTGCGGTGGCTGGTGCGGGTGTGTCGGGCGCAGCCATCGCAGCGAGACAGGTCGGTGGCGCAGCCCGCGCACAGGTCCTCACCCTCGACCGTGGTGGTGAGGTCCGCTGCAGGCATGGGATCTGAACAGTGCGAGCACAGCTGGTCGAGCAGCGTGGATGCGGGCATGGCACAAGGCCTTTCGGTGAAATGTAAAGAACCCCGCACACAGCTCGATCGGCTGCGTACGGGGTTCTCGGGGACAGATCAGCGCGGGCTAGGACTCAGGGAGACGTCGCCCGAGGTCGTGAGGTCGATGGAGCCAGGCACCTTTGGTTGGGCTGGGGTGTGCGTTGCGCGGTCCGGCTGTGGTCGAAGCACTCGCAATCGGGGAAGGCGGTTTCACACTCGAAGCACCAGCCGCATCCGCTGCAGTAGCGGCCCTTACGGTCCAGGTCGAGGTCCTGGCAATAGCCGCACAGATACCGGCGGGCCCGTTTCGGCCGGCGCAGCGCCGAGGGCAGGTAGCTGGTGTTGGAGTACCAGACACTGTTGTTCCAGTGACCGGCCTTCTCGCCGAACAGGTAGGC
This sequence comes from Nocardia sp. NPDC050408, assembly GCF_044458905.1. NCBI lineage: Bacteria > Bacillati > Actinomycetota > Actinomycetes > Mycobacteriales > Nocardiaceae > Nocardia > Nocardia sp. NPDC050408. The sequence goes on along the minus strand of NZ_JBITIL010000018.1, from coordinate 141,565 downwards.
GCTGTAGCGGTAGGCAGGGTCCAGGGTGAGGATGACCAGCTTGCTCGAGCCCAGCCACGAGGCGAGACCGCGTGCGCCGCGGCGGGTGTCGATCGACCCGAACGGCGCGGTCGGCAGATAGTCCTCGGCAGCGATACGGGTATCCGAACGCGGATCGTAGGGGCCCGGATGCACCCGCTTGGGCAGGACACCGTTGTGCGCCAACACTGTTCGCGCATCACCGCCGAGACGGAACGGATGACAGTTCGCCACAGAGCGGACCCCGTGGGTGGCGAAGCGCGAGTGGAACAACGCGGCCCACCGCGGATAACGTTTGCGCACCGTGGTGAATCGGTCGATCACGGCCGTAGCTTCCATACCGTGGCCGGTGATAATCCGGTGTCCGGCAATGATCGCGAATCCGTGACCGTGCGGATTGACGCCCGCCCCGACCGACAGGGCGACCGGATCCGGTGTCGTGCCGGGCGGGAAGTAGGTCAGCAGGCACATGCGAGGTCCTCCATCTCGGCCAGAAGGGGCCGGTAGTCGCCGCGCTGGGCCACCCAGGCGGCGAAGTGGCCTTCGGCGGTGTCGGTCAGCTCGATGACGCGTTCGCGGCAACTATCGCAGCGAGCGAGTAGCCGCAGGCAGCGCTGGCATACCGACTGATCGTGGATCGGATAGCGGTCACCAGGATCGGTCGACCGACACACGACACACACAGGTGGGGAGTGCAGGGAATCGGGCATGGTGCAGCACCTTCCGAAAACGAAAGAACGCCACACCCGAGCGTGTGCTCGGATCTGGCGTCCGGGGTTGGTCGGGGATCGCGGTTTCTCGGCTGGCAGACAACCGCCGCCCGCCGCTATGAAAAGTCGAGACGGGCGAGCGTTTTCAGTGGGGAAGTGGGTTCGCCTGAAACACAAGTGGATTGAGATCTCGAGTTGTCGGGGCTGCCGCGTCACAAGGTGGGGCTGGGGCGGACCGGCGCGGCGAGTGAGATTCAGAGATGGCCGGAGCCGGCACGAAGATCGGCGCGTATCCTCGTAGCTGGGGACTGATGCGCGGATCGGCTGGTCAGGAATTTCAGCATGGACAAAAACGTTGCATCCCGTCGTGCCCGCGGCACCCGCTCACCAGAGGTCGTCGCACGACTTGAACGCTCGCGCGCACGAATTCGCGATCGCCGCGATGCTGCCCGCAAACGAGAGCAAGCGGTCACCGGTGAAGTAAGGCGGTACATCGCTGCCTGGCAGGCGATCACGAGGATCGAGGAGGCGCGCGATGACAACATCGCCGCCCTACAGCAGCAGATAGCGGCGGCGCGGGAACGCGCTGCCGCCGAAATCGAAGAGCACCGACACCGTCAAGCACTCGCCGCCGCGAGGATCCGCGAGCAAGGCAACACCGATGACGATGTCGCTGACCTGCTCGAGATCACGCCAAAGCAGGCACGTCAGCTGGTAGCCGCTGCTGACGACGCTACGAAAACACGCGATCCTGACGTTGGCGCACGTCGAGACGGTATGAAGACGGGCGCCCCCGGACAGCGCTTCGAGCGTGGACTTGCCGCCGATCCGGAGTCCATGTCGGCAGCGGTAGAAGTGTCTCGACGGGTTCCAGGCGGAGGTGATTCCGCGCCGACCGGCGAGAGTCTGGGGCAGTCCAAATGACCCGGACTGTGCCCTTCGTTTCGGCTGAATGGACTTGCGCCCGTTCAGACCTATCGCTCATCGATGACGTGGCATCAGCGGTGGTCGAGGGCGTTGTCAGCGTACGAGAGCCCATCGAAGGGACAGGAGATCCGCCGGACCGCTGCGGCATTGAGGTTCAACAGTTCGTCGGGGGAGCATGTGCTGTCCACCGTCCTTCTCATCCGTCGTCACGCTTCCGCGCGGTGCGCAGACAGCTACGAAACCTCTTTGCGGTCGGTAGGGCGAGGTCGACGCTACGGTTGAGTGCAACCTCCACAGCGTGTAGCTCAGACGTTGGCGTATCCGCCTGCGTTCCAGACGATCGAGGTGAACTGGTGTGGCGCGATCGATTCTCGGGCGGTAACGGTGGCGGTGGGTGGGTAGGGCCAGAAGCAGAGCCCGCAGCGGTGGCAGTATTGACCAGCCCGCCAGACAATGCTGGCGGCGGGGATCCCACGAGAAATCCGACTGTTGCGACGGACGCGATGACTGGCGATCGTGAACACGATCGCGGAAGGTGTCGCGAGCACACCGAGAATGACGAGAGCCGCGAACAGTGCCCAACCCCATCCGATACCGGGCTGTGGCCGCATTACCGAGAACGTCATCGGGGCAAGGGCTCCGAGGAATGGGATCGACATCAGCAGCCCCCATGCAACCAGTCGACCTGATCGACGTTGAGCCGGTGCGATGGCCAGAGCACGTGCAAGGTTCGAAGTGCTCGTACGTTCGATCGTCGTGGAGCCAACGACAGGCACGAAGCCGCTGGAAGCGATCCCGACACCGGTGTAATAGTCGGTGCCTGTGATCGTCTGGACTCCGGTCGCGCGGATCGCGGGCACACTTTGGACCCACTCCATGCGCCCGCAAGTGGGGCAGGAGATATCGATGTCCATGCCTACGTCCCCTCCCGACGTGGTCGCGCCGCGGTGACGTCTGCTGCGCAACGGCGTCTCTGCTGATGTCCAGTGCTGCGGCGAAGGCTCCCTATATGAGACACCGCGCGCGGTCAGATGTCGAGGAGTATGGCGGACGGCGCGGCGGGTCGGGACGATGCGATGCTTCATCGGGAGTCCTCCCTGTTAGGTGCTGCGGGATACGGATTCGATGGCCAGGACGTCGAGACTGGACGAGTCGACAAGCCGATCCGCGGCGAACCGGTTGCATCGCGGCGTGGTTGCATGGCCGGATCAGATTGCCGAGCGTCGTGCGTCGAGGTGGCGGATGTGGCTGACCGCGGCAGCGTTCGTCCAGGATCGATTCAGTCGCAAGGATGATGCTGTAGCAGGTGATGAGGGTGCCGTCCGATGCCTCGACGATCTCGTATCCGTCGCGTGCTCGCGGGGGCCTGGAGTCGTTTTCGCAACTTCTACTTCGATTTCAGTGACGCTTGTTGAGGAATATTGCGCCGGTGATGGCGGAGACGGGTTGAGTGCGACGATGGTGGTGGTATCGACAGGCTGCACGGCGGAGGTGTTGGCGTGCGGTAGGGCCGGATCGTCGAGGTCGTGTCTCAGCGCAGGTCAGGAGTGGTCTTCAGTGTGCCGCCAGTGTGTCAAGACAGGCAGGTACAGGCCGGACACGGCGACATCAGCGGAACACGAAAGGCCTCTGACCTGGATAGGACGGTGTCAGCTGGACGTCAGAGCGCATAGCCGGGTTCACTGGGGGTCAGGTGGTCGCAGGTTCAAATCCTGTCAGCCCGACCGACAAAACCCCTTCCGACCAGCATCGGAAGGGGTTTTCTCGTTTCTGGAGAAGCTCCGAGATTTGAACGATCTCACAAAAATCTCACGTTTTCGACCCCGGCCCGCGCGCCCAGGCCTCCAGCACGGCCCGATTGTCGGGCACGGTCTCGGGAATATCGATGTAGTGGGTCTTGGCGACCTCGCGGGTGTTACCGAGTTGGCGGGCGGCGCGTTCAGGGTTGTCGAAGGCGTGATCGACTGCAGTGGCCACGCCTTTGCGGAACGTGCGTGGGGTGACCCAGGCGAAGTCGTCGCCGCGGGCGGCACGCCAGGTGCGCCCGAAGTTGTTGGGGTTACGCACCGAACCGTTGCGGGCGGGGAACAGCAACCTGTCCGGGTTGGGGCGTGCGGTGACTTCGAGGTCCTTGACGGCTTCACGGACCGCTTCGATGGTGTGCTCGGGCAACAGGATCCGCCGCCACCCGTTCTCGGATTTCGGTGCGGGTTTACGCACCCAGCCTCCGGCACCGGCGCCCTTGATCTCCACCAGGGTGCCGGTGACATCGAGGTAGGGGTCGGTGGCGTCTAGGTCGATGTCATCGAGCAGCAGTGCGAACACCTCGTGAGGTCGCATTCCGGTCCCGGTGATCACATCCACCACCCACACCACGGTCCAGTCCCTGGCGGGACCGCTGGTGTATGCAGGTGTGCCGGGGATGGCTTCCCCGCGCGCCCAGGCCCGCACCTGGGCCCGGAACGCTGGCAGCGCAGTGTGGTCACCGACTTTGCCGCGCGCGGGAACGCGGCGTCGGGTGAACGCGGCGACGCCGTCGACGGGGTTGGTGTCGATCACGCCGTGGCGGACCGCGATCTGCATCATCGCCCGCAGGATGATCTTGTGCTGCTTGGCCTTTCGTCGCAATCCGAGGGAGACCAGGTGCTTGATGTGGCGGTCGAGTTCGCCGGAGGTGGCTTGCCAGATCTGTAGGTTCCCGATGGAGTTCTCGATCTTGATCGTGGCCTTGTTGGCGCGTCGGTCGGTGGAGACGTAGATCTCGCGCCGGTAGTCCTCGATGTTGCTCGCGGTGTAGGCGTCATCGCCAGCCAGCTCGCCCAGTAGTTCTTTCGCCAGCGCAATCAGTTTGGTGTTGCGTGTGATCCGATCCCGCCCGAGCTGCTCTCGGTAATCGCGCATGGCCTCCGCCAACCGGTTACGGGCGTCGTCGGCACTGACACCCATGCGCTCGAGCTGTTGCGCACCGCCCGCACCGTAGTAGCGGACAGTGGTCCGCCAGCGCCCGTTGCGCTGCTTCTTCGGCTTGGTTGGTACCCCAAAAGTGCCGACCGGTTTCGGCAACCTACCGCCCATCACACCCTTCCCAACATTTCGATTGCTACTGATTCACTGGTCGACAGCCAGGTTCTCGAAGGAATTCACATGCGCCTTATGTGCACTTCGCCTCAAGATCGGGCCGCGCGAGAATCTTCGGCAGAGCGATCCGCTGATAGCAAGAGCCAGAAGATAGCCGAGAATTAACTATCGATGGTTGGATCTCTCACCGGGAGCATTGGGAAGCGTCGTTTGTGCCGATCGTTTCGGCTCAGCTGTGCGTCCTTCGGGTGGGGCCCGTTCCGCCGCCTCGGTCGAGTTGTTCTTGTTCCCAGGCGAGCAGGTCACTGAGCCGATAGCGGCGGTACCGGCCCATCCGGGCGAAGCGCGGGCCGCGACCGGCACTGGCCCACGACGCCAGCGTCTTCAGCGGGATCTTCAACCGTTGGGAGACTTCGAGTGAACTCAGCCAGACTTCATCACCGGACATCGCTGGCCTGAACTGTGCGCGTGGCGTCAGGGGCGATGATCCCCGAGTGGTGCGAAGTGCGGTGTGGTAGAAGTTTTTTGGGCATGGGTAAGCACCTTTCTCAGATCCTCCCCAGCGCATACGTACCCGACCTCCATTGAACACCAAGATCGGCCGCCGCGGCCAGATCTCACTGATGGGACAACACTGCACGGTCCCTCGATGGCGGCATGGACGTCGGCCTGTTGCGTTGCGGCGCACCTACATTGGGCGACCTGGCGACATGGTGGTGTCGCCGACATGGTAGGGAAGCGAGGGGCCCGGACAACTGGTTCCGGGCGGCTCGACCACTAAGCGCAAATGATGAATGCCGCCGGATGGTCTCCGGACCGGGCGTGCGTCCCGACCCGAAGCGCCACCTTCTGCGTGGATCCATAGCAGCGACACAAATGCTTGCACATCCAACCTGGAATGCGGAGAGGCAGTACACGATCGCGGGCCAATGAAGGATTCGCCGAAACGGTTTGACGGTGTCTGGACCGCGGAAGACATACTTTGCTAACCGGGTTCCGGCCGCCGGACACCCGCACAGCGCCCACGTGTCTACAGGAAGAGCTCGCGGCTCGGACGGGAACGGAGCGGTCGCCGTGTCAGATCACCGGGCGGCCGAACGGAAGCCCTGCCACCGTGTCTGCCAGGGCACCCCACGAAGGTCGCAATGAGTCAGGTGTCCGGACTATCCGACCGGCCGTTCACCGTAAGTAGACTGGAAAGGGGAGGACCAGCGGTTTCTCGTCGACCAGTTGGTTATTCAAGCCGATCGCGCGTTGTCGGGCGGCCATAGGGCGGGGGCCGGGCAAGACCGATTCCGGGCTACTTTGGGGGTTCATGTCCGGAGGGGGATCGGACCCATATCCCCAACCTGGTGCACGCCACTGAACTGCAGCTTTTCTGAATTTGGCGTGTCTGTGTCTAGGACACGGTGAAGGACAAGGGGGAGTGCACCGAACTGCAGCGAATTGACAAGCTGGCGTGCGGAATCTGCGGTGAAGTTGCCGGAGATCTGGGTTGGGCTGCCGGGCGGGGTCGGCGATGACGTGAACGTAGGGAACGTCTTCCTGATGCGCTTGTCGGGCTCGGTATCCTATCGCACATCACCGGTCAACACCCCGCGGGCATACGCGGCGGCCAACTGGGTTTACGGACTCCCCACATCCCGGTCACCACCACCACCGGGCCCCGATGCACCAGCTTGCGTAACCGCGTCAACGGCGCCCGAGTAATGAACTCGACCGGTGGGTGTCGGGTCCGGCTGATCTCGGGCGGCTGGACTACCCGGTGGATCCCGCCGGGTAGTCCGCAGCCGACCCATCCTTCGGCTCGGGCCGACCCACTCAGGGGCGAGTGGCCAGCTCCACTGGCTGTCCGGACTCAGTATCGGGTAGCAAGATGAAGTCGGGATCGATCTGTGCGACCAGATCCTCGCCTGCCCATGCTTTGGCGTTGCGCACGTGGAATTCGACGGCTTGGCGCTGGTAGGTAACCCAGTCGCGGGTGACGGCGTCGAGGGCTTCCTGGATCGTCGCCAGGGCTCGGCGATTGTCGGGTTCGAGGTCGGCGATCGGTCGAACGTCGCCGCGTTCGGCCGCGCGCACGTGCGCGGAGCGGCCGATCCAGCACAGCAGGTTCTCGCCGACGTGTTCGCGCAGGAAGGCCAGGTCATCGGCGTCGCAGATCTTGTTGCCGATGACGGCGATGCGGATGCCGAAGTCCTTGGCGTAGTTGAGATATTGGCGATAGACCCCGACGCTGCGCAGTGTCGGCTCGCATACCAGGGCGGTCAGATCGAAGCGGGTGAACAACCCCGAAGCGAACGAGTCGGCACCGGCGGTCATATCGACCACCACATACTCGCCGATACCGTCGACCATGTGGTTGAGCAGTAACTCGGCCGCTCCGACCTTGGAGTGATAGCAGGCCACTCCGAGATCCTCATCGGTGAACGGTCCGGTCACCATCAGCCGGGCGCCGCCGACGTCTCGCATGCAGGCGGAGTAGATCGGGTTGTCTTCCACGACACTCATCAGCCGCGAACCCGCTCCCGGCGGGGTTGTTTTGATCATCGCCTCTGCCGAGGAGATCCGCGGGTTGTGTCCGCGCAAGTAGTCCTTGATCAATGGCAGGTGCTCGCCGAGGGTTGGCAGGGTCAGCGATTCCTCTTCGGTGGAACCCAGTGCCGTGGCCAGGTGTTGGTTGATGTCGGCATCGATCGCCAGGGTGGGCAACGCCTGCTCGACCAGATGACGGATGAACAATGAGGACAGGGTTGTTTTGCCGCTGCCACCCTTACCGACGAAGGCGATTTTCACCGCCACTCTCCTCTCGTATCAGTAACGATATTCATGTTCGAGATTGGCGACGACAATGTACTCGATACCTCGCCGCGATCGAACGGAGGGTTGCGCAAGCGTCGATGAGTTCCGATCTACCGCAATAGGTTCCAGCCGACACGCACGCGACGAGCGCCCGTGTACAGCGCATCGGTCTCGGTGTCCGGCAACTGCGGAGCCTGGCCCGGGTGACGTGCGGCGGCAACACCATCCCTACGCATTTCGAGATCGAGCGTTGCGTTGATTTCCCCGGTGCTTCACGGTGCCGCGGCCGCCGGTGAGCGTAGTGGTCGTGTCCGGAGGGGCTCGAACGTGACGCCACCTGATCTACGAGCGGAAGTCGCCGATTCGAGGAGAGGGGATGGCCGGTCGCCCGACCGTTGGCATCGGCTGAGGTCGGCCCTACGCTGATGCGCTTCGGTGAGTTGGTATGGACGGGTCCCTATGTTCAGTTGGTCGGGCCGTCGATGCGGTAAAAGTTGACCTTGTAGTGGCCGAAGCGCTTGCGGAATATCGCGCTGACCGCGCGGAGCACGATTCGGCGCGGTAGCGGCACTCGGGGGCGGATCCGGTCTGGCAGTTGGGACAGGTCTCGGGATTCCAGGGTGTGCAGGCCGGGGTGCCAGCGTTCGAGTTCGCGTGGGTCGTCGCAGGCCCATCGCATGCGGGCGGTCACCTTTTTCATGGCGTCGTGGCGATCTTGGTGGTCGATGATCCAGCGGCCCGAGGTGTCCAGGACAAGGTGTGCGCCGGGGAAGTTCTCGGTGATGAGGGTGAGTGCCCGTCGGACGTCGGATTCGTCCAGGTAGATCAGTACGCCCTCGGCAATGAGGAAATACGGTGCGGGAAAGGACTTGACGATCTCGATCCAGGATTCCTCCAGCACGGATGCTGCCACCATGCGGCGTCGGTCGGATTCGGTGAAGAACTTCGATCGCAGGGCCATCGCATCGGGTAGGTCGAGGTCGACCCAGTGCAGTGTGCCGTTGTCGACCCGTTCGAAGCGGGTGTTGAGCCCGGCGCCGATTTCGACGACGGTGCCCTCGGGGTGCTTGTCGAGGAAATCCAGCACCCATGCGTCGATCATGCTAGTGCGCAGCACCACGCCGAGGAGGCTGCGGCCGCCGTCGAAGCGAGCGAAGTCGTAGTCGATCGCCTCGACCATCTCGACGGCCTTGGCATCGTGTAGCAGCCCGTCCGGCTTGTGGGTTTCGGTGGCCCGGCCGAAGAGGGGGATGAGCAATGTCTCCTGGATTTCGCCTAGTTCCGCGGCACCGGTAGTCATAAGCTACTCTTTCTGGAAAACGTTTTCAATAAATGTAGTCAGGTCGAGCGATCGACGGCAACGGCTTCATGCCAGGCACACTGTGGCAGCCGCGTGGCCGAAGATGTCGTGGCCGTCGGTGTGTGCGGTGAGCGCGATGACGGCGGTGCGGTCGCGCTGGTTGATGGATCGCACGATGCCGCCGAATTCGAGGTCGGTTGGGCGCCGGGAGTTGACGGTGACAGTTCGGGCGAACCGAACGGTGTATTCGCGGACGCAGCTCGGATCGTCGAGCCAGCTGGTGAGGTATCCGGCGCCGAGGCCCATGGTCAGCATGCCGTGTGCCACGACGTCATCCAGGCCTGCTGTGCGCGAGACGATGTCGTTCCAGTGGATCGGGTTGTTGTCACCGGAGACACCGGCATAGTTGACGAGGTCGCCGCGGCCCAATCGGTAGGTCCGTCGCGGAAACTGGTATCCAGCGACGATTTCCCCACGGTGCGGCAATATGGCGTCCGGCTGGGTCGGAAACGTCAAAGGACCGTCTGCCTTCCGGGTATCGGGGATCGGCGGGGCGATCTCCTGGATCGAAACCCGTTGTGCGGCTTCGATGATGTCGCTGACTTCGTTGCCGCCACGGCCGCTGAGGGTGGTGTGGACGGTCTGTACCGGGCCGGTGTCTCGATCGCTGATGACGGTGGTGACGACGATGAGGTCGCCGCCGTCGACCGCGCGGTGGCTGTTGACAGCGAGGTCCCAGGTCAATCGGTTGCCCGCGCGGATCGGCCGGTGGAACAGCAGCTCCTGTTCGACGTGGAGCAGGCGGCTGGACTCATAGCCTCCCGTCGCTTCGCGGAACATCGCCCGCTGTGCGAAGGTCGCGACCGAGGAGGCAAAGGTCAAGGGGGCCAGCAGGGTTGGATGGCCGAGTACCGCGGCCGCCGCGTCGTCCCAATGTGCCGGATGAACGTCCTGGACGGCGCGGGCGAACTCTCGGATCTTTTCACGGCCGACCTCGTAGTAGTCGTCGCAACGGTATTGCTCCACGATGTCCTTCGGTCAGGGGCGTTTGCGGGCGACGAAGACGCGTTGGCCGAGCGCGGCCAGTGGATGGTCCGTGTCGGGCAACACCAGGTGCGATTGCAGACCGGCGAGGGTGAGCTGGTCGAGCCATTGGTGCTCGCTGAGGAAAATGCGATCGGTTCCGGCGCGGATATCGGTGCCGCCAGGCGGGGCGGCGCCCGGTTTCGGCGACATCAGGAAATGCATCGAGGTGAGCAATTGGCAATGCTCGCGACAGGATTCCACGAAAATCAGGAATCCGCCCGGTGCCAGGAGCTCACCCAACTCGTGCAGCGTCCGGCCGCAGTTCTTCGCGTTGTGCAGGACGTTCGCGGCCAGCACGATGTCACACGGGGGCTGGCGTGGCAGGTCGGCATTGAGATCGACGATGCCGTAGCGCATCCAGGGATAAGCGGCGAACTGTTCGCGCGCGGTGTCGAGGAAGAATTTCGACAGATCGGTGAAGTGATAGTCGACCAGCGAATTGCTCAGCGCCGTAACAAGATCGGCTGTCGTTCCGCCGACTCCCGCGCCCAGTTCCAGGATTCGGACCGGTGCGTGCGCGGGTTCGAGTTCGCGAATGGCCCAGGTGATGATCTCGCGGGTCGCGGCGTTGAGGTAGTGGTTGATCGGGTTGGTCCGGTAGGCCGCTTCGGCGGTGCGGAAGTCGCCGTCGGGAAAGAGGAGTTCCTGCGCGAGTACACGATCGCGCAGTAGGTCGGGCAGCGCTCGGTTGGCGCGCGCGAAGAACTGTGCGAGTTCGGGTGCGAAGCCGAGGTCGGCGCAGACCTCGCGCAGCTCGGCGCGAGCCGGGACGTGCTGCTCGCGCAGTGCTCCGTAGCCGCTTCCCGGTTGCCGGGACAGCCATCGGCGCGCGGTCAGTTCGGCCAGCCACCGGCGCAGCAGCCATCGATGCCGCGGCGCGACCCGCAGGCGGGCGGCGATCTCATCTTCGCCACAAATCACATTGTCGGGCAGTGCTTCTCGCAGCACGCGAGTCATGGCACGCAGACCGAAGGTGTCGAGGTCGTCGACGGCCGAAATGTAGTGCTGTGGGTCGGATGTGCTGCTCGGTAGGGGAGTCGCGGCGTCGGCGGCACGGCGGGCGCTATCGGCGAGTTCGGCGATCATCGCGACTCGCTGTCGAGTCGGGCACCGGCCGGTGGGATGTTGTGGTTACAGCGGAAGACGTTGTTCGGATCGTATTCGGCTTTGACGCGCTGTAGCCGCTGGTAGGCGTGGGGGTGGAAGGCACTGCGGACCCGCGCGGGCGAACAGGATCCGTCCAGGATGCCGACGTACGGACCTCCGGCCGAACAGCTTTGGACGGTGTCGATGATGTCGGCGATCCAGCGTTGCGCTGCCATCGGCTGCCGACCGCCCGGTGCGCCGGAAAAGACGACCAGATGATAGTTCGCCTCGTGGAAGCTGAATGCCGTGGCCTCGTTGGATGTCCGGCGGATCGCGCCGCCGAGCTGATGGATCGAGATCAGGGTGTGCGGTGTAGGCATCCGGGCGCCGAAATCGACCAGCCCGTCGATGGTGCGGTCGTCGAGGGCGCGCAGCCATTCGGTCCCGGTAGCCGTGCCGTGCCCCTCGGTAAAGGCCTGCTCGGTATTGCTTTGCAACTCGGGATAACTCAGCGGCCGCATCAGATCGAGCTCAGGTTCGCCGATCCGCCGCAATGGCCGCAGCGCCACGCGAGCGTCTTCGGCCGAACCGAGGTAGGAGGCAGTGATCGCCGCCATCGGTGGCCCCTTGGGCGCGGTGGGTGGCCAGTTGATCAGGGTGGCCCGCAGGGACAGCTCGGCGGGTGCGGTGGCGCACAATTCGCGGAAGGCGGTGAGCACCGCGCGCACCTTGTCGTATCGGTACAGCAGGGTGCCCGCATAGATTGTGCTGATCGGGTGGAGTTGGAGTTCCAGGCTGGTGACAACGCCGAAGTTGCCGCCACCACCGCGCAATGCCCACAGTAGGTCCGGATGATTGTCGGCATCCACCCGTACCTGTCGGCCATCGGCGAGCACAATATCCGCAGCGAGGACATTGTCGCAGGTGAAGCCCAAGGCGCGTTGCAGCCAACCGGTTCCCCCGGACATCGCGGTGCCGATCACCCCGACCGTCGAGACATCGGCGCCGGTGACCGCCAGTCCGTGCGCTTGTGCGGCGCGATCGAACTCGGTCCAGGTCACCCCGGGCGCGACGGTTCCGCGACGGTTGATCGGATCGATGGTGACGGCCTTCAGCGGTGACAGGTCGAGCATGACAGAGTGCTCGACTTCGGCGTGGTCGGCGACATCGTGTCCGCCCGCCCGCATCGATACGGGTAGGCCGCGGCGGCGCGCGAAGTCCACGGCCGCACGGATATCCGCGGTATCGGCGCAGCGCACGATCACCGCGGGCCGGTGGTCGACGGCGATGTTCCAAGTGTGGCGGGACGAGTTGTAGCCGATGTCGTCGGGCAGTAATACCGCGCCGCGGCAGGCGCTGCGTAGGTCGTCGAGTTGGTCGAGGAATGGTGTTGTCGTCATGGGACGGTTGGCTCCTGTGCTACCGCGATAAGCGGTGTGGCTGCGGTGGGGAGTTCGCGCTCGAGGTAATCGGTGAGGATCTCCGGAAGTCGCCGCTGCACGAAGGTGGTGTTGGGGTCGTTGCTGGCAACTGTTGAGTCGCTGTCGCGCATGGCATCTCGATCGCGATAGAACTCCGGCGGGCCGGCGGCGAGCACGCGGCCGTCGGCGGAGTCGAGCAGCACCGCCCACGAGGGCGGGATGGCGACGGCGAGTTCGGCGGGGCGGACGGCGCCGGGGGCGTGCGGATCCAGCAGTGCGTTCGGAATCCCGGTGACCAGTGTTGGTTCGCGCGTCAGATCGGCGGCGTGGAGCCGGCCGGCGGGTAGCGCGGACCATGCGATGGTGCGAGCCGGTTCCGGTGCGGGGGCGTCGACGGTGTACACGATGTCGTAGCGGTATCGAGTGAGTTCGGTGTCGTCTCGGAACGGTTTGGCGTAGCAGGTGGTTCGGATGTCGCGGTGATGCCGATTGGCGATGCGGGCGAATAACCTTGGATCGCACAGCAATTCCTCGTCGGCGGCGAGCCGATCGGCGATGCGCGCGGACAGCTGCGGCTCGGTCGCCTCGGGGTTGCGTGCGGTTTCGAGCCAGCGTGCGAAATCGGGGGCGTTGGCGAGGTTGCGGATATCGCCGACAATCACGGTCCCGCCCGCGGTGACGAGATCGAGCGCGTCGTCGAGTACGGCCGTCAAATACTGTTCGTTGGGGAAGCATTGGGTGACGCTGTTGAGCACCACACAATCCGGGTCCGCCGCATTGTCGCCGGTGGCCTCGTGCAGCGCCGCGGTGACCGACGCCGAGGTGAGCTCGTGCGCGGCTCCCTGCAGCACCCGCACACCCGGCAATGCTTGGGCGCGCAGCCGCTCGACGGCGGGTTCGGCGACATCGATGCCGACGTAGGCGCGGGTGCTGCGGTGTACGCGGTGAGCGAGGAGGCCACTGCCGCAACCCAATTCGAGCACTACGCGTGGTTTGTCGCGCAGGACGAGTCCAACCGCGTGGTCCACCCATTCGATCATGTGGCCGCGTGAAAAGGGCTTGCCGGTGTCGGAGGCGCGCCATCCGGACAGGTCCAGATCGTCGCCGTGTCGTCCCTTGGTGGTCGAGTACACGTACTCGTACACGTGCCGCCAGTGCTCCAGATGTTCGGTGAGCAATGGTCCGGGAACCGGCCGGACGGCTACAGCCGACACTGATGGGCGCACCAGGATCGCGCGTTTGCCTTGGTCCCACCATGCTGTGTCGACCCAGGGATGCCTGGCCAGGATCGACACCGCCTGCTCGCTCACTGGGGCACCATCCTTTCTGCGGGCGTTGCTACGGTTTGGTCGCCGCCGGGTCGTCTCTGCCATGTCACAGCTGCTCCTCGCTGACGATCGGCTCCACTGCGACCGGCCCGAGCCGCGTCTATGGTTCCTGCGCTGTGCACGGTCACGACTCCTGCCCCCGGGTGTTCGATGGGACCGAATCCGTTGTCGGCGGTGTCAATTCGGCTGCTCCGAACATCCGGTAGGCGCGTTCGGGGTCATTGGCGGCGTGTGCTCGTCCGGCGTGTGCATCGCGCCAGAACCGTTGGATGGCGGTTCCGGCTCGCAGTGCGCGGCCGCCGGAATTCTCGAAGAGCCGGTCTACCGCGAAGATCGCGCGTTCGGTGCCGCGGACCTGATCGCGGCGCACCCGTATTCGGTCGAGCGCGGTGATCGGGGCACCTGTCGTGGCGCGGTCGTAGAGGGTGCCGATGTTGTGGGTCAGTTGCAGCCATGCGGCATCGATTTCGCTGGCGGCCTCGGCGATGCGCACCAGCGCGGCCGGGTCGTCCTGGAAGGGTGTTCCGGTGAAGCCGCTTTCCTTGGTCGCGTCCCCGGGCAGTGCTACGCGAACTCTCCCGCGCTGATGTTCGATGTGCGCCGCGTATGCTCCCCGCGCCATTCCGATGATGGGTGCGGTGATCGCGCTGGTGTGGATCGAGCCGAACGGAATCCGGTACAGCGGGCTGTCATTGACGGCATGGCCGGGGGCCACGCACTTGCCCACCGCCGCTGAATCCAGGACACGGTGCGTGGGCACGAACGTGTCCTCGACGATGAGGTCATTGCTTCCGGTGCCGCGCAAACCGATCGCATCCCAGACATCCTCGATCGCGTAATCGCCGAGCGGCACCAAGACCGTACAAGTATCGACAGCAGTACCGTCCTCGACGATGCGGGCGCCCAGCAGCGCCCAGGTCGCGTGATCACAGCCCGAGGCGAAACCCCAACGGCCACTGAGCCGGTAACCGCCCTCGACCGGAGTTGCCGTGCCGGTGAGGGCATATGACGAGCAGATGCGAGTGTCGGTGCTGTCACCCCACACCTCGTCCTGCGCGCTCACGTCGAAAAGCGCCACATTCCAGGGCGGTACGCCGAGTACCGATGCCACCCAGCCGGTGGAGCCGCAGGCGCTGGCCAGCCGTGCCACCGCGGTGTAGAAGGTGACCGGATCGGTTTCGCAGCCGCCGTAGCGCTTGGGTTGTAGCAACTTGAAGAATCCCGATTCCTGCAGCTCTACAATGGATTTCGCGGGAATGCGGCGTGCGTCCTCGGCTTCCGCGGCGCGTTCGCGCAGCGCGGGCAGCAGGTCTTCGATGGCGGCGAGCACCGCCTCGGCCGGGCTGTGGACGCCATTGTGCACGGTCATCGGTGCGTCCTTTCCTTGATGAATCGCAGTAGTCCGGACTCGCTGTCGGCGCGGGTGAGCCGAAGGCCCGCGGCATCGGCTTCGTCGGTAAGCCGATCCGGGTCGGCGGGCCAGACGAGATGTTCGGCGACGGTCTCCTGCAGCAGGAGCTGGTCGCGGTAGACGCGGTAGGTCATGCGCCAAAGCAGGGATTCGGTGTCGATCACCTGCGCCGCACTCCAGCCCTCGTAGCGCAACTCACCGGCGTGGGTTCGGGTGTAGCGGCGTTCGGCCACCTCGGCCACCCGCCCCGGCCGCTGCACCTCCACCACCGCGCCGGCACCAGGGGCGAGGGCGGAGGCGATCGTCGACCACACCTTCGGTCGCGCGGTGGCATCGAAATGCCCGATCACGCCGAGCGCTACGACCGCCGCGCATTTGTTCGGCATTCCGGTGTCGAGAAAACCGTGCGGTAGCACCGTGATCCGCTCGCGCAGATCTTTGCGCGCGGCCAGTCGCGACATCAGCACCGCACGCATCGCGGACGCAGGTTCGACCGCGACGAGTTTCGCCTCGGGTAGTGCGTCGGCGATCATGACGGTCGACAGTCCGGTGCCCGCGCCGATATCGACGATCGGGCCGAGCACGGTGTCGACATCATCGAGCAGTGCGTTGAGTGCCGGTTCGACCTGTGCCACATAGGGTGTCGCCATCAGGTCGTAGAACTCCGCGGCTGCTGCGTAGGAGTCGTGACCCGGGTCAGCCATGACGCTCCCCGACCTTCGCTCCTGCACGGTCCAATGCCTGCGATACCAGCCGCGCGACGGTATCGACGGCGGGCTCGTGCAGTAGCGAATAGTGGTGCGCCGCAACCATATGCGTGGCTATCGTGCCGTCGGTGTAGGCCCGCCAACCCAGGTCGGGCAGGTCCCGGCAGTCATCGACACCCATCCCGACACCGGAATTACGCGGCGCGGGCAGATCCGCACGCACGATGAGCGTTTCCAGTCCGCCGTCGCCGTCGAGGAATCCGGTGCTGTGCGCGCCGAGCACACGCAGGTGTCGCTCGAAGGTCGTCTCGCGCAATTGTTGGGTCGCGGGATCGCGTCCCACGAGACCGGCCGCGTCCAATCGCCTCGCGATCGCCTCGCGCTGTTCCTGCTCGGGCAATTCTGGATCGAGCGAGGCCGATTCGAGGTCGATGTCCAGGAACGCCTCGAGGGACCCGAGATACCGCGACCAGAATTCGCCGCCGTCGGTATGTCGGATGCGGTCGGCGATATTGGCGTCGATCAAAGCCAGCACGGCGACGGTTTCGCCGGAATCCCGCAGTCGCCGTGCGACTTCGTGGGCGACGATGCCGCCCATCGACCAGCCGCCCAAACTGTAGGGCCCGGTGGGCTGCTGGGCGCGCAGCACACCTTCGTAGATCCGCGCCAGCTCCGCGACGCTATCCGGTCCCGGCGCACCGGCCAACGCCGGATCCTGGATGCCAATAACAGGCCGGTCGGTGCTGAGCTTGCGCGCCAATTCGGTGTAGCACAGCACATCACCCCCGGTGGGATGCAGCAGGAACAGCGGATTCCCAGTCCCGTCGCGCAGCGTGACCGCACAATCGTCATATGTTGCGGCGGACTGCTGCGTCTCGGCTGCCCCGGCGGTCGCCGCCAGCGTGGGATCGGCCAGGAATGCCCGGGGTGTGACAACCAACCCGAGTTCACCGCGCAGCCGGTTCAGCATGCGGATAGCCAGCACCGAATCCCCACCGATGGCAAAGAAATCCGTCGCCCTATCGAACCGGGCATCGTCGGGCTCGATATCGAGTATCCGTGCCCAGAGCGCGGCGACCGCGTGTTCGGCGTCGGTGCCGAGCGGACCGCTGACGGCTGCTCGTCCGGTCGCCGGGACGGTCGTCGCACCGCGTTCGGCGGTGGGCAATTCAACAGTGGCCGTCCAGGTTTCGGGCTGTTCGATGAGCGCGATGACCTGGGTGCGAATATCGGTGAACAACGCGTCGAGCACGCCGGGGGAGAACAGCTCGGCGACGGCGTCGAGGTTCACGACCACCGAGTCGTCCCAATCCCATTGGAAGACCTGCATATCCAAGGCCACCTGCGGGGTGCGCACGCGCTGGTAGAACTCGCTGACCCGCACGGTTTCCGGTGTGCCGCCGGGCGGATGCAGTCCGAGGGTGCTGTGGAAGACGACCGGCGCCTGCGGTGCGGTATCGCGGCGGCGGCGACCGAGTTCGCGCACGATCTCCACGCCACTGACCTGGCCGTGGTCGAGCATGCGGGCGGTGGCGTCCTGCATGCGCCGGGCCGCGTCGATGAACGGCGCGGGTGCGGGCAGGTCGACATCGAGCAGGACGGTCCCGGCGTATGGGCCGATGGCGTGATCCAGATCCGCGGGTAGGTGTAGGCGGTTGAGGTAGAGCACGTTGAGCAGGAATCGGCGGTGCCCGGCCAGCCGGGCCAGCGCGATCGCATAGCAGGTGGCGAAGGCCGTGGTGGGGGTGATGCCGTACTCGGTGCAGCGGGTACGCAGGGTCGCCATCTGGGGGCCGGACACCCGCAGCTCACGCCGGACCAGGGTGTCGGGGCGCACCTGATCGAATGGAACCGCCATCGGAAGGTTGGGCGCGGTGGGTAATTCGTCGAGCCGGTCCCACCACCAATCGCGTTGGGCCTGCCATTCCGGTTCTTGCCGTTGCCGATTGATGGTTTCGACGTAATCGCCGAAGTGCGCGGTCAGCGGCGGCAGCACGGTATTCGGTTCGTCGAGATAGGTGAACAGTTCGGTGAACATCAGCTGCACCGACCAGCCATCGGCGACCAGCAGGCTGCACACGATATGCAGGCTGAGTTCGTCGCCGGGCAGCCGGATCGCGGTGATCCGAAACGGCCACGGATTCATCGCGGGCCCGCTGCGCTGCATCTCGGCACGGGTCCGGGCGAGCAGCGCGTCGATTTCCCTCACATCGGCGCCGCGCCGATCCAATGCGGTGATCGGCAGGGCGGCCAGGCGCGGATCGGTCTCCTCGAGCACCTGCTGGGTGCCGTCGGGCAGGAATATCGCGCGCAGCATCGGCTGGCGGCGGATCTGGCTGCGGACCGCGGATTCGACCTCGGTCGGGTCGATGCCGGTGAGCCGGAAGTCGACATAGTTGTGGGCGGAGTCATAGCTGAGCGCCCAACCATGCTGCTGCCCAACCCAATACGCCTGCTGCAAAGGCGTCAGCGGGAACGCGGCGGTAGGGTCGTCCTGGCGCACCAGTTGCACGCTCGCCGAGGCCGGGGTATTGGCTCGGCGGTCCGCGATGAAGGCCACCAACCTCTCGAAGGTCAGATCGCCGACAAGATCGACCACCGGGACCGCGACGCCGAGCCGTCCACGCACCATGGTGGCCATCCGCACTGCGAGCACAGAATCGCCGCCGAGTCCGACGAAGGTGGAATCGGTACGGACAGCGCCGGTTTCGAGGCCGAGCACCTGGGTCCAGATCGCCTCGATGGTGGCGGCCACATCCGCGCCCGGACTGGTCAACTGTGGTCCGCTCTCGGCTGCGGTCCAGGTGCTCGGATCCGCGACGAGCAGGCGCAGCCAGGCCAGGTAGGCGGCGAAGGCGGTATCGGCGGCGTCCGGGTCGAGCACGGTTTCCAGGACGTCCCACTGCAATTGCAGTGCTCCCGCGTGCACGAACGCCTGATGGTCGAGCCAAACCTGGGGCGTCTGGGTCACGCCGTGCACCATCCGCCCGGCCCATTCCAGGTCCGGATCCGCGCCGACCAACTCGGCGGCATCGAGAGCGCTGGTGAAGACCACCGGAAGCAATTGCCGCTCACCGAATTTGGTGGTCATCTCGGCGAGCAATTCGAGTGCGGAATAGTCGCGGTGATCGATATCGTCGAACAGGCGCTGCTGGGTGCTTTTGACCCGTTCGGCGAATGATTCGGCACCGGCGCGGTCGACTTCATGGGCGAGCAGCGTGGTGAAATCGCCGATCGCGTCCTCGATTCCGGGTAGCGCTAGCGGCCGGTCGATCAGCGTCAGCATGATCGCGAACCGCTCGTCGCTGGACCAGGCGGCGAGTACGTCGGCGTAGGCGGTGAGCAGGACCGCCGACGGTGTCACGCCGTGCTCGGCGGAAATCCGGCGCAGCGCGGTCCATTCGTTGGCGTCGAGTTGTCCGGCGCGGCGGGCGAACCAGGGCCGGGTCTGGGTGCGGGTGCGGGTCGGGAGTGCGGGCGGTCCCGGGATCAGGTCCATGCGCTGCTGCCAGTAGTCCACCGCGCGGCGGCGCGCGGGTGTGTCGAGGCGGGTCGCGGTGTGGGCGACGTAATCGGCGAATCGGGTCCGCACCGGCGGCAGGGGTGCCGTGGGGTGGTCGTAGAAGTGCCGCAGATCGCGGTCCAGGACCAGGAAGCTGCCCGCATCGCAGATCAGGGCATCGATCCCCAGAAAAATCCGGGTCGTGGTGTCGTCGATCGCTGCGGCACGCACGTCGAACAGCGGCCAGCGATCCGGACGGTGCACCCGGTGCGACAGCTGCCTGCGCAGGTCGGCGAGGGTTTCCTCGCGCTCGGTGACGCGCAGGTCGGTGAGGTCGTGGCGGCGGATCCGGTAGTCGGGGACCGTGTCCAATACCTGGTTGCGGCCGTCTTCGGTGACGATGGCGCGCAACATGTCGTGGCGGGCGATTACCTGATGCCATGCCTGCTGGTAGCGATCGAGATCGAGGTCGGTGCAGTCGTATTCGAGATAGATGTGACAGGACACGTCGCTGAGGCCGAAGGCACCGGATCTGCCGACCCAATAGGCATGCTGGACCCGAGTGAGGGGGAACGGCTCGGCGGCAACCGGCGTCGTAGTCTGGCCATCATCGCGGCGGATGCCGGGATCGGTCGCTGGCATATGGTCGCGCCGTTCGCCGGAATGAGGGGAGGCGGTCGTCGAGAGGACCGCGGGTGATGTCGATGCGACCGGATCCGCCCGCCGCGAGGACAGCAGTCTCGCGAAGGTCGCGACCGTCGGCTGCGCCAGTAATTCGCGCAGTCTGATGTCGGCGTGCTCTTGGTCGTTGAGCTGTTCGAGCATGCGGGTCGCCAGCATCGAGGTTCCGCCGAGGGCGAAGAAGTCGGCGTCGGTGGTAGTCACCGGGGTGCCGAGAAGTTGACCCCACAGCGCCGCGACGAGCTGCTCGTCGGAGGTGGTGAAATCGGTTGGGGCATCTCGATGGCCGCGGACTGTGCCTGCGCGGTCGTATCCGGACTCGTCAGCGGAGCGAATAGGGTTGTCTGCCTTAGGATCCCGGGACACGCGGGGGCGGTCGGGTTCGCTGTCGGCGTGCACGGCATCGCCACCGGGAAGCGCAGGCGTGATGCTGGTGTGTTCGGCGAGTGCGGCCGAATGTCCGTTGCCCATGGCTAGATTCGCGATCGCTTCGGGTTCGTCGAGCGGGTCGATCCACACTCTTCGCCGTTGGAAAGGGAACCCGGGCAGGCGGACCCGCCGACGACGGCCGTGCAGCCCTTCGGGCCGTAGATCGGCGCCGGCGCACCACAACTGACCGACGGCGGCCAGTAGCGCGACTCGATCCGTCTCGGCGGTGTCGTCGGCATCGGGCAACGTACTCATTGCCGCGACCAACCCGGTCGGAGCGTTGCGCCGCGCCAACGACGCCAACGCACTCCCGGGGCCTACTTGGACGATCACGGTGGGTTGTGCACCGGCGGCAGCCCGCACGGCCGTGGCAAAGCGCACGGGTTCACGTAGGTGCCGTGCCCAGTGCTCCGCGTCGACGGTGCGCGTCGCCTGTCCGGTGAGCGTGCTGTAGAGCGGAATCACCGCGGGCACCATCGGCACCGTCGTCGCCGCCTCGCGTACCGTCGTGACGGCGTCCGCCACGGCGGGGGAGTGCAGTGCGGCAGCGATCCGGAGCCCGGCGCACCGAATGCCGCTGCGGTTCAGCACGGTGGTGAGGTCCCCGAGCGCGGCAGCGGGGCCGGAGACGACACATGCGTCGGGCGCGTTGATCGCGGCGATGGTGAGATCCGGATGGTCGGTGAGCAGGTCGCTGAGCGCGGTTTCGCTGAGCTCCACCGCGAGCATCGCGCCCGACGCGGCGTCGGCCAGCGCGAGGGAACGCACCGCGACCAGCCGTGCCGCGTCGGCGAGATCCATCATCCCGGCCACGACCGCGGCCGCGTATTCGCCCAGGCTGTGGCCGAGCACCCCGTCCGGCGCAATGCCGAACTCGCGCAACGTCATCGCGGTCGCCAGCGATACCGCGAACAATGCGGGCTGGCCGAAACGCACGTCATCCACGGCACTCCGGGGCGCCCGCCCGCTGACGATGTCACCGATATCGAAGTCGAGCAGCGGGCGCAGCGCCTGCGCGCATTTGTCGATCGTGTCGGCGAATACCGGTTCGTCGCGGTAGAGCCCGGACCCCATGCCCGAAAACTGAGCGCCCGCACCGGGAAACGCGAAAACGATACGTGGCCGCTGTGCTGGTGGCAGTCGGGAGGTGACCTGCCGCGGTCCAGGGCCATGCTCCCGCAGAATCGCCGCTGTCCGCCAGCCGCCGCCGGTGTGGCGACCCTGATGCAGGGTGTAGGCGTAGTCGGCGCGGCTGTCGGCCTCGATATGCGCTGCGGCTAGGTCGAGTTGGGCACGGCAGCTCTGTTCACTGTGCCCGGATACCAGCAGCAACTGGGCCCGCTCGTCCGAATGCGAATCCAGTGCATCGGCCGGTGCTTGCTCCAACACGATGTGACAGTTCGTCCCGCCGATCCCGAACGAACTCACTCCGGCGATTCTGGTGCCGTGGCGTTGTGGCCAGTCTCTGGTGCTGTTCGCGACCTCGAAAAGCCCGCCGTGGCGGCTCAGTTCGGGATGAGCTGGGTCGGCGTGCAGTGTCGCCGGTATCCGACCGTGGTGTAGCGCGAGTGTGGTCTTGATGAGTGCCGCTATGCCCGCGGCCGTATTGGTGTGCCCGATATTGCTTTTCACCGACCCGATCGCGATCGGGTCCGACGCGGTGCGGTCGCCGAATACCGCGGCGAGCGCGGCCAATTCGATTTGATCGCCCAATGCGGTTGCGGTGCCGTGGGCTTCGATGAGGCCGACCTCGTCGGTTTCGACATCGGCGGCGGCCAGCGCCTCCGCTACGACCCGAGCCTGTCCGGTCGCCGAGGGCGCGGTGAATCCCGCCTTCCCGGAGCCGTCGTGGTTCACGGCGCTGCCGCGCAGTACCGCGTAGATCGGATCACCGTCGGCCACTGCGTCTTCGAGCCGCCGCAGCAGCACAATGCCGATGCCTTGGCTGTGCACCATGCCCGAGGCCTCGGCCCCGAAGGCGCGGGTGTGTCCGTCAGCGGCGAAGATGGCATCGGGTACATGCAGGTAGCCGCGACCCTGCGGCACGATGAGCGAAACGCCGCCAGCGAGTGCGGCATCGCATTCACCGTTCGCCAGCGACTGGGCGGCGATGTGCACGGCGACCAGCGAGGTGGCGCAGGTGGCCTGCACCGCCATCACCGGTCCGGTCAGATCGAGCCGATAGGCGATCTGTTGCGGGAAGTAGTCGGTGATCGAGCCCATCGTCGCCTGCAGATACCCCAGCGGGTCACGGTCGGCGGCACGTCGATAGTGAGCGAGGTTCTCGGCGAGGTAATCACTGTGCGAGGCACCGGTGAAGACGCCGACCGCGCCGAGCCCCGCACCACCGGCGTGGCCCGCGTCGCCGAGGGCGTTCCAGGAGCACTCCAACAGCAGGCGCAGCTGCGGATCGAGCAGTTCCGCCTCACCGGCGGTGAAACCGAAGTGGTCGGGGTCGAAGCGATCCTGGTCATCGATGACGCCACCGACCGGCACGTAGTTGCGGTGCGCGCGCAGTTCGGCCGGTACGCCGCGCGCGGTCAGTTCGTCATCGCTGAAGCGGCTCAATCCTTCCCGGCCGGAGGCGAGCAGATCCCAGTAGGCCGCGAGATCGGGAGCACCGGGAAAGCGGCAGGCCATGCCGACGATCGCGATGGAGTTGGGGTCGTTGTTGGTCATCAGGCGAGCTCCAATTCCGAATGCACCGGGGTCGTACCGCGCGCGATCGCCAGGACCGGGCAGGATTGATCGACGAGTTGTTGCAGTTCCTGGTAGCGTTCCGGTGTGCTCGGGCCGCTGACCCGTGCCCGCATCTGGATCGCGCCGACCTGCGGTGCGGCATCGATGCCGAATACCGCGCCCATGTCCAGCTCGGCGCTGACTTCGACGGTCAGCGAGTCGATTTCGACACCGAGGCGGGCCGCGTGGAAGCGATAGGTGACGATCTGACAGGTTCCCAGGGCGGCGAGCGCCAGCCCGATCGGGTCCGGACCCGCATTGCCGCCGCCCACCGCGACCGGTTCGTCGACCACCAGCGTGTGTCCGTTGATCCGGACGCTCACCTCGGTGGCCGTGCCCGGCCGGTGCTCGGTGTGGGCGGTGAAGCGCTGCCTGCGGTCGCCCCTGCGACGTAGCGCGGTTTGCAGCTGCTGTACGACATCAGTGAGCGGCATGCGACGGGTGCCTCGCTTTCGATCGGTGGGCCCGCCGTCGCTTGCCGCGTTCGGCGGCGTCGGTGAGATTCGGTGCGGCCCGGAGTGGTTCGTCGCTGTGCTCGGTGTGCGAGTCGTTGGTCTGGGCGGCGATCCAGGCCGCGAGGCGTCGGACCGAACCGTGCCGGAACAGATCCGGCACAGTCAGCTCCGGTGCCAGTCGCCGCAACCTGCGGTGCGCCCGGACCAGGGTCAGCGACGTCGCGCCCAGGTCGTAGAAGGGTGTCGTCGCCGAGACGCCGGCGCCGAGGAGTTCGGTGAAGACCGCGGTGACGGCCTGTTCGATATCGGCGGGCACTACTGGCTCGCCGCCGGTCGGATCGTCGAAGGCGAGCGTGAATTCGACGAGAGTGTCTGGGGTATCGGCTATTTCGGAGACCAACAGGTTATGGGTGACGGTTGCGTCGCGTAGTTGGCGCGTCCACAGCGTGGCTGCCGCGCGCGCCGCGACCGCGTCGAGCTTGTCCGGTCCCAGTCGTATCGTGAGCGTCAAGCCGCGGCTGTGCGCCTGGTTCACGGCCTCGATCAGCCAGCCTGCGTCGACCGCGAGCGGCAGATCATCGACGGACCCATTGGTCTGCGACGCAGCGATACCGGTGCGGCGAAACGGGTTCGGCAGTCGCGAGGTATCCACTTTGCCGTTCGGAGTCAGCGGAATCGAGTCGAGCGACACCCACCGCGACGGCACCATGTACTGCGGCAGATGCCGGGCAGCGTAGGCGGACAGTTCCTCCGACGCCGGAAGTGCCGCTGCGGCAACAAGATAGCCGACTAGTCGCGGCCGATCATCAGCACCCGGCAGCACCGCGGCGACGCAGCGGCGCACATCGGGATGCCGGGTGAGCACCGATTCGATCTCGCCCAGTTCGATCCGGTGGCCGCGAATCTTGACCTGACGGTCCACCCGGCCGAGGAATTCGATCGCACCATCAGCTCGCCAGCGGCCCAGATCGCCGGTGCGGTACAGGCGTTCACCGAGGTGCTCATTACGCACGAATCGACGCTCGGTCTGTTCGGTGTCACCGACATAGCCGCGGGCCAGACCGGCGCCCCCGATGTTCAGTTCGCCGGGCACGCCGACCGGACACGGCCGACCATCCTCGTCCAAGATGAGGAAAAACTGATCGCGCAGCGCGCGACCGTACGGAATGCTGGTCCACTCCGGCGATACCTGGTCGATGGGGTAGTGGATCGACCAGATCGCGGCCTCGGTCGCGCCGCCGAGACTGATCACCCGCAGGTCGGGGACGAGCGCACGCAGACGGTCCGGTAGCGAGATCGGTATCCAGTCGCCGGAGAGCAGCATCAGTCGCAGCGACCGCAGCTGGGCGGCCGCCGCCGGATCGGCTTCGGCGTATTCGACCAGCATTTCCGCGACGGCGGGCGCGGTATTCCACACTGTCACTCGATGTTCGGCGATCAGGTCACACCAGTGCCCGGGGTCGCGCTGTCGCGCAGCCTCGGGCATGACGAGCGCGCCGCCGACGCCGAGCACGCCGAAGATGTCGTAGATGGATAGGTCGAAACTCAATGCCGACAACGCCAGCACCCGATCATCGGGGCCGATGTCGAATCGGTGATTGATGTCGTCGATGGTTCCTCGTGCGGCGCGATGTTCGATCGCCACGCCCTTCGGTGTACCGGTCGAACCCGAGGTGAAAATGATGTAGGCCAGCTCGTCCGGTTCACCACGACCCGCAACGGCGGCCACGGTACAGTCGGCATCCTTATCGATGAGATGCGCGATGACGTTGTGCGGCAATCGATCCTGTGTCTCTGCGGTCACCACCGCGTGGGCGATTCCGGCGCGCTCGCACACCGACGCGATGCGGGCCTCGGGCCACTCCGGCTCGATCGGTACGAAGGTCGCACCGGCCCACAGCACCGCGTACACCGCGACGACCTGGTCGGCCGATTTCGGCAGCACCACCGCCACCCGGTCACCGGACCCGACACCGGCGGTAGCCAAACCGGCGGCGAGGGCCTGGGATTTCGCCAGCAATTCGGTATGGCTCGTGACACCCGTCGGACCCAGGATCGCCGGTGCGTCCGGTCGGGTCAGCGTGGCTGCCTGCTGGGGGTCCATGAGCAGCTGTTCCACGGCAGGGCGAGGCCCGGACTCCATCGTCTCGAAGTAGGGATTCCACCCGAGATCGACGCTGTCCCAAGCACTGTCGTCCTCGACCAGCCTGTGCAGCAAGCGCACGTATGCCGCCAGCATCTGCCCCACGAACTCGCCCGGGAACACCTCGGTCACCGCATCCCAGGCGATGCGCAAACCACCGTCCTCGTCCCAAACGATATGGTCGAGCACCACCTGCGGGGTCTGCGAGACACCGAACACCTCGGCGCCCAACCAGCCCGCCGCCGCGCCGCGCGCACCACCGAGTCCGACACCGCTGGTGAACACGACCGGATAGCGCGGGGTGAGGTCACCGGCCTGGGTGCGCTGCACTTCAACGCCGCTATAGGAGCGATGCGCCAGATCAGCCCAGAACCGGGCGTTCACGTGCGCGGCGAATTCGGCGAAGCCTTTCCAGGAGCGCAGTTCGGCCGTAGGTAGTTCGACCAGGGCGGTGGTGGTGAAGTCACCGACCACATCCAGCTGGTCGGCCGCGTCGGGGCGATCGAAGAGCGTGGCGTTGAGACAGAACGGATCCGTTGCGCCCCAACGAGACAGCGTCAATCCGAACGCCGCCAGCAGCACCGCCGTCGGGCTCAACCCGCGCGCCGCCGCCCGCGCCGTCAGCGCCGACCACTGCCGCGCATCGAGTTCGGCACCATGGCGTTGGAATCTCGGGTTGCGGACCTGCTCCGGTGCCACGAGATAGGGCAGTCGAGGGCCCGGCGGAAGCGCCGCTGCCCGCGCCTGCCAGTATTCGCGGTCCTGTTCGCGGCGTTGCCCATCGGCCTGCTTGCGCTCACGCAGCAACCGCAGAAACGAAGCCGCCGGAGCGAGCGTAGCGGTCGAGTCCGCGACGAGCTCGCCCCACTGACGCATCAGCAGATTCCAACTCGCCATATCCAGCACGATGATGTCGAACCCGACCAACAGTCTCAGGTTCCCCTCGGGCAGCACGACGGCATGGATATCGAACAGCGGCCACACCGTGGTGTCTCGAACCTGATGCGACCGCTCCCGGCGCAACGCATCCAGCGTCGACTCGACCTCTTCGGGACGGCTGCGCAGATCGGTCACCTCGATGCGGTACCGCAGCCCCGGCGGTTCGACGCGCTGGGTGCCCTCGTCGGTGATGGTCGCTCGCAGCATCTCATGGTGATCGACCAGCCGATTCCACGCGATCTCGAGTGCCCGCACCTCCGCCAGCGGATCCGCCGCGACGAATCGCGCCACGTCACGGTCGAATTCGAAGTAGTAGAAGGTGGCCACCCCACCCAACGGCATACCGGCTTCCCGCCCGACCCAGTACGAGGCCTGGATCGGGGTGAGCTCCTCTTCATCCGCCCGGCTCGATGCGGGAGCGTCTTCAGCCGTGCGGCCCGATGATTCGGCCGCCGACCCGGTATCCGCCGCTGTCGCACCCCGCTGCTCGACCTCTGCGGTCAACGATTCGAGGGTGGCACCGACGAACAATTCCAGCGGAACCCGCACCCCGATCCGCTCCGCGAGCCGCAGATGTAGCCGGACCGCCAGGAACGAGTCCATCCCCAGTTCCTGCAACCTTCGAGTCGAAACCACTTCCCGCGGTTGCACTTTGAGTACCGTGCCGACACACCGTCGGACCTCGTCTGCTGCTGTCACAATCTCCAGCCCTTGCTCGACCAACCCGATACAGCTACGTTAACGATAATGATTGTCAGTATCAATCATTGGCGATCGGCGGTCACGTGAGGTAGCGCCAGTGGTGGGAAGGCTGGCGTCGCGACTGTTTGTTCGGCCGAAACTGCTAGGAGGGAACGGCTTTGGTGAATGACACGACACGTCGCGGCGCAGACGCTCTCGACAGCTATCGCCTGCTCGGGCGGTCAGGGCTGCGGGTATCGCCGCTATCGCTCGGAACCATGACCTTCGGAACCGACTGGGGCTGGGGATCAGACAAGCTCCAGGCCCGCCGGATATTCGACACCTACGTCGCCCGCGGCGGCAACTTCATCGATACCGCGAACCAGTACACCAACGGCACCGCCGAGGAATGGTTGGGCGAATTCGCCGCCGCCCGCCGCGAAAGCCTGGTGCTGGCAACCAAATACAGCGCGATCCGACGGCTGACCGATCCGAATTCCGGTGGCAATCACCGCAAGAGCATGGTGGCCTCGGTAGAGGCGAGCCTTCGACGACTTCGCACCGACTACCTCGACCTGCTGTATCTGCACCTATGGGACGGCCTGACGCCGATGGAGGAAATCATGCGCGCCATGGACGATCTCGTCCGGGCGGGCAAGGTGCTCTACCTCGGCATCTCGGATACACCAGCGTGGCAGATCGCGCGCATGCAGACGTTGGTAGAACTGCGCGGCTGGTCGCCGCTGATCGCGCTGCAGATCGAATACAACCTCATCGAGCGGACCGTGGAACGCGAGCTGATTCCGATGGCACGCGAGCTCGGCCTCGGGGTAGTTCCCTGGTCCCCCTTGGCGAGCGGTGTCCTGACCGGCAAATACACCCGTGCCGATCTCACCGACGCCACAGCGGCCGGAGGATCACGCAAGAGCATCGCAGTGGCCAACGACTCACTGACCGAGCGCGGACTGGCGATCGCCGACGTCGTCGATCAGATCGCCCACGAACTCGGGCGCACACCGGCGCAGATCGCACTGGCGTGGACGCTGCGCAACTCCGCCGTCACGTCCCCCATTGTCGGAGCCCGCACTACACGCCAACTCGACGACAACCTCGGCGCGTTGAGCGTGACCTTCGATGACCACCACCTCAATCGGTTGCAACACGCCTCCGCGGTGGAACTCGGTTTCCCCCACGACTTCCTCGCGCGGCCGCTGGCCCGCAGCACCGTATTCGGTGATCTGCGTATCCGCGCCAACGGGCCCACTGAGCCGTAAACAGCCACGTGCACAACGAATTCTGGCGAATACGTCCAGAACAGGAAGGACGGGTGCTCGCCGATGCCGAACATCGCCGACATGCTGACGGACCGAATGCTGTCTCGTCCCCGGGGGCCGATCGCCCGCCTGTGGTGGCGCGATATGAAGGCCCACCACGAGATCTTTCGCGACACCCTGCGAGCGCTGGAGCTCCAGCCAGCGGACAACCTGCTCGAAATCGGTTGCGGTGGAGGCACCTTCGTACAGTGGGCCCTGGAGTCCGGCTGCCGCGCGACCGCCGTCGACCACAGCGCGGATATGATCGCGCTCACCGCCCGCAACAATGCCGCCGCAGTGCGCGACGGTCGCCTCGAGGTAGTCGAGGCGACCGCAGAGGCACTACCCCTGCCCGATGAGCAATTCACCTGCGCGGCAATGGCAAACGTCTTCTGCTTCCTCGACGCCCCACGCGCACTCACCGAACTGCGCCGGGTACTCGCCCTGAGCGCACGGATCGTCGTGCATACCGTCGCGCCGAATCCGCCCGCATCGGTCGTGCCGCCGCCGGTGGCCCGGCGCATGCGCCTGTACTCCGACGACGACCTTCGCGCACTGTTTCAGGATGCGGGATTCACCGAGCCCAACCTCGCGCGGCTCGGTGCGGCCTTCCAACTCGTCACGGCAAGTCGCTGAGGACCGTACTTCGGCTCGCCGTTGTGTGTCCTCATGCACCGCTACCGGATTCACGAGCCTGACCTGGGCCCGAATCGTCCTATTCCGGGTCGTAAAGGCCGCTGCCGCGAAATCTGCTGTGCCCCGATCGCCGCAGCGACGTAGCCGTCGCGAGCGTTCTCGGTGCGGGCTCAGGCCGATGCCGCGAGGCGTGGGTTGTCGAACTCAGTGTTCGTCGTAGTGGCCGTCGTGCGCGGCGTGGCGATGGCCGTCGTGCACGTAATCGACGTGGTCGCCGTGTGGAACGGCGACATGCCCACAGCCCTCGCCGTGGACGTGGTCATGGCTGCCGTGAGCGATGTGTGTCGCGGGTTCGCATTCGTCGTAGTGGTCATCGTGGGCGCGATGCAGATGGCCGTCGTACACATAGTCGACATGGTCGCCGTGAGGGACAGCAACGTGCCCGCAACCAGGGCCGTGGGTGTGTTCATGGCTTGGATGCGGCGCGTGAGCTGCTGCGGTCATTATGTTCCTCTCCCTATTCTCGCGTACTGAGGTGAATGTCTGCTTGTCGCATCATTATGTGCGCATATGCGATATGTGCTGATGAATTGCTGAGATGTAGCACTACCTGCGGCATGTCCTCCGGCAACGTCACGCACTCGGGTCGTGGATCACCGGGATCCCTGTTAGATTTATGACAATGGTTTTCAGTTTCAAGATCTGATGAGGGATGCACGATGGCTCGTCCGGGTTTCAGTACACGTTTGATAGGGGCGGCGGCTTGCGCGGCCGCGATTGTCGCGATGGGGACGGCGTGCAGTTCATCGTCGGATTCGTCGGAGTCCAGCGGCAAGCTGGAGGTGGTGGCGACGATCAACGCGTGGGGCAGCATCGCTGCCCAACTCGGCGGTGACAAGGTGCACCAGACCAGCATCATCAGCAGCCCCGACACCGGTCCGCACGACTACGAGGCGACGCCCGCGGACGCGCGTACCGTTGCCGGGGCAAAGGTGGTGGTGGCCAACGGGATCGGCTACGACGCCTGGATGGACAAGCTGGTGGACGCGAATCCGAATTCCGAGCGCACCGTATTGGATGTCGGCAAGCTGGTCGGTGTCGCCGACGACGGCAACCCCCACCAGTGGTACGCGCCCGACGCTGTGGCCAAGGTTGTGGACGCGATCACCGCGGACTACAAGAAGGCCGATCCGGCCGATGCCGCGTACTTCGATCAGCAGAGGCAGAAGTTCCTCGACGAGGGGTTGTCGACGTATCACGGTCTGATCTCCGAGATCAAGACAAAGTACGCGGGCACTGCGGTCGGTGCGAGTGAATCGATCTTCTCCCCGCTGTCGGATGCGTTGGGCCTCAACCTGATTACGCCGCCAGCGTTCCTGAAGGCGATCAGTGAGGGCACCGACCCGACGCCCGCGGACAAGGCCGCCATCGATCAGCAGATCGCGACCAAGGCGATCAAGGTGTATGTCTACAACAGCCAGAACAGCACCCCGGATGTGCAGGGTCAGGTCGATGCGGCCAAGAAGCAGGGGATCGCGGTGGCGACGGTGACCGAAACCCTTGCCCCGGAGAACGCGTCGTTCCAGGATTGGCAATCGAGCCAGTTGACGCAGCTGCGCGACGCGTTGCACACCGCGACCGGCAAGTAGGTGACCAGCACGCAGACAGGGGCCGCGATGGATGATGTCGCGGTCCCACCGAACTCAGCGGCCCCTGCCGATGCACCCCCCGCAGCCGCGATCCGGCTGCGGGGGGTGGCCGCGGTCGTGGGTGGGAAACGAATCTGGTCGGATGTTTCCTTCGACGTGCGGCCTGGAGAGTTCGTCGCCGTGCTCGGGCCGAACGGCGCCGGAAAGTCCACACTGCTCAAGGTCGCACTCGGCCTCACACCGACAGTCGCGGGCACAGTCGAGGTGCTGGGCGCTCGCGCCGGTCGAGGCAATACCCGTATCGGCTATCTGCCGCAGCGGCGGGCCTTCGATGCGAGCGTGCGCATCCGCGGCGCCGACATCGTGCGACTGGGACTCGACGGTGCACGCTGGGGGACACCGATCCCGTGGTTGTCCAGACTGCTGACACCCCAACGGTTCCGGGCCCGAGAGCGTCGACTGCGCGAGGTGATCGAGCTGGTCGGGGCGAGCGCGTATGCGCACCGTCCGATCGGGCAGTGCTCCGGTGGCGAGCAGCAACGGCTGCTGATCGCCCAAGCCTTGATCCGACGACCTCGGCTACTGCTGCTCGACGAGCCCCTCGACAGCCTCGACGTGCCGAGCCAAGCCGGGATCAGCGCACTGGTGCGCGATATCTGCCGAGCCCAGCAGGTCGCGGTCGTTCTGGTCGCGCACGACGTGAATCCGATCCTGCCGTATCTGGACCGACTCGTGTATGTCGCGCGCGGAACCGCAGTCAGCGGTACGCCCGAGGAAGTAATCACCGGCGACAAGCTGACCGCCCTCTACGGCATTCCGATCGAAGTGCTGCGCGACAGCACCGGCCGCATGGTGATCGTCGGACAACCCGACGTGCCCGCGGTGCACGCTATCGCGGATCCTGGTGCGGGGCAGCAGCGATGAACCCGGTCGCGACCTGGAATCTGGCGCATGATCTGCGGCAGATGATGGCATATCCGTTCATGGTCAACGCCATGCGGGCGGGCACCATCGTGGCCGTTGTGGCCGGGGCGGTGGGCTGGGTGATGGTGCTGCGGCGCGAGAGCTTCGCCGGGCACACCCTGGCCGTGGTCGGATTTCCCGGTGCCGCGGCGGCCGTCTGGCTCGGATTGTCCACCGGATTCGGCTATTTCGCCGCCTGTGCTGGTGCGGCACTGGTGATTGCCGCGCTTCCGTCGGCGGCCCGATCTCGCGGGGTCGGTGAGCAGCCCGCGGTCATCGGTACCGTGCAGGCCTTCGCGTTGGCCTCCGGCATGCTGTTCGTCGGCCTCTATAAAGGGTTCCTCTCCGGGTTGACGAACCTGCTGTTCGGCACCATCGCCGGTGTCGCCGACGACCAGGTCACCGTGTTACTCGCTGCTGGAATCCCCTGTCTGGGGCTGCTCCTGCTGTTGGGCAGGCCACTGCTGTGGGCCTCGCTGGATCCGGAAACCGCGGCAGCCCACGGGGTTCCGGTGCGATTGGTGGGCACGGCGTTTCTGCTGCTGCTCGGCGTCGCTGCGGCCGGTACCAGTCAGGTCACCGGGAGCCTGCTGGTCTTCGCACTACTCGTCGCGCCCGCGGCGGCCGCGCACCAGCTCACCTCCCACCCGGGTATCGGCATCGCCGTCTCGATAGGGATCGCCCTTGTCGTCACCTGGGTCGGTATGGGTTTCGCGTTCTTCTCGCCGTATCCGATCGGATTCTGGGTCAGCAGTTTCGCCTTCGCCTGCTACCTGCTGTGCGCGGGGTACCGAGCAGCACTGCAGCGTTGGCGAGGACGCCATGCGCCGGTACCGCATCCCCACCGCGCGTTCGAACGGGCCGTCGCATGAGCGAGCGCAGCCAGCGAATCATACGCCTGCCCATATCGCGCAGGCCAGCGCCGGGCGCCAGCGAGGTGCGGGCATGAGCGATCTGCCGGCGATGCTGTCGCAACCGTTCATCATCCACGCACTCACCGCGGGCACCGCCGTCGCGATCCTGTGCGGACTCGTCGGCTACTTCGTCGTCCAACGCGGTGAAGTCTTCGCCGGTGATGCCCTCGGCCACGTCGCCTACACCGGAGCCATGGCCGCCCTCGCCGCCGGAATAGATGCGCGGATAGGACTTTTCGCCGCGACCGTCATCGCCGGACTCGCGCTCGGAGCGGCCGGCGCCCGCGGTGCCGACGATGTCGCGATCGGTTCGTTCTTCGCCTGGATGCTGGGGCTGGGTGTGCTGTTCCTGACCTACTACACCACCCACCGAAGCACAGCGAACGGCACAGCGAACGTCACCGTCCTATTCGGCAGTATCTTCGGCATCAGCGCCAGCGGCGCGACGACCGCGGCCCTCATCGCCATCGGTGTGAGTATGGCGCTGCTTGCGATATCGCGCCCGCTGCTGTTCGCCACGGTTGATCCAGCTGTCGCCAGGGCGGCGGGAGTGCCCGTCCGAATCCTGGGCGCGCTGTTCATCGCGATCGTCGGCGCCACCGTCGCCGAGGCCACCCAAATCGTCGGTGCCATAGTCGTTCTCGGGCTACTCGCCGCCCCGCCCGCCACAGCCGCGCGGCTCACCAGGCGACCTTGGTGCGCATTCTGGCTGTCTGCGGGACTGGCCACCCTGGCGGTCTGGGCGGGCATCACACTGTCCTATGCGATCCCGGCCGCGCCGGCCAGTTTCACGATCATCGCCGTGGCCGCAGTGGGCTATGCGGGCGCCGTACTCTTCGACCAGATTCGCCGACACCGTTCCCAGGTCTATGCCGCAACCGGACCATCGTTCAGCTGAGCGCACAGTGGCGCGTCTACGTGTGACCGTGCGGCAGCGCGTCGTGCTCGACGCGCTGCGCCGCGACGACCGGTTCCACAGCGCCCAGCAGCTACATGCCGACCTGCGCCTGATTTCTACCATCGGAATCGGGCTGACCAGCGTCTACCGCATTCTGCACCGACTCGCCGACCTGCAACTCGTGGAAACCCAGCAGGCTGAGGACGGCGAACTCTTGTATCGAATCCGAGACGGCGTCGGCCACCACCACTACCTGATGTGCCGAATCTGCGGCCGCGCCGAACAATTCACCCTCGACGAGGTCGAACAGCACGCCGAGCCTATCGCCCGGCAACATCGCTACCGCGACGTCAGCCACCGCCTCGACCTCTACGGCATCTGTCCCCGGTGCGCCACATGATCATAGAATGGCCCGCAGTGCCAGGTGAGTACGGCGCGGACGCGTGCGGTGAGCGCGACCGCCGCGAACACCGTATCGCCGATAACACGGGACCACAGGCGGTCCATTATCAATCAGAGGTTGGCTGACGAACCGATTCGACGGCTGCCGCGGACAAGATGGGGGATCAGTGCTCGCACAGAACACGCTGTACTCGGTACGGACGAAGCTGTCCTCGACGTATGTGCTTGCGGCTCTGGTCGTCGTCGGGCTCCTTGTGCAGGGTCCGCTGGCGCCGTGCGGTGGGGGCATCGGCGCGGTTGCAGACCGCGGTGACGATCTTCGCCGGTGTTTTCGTCCAAGCGGTGCCGTTTCTTGCGCTCGGTGTACTGGTCAGTGGCGCGATCGCAGCCTTCGTTTCCCCCGCTGTGCTGCGAAAAGTTTTACCACGTAATGAATCCGCGGCGATCGGTGTGGCCGGTCTGGCGGGTATGGCACTGCCGGGCTGTGAGTGTGGCGTAGTGCCGGTGGCGCGTCGGCTGACCGATCAGGGCGCGCCGGGTTCGGTCGCGTTGGCGTTCATGCTGTCCGCCCCCGCGATCAACCCCGTGGTCTTGATCGCGACGGCGGTGGCGTTCCCGGGCGAGCCGGGGATGGTGGCCGCGCGGTTCACCGGTTCACTCGCCACCGCGGTGGTAATGGGCCTGATCTGGTCGCGGATCGGGCGTCCGGCGTGGATGCTCCCGCGCGGCGGCGGGCACGACCACTGCGTGGTCGGACGGACCCGCTGGGAGGCCTTCACCGAGGCCGCACGCCACGACCTCCTGCAGGCCAGCGCCTTTCTCGTACTCGGCGCCGCGGCCGCGGCCGCCTTGCATGTGCTGGTTCCGCCGTCCTGGTACGAACATCTGGCGGGCCAGATGGCGATGGCCGTTGTGGTGCTGGCCGTCCTGGCGATCGTGCTGGCACTGTGTTCGGAGGCCGACGCATTCGTCGCGGCGAGCATGTCGACGCTGCCACTGCTGCCACGCCTGGTGTTCCTGGTAGTCGGCCCAGCAGTCGATGTGAAACTGTTCGCCATGCAAGCCGGAACCTTCGGGCGGGTGTTCGCAACGCGGTTCGCGCCGTTGACCTTTGTGGTTGCCGTGACATGCGGCACCATCGCCGGACTCGTCTTCCTGGGAGGTGCCCGATGAAACGAGAGACCCAGAATCTGCTGTTGGTGCTGATCGGCGCCGCAGTGTTGTGGATCGCGCTCGACGGCACCTACCTGCGCTACGTGAAACCGAGCCTGTATCCGTTCCTGCTGATCAGCGGCCTCGGATTCATCCTGCTCGGACTGGTCGCGGTCGTACGCGACATCCGCCACGGCACAGCCACCGAGAGTGAGCACCACGAGCACGGCAGCGGCCGCTCCCACTGGTTGCTGCTTATCCCCGCCGCCGCACTGCTGCTCATCGCCCCACCCGCACTCGGCGCGAGCGCCGCCGTGACCAGCTCTCCGGTCCAGGTCGTGCCGCGCGATTCGCCTGCGGCGGCACCGAAGAAGTGGCCGTTCCCACCGCTGCCCGCCGATCCCGCACCGACCTTGCCGGTCGTGGATCTGGTCAACCGGGCGCTGCTGGATTCCAATCATTCCCTGGACGGCCGCGAGGTGACGATCAGCGGATTCGTCATCCGCCCAAAGGATCTCGAGCAACAACACCCCGATACAACCGAGGCCGACCTGGCACGCGTGGTCATCACCTGCTGCGTTGCCGATGCCCGCTACGTACTCGTACATCTGGCCGGTCTGCCGGAACCGATCGAGGACGACGCCTGGCTGGAAGTTCGCGGTGTCGTCCATACCGACAGCGCCCAGCACGACCCCGACCAAACCCCGACCCTCGCCGTCATCAACTACCAACGGATCCCGGCTCCCGACCGTCCATACGAACGCGGCCGCTAGCGCAAGCCCACCGCGCGACCGAGAAGCAGAGCGGGCGAACGGTCTGAATGCCGCCACCTTCTGATCGGTGTGACCAGCGGGGTTACATCGCAAGGGAAGGGCCTCGACGATATCCGCAGAGCTGGAAAGACATTCGTGATATGACGGTCAACGATCGCCGGGTCGACATGCTGGCTTCTCAGGGTTCTCTCAGCTGAACCCGTATTGAACCCCCGCAGGCCACCACCTGCGGTTTTACGATGATTCGGCTCGAAAAAGTCACCCACCCTCCTGCATAACCGCAGGTAGAGCGGGTATTGGTTGTGTCCGGAGGGGGAGCTGACCCACATCCCCAACCTCGCATTCGTCGCCGACCTGCAGTTATCCTGAGCATTCTCGGAGCGACTGCCAGGGGCGCGGGGTTGCGCCTTCGGCGGGGCGTGTCGAACATGGGAATGGGGGACGACCTGCGGGTTTCGGGTGGGCGGCTGGTTATCGAAGCGAATTACCAGCTGTAGTGACGGGTGGTGCCTGTCATCACTTCTCTGGGGATCTTCCGGGCGGCGACTGCCGATTCGGGAGAGTATTTGCAGCTCAGTGGCTTTCGCGCAGACTGTAGCAGATCATGACACGTGTGGTGCTGCAGTCGCTGGCCAGATCGAGGTCAGGCGGGGCGTGGTGCGTACATGATGATCGCGACGCCGATCTGGCAGATCACGGCGCCGGTGAGGTCCCAGCGGTCGGGAGTCGTCCAAGGCCAAGATCGTATTACCTCAGAACTGTAGGGCTCCCCAAACCCAGCCGCCGCCACCGGGCACAACCGCGCAGCCAGATCGGAAAGGTCTTGGCGGGCATCGACGGAAGTGTGCGATGGCGTGTGCACGCCTGGGATCGCGTTCGGTGCCGCTTGCGGAGCCTGGGCTGTGTTTTCGGTGATTGCTCGGTCGGTGTGCTGTGCGGGGGAGTCGTCCACAACGTGGCCGGTAGCGTACGGATGCTCGTCGCCGTGAGTGGAGTGGGCGAGGGCCAACAGTGCGACGGTGGATTGCGCCATCGACCCTTCGATGATCAACGGCCACAACCACGCCTCGCTGTGCGGGACGACGGGCGTGATCACCGTCGATCACACCCGCCAGCAAACATCCCCGAGGGTGCCGCAGCGTCGATTTCCGGCAGATGCGCCACATATCGGCGCAGGTCAGAGCAGAGAATCACAGGTCAACCTCCGTGTGTGCGAGAGCACTCGCACACACGGCACCGATATCCAACAAAAATGTTGCAGATCCGTGCGCGAGAGGGGACTTGATCACGAATCTCTGTCATCGATGACGCGGATTGGTGTTCAAGTGGAGGCTATTTCGGTTCGCTGGAGCATAGCATAGAGTCGCCGGTGAAGTTGCAATGTCTGTATTCTGTTGATTTGTAACGATTTTCGGTACTGCGGTGGAAGTAGCTGAGTGGGACCGTTGTCGCGTTCTGTCGGTTGGTTCGGTTTCGGTCTGTTGCCTGCTTCAAACGGGTTGTGGCATGGGCGGAATCGCTGATCAGAATGTTGTCCAGTGTGGTGCCGGTCTCGTGTTGTGGGCGACCGGGAGCGTGGCTGCCAGAGTGACGTTTCGTAGGTCGGACACCACTTCTGAGCCATACTGCTATCGGTACTGTGCATCGACGCTGACCGGGCCCGCAACCGTCATTGACGGCAATCGACACGCCCACAACGACATTCAGGGCGGGTAGGACTGCGGTGCGTGGCCTCGAGGTCAAGCGGAAGCCCCACATGGGCAACGAACCGGCGAGACTCATGTAGCGGCCGTAGGCAAGGATGACCAACAGCACGCCGTAGTCGCGTGGCCAAGTCCGTGCCGGCAGTACCGCGGCGCCTCCCGCGACGATCAGTACGACTCCCAGGACCAGTGCGGGGGCTCCGAGTGCGGTGATATCGTCGTTGCTGCGCTGGGTATTCGGCGAGGGGACACTTTTGGTGCCTTTCGCCGATGGACGTGGGCCGCTCGGTGCCATCGACTCCGGTGGTGATCACCCAGGGGCCTTCGTCGAACTCCTGCACCGCGGCGGCGACGATCGGAGTTCCCAGTTCGTCCCCGACAACGATCTTCGCGCCGGAGTCGGCCAGGATGTAGGCCACCTCGGGTCCGGTCAGGCGGAAGTTGATCGGCACCGCTATGGCGCCGAGAAGGTTTGCGGCGAGGATGATTTCGACAAACTCGGGGCGGTTCCCCGCGACGAGGGCAACGCGGTCACCGAACCCGACACCCCGAGACGAGAATCCCCGCGCCAGCCGATGGATCCGGTCGCGTAGCTGCACCCAGGTCGCGGTCGTCCCATTGAACCGGATCGCCGCACGGTCACCGAGGACCGCGGCATGCCGCTCCGCATGGTTCATCCGATGCGACCGGCGGGCGAGCTGGGGTTGTTCGGCGGGCTTGGAGTGCACGTGATTTCACCGTTCTTGGAGTTCTTCGCGTGTTGCTCGATCAACCACTCGTGGATTCGATCGGCGACATCGGCCCAGCCGGGCTCGAGCATCAGATTGTGGCCCATATCTGCTGGCCTGGGTGGCTTATGACCGTGGCCAGGCCGAGCGGGCGGCCGGATTGGCCGCTGCCGCCGGGCATGTGTGGCGTTCGCTGGGGACGTCCCTGGACGCCTTCGGCCCGCAGCTGTCCGAATCCCTTGAGCGCCACACCCCGCCGCGTTCGGAATGGTCGACGCCGGAACGCGGTCCGTCCGCCGACCGCATTCGGGATCTCGGTGACGTTATCGAGCTAGGACTGGGACCGGAGGAACACACCGTCGGCGGATCGCGCGTGGCGGCGCAGCCGTTGACCAAGCGGGAACTCGAGGTGGCCGCTCTCGTCGAGAGCGGTCTGTCGAACCGTGAGATCGCGCAGCGGTTGGTCATCTCGAAGCGAACGGCCGACGGCCACATCGAGCGGATCCTCGGGAAACTGGGGTTCACGTCCCGGGCACAGATCGCCGCGTGGATGGCGCGGCACACCAAATCTCAACTCTGACAATAGCCGTGGCCTGTGAGGGGCGGTCGCGGCAGCAATAGGGAGCACAATGCGACGCACGATCTATGACACCGACCATGACGACTTCCGGGATTCGGTGCGAGGATTCGTCGGCCGGGTCCTGCAGCCTCGGCATGAACAGATGCTGGCGGACAAGACGATTCCGCGTGACATCTGGAAGGAAGCCGGGACACAGGGGCTGCTCGGCCTGGCGATACCGGAACAGTACGGCGGTGCCGGAGCTGATGAATTCCGATTCAGTACCATTGTCGCGGAGGAGATTTCGTCACTGAGCCTGGGAATCGCCTCATGCTTCAGCATCCACTCCGATGTGTGTCCGCCCTACCTGGTCGAGTTCGGCACCGAGGTCCAGAAACGGCGATGGCTGCCAGGAATGGCCGCGGGGGAGCTGATCTGCGGTATCGGCATGACCGCGGTTCGAGATCATGCCGTGCGAGGCAGCTGCGCTCGGGCGAGCGTCTGGGAGGCGGATGCGCAGACGCGGCGCAGTGCGTGCTCCAGTCGGCGGCTGTCGAACCGGCCATGTCGTCCGGCTACGGAGAGAGCGGCGATCGCGCGGCCCCGGGAGTCGAAAACCGGTGCGGCCAAGCACACCAGCCCGAGGCGGCTTTCCTGATCGTCGTCGGCGATGCCGTTGGCGCGGATGGTCGCGAGCTCGTCCGCGAGGCGATCCGGATCGGTACGGGTATGGGAAGTGAGGGCTGGGAGCCCTCCTGCGATAACCCTGGCGGCGGTGTGGGAATCGTACGCGAGCAAGATCTTCCCGACAGCGGTCGCGTGCGCGGGGAGCCGCCCGCCGATTCGCGAGGGAGCCGGGATCGTGCGATGTCCGTACAGCTTGGCCAGGTACACGACGTCGGTGTCGTGCAGGGCCGCCAGATGCACTGTGTGACGGGTCATCTCGTACAGGTCGGTCAGGAACGGCAGCAGCAGGTCCCGGACGCGCTCATGCTCGGGCGAGTACACCGCCTGGCCCAGCTGATGCAGCCGAGCTCCGAGCCGGTAGCCGGTGCCGATACGTTCGACCACGCCGTTTCGCTCGAGCATCCCGAGCACCCGGAAGGCCGTCGATTTGGAAAGATCGGCGCGCCGGGCGAGCTCACTGACACCGACACCGGTGCTGGCCTGGTCTCCGAAGGCGACCAGCAGGCTGATGGCCTTGTCGACGGCGGCGCGATCGTCGCGGACCGGATCGGCAAAGGACGTGGTCATTGTGAGTTCCTCCGGCTAACGGCTGGTGTCCAATCTGATACACCGCCTCGGCACTTATATATGACAATCATGCAAACTGGCGGGCCGTTCGTCAATAATGACGACTGGCATATTAAAAGTGACGATCTGTACGTGATCAGGTGTCCGACCACACATTCAGCACAGTGCGGCACGTGAGATGCTCGGATGTATGACCACTTCGGAATCTTCGCCGAGCGCCCGCCGCATGCGATCCGACGCGGCACGAAATCACGCCAAGATACTCGCCGCGGGGGACCGCCTGCTCTCCGAACGTGGATTGGATGTCACGCTCGACGATGTGGCCGCCGCCGCGGAGGTCGGAGTGGGGACTGTGTACCGGCGGTTCGCGAACAAATCCGAGTTGATCGCCGAGATCACCGGCGGATACGTCACTCGATTGGAGGAGGCTGCCGCGGCGGCCGACCGGAATCCGGATCCATGGTCGGGGTTGGCGGGCCTGCTCGAGCGAACCTGTGAGCTCGTGGCAGGAAACCGGGGACTGGCCGCTGCCATGAGCGAATCGGCCGACGGCGCAAGGACCTTCGCGCGCTTCGAAGCGGCCGTCGCACCGGTTCTGGAGAACTTGGTGGACCGGGCCCGGGCCGACGGTGCAGTGCGAGCGGATCTCGCCCCGGCCGATGTTCTGGCATCGATCACGATGGTGCACTCCGTCGCGGCCTTCACCGGGGCTGTGCGGCCGGGCAACTGGCGGCGCTATCTGGCGTTGCTGTTGGATGGAATGCGGTACCCGGCCGCTCCGGCTGTTGAGCCCGCACTCACGATGGCGGAGATCCGGAGCGCGCGGGCGATCGCGGCGGCGCGGGACCGTCGCTGAATCAGAGGCAAGGACAACCCGGTTCATCAAGAGTGACGGCGGTTGCCGGGATCGCGCTCAGGGTGCGGTCGCGGGGCCGTTTCGGTTCGAACGCGGCTGCTCGCTTGTGGAATCCGGTACCACGGTCACCCGGTCGATTCGTGATCGGCGATTGGCTATCTGCTATCGCACACACTCTCAGCCGGCCCCTACTGGAAGTTGACCGTCTGTTCGTCAACAATGACGACATGTACATCAAAAGTGACGGCAAGATCGACGAGAACGAGCTGGTGGCTCGGAACGTCCGTCGGTATCGCCGTGAGCGGGCCATGTCCATCGGCGAACTAGCCCGTCGTTCCGGGTTGTCGAAACAGACCCTGTCCAAGATCGAACAGGGAGTCGGCAATCCCACCGTGGAGACGCTGGCGTTACTGGGCGCCGCGCTGGATGTGTCGGTGCGTCGACTGCTGACCGAATGGGGTACCCCCGTCTATGTCCAGCGAGCGAGTGAAGCGGAATGGTTCGAGTCGATGAACCGGTCCGAGCGCATGCTCGACGAGACCTACGGTTCGGGCTATGTGCGGACGCTCGTGCTGCGGCTGGAGCGGGACAGGCAGCAATCGACCACAATCGAGCCGCACGCCCCTGGCACCCTGCATCACCTCTATGTGATCACCGGCAAATTGCGCACTGGGCCTATCAGCGACTCGGTCGACTTGGTCGCTGGTGATTTCGTTCGGTTTCCGGGTGATGTGCCGCACTGCTATGTCTGCCTGACTGACCGCGTGGTCGCTCACATGGTGACGACGTATCCACAAGTGCGTCAGTTCGGTCCCACGGTGCACGAGGGCTCGCACCGGCCGGGGGTTCCGATGACCGTGCCGGACTGACCAGGCCGGTGCGCGGACCCTGGTAGCAGCAATGCGAACATCGCCAGGACGATCATCAGCAGGCTCGTGACCAAAGCGAGCCAGCAGTATCGCTCTGGGGCGTGTCCGTCCACTGGACGCCGGGCTCGCGGGCGGGAGCGAATCACGTGCCCGGCACGTGGTCGAGGTCCATGTCGACGGCGGTGACCCAATCTGGTTCCGCAACCAGCACACGGAGTTCGATGTCGGGCAGGTCGACGTCGACGACGTAGCGGAATCCTGCTGCCCGCGCGTATTCCAGGGTGCTCGGATCGTCGGTTGGCACCGCGAAAATGACCTTGCGGCACTGGGAATCCGCGGCCTGGACGGCGGAGGTGAGCACTCGGAGCGTGTCCATCTTCTCTTGCGGGTCACCGTCGCTGATCCGGATCTCGAGGTCGTGAGATCCGACCGGATAGGCGTTGCGTAGTCGCCCCGCCACGCAACGTTCCAGCTCGACAGACGCGCGGAAGTCGGGCGTGCGGCAGATTTCGGCGAGAAGAATTGTACGCGAGCGGTCTTGGATGGCGAACGTCCACGGATCCGGCAATTCCAGGATTGGAACGGGGGGCGTGGTCATGGTCGCACTTCCTTGTCGATCAGATGCCGGATCCTGACCTTGTCGAGCTTTCCGGAGGCGTTGCGCGGCACGGTTTCGACAACATGCAACCGCCGAGGAAGTTTGTACCGTGCGAGTTTCGACGCCGTGTGCTGCCGGACATCCTCGAGCGTGAGCTCGGTCCCCGCCGCGCAGCTGATGACGGCCGTGACGGTCTCACCCCACTGATCATCGGGTGTGCCGATCACGGCGACATCGAGAATGCCGGGCAGATCGGCCAGCGCTCGTTCGACTTCGGCGGGATAGATGTTCTCGCCGCCGCTGACAATCATGTCCTTGAGCCGGTCGACGATGTAGAGGAAGCCGTCCTCGTCGAGATATCCGATGTCCCCGGAGTGGAACCATCCCTCCCAGTCGAAGGCCGCACCGGTCGCCGCCGGGTTGTTCCAGTACCCCGGTGTGACGTTGGGGCCACGCACCACGACTTCACCGGCACTGCCAGCCGGTACAGGGGTATTCGTTGGGTCGACAACCCTGACCTCGGTGTGGGGCATGGGGATTCCTGCGGAACCGATCTTCGCCTCGGTGAACTCGGCGGGGAGATGGGTTGCGAAGGGCGCGGTTTCGGTCAATCCCCACGCCTGCTGCAACGTGATCCCCTGTGCTGCATAGTGTTCGATGAGAGACGTCGGGACCGGAGCTCCGGCCACCACAATGGTGCGCAGATGGGGGAGCGCTGTGCGAGCCAACTCGGGCACCCGTGCCAGCGCGGCGAGCATGGCTGGAACCGCGAAAAACGAATTGACCTCGAAGTCGATCAGATCGCGAAGAAAAACAACAGGTTCGAAGCCGCGGCGGATCACCAATGTGCCCCCGCGGACCAACGTGCGCAGTGCCAGTGCGTTGAGGCCGCCGATATGGAACAGCGGGGCGGCGGCGTGGGTAACGTCTCCGCGACGGGTGTCGAGACGAGAATCGACGTTGATCCCGTTCCACCATAGATTGCCGTAGGTGAGAATCACGCCTTTGGGGAATCCGGTTGTGCCGGAAGTGAACATGAGGATCGCGGGCTGGTCGAAAACCCGTCGTAGCGGGACTGTCGTCGGCTTTCTCATGGTGGTGAGTAGCGGGCTCCAAGGCTCCCACCCCAGAG
Source organism: Nocardia sp. NPDC050408 (assembly GCF_044458905.1). NCBI lineage: Bacteria > Bacillati > Actinomycetota > Actinomycetes > Mycobacteriales > Nocardiaceae > Nocardia > Nocardia sp. NPDC050408. The sequence continues at coordinate 97,723 of NZ_JBITIL010000018.1, read as the reverse complement.
GCGAGCCCTCCGCCGGCACTTCGGTGTCGTCGTCGACGAGCAGAAGGAGACGCACAGCGGTTTCATGCCGCACCGCGTCCAACAACTCACGATGACCGGGCTCACAGACCGCGGCGATGGCGCCGCTGCCGCGCAGCACCGCGCCCAACTCCGGCTCGGCGAGACGGAAGTTGACGGGCACGAAGATGGCACCCAATCGGAAGGCGGCGAGCATGGTGATCAGGAACGCGGGACTGTTGAGGCCGAGATAGGCGATCCGGTCTCCGGCGCCCACACCGCGGTCGGCGAGGGCGGCTGCGAGTCGTGCGGCTCGAACGTCGAGCTGCGCGAAGGTGAGATCGCCTCCCGCATACCGGATCGCGAGTTTGCCCGGGTGGTGGTGGGCGGTCACCGCGATCGCGGATGCTGGATTGACATCTACTGTGGCACCGGGACTCACCGGATGCGTCATGGTCATCGAAACTCCTTTGGCTCGCGGCCGGGCGTGTCAGAGGTGGTCGCCGCCGGCTGCGCTGGCGAAACCGCGCACTCGGATGCCACCGTCGACCTCGATTGCCTGGCCGGTGATGGGGCCGCTCTGTTCACGGGACGCGAGCAGCACATAGGAACCGGTGAAGTCACGGGGATCGGTGCTGGAGTCGTGCAGCGGAATGGGGGGCGGCGGCGTATCGGCGGTCCGCTTGGCGAACGACGTCGCTATCGAACGATCGCGCAGGGCAAGGGATTCCGGTCCGCGCAGGTCGGTGTTCATGCCGCCGCAGGCGACGCCGTTGACGCGTACCTTCGGTGCCAGTTCGTAGGCGAGTTCGCGCATCAGACCCAGACAGGCATGCTTGCTCGCCGTGTAGATCGGTCCCCCTCCGGCGACATAGAAAGAGGCGTTGGACAAGGTCATGATGATGCTGCCGCGCGTCTTCACCAGTTCGCGCCAGGCGGCCTCGGCGGCCAGCATGTAGCCCTTGACGTTGATCGCGAACAACTCGTCGAAGGTGGCGGACAGCTCCTCGGCGGTCAGCCTGGTGAGCTGGCGCTGGTAGTCCCAGATACCGGCGTTCGTCACCAGGGTGTCGAGTTTGCCGAATTCGGTCACGGTTTCGCCGACGGCCGCGTGGAGCTGCTCGGAATCGCGGACATCGGCCTGTACGGCGTGCATGCGGGATCGGTCCGGCGAGTTCGCGCATACCTCCTTCAGCCGGTCGAGGTCCCGGCCAACTATCGTGACCGAAGCGCCTTCGGCGACAAAGCGTTCCGCCACGGCGCGACCGATGCCGGAGCCGCCGCCGGTGATGAGTGCGACGTAGCCGTCGAGCCAGCCGCTCATGCCAGATCCGCCAGGAAGTCGCCGACGAGTCGTTCGAATTCGCGTGCGCGTTCCAGCTGTACCCAATGCCCGCAGTCGCCGAAGACATGCAGCTGCACGTTGCGGATGTTCTTGAGCATGATCTGTGCGCCGTCGAGGGTGATCGTCCGGTCATCGCGGCCCCACAGCAGCAGGGTCGGTGCCTTGATCTTGTGCAGTTCGCGCCAGAGCGGATCCATGCCGTGGCGTTTCGCGAAGGCGGCGTTGTATCGGTGGTAGAACTCGATGTGGCTGTCGTCCAGCGACGCCTCGTAGCGGGCCTTGATCACCTCCGCACCGAACTGTTTGTGGTCGAAGACCATGGTGCGGATGAAGTTGGCCATCTTCTTCTCGCTGGGCCCGCCGCTGTTGTAGTAGCGGAACATCTCCTTCTGGCCCTCGGTCGGAGTAGGGCCGAACGGCAGCCAGCCGCCGCCGGGGGCCATGAGCACCAGACCGGAGATCCGCTCGGGCTGCGACTGCGCCATGGCGATCGCGGCCGCACCGCCGAGGCTGTTGCCGAGCAGATTGAACCGGTCGATGCCGAGCGAGTCCAGGGTCTGGAAGAGGGCGTCGACGGTGATCTGCGTGATCGAGCGCGCGTCGAGCGCGGCCTCGTCGGGCCGGTAGCTGCCGCCGAATCCAGGCTGGTCGGGCAGGATCACGCGGAAGCGGGTGGCCAGCGCGGCCAGGTTCTGGTGATAGTTGCTGACTCCGGACGCCCCCGGGCCGCCGCCGTGCAGCATGACCAGCACCGGGCCCGATCCCGCCTCGGCGACGGCGATCGGACCGAGCGTGGTCGCGACGGTGTGCTGAGTGAGCTGAACGTCGTTCTGCTGCACGGTGGTATCGAGTTCTGTGGTGGACACGATCGGGTTCCTCCCGTTAGAAGAAGGTGGATATGTTCTTGGCCTGCAGGATGTTCTGGTCCAGCAGGATGGTGCGGCGGGCCACTCGCAGCCCGGCCTCGTCGCGGCGCAGGATGTCGGTACGCCCACCCGCGAAGGTGTTCTCCTCGCGTTCGAGCCGGTTGCGGTAGACGAGGAATGCCGACCGAACGAGCAGGTCGTCGGCGGTGAAGCCCGCGTGCTCATTCGGATCGACGTGGTGCACAACCACATTGGTGATCATGTGTCGGGTGCGCGAGGGCGGGTCCTCGGCCCATGCCATGCCTGAGTCGAAACGGCGGATGCGCCAGGCCAGGCTTTCCTTGGACTCGTCGTAATAGGCGGCCTCACCGCGCGCGGCGATCGACAGGGCCTGCTGCCGTCGTAGCCGGTTGGTGCGGGTGGGCATCCAGTAGTCGAGGTCGTCGGCGAGCAACTCCAGCCAGTCGGTGAACCGGCCGTCGTCGAGCAGCTCTGCCTCGAAGTAGTAGAACTGTTCGACCTCGAAGTGGATATCGCGGTCTGCTCGTTGTCCGGCAAGCGACTGCGCTGTCGTGGTGCTCACGCTGTTATTCCATCCTTCTTCAGGAGACCGCCGAAGCCGTTGTGCCGCAGAACGGCACATCATCCGCGCAGTAGTGTTCGAAGCCCGACCGACGAGTCCGCGAGCCGGTCCGGATCCACGGCGATTCCGCGATCGATGAGGCGGCGCGCCGCACGGACCGCCGCGGAATCGTCGACACCGACCGCACCGACGATCCGGTCACCGACCAGGCCGAAGGCAGCGAAAGCGGGATCGCCGAGTGCGCCGCGCAGTACGGTGCGCTCGGCTCCGCCCAGCGCGCCGACAACCTCGATGTGCCGGTGGTGGCGGTCGGTCCAGAACCATGAGGCACTGTCGGCCGGCGCGGCGATGCCGAGGATGGTCGCCGCGGCGCGCTGACCGTCACGCTGTGCGGCTTCCCAATGCTCGGTGCGTGGCGACAGGTCCCCGTCGCGGCGGGTGCGGGCGGGGTCGCCGACCGCGAGCACTGCGGGATTGGAGGTGGTCTGCGTGTGGTCGACGACGATGCCCCGGTCGACGTCGAGTCCGGCGGCCTCTGCGAGCCTGGTCTCGGGTGCCATACCTACACCGAGGACGACCACGTCGAAGTTGTCGGTCCGGTCGGTTCCGGTCAGCAGTGCCTCGATGCCGGAAGCGTTGTCGCGCAACGTCTGCACACCGGCACGTATGGTGCGGATACCGCGGGCGCTGTGCTGCTCATGCATCCATTGGGCGATCTCGGCGCCGACGGCTACCGTCAACGGCGGGCGGACCGGGTCTACGAGTGTGACCTCGCATCCGAGATCGACTGCGGTGGAGGCGACTTCGGCCCCGATCAAACCCGCGCCGACAACCAGCACCCGGGCGCCGGGCGTCAAGGCGGCTCGCAGCCGCGTCGCGTCGTCGGCTGTGCGCAGCACGTGTACCCGGGTGCTGGTGCTGTCTGGAATCGGGGGACGAGCGGCACTGCCGCCGGTGGCGAGCACGACCCGGTCGGCGGTGATCGCCGTGCCGTCGAACAGCTCCACCTCACCGGTGGAAGTGTGCAATGCGGTGACCTTGCTTGCTGGAATTAGTCGAATCTTGTTGTCGTCATACCACTGCGGCGTTTGCAATGCGATCTCGGTGAGCTGTTTGGCGCCGCTGAGGAAGTCCTTGGACAGCGGCGGCCGGTCATAGGGAAACTCACCGGTGTCCACGATAGTGACGTCGCCGACGAATCCCCCCGTGCGGAGTGAGGCGGCGGTACTGACACCCGCGATGCCGCCGCCGACGATCACGACGCTGCCGATCATGGCGCCTCGTTCGGGAACAGGTAGACCTCGCCGTCGCGGACTTCGACGCGGTGCGGACGCGCATCCCGGGTAGCTGGGAGGCATTGCACCTCGCCGCTTTTCAGACAGAACATGCTCGAATGCATTGGGCATTCCACGAATCCGCCCTCCACCCATCCTTCGGCGAGGGACGCGATCTCGTGCGGGCAGGTGTCATCGAGGGCGTAGACGCTGCCATCGTCGTCGCGCAGGAGCGCGACGTCGTCGTCGGTGCCGGTGACGGCCTTGCCGATCGCGATACCCTCGCCCACCGGGATCTCGTCCAATGCCGCGACGCGGATTCCATTGCTGCTCATCGGGTTTCCTTCTCGTGCCAGGCCGGGGTGTTCATCAGGTCGCGCCAGCGGCCGTAGAAGGCCCGGCCAGCCGCGTCGCTGTACAGTTCGCTGGTGGTGCCGGGGTGGCGGCCATCCTCTCGCTCGGAGCCGATCCCCATCTGGTAGTTCAGGGGCACCGAGTTGGTGATGAAGCCGTGCGAGATCGCCTGCACCTCGCTCCAGTTCTCACCGTCGTCCTGCTCGAAGATGCCGCTGGGGCCGAAGGTTCGCAGGTTGTACAGCCGCTGTGCCTCACGCACTTCCGGCGGCATCGACTTGTCGACCACGGTCCAGGACCACACCTCCATCCGGTCGGGCCCCTTGGGATGCCAGACGCGGATGGTGCCGATCACCGGCAGGTAGGAGAAGTTCGGGAAGACCGTGGCATGGCCATCGGTGAGCGGTCCCTCCACCCGGGCCTCGCCGAGACGCTCGCGCAGCGCGTCATAGTCGATCCACTCGTGGACCTTCTGGGCGTTGAACCGGTTCTTCGCATGCACCGGGAAACCCGCGCCGTGCCCGTTCGGATCGAGGAACTGACGACCCGTGCGGTGCACGATCTCGTTCTTGGGATTCTTGGTGGGGGACAACACCATCAGCGCCGAGGCGTGGCTCATGTTGACGTGGTACCAGTCGGTGGCGAACTGCTCGGCTGCCAGCTTCCAGTTGCCCTCCAACACCCATTTGTGCACGCCGCCGACGATCACGGTGCCTTCGTCGTCGTGGTCCAGCATGGCGTCGAGATACCAGGCCATATCGCCGAGATAGTCACGCAGCGGCGAGGGCTGGGGATTCCAGGTGCCGAAGATCAGCCCGCGGTAGGTCTCTACGTGCGGCACCTCGACCAGGCCCCAGTCCTTGGTATCGAACGATTCCGGATAGCCGTCCTTGTTCGGGATCGAGACGAGCTTGCCGTCGAGATCGTAGGCCCAGCCGTGATAGGTGCAGGTGAAGTTGCGGGTCGCCCCTTCATCGGCGCGGCAGACACGGGCACCGCGGTGGCGGCAGGAATTCAGGTAGGCGCGGATGCGCCGGTCCTTGTCCATCGTGACGATGACCGGGTCCTCGCCCATGTAGGTGGTGAAGAAATCGCCCGGTTTGTGGAACTGGTCGATGTGCGCGAGGAACAGCCAGTTCGGAGCGAAGACGCGCCTCAGCTCCTGCCGGTACAACTGCTCGTCGGTGAATATGGCCCGATCCAGCAGGCCGGCGTCGCTGTCGACCAGCCCCGAGACATCGATGTTGCGGACCAGCGCGGCCGGGCGGCGCAATGCGCCACACGGCGTGGCACATGCGGCTTCGCGGCCGGTGGCGGGTTCGATGGTGGAGGTCATGTGTACCAGGGAAGCGGTCGGGCCGGGCCGATCTCCACCGCACGTTCCGCAGGGCGGCACATGCGTCCGGGCACGATAGCCGTGATGTTGGATCCTCCCACCTCGTTCCATTGGACGGCACGCGCGCTATGAAGCGACGGGCCTCGCACGCGACCGTGGCTGGCATGCTCGCAGCACAGGCAATCGCACAGAGTGCTACCGATCCGCTCTCAGGATTGGTAGTGCGCGATATTCCCGTCCCGATCCCGAAGCCCGGGTGGACGCTCGTCCGCGTGGTGGCGACATCGCTGAACATGCACGATCTGTGGACACTGCGCGGTGTCGGCCATCCACCCGAACGGCTGCCCATCATCCTCGGCTGTGATGCGGCGGGTTACGACGCCGCCGGTAACGAAGTGATCGTCCACCCCGTGATCGCTGATCCGGACGCGGGCGATGGCGACGAAACGCTGGACCCGAACCGGGCGTTGATGTCGGAACTTCACGACGGCACGTTCGCCGAATTCCTCACCGTTCCGACACGCAACCTCGTGCCGAAGCCGACGTGGCTGTCCTTCGAGGAGGCGGCTTGTCTGCCCGTCGCGTGGACGACCGCATACCGGATGTTGTTCACCAAGGCGGGCATTCGCGCGGGGGACCGGGTGCTCGTGCAGGGCGCCGGCGGGGGAGTCGCCTCTGCTGCAATCAAACTCGCCGTCGGTGCGGGTGCCGTGGTCTACGCGACCAGCCGCAGCGCCGCGAAGCGGCGCGAGGCTCTGGCGTGGGGTGCACACGTGGCTGTCCCGAGCGGTGAGCGGCTGCCCGAAAAGGTCGACGTTGTCATCGAGACCGTTGGCGCGGCGACGTGGGAGCACTCGTTGCGCTCATTGCGGCCCGGCGGAGCGGTCGTCGTTGCCGGGGCGACCAGCGGTGCCCAGCCGCCGGCCGATCTCGCACGGATCTTCTATCTGCAGCAGCGCATTCTCGGTTCCACGGGCTGCACCCGAGGTGAATTGGTATCCATGCTGCGCATGATGGAGTCCACCGGCGTGCGCCCCGTCATCGATCGGACGTTCCCGCTCACCGATATTCACAAGGGCTTCCAGCTCATGATCGACGGCGAGCTCACCGGCAAGGTCGTCATCAATCCTCCCGCTACGGCGCATTGACCGCCCGGCACTACTCACCTCCGAGGTACCACTCATGACCGCAGCAGCTGTGGGGCTGTCCCATTCGCCACTCATCGGCAAGAACGACCCCGAGCCGGATGTACTCGCCCGCGTCGGCGAGGCCGTCACGGCCGCAAGAGAATTCATCCAGGCATTCGATCCGGAACTTGTGGTGCTCTTCGCGCCCGACCATTACAACGGCTTCTTCTACAAGGAGATGCCGCCGTTCTGCCTGGCCACCGAGGCACACGCGGTCGGCGATTTCGGCACCACCGCCGGGCCGCTGTCAGTGGACTCCGGTGCTGCCAAGCTCATCGCGCGAGGGGTGCTCGATCGGGGCATCGATCTGACCGTGTCGTCGAGAATGACCGTCGACCACGGCTTCGTCCAGCCGTTGGAGATGCTGTTCGGCGGAATCGCCGAGGTGCCGGTCGTACCGGTGTTCGTCAACGGGGTGGCGACGCCGCTGGGTCCGGTGCACCGGATCCGGGCCCTGGGCACCGCCATCGGCGACACGGCCAACGAGCTCGGCCTCCGGGTGCTATACCTGGCCTCCGGTGGGCTTTCCCATGATCCGCCCGTGCCGGTGCTGGATGGCGCACCACCGCGCGTGGCCGACGCACTCATCGAAGGCCATCCGCCCACGCCGGTCCAGCGTGCCAAGGGCGAGGAACGAGTCGTGCAGGCTGGCCGTGACTACGTCGCCGGAACCTCGACGATGATCCCGATCAATCCGGATTGGGACAATCACCTGCTCGACGTGCTCCAAACCGGCGCCCTCGCGGAACTTGACGACTGGACCGTGGAGGGTATGGCAGAGCACGGTGGCGGCTCCGCACACGAAGTGCGTACCTGGATCGCGGCGTACGCGGCCCTCGCCGCCGGTGGCGAGTACGAGATGAATCACCGCTTCTACGAGGCGATTCCGGCTTGGATCGCCGGCTTCGCGGTAACGACGGCACGGCGTCGATGAAGTACCCGCACTACAGCGACAACGGCCTGACCGGCGCACCCGCGGTCGTGTTCCTCGGATCGCTGGGCACCACCCTCGAGATGTGGGAACCCCAGCTGCAGGCGTTCGGCCGCCACTACCGGACGATTGCGGTGGACCTGCCCGGCCACGGCCGCACCGCGGTCCCGGATGACCGCTGCACAGTGCGGGGATTCGCGGATCAGGTAGTGACGCTACTGGACGCGCTGGGCGTGGACCGCTTCTCTGTGGTGGGCCTCAGCTTCGGTGGCGCGGTCGCACAGGCTCTGGCAGGAATCTGGCAAGACCGGGTGGTCGGAGCTGTGATCGCGTGTCCCGCAGCGAGTTACGACTCCGACTTTTGGCGGTCCCGCGCGCTGTACGTGCGCACACATGGTCTCATCGAGATCGTTCGCCGCACCGCGGATCGGCGCTTCGCGCCGGGTTTCGCCCGGCGCGCACCCGACGTATACACGTCGTCACTGCTGACGCTCTCGACGATGAACCCCGCCGGCTATGCCGCCTGCTGCGAAGCTTTGGCCGCACACAACGCCGCGATATTGCTGCCTCGCATCACCGCGCCGACCCTGGTGCTGGCGGGCGAGCTGGATCGGGTGACGCCTCCGTCGCTGGTGCGCGGAGTCGCCGAGGCGGTGCCAGGCGCGATCCTGCGGACTCTGGTCGGCTGCGGGCATCTCGCAAACGTGGAGGACCCGCAGGAGTTCAACGCCCTCGTCGGGGCACATCTCGAGAATTCGATTCGGCGTTTCGGGCGGGCGTACCGCACAGCGGAACAGCTGACTGGCAGCCCGGGTTTGCCCCGGGCATGATCGGCCCGGCAGCTATCGGAAGGACGTGAAACCACCATGAGCACAACCGAAATCGACGCGAACATCGTCGGATTGGCTGCCGACCGCATCACCGGCGCGATCCGCGAACTGCGGCCGGTCCCGCCGGTGCGTGACCTGATCGGCGTAGGCGACATCGCACTCGCCTACGCCGTTCAGGAAGAGCTGATTCGCCGCCGTGAAGCGGCAGGCGGTGTCGTCGTCGGCCGGAAGATCGGACTCACATCTCCCGCGGTGCAACAGCAGCTCGGTGTCGACCAGCCGGACTTCGGCGTGCTGCTCGCCGACATGGACGTCTCCGGTGCGGCCGAGATTCCTTCGCGGAAGCTGCTGCAGCCGAAGGCGGAGGCCGAGGTCGCCTTCGTGCTGAAATCGGATATGGCCGAAGGCGAACTGGACGACGCACAGATCCGCGCCGCGGTGGACTACGCGGTGGCCGCGCTCGAGATCGTGGACTCCCGCATCGCGGACTGGGACATCACCATCAGCGACACCGTGGCCGACAACGCTTCCAGCGGACTGTTCGTGCTGGCCGAGACGCGGCTCACGTTGGACGAGTTCACCCCGCGCGAAGTGACCATGCGGATGTACGCCGACGACGAGCTCGTGTCCGAGGGGACCGGCGCGGCCTGCCTCGGCGACCCGCTCAACGCCCTGGCCTGGTTGGCTCGCACCGCCCGCGAGTACGGAAACCCCTTGCGTGCCGGGCAGATCATCCTCTCCGGTGCGCTCGGCCCCATGGTTCCCGCCCCGCCCGGCACCCGCATTCGTGCCGACATCGGCCCGCTCGGTTCGGTGTCCGCCACGTTCTCCCCGAAGGAGGGGCAATGACCAAGACCAAGGTGGCCATCATCGGCTCCGGCAATATCGGCACCGATCTGATGATCAAGATCCTGCGCCTGTCCGACACCCTCGAGGTGGGGGCGATGGTCGGCATCGACCCCGAATCGGATGGTCTGGCCCGGGCCAAGCGTCTGAAGGTGCCCGCGACTCATGAGGGGGTCGACGGGCTGACCAGCCTGCCCGGCTTCGACGACATCGAGATCGTGTTCGATGCGACCTCGGCCAAGGCGCACATCGCGAACGCGAAAAAGCTTGCGCCGTACGGCAAGACATTGATCGACCTCACCCCGGCCGCGATCGGCCCGTTCGTGGTACCGCCTGTCAACCTGGACGAGCACCTCGACGCCGGGGTGAGCAATGTCAACATGGTCACCTGCGGCGGACAGGCGACGATCCCCATGGTCGCGGCAGTCTCCGCTGTCACGCCGGTGCACTATGCGGAAATCGTCGCTTCCATCTCGTCGAAATCCGCCGGGCCCGGCACCCGCGCGAACATCGACGAATTCACCGAAACCACCTCCCACGCCATCGAAACCGTCGGCGGAGCGGCGCGCGGCAAAGCGATTATCATCCTGAATCCAGCCGAACCGCCGCTGATCATGCGTGACACCGTCTTCTGCCTCATCGGCGACGCCGACCACGACGCGATCCGGGCCTCGATCGCTGAAATGGCTGACCGGGTATCCCAATACGTGCCCGGTTACCGGCTCAAGCAGGAAGTCCAGTTCACCCCAATTCCGGCGGACGAGCCGGTCAACACCTTGGTGCCCGCCGGTGCGGGGCCGGTGACCACTCGGGTTTCGGTGTTCCTCGAAGTCGAAGGCGCGGCCCACTACCTGCCCGCCTACGCCGGGAACCTCGACATCATGACCTCCGCGGCGCTGCGCGTCGCGGAGTCCATCGCTCGACGCAAAACAACTGCCGCCGACGCTGATTCGCGTCTCGCCACGGAGGCTGCACGATGACCCGCCAGCTCTACATCCAAGACGTCACCCTCCGTGACGGCATGCATGCCATCCGTCACCGCATCGACCCCGCTGACGTCGGCCCCATCGTGGCGGCGCTGGCCGCCGCAGGCGTCGACGCCATCGAAGTCGCCCACGGTGACGGGCTCGCGGGCGGCTCGGTCAACTACGGCCCCGGCAGCCACACCGACTGGGAATGGATCGAGGCCGCCGCCGCCAACATCGGCGACGCCGTGCTCACCACCCTGCTGCTGCCCGGCATCGGCACCATCGCGGAACTGAAGCGCGCCCACGACCTGGGGGTGCGATCGGTGCGGATCGCCACCCACTGCACCGAGGCCGACATCTCCGCCCAGCACATCGGCACCGCCCGGGAACTCGGCATGGACGTGTCCGGATTCCTGATGATGAGTCATATGGCCGAGCCGAAGGAGCTAGCGGCCCAGGCCAAGCTGATGGAATCGTATGGCGCACAATGCGTCTACGTCACCGACTCCGGTGGCCGACTGACAATGGACGACGTGCGGGAGCGCATCCGCGCCTACCGCGACGTACTCGACGCCGACACCCAGATCGGCATCCACGCCCACGAAAACCTGTCGCTGTCGGTGGCCAACAGCGCCGTTGCCGTGGAAGAGGGTGTCACTCGCGTCGACGCCTCCCTCGCCGGCCAGGGGGCCGGTGCGGGAAACTGCCCGATCGAACCTTTCATCGCGGTCGCGAATATCAAAGGTTGGCAACACAACTGCGATCTCTTCGCCCTGCAGGACGCCGCCGACGACCTCGTGCGCCCGCTCCGTGACCGACCGGTCCAAGTCGACCGCGAAACTCTCACCCTCGGCTACGGCGGTGTGTACTCCTCGTTCCTCCGCCACGCTGAGCTGGCCGCCCAGCGCTATGGCGTCGACGCTCGGACCCTGCTTCTGGAGGTCGGTCGTCGACGGCTCGTCGGCGGCCAGGAAGACATGATCGTCGATATCGCCCTCGATCTCGTCGGTGAAAAGCAGCTCACGCCCGGAAGCTGATTTCCCGACGAACACCGGTGGCCCACCCCGCTCCTGGCCGGGGTGGCCATCGCCACCCTGCCCCCTGGCCCCACCCAGGATGAATGCACTGTTCACCTGGGCCTACGACTGCGCAGATCAACGACGAACTCAGGAGAGCCGATATGGCGGAGGCAACCACGGCGCGGCAAGACGTGCGTTTCTTTTCGGGTGACGGCGAATGTCAGGCATGGCTTTACCTGCCGACGGTTGCAACGGTTTTCACACGTGTTCCCATCATCGTCATGGCCCACGGTTTCGGTGGCATCAAAGAGATGGGACTCGACAAATACGCCGAGCGTTTTGTGAAACGGGGCTACGCCTGCCTCGTATTCGACTACCGGCATTTTGGTGCCAGCAGCGGCGAACCACGTGAGCTGATCGACGTGGATCGCGAGCTCGAGGACTACCGAAGTGCGGTCGCCTACGCCAGAACAGTGCCGGAGGCTGATCCCGACCGCGTCGTTCTGTGGGGAACCTCGTTCGCGGGCGGCCACGTCACAGTGACCGCGGCCGACGATCCGCGCATCGCGGCGACGATTGCGCAGTGCCCGTTCACGGACGGCTTCGCAGCGGGTAAGCGGATGCCCTTCTTCACGCTTCTGAGACTCATGGGTCGCGCAGTTCAGGACTGGTGTGCAGCTCGACGGGGCAAGGAGCCCGTGCGAGTCGAAGTGGTCGGGGAGCCCGGAGAAGTCGCGGTGATGACAGCTCCCGACTCGAAGCCTGGTTTCGATTTGCTCATCGCGGATTCCGGCCTGACGAACTGGCGCAGCCAGGTCCCGGCCCGTGTCATGTTCCAAGTGCCCCGGTACATACCCGGCCGCCGCGCCAAAGATGTTCGTACACCGATCCTCTTCTGCATCTGCGATGGCGACAGCGTCACGCCGTCGGGGGAGACCGATCGATACGCCGCCCAGGCAGTTCACGGGGAGGTCCGCCATTACCGGGCAGGACATTTCGATATCTACGTGGGGGAACCGTTCGAGACAGTGATTCGCGACCAGATCCGCTTTCTTGAGCGGAACGTTCCAGTGGTTCGGTGATACGCGTTTCGTCAAATGACGGAAAACCAAATTGAAAGAGGGTCTGAGTCCTTCGAGAGCCGGAAGCGTTCGAGCGGTGCGTCTCACTTCCAGTGCAGCCACTCCGGCAGCGAGCAATCGATTCGAACAGTCTGCGTGCGTTTCGGTGTTTCCTCTAGCGCAGCGGCCAGGACCCTACCATCGGTCAGACGGATCTCAAGGTCGAAGTGCAGATGGATAATTTTGGGACGCCCGATCGCGAAGGTCTCTGCAGTTGAGCTCGATCTCGCAGTCCGCGTTCGGGGCGCGGGCTACGACAATTACAGGGATAAACCCGTGAAGCGGCTCCGGGTCGAGGTCGGTCTCAGTCAGCTCCAACTGGCCGAGCGCTCGGATCTCAGTCGACGCATCGTGATCAATCTCGAAGCGGGGGGCAGAAGAGCTAATCCACCTATCTCGCTGTTATGTGCGTGCAGGCTTCGTCGAAAGAAGCTCCTCGTTCGAGCAACTTTCGGTAGGGGCGGAGGAGCTGCTCGTATCCGTTGGAGAAGAGACCGTGGAATTCGCCGTGAGAGCCGAATAGCGCCAGGAAGTTTTCTTGGCTCGGCGATCCTTTAACAAAGACAACATCGTCTTCGGGTCGGCGCCTGCCGTAGGAGTGGAAGCGCATCCCGTACTGATCGCTCCAGAAGTATGGGGGAGTGGTGAATGGGACCAGATCACCTCGCGCGATGTTGAGCCCAACGCGTCGGCCGTGCTCGATGGCATGGGTCCAGTGCTCGACCCGCGACCGGGACTCAAGGAGCGGGTGTTCGAGTGCCGCGACATCACCTGCGGCCCACACATTCGCCACGTTTGTGCGTCCAAACTCATCGGTGACGACGCCGTCGCTGAGCTCCACGCCCGAGTTGACGAGCCAGTCCACGTTCGGTTCGACTCCAATTCCAACCAAGACGAGGGGAGTCTGATGCGATGAGCCGTCACTGAAGTGCAGGACGTACTCGCCTTCGTCGCCGGTGATCGCGCTCAGCGTGATGTCGCCGTGCATATTCACACCGTGGCTCGCATGGAGCTCTTGGAGAAATCCCGCGATTTCCGGGCCGATAAGCGCTTCGAGAGGAAGACGCTTGTTGTCAAACACGTCTACGATGACACCGCTCTCGGCCAGTCCGCTGGCGACTTCAAGACCGATGAAGCCGGCTCCGACGAGGGCGATCCGCCGATGGACCGTCAACGCAGCGCGAAGCGCGATCAGATCGGATGCCGTTCGCAGCACGGGAAGCGGTTTGCCATCCGTGGTGCGAATTGTACGAGCTCGCGCGCCTGTGGCGATGATGATCGACTCCCACGGCATCGGCTCGCCGTTCATGGTGATGAGATAGTGGCGGTCGATATCGAGCCCCACGGCGGTCTCCCCGCTCCGAAGCGTGATGTTGGTTTCCTCGAGCCTCTCGGTGCTTCGGAGGTCCATGAATTCCGGTGCTCCTTCGCCCACCAGAAGTCCCTTCGAGACCGTTGGTCGATCGTAGGGCGCGCGAGTTTCCTCATTCAGTACGGTGACCGGTCCCTGATAACCGCCTTCTCGAAGCCCATCTGCGGCGCTCAACCCGGCCGCAGAACCTCCAACGATGAGGATTCCTTCGTGGGGTGTCATGAGATCGACTCGAGAGGGCGCTTAGCGAGAGCCTGGGCGGGGCAATAGCGGATGGCTTCGTCCAGATCCTCTTCCTCCGACGCGTCGACGGCGTGGACCTTGAGTACTGCGACGGGGCTACCCGGGGGTGTCTCGAACACCTCGGGCATGACACTCACACAGACTCCGTACGCCCGGCAGCGGGTGGTGTCGAGATGGATTTCGAATTGCTCGGTCACTTGAAATCACTGCCCATCCGGGCTGCAGGTTCGACGGTCATCTGAGCTCCTTTGCACCTCTGACTAACCCACCGGACGGCCAGCGCCCAGTTCCGCAAAGTTTATGGTGCCGAATGAAATCGATACAAGCTATGTCCGTCGATGACAGAGAATCAATCTATTTGATATCAGAATTCGATGTACGTCGGAATTCTCCAGCCTGTTGAGCCGCGTCGCGGAGCTTCGATCGCAGCCAGAGATGGCCAGACTCCTCCGTGTAGCTGGGGTGCCAATACATCGCCTCGGAGACCTCTCCCAAGGGGATGGGGGGTTCGAGCAGGCGGAGTCCGACACGACGCGCAACCATGCGGGCGGGAGTGCTCGGCATAAGCATGATCAATCGTGTGTCCTGCAGCAGGAATGGAGCAGTGCCAAATCCGGTGGCAACTTCGGTTCTGCGGGGGACGCCGAGTCGATCCAGTTGACCTTCGACCAGGGCGTAAGTATCGCCGAATGTGATCGCGAGATAGGGCAGATCACTGAACTGCTCAAGGGTGAGTTGCTCCCCGACATCGGGATGCTTGCGGTCGAGTGCCACGACATAGGTGTCAACGAACAGGCGCTCGTGCGCGAGCGATCTCATCTCCGCAGCGCTGACCGTCTCGGGCGGGGAGAGTACGAGGTCGAGGTCGCTGTTTGCTAGAGGCTCTTCGATCCTTGCACTGACGGGCACGACGCGAATGCGGACGTTGGGTGCGTCGGTGCGGAGGGTGGTCATCAGAGGATGAAGCAGGGTGATCGTGCTGTACTCACTTGCCATGATTGTGAACATCCGCGCATCGGTCGCCGGATCGAAGTGTCGGCGTGAACGCAGAAGCAGCTCCGTATCCGCGAGTAGCTGGCGGACCGGACTCACAAGGGACGCCGCAAGCGGAGTGGCCACCATGTTCCTGCCTCGGCGCTCGAGAATCGGATCATCGAAGAGTCTTCGAAGCCGCTTCAGGGTAGCGCTCATTGCGGGCTGGCCGACGGACAGGCGGCTAGCCGCGGAAGTTACATTTCGGTCGACCATCAGCGCATCAAACGCGACGAGAAGATTGAGGTCGACGCGGCGCAGATCCATGCATGCACTGTAGTGCCGCGAATCTGTTACATCAACCAAGCTGATATATGACTATCGCGAATCATTGTTTGAAGCGAAACGGGAGTCGGCCTAACGTAATCGGGAAGTGGCCCCTCGCCGATTAGCAACCGGCCGCGCTGAGCAAGAGAGTCGATGATGACCAGAACCCTTGAACGACAGGCCGTTGATCCTTCGACGCCGTTAGACCCGTCAGACCAGCGAACATTACGCGAGACCCTGGTCGTAATGCTGAGCGAGGCGCCGGGCTTGGCCTCGGACATCGCCGCGAGCCTCCAGCTTCCCGAGGCCGTTGTCCACGCTGTTCTTGTGGACCTAGTGGCGGAGGAGCTCGCTGTGGAGGGATGCGACGGCTCTGTCCGTTGGTACGGCGCACGAACGATCGGAACGGTGTAATGGCACGTCTCCACAGCCTGGGTTATGTCGGATTCCAGACTCCCCGGATCGACGAATGGGAACCGTTGGCGTCCGAAATTATCGGATTTGAAACCTCTCCGCAGGTGGACGGCTCGCTCCGTATTCGCTGGGATGACCGTGCGTACCGCCTGCAGCTGCATCCAGGTCCAGATGATCGCATCGCCTACATCGGATGGGAGATTCGAGACCAGCAGGAACTCCGCTCGTTCGTCGACCACCTTCGCTCACACGGTATTTCTGTTGCTGAGGGCTCCGAAGAGCTTGCCCGCGAGCGAAGTGTCCAGCAGCTGGCGACCTTCACCGATCCTTACGGATTGCCTCTTGAGGTATTCACGGGCCAGACGTACTTGGACCGCACGTTCAGAGGTCGGCGGGCGACTACCGGTTTCATCACCGGCGCTCAGGGGGCTGGCCACATCGTGGTCGTGGTCCCCTCGCTCGAAGGTGCATATGCCTTCTACCGGGATATCCTCGGGTTCCGGGTGACAGACGTGGTTGACACCGGATTCGGCGTGATGTCATTCTTGCGTCTCAATCCACGCCATCACAGCCTTGCCTTGTGGGAGATGCCCGGCGCGCCGGACGGCCTTATCGGATTGCAGCATCTCATGGTCGAGGCGCACGACTTCGACGACGTGGGTCGCGCATACGACCTAGTCGAAGCGAGCGACTACGAGCTCAGTTCGACGATGGGGCGCCACGCGGGGGATGAGCAGATGTCGTTCTATGTGCGCACTCCGAGCGGTTTCGATCTCGAGTACGGCGCCGACTCGCTTGTCGTCGAAGACGAGAATTCTTGGACGGTCCGCTACTACAACAAATCCGCGGGCGCAAAGAACGAGATCTGGGGACATCATTTCCGCCCCCTCGCCCCCCAAACGTCGATCCGGCCGTTTCATCCCGCGGCAGACGGCGAATCTGAACAGACCCCAGTCTCGGCTATCCAATGATCGACAGTCACGCTCACGTCTTTTTTGATGTGCTCCTCGGGAAAGCCGGCCCGTATGGTCCGGCCGTACGCGAGTTCGCGCCGGGGCAGTTCGAGGTCGTGACAGGAGGGTACTCGTTCGCCATCGGCGCGAATGATTCATTCGCACCCGTCATGGAATCGCGGGTCGCGGCGATTGAGCCCGCGGGCATCACCACTCAGGTGTTGTCGCTCTCTCCGCTTTGGCTCTTCCACGAGGCGCCGGCGGCAGTGGCTGTGCCCTTCCTGCGGGAAGCCAACGATCTCACAGCTGAAATGGTTGGGAAGGCACCGGGTCTGCTTCGTGCGTTTGCGGCGCTCCCGGCCCAGGACATTTCGGTGGCGATCGATGAGTTGCACCGCAACGTCAAGCGGGGATTTGTCGGCGGGTATATCGGATCCAACGCGCGGGTCAATCTTGACGACCCGGAGCTGGACGATCTGTACGCGGTGCACGAACAACTGGATGTCCCCCTGCTGATCCACTCGATCGTGCCTGGGGTGGATGGCCCTCCTGGCGACTCGCGGCTGAACCGATGGCTCGGAAACGTGACCATCGGGTACCCCATTGAGGAAACGTTGACGGTCACTTCCCTCATTCTCGGCGGGGTGCTCGACAGACACCCCAAGCTGGACGTGCTGATCCCTCACGGCGGTGGTGCATTTCCCGCGATCGCGGGTCGGATCTTTGACTCGCTCCGTCTTCCTGGCGCTCCCATCTCAGCGGAACAGGCCCGTGAAGGTTTGAGCCGATTGTGGTTCGACACGCACGTGCATTCGCCACATACGCTCGATCTTCTGCTGGAGGTCGCCAACGTCGATCACCTCGTCTACGGGTCGAACTTCGGCGGATGGGACAGCAGCTCGACGTCCGAGGTCGCGAATATGGCCGAGCTCCTCGATGCCAACGCTCGCCGACTGTTTCGAATGACGCCATAAGCCCGCACGACACCTAAAGCGAATCCCGAGCACCATCACTGACACAACGGAGTGGCAATGACACTGATCGACAAACAACCGTCCATACCCACAGACGAACTGATCGAGCGAGTCACATCATCGATCGAGGAGGGCGCCATCCCGGTTGAGATCTATAACGATCTGGGGATCTTCCAACGCGAGATGGACAACATCTTCGGCAGCTGCTGGGTGTTCGTCGCGCATGAGAGCGAGATTCCGAATAAGGGCGACTTCGTTCAGCGCCGCATCGGTATTGACCCGGTTATCGTCACCAGAGGCGGTGGCGGAGACATCAACGTGCTCTCCAACTATTGCCGGCACCGCGGGACTCAGGTCTGCCAGACCGACGCCGGCAATTCGCGATTCTTCAAGTGCCCGTACCACGGGTGGACCTACTCCAATAACGGTGACCTCGTAGGCACGCCCCACGTGCAGGATGCCTACGGTGAGCGGATGGACCCGGAGAAGTTCGGTCTTTTCAAGGCTCCCCGCATCGAGTCCCGGCACGGCTTCATCTTTGCGTCACTCGCTGCCGATGGTCCCAGCCTCGATGAGTATCTCGGTGGAGCGGGCTGGATGTTCGATCTGGTGGTAGGTCTGCACCCCAAGGGTCTGTGTGTGGCTGGGCCCCCGGAGCGCTATCAGGTGAAGGCCGATTGGAAGACCGCTGCTGAGAACTTCGCCGGCGACACCTACCACATCGATTCGCTGCACTGGAGTGTAGAGGAGATCGGGCTGGCGCAGGGCTTTCAGGCGAACACCGCCATCTCCGTCACCTACGAGATGGACAACGGGCACGCCTTCAACGGCCATACCTGGACGAAGGTGATCCACCCCGGATACGTCTTGTGGGGATACCCGCCAGAAGTCACTGAGAAGTTCGACCTGTCGGAGATGGACGAGACACAGATGTTCGTCCTGAACCACGAGCCGCCGGCAACGGGAACGATCTTCCCGAACCTGAGCTTCATCCGGATCGCCGCGGCGATACCCCCGGGGACACCTCCGACGATCCTCACGAGCTTCCGGCAATGGCAACCCGTCGCTCCCGGGGTCCTCGAGATTTGGAACTGGCAGTTCGTGTGGGACTTCCAGACACCGGAGGAAGTGGAGGCAGCCCAACAACTGGGGCAGTTCACTTTTGGCTCCGCGGGCATCTTCGAGACTGACGACACCGTCGCCTGGGAAGGAGCTCCGCGCGCCGCCAAGAGCCCGTGGATGAAGCGGGAGCAGTTCGCTTTCAACTTCGATCAGAGCAAGCGCAGCCCGATTGACCGCGAAAACGACCCGAACTGGACCGGTCCCGGGATCAAACGAAACACAGGCTTCGGGGAAATGAACCAGCTGCACTTCTACAGGCAGTGGGCCAATGTCATGCGAGACGGCATCGACGGCCAGCTGAACCCGGCTCGTAAGGAGGGGCAATGAACGCCGCCGGCTCTATCGACACCGCAGACCGCGTGCTGCTCAGAGAGAACGTGACCCAGTTCCTGGCGCGCGAAGCGCGACTTCTTGACGAGGGTCAGGAGGAGGAGTGGTACGGCACTCTAGACGATGAGTACGAGCTCTTCATCCCAATACGTCAGGCGACCGAGCCACGCTCCAACGAGATCGACCGCTCGGGCTACCGCACCAAAGAGACCAAGGCTCATGTCCGCATACGCCTCGACCGGCTCGCGACTGGTATGGCGTATTCGGAAGTTCCCCCGTCTCGTACGATGCGGATGGTCGGGTCCATCGATATAGAAGAAACCGATCGCCCCGACGTGGTAGCCGTACGCAGCGCGGTGCTGCTCTACCGACAGCGCGGCATCGATCCGCACTTCGATCTCCTGCCCTACAGGCGCTATGACACTCTCCGGTCCACGGCCGAGGGGTTGCGGCTGTTGAGCCGGGAGATCATCCTGACTGAGGTCAGCCTTGCTACCCCCAATCTCGGCCTGTTCCTATGAACGTTGGTCAGCCGGTCACGCTCGATGACCATGTGGTACTTGTCACGGGAGGGGGATCGGGGTTAGGGCTGGGCCTCACCCGCTACTTCACCGATATCGGCGCGCAGGTGATCGTCCTCGAGTACGACGTGAATAAGGTGAAGGCCCTTCAAGCGGAGTTCGGTGATCGAGTTCTCGCGGTCGTTGGGGACGTTCGCAGCGTTGCGGATTTGCAGCACTGCCGTGATGTCATCGTCGAGCGGTTCGGCCGCTTGTCCGCAGTGGTAGGAACGCAGGGCATCTCCGATGGAGTCGTCCGTGTCGAGGATATGACGGCTGAGCATATTGACGCGCTTTTCGACGAGGTCTTTGGCGTGAACGTCAAGGGCTACATGCTCACCGCAAAGGTATTCCTCGAACTCCTACGAGCCGATCGCGGAGCGATCGTGCTCACCGCGTCGCAGGCGGCATATGCAGCTGACGGAGGCGGCATCGTCTACACCGCGAGCAAGGGCGCCGTGACGAGCCTGGTCAATCAACTTTCCTTCGAATTCGCGCCCGAGATCAGGGTGAACGCAGTAGCGCCGACAGGAATCGGCAAGAGCGAACTCCGAGGTCCGGAGACGCTCCACCTTCAAGACTCGAAACAGTCAGATTCCGCCGACGTTTTCCGCGAGCAGTTCGAGTGGCTGGCCCCCATGCAGCACTTGCCCGACGCCGAGGAGTATGGCCCCCTCTACGCGTTCCTCGCCTCACGGCAGAACCAGATCATGACAGGTCAGACCGTCATCGCCGATCAGGGAGCCCTCAATCGTGCGTTGATAAGCATGGGCGACCTGATCAAGCGGATGCCCAAGGCCTGAGTTACCGGACCAAGATAGGAACAGTCGATGTTTGAGTACTTCCCGGGCAATTATGTCTGGAATCTTGCTGTGGTCGGCGCGCTCAACGCGGGCGGTCAGATCGATGAGGTGGACCGCGCGTGTCGACCGCTGCTCGAGGCGGCGAAAGGCGGCAGTGATGCCGGCACCGACCAGTTCTTGCGCGCGTGGACCGACCTCACCGACTCCGTGGCGGGCCAGGCCGAGCAGGCCGAGCGGGATGGGCATTCTCTCTCAGCCGGGGGAATGTATGCGCGCGCATCCAACTATTTGTCCACGGCCGAGCGCATGCTCCCCGCCGGTCACCCCGATCGTCTGACTACCTACCAGCGTGTGCTCGATCTCACGCAAAAGGCGTTTGACCTGCGCGACTACAACGTGTCCAGGGTGGCCATCCCGTTCGGCGAGACCACGCTCCCCGCGTACTTCTCCGCGGCCCCGGAAAGTCAGAACGGCCCCGCCCCCGTCATCGTGCTCCTCAACGGCCTGGATTCCACCAAAGAGCTCATGTACTCGTCCGGCTTCTGGTCTGAGCTGGCGGCACGCGGCATCTCCTGCCTGATGCTCGACCAGCCCGGAACGGGCGAGGCCCTACGACTGCAGGGCCTCGTCGCGGTGCGGGAATCCGAGACGTGGGGCAAGTGGGTAGTCGACTGGCTGGAAACACGTAAGGACGTGGACCCCGCCAAGATGGGGGTCGTTGGCTGGTCTCTCGGGGGGTACTACGCCCCGCGGGTCGCCGCCTTCGAGAAGCGCTTTTCGCTGTGCGTGGCATGGGGTGCCAACCACAACTGGGGCGCGGTCCAGCGTCGCAGGCTCGAGCGAGAAGGCGAAAACCCCGTCCCCCACTACTGGGATCACGTCAAGTGGGTGTGGGGGTACGACGACCTCGACGAGTTCATCGCTTTCGCCGACTCGATCCATCTGGATGGCGTGGTCTCGGAGATCACCGTCCCCTTCCTCATCGTCCATGGCGAGAACGACCGACAGATCCCGGTCGCATATGCGCATCGCTCATACGATCAGGCCGTGAACGCACCGTCTCGCGATCTACGGATCTTCACCCGCGAGGAGGGTGGCGCCGAGCACATCGGCCTCGACCACCTTCCCGCCATGTGCACCTACATCGCGGACTGGGTGAGCGACACGTTCGCGGCCACAGACTCACCCCACACGTCAGCCGCGCTCTCTGCCGAGGTCGCCGGTTGACGGCCTTGCCGCAGATGGCGCAGCGCTTGACACTACTTTTCAGGACGGACTCATGTCGCAGGTAGACAGCTCCAACTCGAGCCTCAACTCTGACGTGGAAGTCGCAATTGCCGAAATGGCGTCGCGGGTTTCAAATCGGGGTCGTTGGGGCGCTGAAGATGTCCTCGGAACGATGAATTTCCTGAACGACGACAAGCGGCGCGAGGGAGCCGGGCTCGTCCGCCGGGGCGCGGCGTTCTCTCTCGCACAGGGCTTCAACAGCGACGGTCCCCAAACGGGGTGGCGTCAACGCAACAACCCGGTACATACCATGTTGGCGACAGGTCTGGATGCAGAGTTTGGCGCGCAGGGGTTGCCACATGGTTGGGGTGGAGCGGATGACTATATCGTCACCCCGCTTCAAGCGTCGACGCAGTGGGATGGCTTGGGGCACGTCTTCGATCATGGCGAGGCGTACAACGGACGTCGCGCGTCCCAGGTCGTCACTAGCGACGGGGATCTGGTGACGGGTATCGAGACCGTCGCCGATCGCATCGCTGGGCGCGGGGTGCTCTTGGACGTCGGGCGTGCAATAGGTTCGGATGGCGAACTCACCGACGGTTATGCCATAACGGTAGATGACCTCGAGCGGACGATCGATCTTCAAGGGGAGAGATCGGCGGTCGGTCGAGGCGACATCATGCTCGTCCGGACAGGGCAACTGTCCCGTGCCCGTCGGGATGGTTGGGGAACCTACGCCGGCGGCGCCGCGCCGGGGCTGTCCTTTACGACAGCCGAGTGGCTCCATGGTCGCGAAATCGCCGGCGTCGCGACTGACACCTGGGGGTTCGAAGTGCGGCCGAACGAGTTTCCCGATGCCTTCCAGCCCCTGCACCAGGTCGTCATCCCACACATGGGACTGTTCATCGGCGAGATGTGGGACTTCGACAAGTTGGCTGAGGACTGCGCCGCGGACGGGATTTACGAGTTCTTCCTGACGGCGGCCCCCCTTCCTGTGACGGCAGCCGTCGGGGCACCGGTCAACCCGGTCGCGATCAAGTAGCCGACATTCGTATTCACGCGTCACACAGCTAGGGAGAAGAGTCCGTTCCATGCGATTCGCCACGTGGGAAATTGATGGCACCGTCACGACCGGAGTCGCTGGCCCGGACGGTCTCCATGCGTTCGCCGATCAGCGGCCCATCTTGGAAATCGTCCGCCAGGGCCTACCTGCAGCACTCGAGGCTGGGACAGCAGCGTTGCGCTCCTCTCCCATCACGTTCGAAGCCGCGCGGCTGCTGCCGCCTCTCAATCCGCCGACGGTGCGGGACTTTGCTGCGTTCGCGGAACATATTGACGGCGTCTCCCGGCTGGTGACGGGCGAAGGCGGGGTCATCCCAGAGTGGTACGAGGCGCCGGTCTTCTACTTCAGCAACCCATACGCAATGATCGGGGCTTACGACGATGTTGCCGTCCCCCCCGGCTGCGACGTGCTCGATTATGAGTTGGAGGTTGCCGCCGTCATCTCGGGGGATGGCTCGTCGGTCGCTCCTCATGACGCGAGAAGCCATATTTTCGGCTACACAATCTTCAACGACTGGTCCGCTCGCGACATCCAGACACGCGAGATGAAAGTTGGCCTCGGTCCGACAAAGGCGAAAGACTTTGCCACCACCCTCGGGCCCTTCCTCGTCACCGCCGACGAAATCGACGAGTTCCGAACGTCGGACGGCTTCCTCGATCTCGAAGCCACAGTCTCACTAAACGGGACAGTGATTGGCCGTGACAACCTACGGAACATGAGCTGGACATTTGATGAGCTTGTGGCGCAGGCCTCGCGGGGCACATGGGTCAGGTCGGGCGATGTCCTTGGGTCCGGCACGGTTGGTAACGGCGGGTGCCTTGGCGAAATTTGGGGACGATCGGGGGAACGCGACCCTTCGCCGCTTCAGCCCGGAGACGTCGTGGAAATGACAGTCGACGTTCTGGGCTCGATCCGCAATGTGGTAGTCGCGGGACCACCTGCTCCACAGATTCCTGAGGGACGCCGACATGACTGGGCAGCCCACCGCCGAGGCTAGGTGGGTTGCTTATAGGGGCTGCTCGTCACTCGATCGTCGCCGGTAGTGCTCCATCTCAACACGAAGTAGGCTCCGGCCACTCACACAAACTACCGGGCGATTCCAACAGAATGGCAGGATCCTCGAGCCTGGTCCTAGCGAAACTCTCAGTCGCTCGTGCCGCCGAAATGAGGCTCACAGGACAGCCGATAATCGAAGCAGCACGCCCCTCGGCGCCCTGCCCGGGAAGTAGATGAGCGTCGACCCGGACGGGTGGCCCGACGCCGCCGGCGCATAGCGGT
Source organism: Nocardia sp. NPDC050408 (assembly GCF_044458905.1). Taxonomy (NCBI): domain Bacteria; kingdom Bacillati; phylum Actinomycetota; class Actinomycetes; order Mycobacteriales; family Nocardiaceae; genus Nocardia; species Nocardia sp. NPDC050408. The sequence goes on along the minus strand of NZ_JBITIL010000018.1, from coordinate 73,428 downwards.
CGACCCCGGACTCGTCGAGGAACTCCTTCCGCAGCCCGACCGCCGGGCGCACGTCGTCGATGGTGGCGGCGAACTCGTCGACTGCGCGCTGGACCGCCTTCGGCATCGTTCGCCCGAGGACTGGTCGATGACCGCCGCAGCCTGTCACATCGGTCGGGCGGTACCTGAGGCGACGATCGGGGCAGCAAACGGGGGCGCCGGCTCTGCCCGGGACCAAGGGTTGGACACCGTGACACGAGTCACTTAGTCTGAAGAGACATATGTAAGACCTTAGATATGTCGGTCTTGTCAGTTCCGTTGAGGTGAAAGGAGCCTGGGATGAGCGACTCTTCAAACGGGTGCCCCGTGCAGCACATGGTCGGCGAGGACGAGCACGGCCAGTTCGACCATCACGATCCAGCATTCATCGCGAACCCCTGGGCGACCTATGAAACGCTCCGAAGCGAATGTCCCGTGCTACACAGCGACCGGTACGACGGGTACTGGTTGGTGACGCAGTACGACGACATCCTCGCGATCATCAAGGACTGGGAGACGTTCACGTCGAGCGTCGTCGGGACCTTGCTCATTCCAACAGGCGTTTCGCGGACGCTTCCCTACCTGCCCCTCGAATCCGACCCTCCGGAGCACACCCGATACCGCTCGTACGTTCGGCCGGTGTTCTCGCCTCGGCGAGTGAACTCGTTCGCCGGGCAGTTGGCGCAGCTCGCCCGAGAGCTGCTTGCTCCGATGTTCGAGCGAGGAGAGGGCAACATCCCCTCCGAGTTCTCCGAGCACATGTCAGCAACCACGCTCGCAACGTTCGTCGGTCTGCCTCCGGAGGACCACGAGCTGTGGGTCGATCTCGTTCACCGCGCCTTCGAGGGCAACGTCCGCGACGAGAAGGCGGCCCAGCGGGCATCCGCGGAATTCCGCGATTACGTCACGGGCCTCATCGCTCGGCGGCGCGAGCAGCGGGCTGACGACCTCATCTCACAGCTCATGGACGCCGACGCCGATGGCCGTGGCCTCACCGACGACGAGATCTTCGGCTTTGTGCTGCTTTTACTGGTTGCGGGTCACGAGACGACCGCCTCGGCACTCTCGTACGCTTTCTGGCTCTTTGCCTCACGGCCCGACACAATCGAGTTCCTCCGCGAGGATCGCAGGCGTATCCCGCTCGCGATCGAGGAGATCATCCGGCTGTCCTCGCCCGTGAGTATCTTCGCCCGCAACGCCACGAAGGACGTCGAGCTCCGCGGCCAGAAGATCAAGAAGGGCGATGTGGTCGGAATGGCATTCGCCTCGGCGAACCGAGACGAGCGACACTTCGACCACGCGGAGGAGGTCCGCCTGGACCGGACCGGCAATGATCACCTCGGGTTCGGGCATGGCACCCACGTGTGCCTCGGCGCGCCGCTCGCACGCCTGGAGCTCACGAGTGCGATCAATGCGCTCCTGGATGCCGACGTCGACATCTCGCTCGGTGGCGACATCGGTTGGTCGGGTCGCGGCGACGTCATGTCGATGAAGGTCGTGCCCGTCACCTTCCGGCCGCGGGTGACGTCGTGAACGGCCACACCGTGATCGTCTCCGCGATCCGAGACGTCGGGGCGGGCGTCCGCGAGGTCACGGTCTCGGCGAAGAACGGGCTCGAACTCCCGCACTGGTCGCCCGGTGCACACGTCGACCTCCACCTCTCGCCCGGGATGACCCGCCAGTACTCTCTAACCGGTGAGGCCGACGCCCGAGATTGGCGGATCGCGGTGCTCCGCGAACCTGCGAGTCGCGGTGGATCGGCGTACGTACACGAACAGCTGCAGGTCGGCCACGTACTGGAGACGAGCGAGCCGCGTAACCACTTCGAGTTCGATGCGGAACCCGACGTCATCCTCATCGCAGGCGGGATCGGCATCACGCCGATGGTGCCGATGCTGCGCGACGCCGACCGCCTGGGGCTCAACTGGCGGCTTCTCTACGGGGGCCGGTCCGCTTCGAGCATGGCCTATTCGCAGGAACTTTTGGCCAGATTCGGCGACCGAGTGATCCTGTGGCCGCAGGACTCCCACGGCTTGCTCCCGCTCGAGAAGCTCCTCGACGGCATCGATGCGAGAGCGGGCGTCTACGTCTGCGGACCCCCGCCACTCATCGACGCGGTCTATGCGGCCTGCGAACGCGGAGGGTCGGGAGCGACAATCCACTCGGAGAGATTCACGCCCGTCGAGGTGGACGCGGATGGCGACACCGCCTTTGACGTCGAGCTGGCGCGCTCGGGTCTGATTTTGTCGATCGAGCCTGGCGAATCCGTTCTCGAGCGCGTGAACGCCGCCGGTGTTTTCGCGGCGTCCTCGTGCGGAGAAGGTACCTGTGGCGCATGCGAGACAGCGGTCATCGACGGGGACGTCGACCACCGTGACAGCGTGCTCTCCGCGCCCGAGCGTGCAGCCAACGACTGCATGATGATCTGCGTCTCCCGGTCGCAGGGGTCGCGACTCGTCCTCGATCTCTGAGTCCCGCTCACGCCCGTCGGCGGGGTGGCTCTATACACTCACCTCACCATGAGTCTTCGATACGCGCTGCTCGCGCTCTTCACCGGCCGGGAGATGACGGGTTACGAGCTCTACAAGCAGTACCTCGGATCGACCGAGTTCGTCTGGCACGCGAGTAGCTCTCAGATCTACCCAGAGCTCCGCCAGATGGAAGCCGAGGGCCTCATCGTCGGCGAGCAGATCCCCTGGCGTGATCGCGGGCGCAAGACGCTGTACTCGATCACGCCGGCCGGGACGGAGTCGTTCCGGGCGTGGATGAACGCCCCGCTACCCTACGGCGAATTTCGTGACGCGCATCACCTGAAGGCCGCCTACTTCGAGTGGGCCGATCGGGATGCGGCGCGTGCGCAATTGACCTCACACCTCGCGCACTACGCGACCCTGTTGGAGCGTTGGTCGAGGTTGATCGAAGCGCTCAAGACCGGCATCGACTCACCTCTGCAACCGCGGCTTGACAGGATGCCCGCCTCCGACGCGGCGACCATCGTCCGGTTCAAGGTGTTCGCCTACGAGGGCCTGCTCCGTCGAGCTGAGGGAGAGATCGCGTGGGCGCAGGCGGGATTGGCGCTGCTCGACGAACTCCGACCCCCTGAGAGCGGTGTCACTACCAAGTCACGATGAACACCGTAGGTGGTCGAGCCGCACCGACGAGCCCATCCAATTTCGAAGAATCCCCACGACCTGGTACCGGTGGGCAACACGCGGGGAGTTCGCGGGTGAGTACCTATCGGAAGCAAATTGTCTGCGATCAAGTGTGCAGGACACGATGACAGGCCCAGACGACACTATTCGGGCTCTCCGAACCACCCTGGTCGCCAAAGAGCGCGAGCTCAACGATTTGCTGGATCGGCTCAGAGTGGTCGAGCACGAACGCGACGAGGCACTATTGCACGCTGCGCGACAGGGCGCCTCACTGGCCACGGCTTCGGGGTCGGTGACGACTGGCGTGGTGGAGACCGACGACCGGATCGTGTTGCAGGAGGTGGGCATCTACACCTACCAGCACCCCCTGGAGAACGCGGAGCAATTCCGTGAACGGTTGGCCGCGGTTCGTGACGAGATCAAGGCGGCGGTCGTCGGGGGAGAGGCCGTGGTCGCGTCGGACATGTTCAGCTTCAACAATTCTCTCGCCAAAGGCCGCAAGATGACTTCAGATCTGTCGAAGCTCATGCTGCGCGCCTATAACGCCGAGGCCGACATCTGTATTCGTACCATCCGGGCTGGAAACCTTGCGACGGCCGTAAGCCGTCTGGACAAGGCTGCCGCCACGATCGCCAAGCTCGGAGACATGATGCAGATGCATGTCGCCGAGGACTATCACAGGCTCCGGGTCGCAGAACTCGAGCTCACAGCCGACTACATGATGAAGGTGCAGGAAGAAAAACTCGCTCAGCGTGAGGAGCGCGAGCGTCTCCGAGAGGAACGCAAGGTCGAGCAGGAACTGGCCGTGCAGAGGGAGAAGCTCGATAAGGAACGAGCGCATTATCAGAACGTGCTCGACTCCCTGGCCGGCCGCACCGATGAAGAGGCTCAGCGTATTCGAGACAAGTTGGGCGAACTCGACCAGGCCATCGCACAGAACGACTATCGGCGTGCCAATATTCGCGCTGGCTTATGTTTACGTGATCAGCAACCGCGGCGCATTCGGCCCGGATGTGGTCAAGATCGGTATGACGCGGCGGCTCGAACCGATGGACCGTGTCCGCGAATTGGGGAGCGCCTCGGTACCGTTCCCATTCGATGTGCACGCGTTGTACTTCTCCGACGACGCCGCGCGGAGCGACGGTTATGTCATCGGCTACGGCGAGGTCGAGCCCGGATACTGGGGACTCGGCGTTCCGCTGGCCCGACCCGACGACGAGCCCGCAGCTTGCGTCGTACTCATCAGCGCATCCGAAGAACTGGTCCGACGGGTAGTCGCCGACATGTTGGACGCTGCCGCGGAATTGAGCGAGTACAAGGGCTGAGCGCCGGGCACTTGCGATTGCCATAATGGCTGATGTCACTCAAGTGCGTGCAAGTGAAGATCGCTGACGATCTGGAGATGAGCACCCGGGGCCCGGCGAACTGGACCGTGGTGGCTGCGTGCTGTGCCGTCCTTCTCGTTGAAGGTTTCGACCTCGCGATGTTAGGCAGCACGTCCCGTCCTGCGTGAGTACGAACCGTGGGGCGTCGACGCCTCGACGATCGGCTATATGGGCTCCGCCGCGGTCATGAGGCTGACAGTCTTGACGTTGTCAGATTGGTTCGTTGGCGAGTACGGCGGTGGTGATCCCGAACCCCGCGATGTACTCCTTGATAGGCCGATAGAACTCGTAGGTCACCCGGTAGTCCCCACACGCGGCCAATGCCGAATACGCGGACACCCAGTTGCGCACCTCGTGTGCTGAATGGCCGGCCACTGCGTCCATCTCCTCGGCCCTGTAGCCGTCGAAGTTCTCGACGCGACCGGAGCGGCATACGTCGAGAAACGCGCGATCCCAGTCGGGATTGAGATCCATGATGTCGGCGTCACCGGCGGCGAACGCGCGAGCTGTGTCGATCACGCGAGTCTGACGCGCGGCGCGGGCTTCGGGCGTGGGGTTTCGGCCGTCGGTGAGCAGCTTGCGCTGTGCCTCGGTGGCCGTGGCGATTTGGGGTACCGGAGGGTCGTGCGACAACCCGCCGGATCCGATGAACAGGATCCGGCTGTTCGACGACGCGAAGTACTCGCCCACAGCCTGGCCGAAGGCACGAACACGCGACATCTTTACGAACGGCCGTGCCACCGAGTTGACGAAGATCGGGACGACCGGCACGGGCGCTACGTCGCCGAAGATGATTTCCATCGGCTGAACGGCACCGTGGTCGACCTCCATCTGCCGAGAGATCGCCACGTCGATCCCGCGGTCGATGACATGCTCGGCGAGTGCTTCGGCGACATCGGTCGGGACGTTCAGTTCGCCTGCGAACGAGTCGTAGTCGCCGGTGCCGCGCGCCCTGTACCCGATACAGAACGGTGGCATCAGGTCGTAGAAGAATCCGTTGTAGTGATCCGGCCCGAAGTTGACCACAAGATCGGGGGCAAAGTCGCGGACAAAGGCGCGGGCTTGCTCGAATGCGGCGTCGACCGAGGCCTTGACGTCCTCCGGTGGGTCCACGTGATGCAGGAGCGGGCTGTGCGACATGCAGAGCAGTGCGTGTGGCATGACGGTTTCCTCAGTGTCCGACGCCGTGCGAGGCCAGGTATCGGGTGATGACTGTGTTGAAGTCCTCCGCGCGTTCGACCTGCGACCAGTGGCCGCACTGGCTGAAGATGTGCGCGTCGGCATGCGGAACGAGATTGAGCAGTTCCCACGTACGCGACACCGGGATCACGACATCCTGCACGCCGTGGATCAGCAACACCGGAATCTCCAGCGTGGCTAGCACATCGAAGTCGAGGGGCAGTTCGTGTCGATCGCGGTCACGGGCCGCGACGACGTCGGCCAAACGGTCGGACGCGGTGTCGTTGAGTGCGGACTGGTAACGCAGCGCGACAAGTTCATCGGTGACGAGCGACTTGTCGACGACGAAGAGTTCGAGTGTCTTGCGAATTCCTTCTTCGGTGAGCGTCGGATTGGAGTGTCCGGCAAGAGCTCCCGTCAACTTCGCGCCACCGGTGCCCATCGATACGATGCCCAGCAGACGCTCCGGAAAGTCGATCGCGAACTGGAAGGCCAGCCACCCGCCGAGCGAATTTCCGACGATCCATGTCTTCTCGATCCCGATGGCATCGAGGACTCTGACCGCGTGCCGGACCCATTCCTTGATGCCGTACTCGGTACCGTCCGCGACGACGCTTTGACCGTATCCGATGGAATCGATTGCGATGCAACGGCCGTGCTCGCTGATGGCAGGCAGGTTGAGCCACCAGTTCGCCGCGGCCGTGACCCCGGTGCCAGATCCGTGGAGGAAGAGGATGGGGGTCCCTTCGCCGAGCTCGTGGTAGTGCGTGATCTCGCCTGGTGCAGTCTCGATCCACCGGTCCTGTAGACCGAAGAACGGATCGGTGGTGTAGTCGGGGATGGTGGTGCCGGTCATGGTGTTCCTTCGGTGTGGGTGTGGGCCGTGATCAGACTGCGGCGGTGACGATGTTGTGAAGACTCTGTGGGCGACGTCTTCACGAACGACATCGACGCCAGGATCGCGTCGAGGGTGGCCGGTGCGTTCTGGGTCAGGCATGCGCCTGCCACGAAACGGTCGGGACGTAGGAATACCAACGGCGTAGGTCGGTCGTCGAACCACTTCTTGAGCCGCCCGCTGTGGTCTCCCAACACCAGTACGTCTGGATCCATGTGCTGATGCGCCCACTCGCGCTGAGTCTCGGGCACAACTGCCACCAGTCGCGCCCCCAGTGCGTCGAGCTTCCGGAGAGCATCCAGCGGCAGAACGTCTTTGGGACTGTTTCCCCATACGATCACCGACCACCAGTTCCCGATCGCGTCGTCCAACAGAATGCCCGACGCGTCCCCCGTGGTCACCCTCGGCTGCGGGAACTGGACTCCAACAGGGGAGACAGTGGTGTTCGCGGTCCGCACCGGGATCAGCCGGCTGGTGATGGTGGCGCCTGCACGACCGGACGTGCAGTCAGAGGGATCGGCGAGCACACCCTGGGTATAGCGCGGCATGGGCTTGAAGCGCATCTCCGCGAAGTAGCTCTTGATCTGCGGAAATCTGTTGAGGATCGACGATGTGGCGTCACGGGCAAGCGCAGCAACAGGATTGGTGATCCTGATGACGTTGCCGAAGGTGAGGGACAGGTCCACCATCGCCTTTGCGTGATCCTTGCGTTCGGTGGTGTAGGTGTCGAGCAGATCGTCGCCTGCCTGGCCCGAAAGAACCGTGGCGAGCTTCCAGCCGAGGTTGGTGGCGTCGCGGATTCCCGAGTTCCAACCCTGCCCCATCCACACCGGCATCAGATGCGCGGCGTCGCCCGCGACGAGTTGGCGGCCGCGTCGGAAGTTGGAGGCCACGCGACCGTGGTGGGTGAAGACGCGTCGGCGAATGAATTCGAGCCCAGCCGGGTTCGGGACGTGTGCGGCGAGAAGTTCGTTGACATACGCCGGATCGGTGACCTGGTCCTCGGTTTCGTCGTCGTGGAGCATGAATTCCCAGCGGCGAACGGCGTGCGGCAGCCCGATTGAGACGTACGGTCGCCGGGGATCGGCGCCGAGGAAGACGTTGGGCGTGCCGAGTGGGTCGTTGTTCACGTCGACGACCAGCCAGCGCGTCGACGGCGACTCTCCTTCGAACGTCACTCCCAGCCGCTTGCGCGTCGGCGACTTCCCGCCCTCACAGCCGACGAGGTAGCGGCCGCGGACACGGTGCTGCGTGACCTGTCCGTCGGCCGAGGTCGCGAGGGCGAGGGCAGTGACGCCGCCAGCGTCTTCTTCGACGTACTCGACGCGGTGGTCGAATAGAACCTGGACGTGATCGAAACGCGCGAGGCCGTCGTAGAGCGCGCGGTCCACCTCGGGCTGGATGAAGGAGTGCTTGCGCTCCCAGCCGAACTCCTCGGTTTGCGGGTTGTTGACCAGCATGACTTTTCCGGCGCCGTTGACCAGCCGCATGATGTGCTGCGGGCTGGTGTGCGGGCGGACGGTGTCTACGAGGCCCACGGTCTGAATAGTGCGGAACGATTCGTCGTCCAGTCCCACGCCTCGCGGGTAGTCGATGAGCGAACTCATCGCTTCCAGAACAGTGACTCGTTGTCCGTACATCCCGAGAATGTTTGCCAACATCAGGCCGGTGGGGCCGGCCCCGACGATGACGACATCGGTGTCGTGATATGTGTCCATGGCTCCTGCTCAGCCGTTGAGGTGCATATAATGGGTTTCGAGCGCCAACCTGGGTCAGGACACCAGGAGGCCACCGTCGACGTTGAACTCTGATCCGGTGATGTTCCGAGCTTTGCTGGACGCAAGGAATGCCACCATGTCGCCGATGTCCTCGGTGGTCTGTAATCGGCCGAGCGGGATCCTCGAAGCGAAGCCTTCCCATCCTTCTTCGAAGCTGAGGCCATTGAGCCCACTGAATTCTTTCACCACCTTGTCGTGCAGATCGGTGGCCACGATGCCGGGGTGTACGGAGTTGACGGTGATGTCGTACTGGGCGAGTTCGGCTGCGAAGCTTTTGGTCATCCCGACGATGGCGAACTTCGATGCGCAGTAGGCCGCAATCAGGGCGACGCCTCGTTGGCCGCAAATCGATGACATGTTGACGATGCTGCCGCCGCGCTGCTCGATGAGAGCCGGCAGAAGTGCCCGAGTCGTCGTGAAGGTGCCCCGCACGTTGATCGACATGAGAAGGTCGTATTCCTCGTCGGTGACGTCAACGGTGTTGCGGGCTCCGATGTTCATTCCCGCGTTGTTCACGAGGACGTCGACCCGACCGTATTTGCGCAGCACCGTCGAGGCCAATTCGTTGGCGGAGGCGGAGTCTCGGACGTCGAGCTGGACGCCGAGTGAGTCCGTCGGGAGTTCTTCGGCTCGCTTTTCGGCCGCCGTGAGATCGATGTCGGCGATCACGATCTTCGCCCCCTCGTCGCTCAGCTTCTGCGCGCAGGCCAGGCCGATGCCGTTGGCACCGCCGGTGATGACAGCGACCTTCCCGTCGAGATCAGACACAATGTTCTCTTTCGTAGGCTGTGGGTGGAGTTGATGGACCACGATGATGCGCGCCCGCTAGACCGGTGAGGGGGTCCAGAGTCCGACGTCGTCGCGCTGTTTCAGCATGACCGGGAGCATTACCTCGGTCATGGCTCCACCGGTGCCCCACTGATCCTGTGTCTCCGAACGGGTCGGATCGTATACCGATGGCTCCCAAGTGTTTTCATCGACGATTTCGAGTTCGGTCGTGTACTCGATAACATTTTCCAGCGGATCGAGGAAGTAGGAGAATGTATTGTCGCCGGCGCCGTGGCGACCCGGGCCCCACAGCGGCCGGTAGCCACTGCGGATCATCCGGCCCGTGCCGCGCATGTATTCGTCGAGCCCTCGCATCTCGAACGAGATGTGGTTCAACGATGTGGACGGCGCCCGTGAGATCGCCAGAATGTGGTGCTGCGAACTGCTGCGCATGAAGCACATCAGATCGCCCAACCAGTCCGACAATCGGAATCCGAGATGCGTTTCGTAGAACGCCTTGGTCTTCTGGACGTCCGTCGAATTGATCACCACGTGGCTCAGTTTCCGGGGTATCGACTCCCGTTCCTCGAGCAACCGGAACGGGCGCTGCTCCACGTCTGCAGACACCTCGATGAGACGACCGTCCAAGTCGAAGAACCGCAAGCCGTACCCACCGCCGGGGGTCGTCATCACGGCCGGGTCGCGATTGATCTTCACCCCTGCTCGTCCCAGACGCTCAGCCAGGAGGTCGACCTCACCGATCGACTGTGCTCCAAACGAAATGAGGTCGAGACGCTTCAGTCGGTCCTCTCGTATGCGCAGGATGTAGTGCTCTGGATCAGCGGGCGTCGCGAAGAACGTCACCCCCGAATCGTTGGCTATTGGCAGCAGACCCCACACCTTCGTGTAGAACTCCACAGCCTGGTCGTAGTTCGGCACGGCAAGACCGACGTGCCGCAAATGCGTGATCGGACTGAATCCGGAAGCCATCGGTGAACTCCTCACCTCTTTACTGCATCCCGGGTCGGACGCCGTTGAAGTAACGGTAGTGGCGTCGATCACGTGGCACCAACAATGTTTGGCGATGCTTTGCTATCGACCCGATCAATTCGACGGCCTACCATCAGCCCATGGATCTTCGGCAGGTCGATCTGAACCTCCTCGTGGCGTTCGATGTGCTCATGTCCGAGCAGAATGTGACGGCGGCTGCGCGCCGACTTTCGGTCGGACAGTCGGCGATGAGTTCGACGTTGTCGAGGTTGCGGGCGTTGCTCGACGATCCGGTGCTCGAGCGCCGGGGCCGGACCATGTTCCCGACTCCTTTGGCGGAGGCTCTCGTGGTTCCGGTGCGAGAGGCGCTGAGTCGATTCAATTCGATTCTGACCGAACCGCCCGTCTTCGACCCTGAACGGGACCGTCGCAGCTTCACTGTGATGGCGAGTGAGTACGCTGCCCTGGCCGTACTCCAGCCCCTGCTGGTCGAGCTACGGAATGCAGCGCCGCACGTCGAGCTGCGCATCCAACCGGTTTCTGCGACCTTCCTCCACGACATGACAGCCGACACCGTGGATCTGACGATCGTTCCGCTGGCCGCGGACTCGATCACCGATTCCTTCGGTTACCAGACGCTGTACAGCGACCCCTACGTCATCGCCGTCGATGCGGCCAACCCGCTGGTCTCGCGCGAGATCACGCTCGAACAGTTTTCGTCGCTGCCCTATCTCGCAAGCAGCAACGGACATTCCCCCACGCTCGTCGAGACGCAACTGGACCGACTCGGCATTCCGCGGCGGCTGGAGGTGACTACGGGTTTCGGCCTTGCACCGTTCGTGCTGCGCGACACACCACTCGTCACCGTTCTTCCCGCCAGTTTGGCGTCGGCGGTCGCCGAGGGGGCCCGGTTGAAGTTGCTCACGCCGCCCATGCCGCTGGAGCCGATTACCGAGGCCATGATGTGGGCGGATCGGAACGACGACGACCCCAGTCATCGCTGGCTCCGAGAACGGCTCGTTGATATCGCCTCCCGGAAAACGTGGTCTCCGATGCCGGGCGTCGCCCGGTGAATAAGCCGATCGTGTCCGAAACCGGCTCTTCGCCACACCCTTCTCTGGCACAGCTGGGCCGTGTCGATCTCAACTTGCTGGTCGCGTTCGAGGCGTTGATGTCCGAACGGAGCGTCACCGGGGCGGCTGCGCGCCTGATGATCGGACAATCTGCGATGAGCTCGACCCTGGCGCGGCTGCGCAGGCTCTTCAAGGATCCAATTTTGGTGCGGCAGGGCCGAACGATGATCGCCACCCCACTCGCGAACGCACTGACCAGCTCGGTGAGCAGCACGTTGGCCGAACTCCAGGTGACGTTGTCCTCCCTGGGCTCGTTCGACCCGAAGGTCGATGAGCATGCGTTTTCTGTGGTCGCCAGTGATTTCGCGGCGGCCGCGCTTCTTCACCCGCTGCTGGTCGAGATCTCGTCGACGTACCCGAACATCCGTGTGCAGATTCGAACGGTCTCGATTGACATTCCCGCTGAGATGCTGCGCGGACGTGTCGACGTGATCGTGCTGCCTCGAGAGGTCATCTCGTCGTTCCCCGCCCTCTGGAGAGACGACGTCCGTCGCGAGGTGCTCTATCGCGATCGCTACGTGCTGGCTGCCGATGCCGCCAACGGCGCGGTCCGTTCGGCGATGACGGTCGAGGAGTTCAGCGCCATGCCCTACCTTGCGGCAACCTTCGAGGACGGGCGGCCCTCTTTGGGGGACACGAACCTCGATGTCCTAGGCATACCGCGCAGAGTCGAGGTCAGTACCAGCATCGCCGTGGCCCCCTTCATGTTGCGCGACACCACATTGGTGACGCTGATCCCGCGGACACTCGCGACACGCATGGCCAAGGCCGCCAATCTGCAGTTCATCGATCCACCCATGCAGCTAGAACCGATCACCGAAACGCTCATCTGGCTGCGCCGCCTCGATGGGGATCCTGCCCAGGCGTGGTTCCGTGACCGACTGCGGACGCAAGCAGCCAAACTGGTGGCTACGCCTTAGCGCTGATTGCGCGCGTCAGGCCGGGTTGCGGCCTACGAAGAATTCGCGGAGCGGGTCCATGGACGGGTCGAGGCCGGAGTCGATGAGACCCTTGCGGAGAGCGAGCATTTGACCGTCGTGGATTCGTTGGGTGGGCTGACGCAGCGGACCACCGTTGTATCCCTGTAACCAGCCTTGGAACTTCCACGCCTGGCGGTTGATGAACGCGCCACCATTGAGCGTCGGCGCCAGGGCCGCCTTGGCCTTGCGCGCAGGATGCGTTTGCCAAAACAGTTCTGCCGCGTCGTCGTGCTTGCCGTCGGCGAGCAGGTTCATCACCCGCGGAATGATGGGCCCGTAGAACTCGTGGTCACTGGTTGCCGAGAGCTGAATGGGCATCACCTGTGACAGGGGGATCAGATCGGCCTCGATGGGTACAGAGATGACGACTTCGTCGCCGAACAGACGGTGGCACTCGATGATTCCCTGGATGTAGGGAAACCCGCCTTCAGCTTTGATGACGGCGATGTTGTGGCAATCGTCGAGCAGGCGACGGATGAGGCGGCTGGGGATGTCCGACGGGTGGATTCGTGGACTGAATCCCCACAGATACATCGGGAAGACGATGACGGCGAGATTGGTGGCGTCACACACCGCCTTCGTATATCGGTAGACCTCCTCTTCCGACTCCGGGTAGAAGTTCGGCGGGTACGACAGCAGCACGAGATCTGCGCCGGCCTCCTCGGCGCCGCGAACGGCCTCGATGTTGTCGGCGAGAGTGCTCCAGCTTCCGTGGTGCACGACGACGAAGTCCGTGCCGGCCTCATCGCGGATGATGCGCAGGAATTCCAGGTATTCCGGCAGGGTGATGTTGACCTCGGAGACGCCCAGCGTCCCGAGGAAGCCGTGTTCCTTCGCGAGACGGATGTCGTGGCGGATGCCTGCCTCGTTGATGGATTTCAGGTCGCTCGTGAACGACGGGATGGTGCAGTTGACGGCGCCGATGAGCTTCTCGCGGGCCCATTCGCGGGCCTCGGTGCGGGTGTAAGCAGCCATGGTGTTTTCCTCTCGGGGGGTTGTTCAAGGGCCAAGTTGTTTCTGTTCAGGAAGCGATTTCTACGACGCTCCGGCACCCTCCCATGCGAGGTATTTCATTTCCATGTACTCGTCGATTCCGTAGACCGATCCCTCTCGGCCCAGACCCGACTGCTTCACGCCACCGAAGGGCGCGATCTCGTTGGAGATGAGGCCGGTGTTGATGCCGATCATTCCCGCCTCGATACCCGCGCTGACCCGCCACGTACGCTCAGCGTCGCGAGTGAAAAGGTATGCAGCCAACCCGAATTCGGTGTCGTTGGCCATGCGGATCGCATCTGCCTCCTCCTCGAACCGGACCAGCGGTGTCACGGGTCCGAATGTCTCCTCGCGTGTGATGCGCATCGTGGAGTCGACATCGGCCAGAACCGTCGGTTCAAAGAACAAGCCGCCGCGATCGTGACGCCGACCGCCGCAGAGCACACGCGCACCCAGGCCCACCGCGTCGGCAACGTGCTCCTCCACCTTCGTGACCGCGTCGACGTCGATGAGCGGACCCTGCTGGACACCGCTTTCGAATCCATCACCGACCAAGAGGCCCTCGACCTTACGTGTCAACGCTTCGGCGAACCGATCGTAGATCCCCGACTGGACATAGACCCGGTTGGCGCTGATGCAGGCCTGGCCCGTATTGCGGTACTTGGTGGCGATCACGCCTGCGACCGCCGCATCCAGATCGGTGTCGTCGAAGACGAGGACCGGCGCGTTGCCGCCGAGTTCCATGGAGGTTTTCTTTATGGTTTGTGCTGATTGGGCGAGCAGGAGCCGACCGACCTCGGTCGACCCCGTGAAACTGACCTTGCGGACGATGGGGTTGCCGGTCAGCACCGGACCGATTTCGTGCGCGTTGCCGACCACGATGCTGAGCACTCCAGCCGGCACGCCGGCTCGTTCAGCGAGCTCGGCCAGGGCCAGCGCTGTCAGCGGCGTCTGCTCGGCGGGCTTGACCACCATCGTGCACCCGGCGGCGAGTGCGGGAGCAGCCTTGCGAGTGATCATCGCGGCTGGGAAGTTCCACGGCGTGATGGCAGCGCACACACCGATCGCCTCCCGCAGCACCACGACTCGTCGAGACGACTCGGGAGCGGCGAAGATATCGCCGCGAACGCGTTTGGCCTCCTCACCGAACCACTCGATGAAGGACGCCGCGTAGTTCATCTCGCCGATCGCCTCGGCCAGGGGCTTGCCCTCTTCGAGAACGATGAGCCGCGCCAGGTCCTCGGTGTTGTCCCGGACCAGCTCGAACCACCGACGCATAATTTTCGAGCGCTCCTTGCCGGAGAGTCCGCGCCATGCGGGCAACGCGCGCTGTGCAGCGGCGACGGCGAGCTGGGTCTCGTCCGCGCCGGACGACGGCAGATCAGCGATCGGTTCACCGGTGGACGGATTGTGCACGACGAGCCGTTCGCCGCCGTCGCGGGTGAGCCACTGCCCGTCGATGTAGGAGGACGACCTGAACAGCGATGGGTCGGCGAGACCGAGGCTGGACCTCTGTGCGGTCACCTGAGAAGTCATAGCTGCGCCTCTATTTTTGGACGAGGGGGATCGAGATGGGGAGCGGGACTCCGAGTCCAAGGCGCCGGGCCTCGGCCAGACACATGGCTGCGACGGCGATGTCCTGCACGGCTGAGCCCACCGACTTGTACACCAGGATTTGGTCGCTACTCGTGCGGCCCGGATGCCGGCCCGCCACGAGGTCTGCCAGCGAGATGGTCTTCGACCCGAGATCGACGCCGGCTGCTTTGGCTGCCAATGCATCCCCGGTGTCGTGCAGAACCTCATCGACCATGTCAGCGACGATGAGCTCCGCGCGATCCAGTAGCTCGACGTCGACCTCGTGTTGTTCGGGGAGGGTCGATCCGACGGAGACAACGGTGGTTCCGGGCCGGAGCCACGCACCACGGACGGTGGGTGACTCGTCGCGCGAACGGGCCGCACAGATCACCAGGTTGGCTGCGCCGACTGCACTCTCGGCATCTTGGGCAGCGCTCAGGGGCAGTTCCAGATCATCCAGATCCGCGACGAACCGAGACCGGCTCTCCGCACGGGGGCTCCAGACGCTGACCGCGGACAGGGCGCGTGCTGCCTTTATGGCGCGGAGGTGCTTCTTGGCCTCGAAGCCAGAGCCGATTACGGCCACATTGAGCTCGCCGGGGCTCGCCAGGAGGTCAGCGGCGACCGCCGAGGTCGCGGCGGTGCGGAATCCGGTGATCGACTGACCGTCTATCAGAGCCACGAGCTCAGCGGTGTGCTCGTCGAACAAGGGGATCAGGTAGGACACCTGACGGGTCTTCATGGACGCCGCAATGAGTTTGGCGCCCATGAGACCGTTGTCGGCCGATACCCCGGTGAGAGTCCGGAGCCAGCTGCCGTCACCGCGAGCCATCGACCGTTCCGGATAGCGGGAGTCTGCAACATCGCCGGCGTACGCAGCGCGAAGTGCCTCGATTGCCCGTGCCCAGCCGAATGAATCTCGGACGGCCTGGTCGTCGAGTAATAGCGTCATGAGGCGGAGGCCCTGAGGTTGAGCGTGCGCGCCTGGAGGTGCGCCGAGCGTGCAACGTGTCTGCCACCGGCATGACTGATGCGTTCGAATCGATTCATTGGAACCACCTCATCGGGGTCTCGGCGTCCCGCGAACACGGATATGCGGGAGATCCGCTGCGCCAACGTCACGTTAAGACGACCTGCGATTCGCGACAAACAATTTCCGTGAATGCTCGACCATCGACGACATCGATACCGCGCGTGGATCCGAGCCTCTCTTGGCGCTGGCTCGAGTGTGGTCTTCCATCGATGCCATCAATTGTCGGGCATCGAAAGTTACGCCTTCCGACACTGTGAGCGCGGTCATACGATGGGCCAACCACTGTGATCGCGGTCATACGATGGGCCAACTATCACTGGCGTCATATCGGTCCGCCCGGTGCTTGTAAGGAGTTACATGACTGTCATCACACCCACCCTCGCGTCGGAAGTCACGCCGATCCTCGACCGTGTCGAGACGGAGCTCGAGAAGAATCGGGTACCGGCCGAGATCTGGAACAACGAGGCGATCTTCCGCGCTGAAATGGACCAAGTCTTCGGCACCTGCTGGGTCTTTGTCGCGCACGAGAGCGAAATCCCCAACGCTGGAGACTTCGTCCAGCGCCGCATAGGCCTCGATCCCGTGATCGTCACGCGCGATGGCAAGGGTGACATCAACGTGTTGTCCAACTACTGCCGCCACCGCGGCACCCAGGTGTGCCAAACCGACTCCGGAAATTCGCGCTTCTTCAAGTGCCCATACCACGGCTGGACCTACTCCAACAACGGCGACCTCGTCGGCACGCCTCACATGCGCGAGGCGTACGGAACGCGGCTGGACCCGAAGGAATGGGGTTTGAAGAGGGCCCCACGGGTCGACGTCCGGTCCAGCTTCGTCTTCGCGTCGCTGGCCGCAGAAGGTCCCTCGCTGGACGAGTACCTGGGCGGGGGAGGCTGGATGCTGGACGTCCTGGTGAACTTGGCACCCGGCGGCATGAAGGTGGCCGGCCCGCCCGAGCGGTATCAGATCAACGCGGACTGGAAGGCCGGTGCCGAAAACTTCTCCGGTGATGCCTACCACGTCGACACCTTGCACTTCAGCAACGAAGAGGTGGGGATGATCCAGGGTACAAGCGCCAACGCCGAGATGATGCACTCGTACGATCTCGGCGGCGGCCACGCGACACTCGGTTTTCCGTGGGCGCAAATCGGCATGCCGCTGTGGGGCTATTCACCGGAAACTGTCGCTCAGTTCGATCTCTCGGTCCTCGACGACGCTCAGCGGTACGTCCTCGAGACCAACCCGCCGACGATCGGCAACATCTTTCCGAACCTCAGTTACCTCCGCGCCTTCGCCCCTACGGTTCCCGGCGGCCCTCCGTCGGTCGTCACCTCTATCCGGGTGTGGCAGCCCCTCGCCCCGGGCAAGATGGAATTGTGGAATTGGCAGTTCGTCTGGGATTGCCAGAGTGACGAGGAGAAGCTCGATTCCTACGTGACAGGCCAATTGCTCTTCGGATCCGCCGGCACCTTCGAAGCGGATGACACCGTCGCCTGGGAGGGTTCCGCCCGCGCGGCGAAGAGCGCGTGGATGCAACGCGAAAATTTGAGTTTCAACTTCGAGCAGGCCGGTCGGACCACGGTCGACCTCACGCCGGACCCCGATTATCACGGTCCAGGCATCAAGCGGCCCACCGGCTTCGGGGAATTAGGTCCACTGAATTTCTACAAGCACTGGCTTGCCGTCATGCGTGGCGACTCGTCGTCCACGACGACCGAAGGGCGCTCCTCGTGATGACCGCTATCGAGACCACCGAGCACGCGCCCCAAGCTGCCCACCGAAGCCCCCTGGCGGACCCCGAACTGCAGAACATTGCGACTCAGTTCTTGGCTCTCGAATCGAAGTTGTTGGACGAAGCTCACGAGGAAGACTGGTACCAGCTCCTGGATCCCGAACTGCTGTACGTGATCCCGATCAGGCAGGCCACCGAACAGCGATCGGACGAGGTCAATCGCGCCGCGTTTCGGGTCCGCGACACCCTTGCTCACGTACGTCTACGCATCGATCGTCTGGCTACTGCCCAGGCTTACTCGGAAATTCCGCCCTCGCGCACCATGCGTCTCGTCGGGTCGGTCTTGGCCCGACCAACCGACCGAGACGACGTCATTTCGGTCTCGAGCGCCGTGCTTCTGTATCGCCAGCGGGGCATCGATCCGCACTTCGACCTCATCCCCTACCGGCGCAACGACGAACTCCGTATTACGGCTGACGGGCCACGACTACTGCGCCGGGAGATCCTCTTGACCGAAGTTTCGATCGCAACTCCCAACCTCGGACTGTTTCTGTGAGCAAAGGATGGCTTCAAAATGAGTGACCAGACTGTCGTCCGCTTAGACAGCGTCCGGTGTCGTTCCTATGGGATCTGCGCGAGCATTTTGCCCGATGTCTTCGATATCCCGCCAGACGCCCCGTCGGCGGTCCTGCTGCGTCACGAGGTTGATCCCGATGACGTCGAAGACCTCGAGGAAGCAGTACGGGCGTGCCCGGCCCAAGCCATTTTCCAAGGTTCCGGTCCGACGTGACCGCCGGACTGAAGGAGACCGACAACGTCGTCGTGGTCGGAGCGTCAGCAGCAGGCTTGGCGGCCGCAGACGGACTGCGTGAAGGCGGGTTCGAAGGTCCGATCACGGTCCTGGGCTCAGAGCTGCACCATCCCTACGACCGTCCGACGCTATCGAAGGGTCTACTGCTCGGGCAGGGCGAGCCGGAGCTCCTCGAGATTCGCTCAGCAGAGCGAATCAGGCAGAACCGGATCACCCTTCTGCTTGGGCACCAAGCAGTCGGTCTCGACATCGATCGCAAGTTCGTGATCACCAATTACGGTGAGACGCTGCCATGGGACGCCGTGGTTCTGGCGTGTGGTGGTCGCGCGCGAGTGCTTACGACGGTCGAAGGTGAAGCGCTTCCGGTGCTCCGCACACCGAACGATCTCCGGGCCCTGCGACGGGCCGCTGCCCGCCACGGAGACGTGACCGTCGTCGGCGCGGGGCTCATCGGGCTCGAGATCGCAGCTGGACTCAGTGCCCACGGCGTGTCCATCACGGTTGTGCACGACACCGAGCGCCCCATGGACGGCATCGTCGGGCCCGAGCTCGGCCAGGTGATCTCCGACCTGCACTCCAAGCACGGTGTGCAATTGAAGATGTCGAGTGCCGTCACGTCCGTGACGGGTGAACTGGGCGCCTACACCCTTCATCTGGTGGACGGCTCGACCCATCAGACGCCCTACGTAGTCGTTGGCATCGGGGTCGACCCCGAAGTGGATTGGCTTCTCGACTCGGGTGTCGCGCTGGACAGAGGCGTCCTCACCGACGCGGCAGGTCAAACCAACGTGCCCGGAGTGTGGGCGGCCGGTGACGTCGCCCGCTCCGCTCACCCCATGTTCCGCGAGCCGTTGCGCATCGAGCACTGGACACACGCCGTCGAGAAGGGCAGGCACGTCGGGCTCAACATCGCCCGCGGCACCGAAGAGTCCTTCGGCGGCGTGCCCTACTTCTGGAGCGATCAGTTCGGACGCCGGTTCCATAGCTACGGGCGGCGGGCCCCCGGTGACGAGATCTTCGTCGCGGAGGGATCGCTGATGACTGATGAATTCCTGGTCCTGTTCGGCCGCGACGGTGAATTCCACGCCGTCTTCGCTAGCGGGCTGTCACGGTCGCTGCGCGGCTATCGCAAGCTTCTCGCGAGGGGCGGCACCTGGGACGACGCCCTCGATCTCGCGCACGCGTCAAACCCCGATCTGGCACGCTCAGCCGCCCGTTGATGGGTGTCTGCAGCCCCAGCGCAAACCACATCCCGTGAAGGACTGCAAAAAAATGCAACTGCTCAATGACCACGTCGTTCTCATCACCGGCTCCGGCTCCGGCCTGGGGCTCGGCATCGCCCGGTACTTTCGGGACGAGGGCGCGACGCTGGCACTGTTCGAGTACGACGAATCAAAGGTCTCGAAGCTCCAGGACGAATTCGGCGACGACGTACTGGTGGTACACGGCGACGTCCGCAGCATTGCTGACCTGACGCGTTGCCGCGACGAGGTCGTCGGGCGCTTCGGCCGGCTGACAGCCATCGTGGGAGCCCAAGGCATCTACGACGGCAACGTGCGGTTGGCCGACATCCCGGTGGAACGTCTCGACACCCTCCTGGACGAAATCTTCGCCGTCAACGTCAAGGGCTACGCCCTTACCGCACGGATCTTTTTCGACCTGCTCGACGCCGAGGAGGGTGCTGTCGTGCTGACCTGTTCGCAGGCGGCGTTCGCCGCTGACGGGGGAGGAGTGGCCTACACCGCCAGCAAGGGGGCCATCCGCGCCCTGGTCAATCAGCTGTCCTTCGAATTCGCACCCCGGGTTCGCGTCAACGCGGTCGCGCCGAGCGGCATCGCGAACAGCCAATTGCGGGGCCCTGCCGCCCTCGGTCTACAGGACTCCCTACAATCCGACATCCCGGCGGACGCCTTCCGGCAGCAATTCGAGTGGCTCGCTCCGCTTCAGCACATGCCCTCTCCAGAGGAGTACGGCCCGCTCTACGCATTCCTGGCGTCACGACACAACAGGGTCATGACCGGGCAGACGGTACTGGCGGATTCGGGTGCTCTGAACCGGGCACTGATCAGCACCGGCGAACTGATGGCCACGATGCCGGGCGCCTAAGCGCCCCACCCACCACACCGAGATTGCAAGCAACAGAAAGAGACTCATGTTCGAATACTTCCCGGGCAACTACGTCTGGAACCTGTCCGTGGTGGGCGCTTTGAACTCCGGCGGCCAGATCGACGAGATCGACCGCGCCTGCCGCCCGTTGCTCGAAGCGGCGAAAGCCGGTAGTGATGCCGGCACGGACGAGTTCCTGCGTGTCTGGACTGATCTCACGGATGCGCTGGTCGAGCTGGCCCGGGTCGAAGAGAAAGCGGGCCACGACCGGACCGCCGGCGGGATGTACGCCCGTGCCGCGAACTATCTGTGCACCGCCGAGCGGATGCTCTCGGCGGGTCACCCCGACCGCGTGCCCACCTACCGCCGGGTGCTCGAGCTGGCACAGAAGGGATTCGATCTCCGAGACCACAGCATCACCCGGGTTGCCATCCCATTCGAGGACACGACGCTGCCCGCCTACTTCTCAGCGGCGCCGGCGACCTCGGAGGGGCCGGCGCCGGTCATCATGCTCATCAACGGCCTGGACTCGACCAAGGAGCACATGTACTGCTCGGGATTCTGGGCCGAGTTGGCAGATCGGGGTATTTCGTGTCTCATGCTCGACCAACCCGGTTCCGGGGAGGCGCTTCGGCTACAAGGTCTGATCGCACGCCGCGAGTCCGAGACCTGGGCCAGCTGGGTCGTCGACTGGCTGACGGCCAGAAATGATGTCGATACCGCCCGGATGGGGGTCGTGGGCTGGTCGTTGGGCGGCTATTACTCGCCCCGGGTCGCGGCCTTCGAGAAGCGCTTCGCCCTGTGCGTCGCCTGGGGAGCCAACCACAACTGGGGTGCCGTGCAGCGGCGTCGGCTCGACCGCGAGGGCGAGCACCCGGTGCCGCACTACTGGGACCATGTCAAATGGGTCTGGGGCTATGACGATCTCGACGAGTTCATCGAGTTCGCCGACTCGATTCACCTCGATGGCGTCGTCGACAAGATCACGGTGCCGTTCCTGATCGTGCACGGCGAGAACGATCGGCAAATTCCCTTGGAGTACGCGCACCGGTCCTATGAGCAGGCGGTGAACGCACCCTCTCGCGACCTTCGCATCTTCACCCGGCAGGAGGGCGGTGCCGAGCACATCGGGATCGATCACCTCCCCCACGTCGGCGCCTACATCGCTGATTGGGTCACCGACACCTTCGCGGCCATGGTCCCGCAACCGACTGGTTAGTACCCAAGCCAGCCGATTGCATTGTCCGCCCATCAATCTGGTGAGGATCCCACATGCCCGACACCAACGCCGTTGCCGAGACTCGCAACGTCGACACGAACAGTCCCTTCTACAGTCCCGCCGCCGAGGACGCTATCGCCGAAGCCGCATCGCGCTGCTCGAACTGGGGACGGTGGGGCGACGACGACGTGCTGGGCACCATGAACTTCCTCGATGACGCGAAGCGGGTCGAGGGTGCCTCCAGAATTCGTCGGGGCGCTGCCTTCTCGCTCGCCCAGAGCTTCGACGCAAACGGCCCGCAGCACGGCTGGCGAAAGCGCAACAACCCGGTGCACACCATGCTGGTCAGCGGCCTCGATGCTGAGTTCGGTGAACCCGATATGCCGCACGGCTTCGGCGGTGCCGATGACTACGTGGTGATGCCGCTGCAAGCCTCCACCCAGTGGGACGGGCTGGGCCACATCTTCGACCACGGTGTCGCCTACAACGGACGTCCCGCGTCCAAGGTCGTCACCAGCGAGGGCGATCTTCTGACGGGCATCGAGACCGTGGCCGACCGCATCGCAGGGCGCGGCGTGCTGCTCGACGTGGGTCGCGCGCTCAGGGAAGACGGGGAGCTGCCCGACGGCTACGCGATCACCGTCGAGGACCTGGAGAACACCATCTCCGCGCAGGGGGAATCGTCCGTCGTCGGGCGTGGCGACATCATGCTCGTCCGCACCGGGCAGCTGTCCCGGGTCCGTCGCGACGGATGGGGCAGCTACGCCGGCGGTGCCGCCCCCGGGTTGTCCTTCACGACCGCGGGTTGGCTCCACGACCGGGAGGTCGCCGCGATCGCCACCGATACGTGGGGCTTCGAAGTCCGCCCCAACGAATTCGAGAACGCCTTCCAACCGCTGCACCAGGTCGTGATCCCGCACATGGGGCTTTTCATCGGGGAGATGTGGGATCTCGACAAGCTTGCCGCAGACTGCGCCTCCGACGGGATCTTCGACTTCTTCTTGACTGCCGCGCCCATTCCGGTGACGGGCGCCGTCGGTGCGCCGGTCAACCCCGTCGCGATCAAGTGACTCGACCGGCGGGCTGAGCCCGCGTACCAACACGATAGGAGCTTCACCCATGCGTTTCGCCACGTGGGTTCAGGATGGTCAGGTCACGACCGGCGTCGCCAGCGACGACGGCCTGCACGCGTTCGACCGGCAGACCACGATCCTCGAGCTTGTTCGCGCCGGACTCCCGGTCGCCTTCGAAGCCGGGGCCGCCGCACTGGGTAGACGTCCCGTCGATCTCACTGCGGTGC
This sequence comes from Nocardia sp. NPDC050408, assembly GCF_044458905.1. Lineage (NCBI taxonomy): Bacteria > Bacillati > Actinomycetota > Actinomycetes > Mycobacteriales > Nocardiaceae > Nocardia > Nocardia sp. NPDC050408. The sequence continues at coordinate 50,381 of NZ_JBITIL010000018.1, read as the reverse complement.
GGCTGCTCCCGCCGATAGAGCCCCCCACAGTGCGCGACTTCGCAGCCTTCGAAGAGCACATCGTTGGGGCCGGCCGATCGATGGCGGCTGCGGCCGAAGTCGAGCCCGAGTGGTACAAGAGACCAGTCTTCTACTTCAGTAATCCCTACGCGATGATCGGTGCCCATGACGACGTAGCCGTGCCACCGGGATGCCAGGTGATGGACTACGAACTCGAGGTCGCAGCCATCGTGTCGCGGGACGGATCGTCCGTCACACCGGCAGAGGCTCGGGACTACATCTTCGGCTACACGATCTTCAACGACTGGTCGGCTCGAGACCTCCAAGCCGGGGAGATGAAGGTCGGCCTCGGCCCGGCCAAGGGCAAGGATTTCGCTACCACGCTCGGCCCGTTCCTCGTCACAGCCGATGAACTCGATCCATTTCTGACTGCCGACGGCCTCTTGGACCTCGACGGGACTGTGTCGGTGAACGGCACAGTCATCGGCCGGGACAACCTGCGCAACATGAGCTGGTCGTTCGACGAACTTCTGGCCCAAGCGTCACGCGGGACGTGGGTCAGGGCCGGAGACGTCCTCGGATCCGGAACCCTCGGCAATGGCGGATGTCTCGGTGAGTTGTGGGGTCGCTCCGGTACGCGCACGCCGGAGCCACTCCAGCCCGGCGACGTGGTCGAGATGACCGTCGCGACACTCGGCACGATCCGCAACACCGTCGTTCCGGGCCCAGAAGCGCCGGCGATCCGCGAGGCACGTCGACACGACTGGAAAGCTCAGCGCCGCAACTGAGTTCGAGCACGGTGGGCCGGCAGGACATTCAGATCATCAGAGCCTTTGACATGGACGTTGTCGTCGAGCCTGCATTCCTGGCGTCGTGGTCGCGCCGGCCCATCGCCAACTCACCGAATTACTCATTCGACAATTGAGGTAGCTACGTGATGACGAAATCCAACACCATATGGCTGATCGCGGAGGTCGGCTGGTACATCGCGGAGGGTGTTGCGGGCCTCGCGTCGACCTACGTCCCATTCGACTATGACTACTGGGCCGGGAAGAGGCTGCAGCGCCGGACTGACCGTGCATTCGGAGTGCTGGTGGAAAGCCTCGACTTCGACCTTGGAAACGGCTGAGTTGTACTTGCCCAGTCTTTCTCGATGCGGGTTCTGGGTGCGGCGGTGTCAGGATGAGCGCGCCACGTCGATGCTGCCGCGGCGGACAACAAAGCTCCCGTCGTGACGAACGCTGCCCCGATACCTGTGCTGGACAACATGACTCCCGCCGCGGCAGGGATGAAGACCTGACCCAACCTGTTCCCTGTCATCCGTAACGACAACGCGGCGCCTCGGCTCGAGGCGACGGCATAGCGGAAGCACAACTTCGATCGATGCCGGATACCGCCACCGCGGCTGTCTTCTGGCGCCGGGCTGCCGGCGCACAGCGATCGACGCCGAATGGGCGGACGAGTTGGTGAACGTCCTCGCCGCAGGGTCGACTTGACGCTACCGACGACGCGGGAAACCCCCTGACCTCACCGCCACGGTGGCCAACTCCGCAGGTCCGTCGAACCCTGCGGGGGATACGATCCCAGAATCTTCAAGTTAACAGCCTCGGGTGGACCGATGGAAGTGCAGCGCGCACCCTTGCCGGAGGCGTCCCGACATCGGAGGTCACCATCACCGGTGAGCCTCACGCGCAATCACCCAGCGGAACTGTAGCTGTCCCGGTCGCGATCGTTGCCACCATGCTGTGCGCCGCACGCACCCCGTGATCGAAGCGTCCGTCTGTGAGATGCGCCGACAGCACCGCCGGTGGGGAGCACGCCGCATCGCGCACGAGCTGCGACAGGAACTCGGCAATCGTGCCCTGTCCACCGAGCCCTTACCAGGAACGAACTGATCAATCCTCAAGAACAGCAACACAAACGAATCTACAAGCGGTGGGAACGCGAAGCTCCGATGCACCTGTGGCAGCTCGACCTGGTCGGAGGGATCTTTCTGGTAGGAGGTCGCGAATGCAAGATCTTGACCGGGATCGACGACCACTCACGATTCATCGTCGTCGCCACCGTGCTCGAGAAGCCTTCCGGTGTGGCCGTGTGCGCAGCGTTCGTCGCCGCGATGGGGCGATGGGGCGTTCCCTTCGAAGTCCTCACCGACAGCGGTAAGCAGTTCACCGGCAGGTTCACCCGCCCGCTACCCGTCGAGGTGCTCTTCGAGCGCACCTGCCGCGAGCACGGCATCAGCGCCCGCCTGACGAAACGGCGATCACCGACGACCACCGGCAAGATCGAACGGTTCCACCGAACGCTGCGACGCGAACTGCTCGACGAAGTGGGGCCATTTGCCACAATCGAAGCCGCGCAGCCCGCCCTCGATGAATGGGTGCACAGCTACAACACCCAACGCCCACATCAGTCCCTGGGCATGGCCTCCCCGGTGACGCTGTTCCGCACACGAAAGGATGCGACGCCGGCTGCTACCAACACTGCACCCACGGCGATCACCGAGTCTGCTGCTGAACAATCAACATCGACGGGCTCATCCGCCAGGGCGCGAAGGATCTGACCATCGTCTCGAACAACGCGGGCAACGGTGAGGTCGGGCTGGCCGCCCTGTTGCAGGCCGGTCGGGTCCGGAAAGTGATCTGCTCCTTCCCACGACAGACCGACTCGTATGTCTTCGACACGCTGTACCGCGCGGGCGAGGTCGAACTTGAGGTCGTCCCACAGGGCAATCTCGCCGAGCGAATGCGCGCCGGCGGGTGCGGGCATCGGTGCGTTCTTCTGCCCGACCGGGGTCGGCACACCGCTGGCCGAGGGCAAGGAGACCCGCGAAATCGACGGGCGCACATACGTTCTCGAATACCCGATCAAGGGTGATGTCGCACTGATCAGCGCCCATCGCGCCGACACCCTGGGCAACCTGGTCTACCGCAAGACCGCCCGGAATTTCGGCCCCGTCATGGCCACGGCCGCCGCGTCGACCATCGTCCAGGGGACGAGAACCGTTGCGCCGTCGTCGATTCCGGCGACTGCCTCGTCGACGGATTCCACATAGACGAGATCGCGGTCGGGCACCCGAACGAGCGGGTCGGCCGGTGCCGGACCATGGATCAACTTCGCCAACGGCGCCTGCGGAAAAGCCAACAGCGGGATCATCGGCCACTACCCGCCAAGCACCCGCCCGACCGCGGGAATCGACCCCACCAGCTAGCACTCTTGCCGACACGCGTGCCCCAAAATATTGCAGGTCAGGACAGACCCTCAGTTGGCTGCAGATACGGGGGCCAAGGGCGACGCCACTGCACTGGTCTGGCGCTATATGCTGAGGTACACCATCGAGCAGGACCTGTATATGGGTGAAATCGACTCGTTCAAGACTCAGCGCGAGGTGATCTCCACGGTCCCGGTGGAGCTGGCGGAAGCTGGATTCGCCGACGCCGAGGAGATCGGTCGCGGCGGCTTCGGCGTGGTGTATCGGTGCTCCCAGACGGCCTTGGATCGGACTGTGGCGGTCAAGGTTCTGACGGCCGACCTCGCGGAGGGCAACCGGGAGCGGTTTGTTCGGGAGCAGCGGGCGATGGGCCGGCTGACCGGGCACCCGAACATCGTGGCAGTACTGCAGGTCGGCACCACCGCATCCGGTCTGCCCTATCTGGTGATGCCCTACTATCCGCAGGATTCCCTCGACGCCCGAATCCGTCGTTACGGTCCGCTGTCGGTGCAGGAGTCGTTGCAAGTGGGGGTGAAGGTTGCCGGGGCGCTGGAGACCGCGCACCGGCTCGGCATCGTGCATCGGGATGTTAAGCCCGCCAACATCCTGATCACCGATTACGGTGAGCCGGCACTGACCGATTTCGGGATCGCGCGTATCGCCGACGGATTTCGTACCGCCACGGGCACGGTAACGGGTTCGCCGGCGTTCATCGCACCGGAGGTGCTGGCGGGAGAACAGCCGACCGCGGCGGCCGATGTCTATGGTCTGGGCGCTACCTTGTTCGCCGCGTTGACCGGGCATGCGGCGTTCGAGCGACGCAGCGGGGAGCAGATGGTGGCCCAGTTTCTGCGGATCACCACGCAGCCGACGCCGAATCTGCGCGAGCACAGCATCGACGAAGAGATCTCGACCGCAATCGAACATGCCATGGCCCGCGCTCCCGAGCAGCGGCCCGCCGCGGCGGCCTTCGGCGAGCAGTTGCAGCAACTGCAGGTCGAGCGCGGGTGGCCGGTCGATGAGATGGCGGTGCGGATCACAACGGGTGCCGAGCAGCCAGACAGAACCCCGATTCCATTGATTCCACTTGCCACCGGCCGCTCGCCGGTTCGGGGGCCCGCACCGTCTGGTTCGTGGGTCAGCGCACAGGCGTCTCTTCCTCTGGAGCTGACGAGCTTCGTCGGCCGCCGCGCCGAATTGACCGAGGCCAAGAGCCTGCTGGCGAGCTCGCGGCTGGTGACGTTGACCGGGATCGGTGGGGTGGGCAAGACCCGGCTGGCGTTGCGGGTCGCGACCGGTGCGCGACGCGACTTCACTGACGGGGTGTGGTTGGTCGAGCTCAGCGAGCTGCACGATGGTGGCCTGCTGCCGGGGGTGATCGCTGCCGCTGTGGGGTTGCGTCCGCGGGGACAGTCGGTGCTCGATGTGCTGATCGAATATCTGGCGCCACGGCAGTTGCTGCTGGTGCTCGACAATTGCGAACAAATCGTGGATGCGGCAGCGAAGGTTGCCGAGACTCTGCTGCGGGCGTGCCCGGGGCTGCGGATCCTCGCCACCAGCCGCGAGCCGCTGGGCATCGGCGGGGAATCCGTACTGCGGGTGCGGCCGCTGACGGTTCCCGATCCAGATCGGGAACCGTCGCTGCGGGGTGCGCCCCGCTACGACGCGGTCAGCCTGTTCGTCGAACGAGCCGCCGCCGCGGTGCCCGGCTTTGCGCTCACCAAGGACAACCTCGCCGCGGTGGCCGAGATCTGCCGCCACCTCGACGGGCTGCCGCTGGCCATCGAGTTGGCGGCAGCCCGGCTGCCAGCACTGTCACCCGAACAGATCCTGCAACGGCTCACCGACCGGTACGCGCTGCTCACCCGCGGCAGCCGCAGCGCGCCGAGCCGCCAGCAGACCCTGCAGTGGTGCATCGACTGGAGTCACTCGCTGTGCACCCCGGCCGAACAGCAGGTGTGGGCCCAGCTGTCGGTATTCGCCGGCAGTTTCGAACTCGACGCCGCCGAACAGGTGTGTCGAGACGACCTCGGAGCACAGGATCTGCTCGATGTGCTCACCGCCCTGGTCGAAAAGTCCATCTTGAATCGCGAGGAGTCGGAGTCGGTGGTGCGGTTCCGGCTGCTCGAGACGGTCCGTGACTACGGCCGCGACAAACTCGACGAAGCCGGCGAATACCTGGAATTGCGGCGCCGGCACCTGGACTGGTATCGGCAGCTCGCCGAGGACGCCGAGGCCGATTGGATCAGCTCTCGACAACTCGACTGGATCGCCCGCCTCGACCGCGAACAACCGAACCTGCGCGAGGCATTGGACTTCTGCCTGACCGACACCCGAGCAGGATCCGACGCCGCGTTGTCGTTCGCGGCAGCCCTGCAACTGTTCTGGTTCTCCCGAGGCCAGCTCAGTGAGGCTCGGCACTGGCTCGACCGCGCCCTCGCCGGCGCACCCGCCACTGCCACGCCCGCACGCGCCAAGGCACTGTGGCGCGCCAGCCTGGTGACCGAATCCCAGGATGATCTCCCCGCAGCATCCGCACTGGTCATGCAGGCGCGGGCGCTCGCCGAACAGACCGAGCATCCGATCGTGCACGCGTTCGCGAACCTCACCCAAGGTCTGCACGCGGTCCGCATCGCTGACTCTGCGCGCGCCCGCGCTCCCACGGAGGCGGCCCTCGAGACGTTCACTGCACAAGGCGAGGTCTACGGGCAGGTCTGGGCCCTGCTCGGGCTCGGATGGGTGCACACATTCCGGGAGGACAGCGCAGCAGCTCTCTCGTACTTCGAGAAGGCCCTCGCGATCATCGAATCCCACGGCGAATCCGCACATCGGTCATATGCCTTGTGGGGGGCGGCGATTGCCGCGTGGCGCCAGGGTGATCGCGACCGTGCGCTACAGTTGCTGCGGCAGGAGTTGCAGCTGGCCAGGCAACAGAAAGACCTGCTCATGGCCGCGATAGCCCTGGAAGGTCTGGCTTGGGTCGTCGGCGCCGAGGGCAGCGCGCGGCGCGCCTCGGTGTTGCTGGGCGCCGCGCAGGCACTATCTCAGGCGATTGGCGGCTCTTCCATACTGTTTCCGGGCCTGGCGGTCCACCATGAGGACTGCGAGCGAGCCGTCCGTCGCACGCTCGGCCAGCGATCCTTCGAGGCCGCCTACCGCGAAGGCGCCGCACTCGATCTCGACTCCGCGACCGACTACGCCCTCGGAGAGCAACCAAGGGCCGCAGCTGCTGATCCGGCGAAGCTGACCAGACGGGAGCAGGAGGTTGCCGACCTCGTCGCCGACGGCCTGACCAACAGGGCCATCGCCACCCGCCTGGTCATCTCGCTGCGCACCGCTGAGGGACACGTCGAACACATCCTGACCAAACTCGGATTCACCTCCCGCGCCCAGATCGCCGCCTGGGTCGCCGAGCGGAGCCGACCCGCACACGGTTGAAGGTGTCGGACTGGGTCATCCCTTTGAACGATCGGCGAGATCGCCCCACGCCGACCGGGTGATCCGGCCACTCTGTACGCGTCCTCGGAGCGGGCGAAGCGCGAATGACTGTCCAGAGAAAAGCCATGCCGATGAAGCCGAGCCCGGGGTGCCGCCGGGACTGATGCCGACGAGGCCGTCTTGGCCTGCTGTTTTCATGCCGAATGCCATCTCGATTGCCGGGAGAGCAGCGTGGGCCGCAAAGCGTGGGGTGGGTCGAGGACGTCGTAGAGTGTGGTGCGCCGGGTCAGCTGCCTGCCGAGTTCGCCGACCGTCGCTGCCAGTTCGGCTTCATCGAGTCGCTGGCCGTGGGCGGCGCCGGCGGCCTGATGTTCTCGTCCATGAGAGTGCCGCCGACGTCGTCGACTCCGACCTGCAGCAATTGCCGGACTCCGGATATGCCGGTCTACATCCACGATGCCACCAATGCCGGAGTGGATTTCGACGCACGCCAACTGGACGCCGCGGGCCTCGGATACCCGCTGGGCGAAGCCGCCGTCATGTTCGACGCGTGTCGGCTCTACGAATTAGCCTCCGCCGCAGCCTGCACACGTGCAGCGAGTCGGCACGGCAGCGGCGAACAATCGGGTCGGCCCCGTGGATCCCAATTTCTTCCGCACAACGCTGGGGCATTTCGCCAGTCGAGTCACCGTGATCACCGGCGCATCCGCCACGGGACCGGTCGGTTTTCAGCTGCCAATCGTCGGTGTAGCGGTCCCGCAGGGCCGATTCCCGTGCACGATGGGAGTCGTCTCGGTGCCGTTCACGCTCACGGTCCATGCTTGCCTGGTGATGGATCGCGTCGAGATCACGGCTGCACGACGGTCTGTCAGATGAATTAACGACGGATCTGAGCATCGGTTGCTGGTCGGAATGGTCCGGCCTTCAAAAGGTGATAGCGAATGCGTTCAGGGACTGACTTCTACGCCGTCCGAAAATGAGTGGAATCTGCAGTGGTGTGAAACCCAGCATGGTGTGATGACACACGAGCAGGCGGCGTATCGGATTGGCTGGGATCAGCTGCCCGGTCCAGTGCGCGCGGCGATCGAGCCGCGCTTGGGTGATCGAGCTCGGATGGTGACGGTTCCGTCTGGCGGGTTCAGCCACGGCATGGCCGTGCTTGTCGAATTGGACAACGGCCGAACGGTTTTCGTGAAGGCTATCCATGGCGATGACACTCTCGCGGTCCGGCATCGGATCGAAGCAGATACCGTGTCCCGTCTACCTGCTGTGGTTCCGACGCCTGCGGTGCTGTTCTCGATCGAGACGGCCGGTTGGGTAGTCACCGTTTTCGAAGCTGTGCCTGGTCGTCATCCTCGCCTCGATCGCCTTAACGAACTGGCTGCCGTGTTGGACGCTGTCGAGCAGCTGGCGGTGGTGTTGACGCCCAACCCGCTCGCCGACATGCCCACAATCGAACAGTCCTACGGGGCGGAGCTGACCGGTTGGCGCCAGTTCGCCGAACACGGTCCGCCCGTCGATCTCGACCGGTGGTCGCTACGCAACCTGGACCGGCTGGCCGCGCTGGAAGCGACCTGGTCGGATCTGGCTGCCGGTGACACGTTGCTGCACACCGACCTTCGCCCGGACAACATGCTGTACCGCGACGACGGCAGCGTGGTCGTGGTGGACTGGGCATGGCCATGCGGCGGCGCCGCGTGGGTCGACCTCGTCTCACTGATGCCATCGCTTCTCGCCAGCGGCATCGATCCCGAACCCATCCTCGCCACCCATCCAGTCACCGCTGACACCAACCCCGCCGCTATTACCGCGTTCGTGTGCGCGCTGTCGGGCTACTGGGCACGCAACAGTCGACTACCCGCACCACCGCGGTCTCCAAATCTGCGCGTCCACCAAGCCGAAAAGGCCCGCATCGCCCGAGAATGGCTGACCAGGCGAATCACGCCACCGGGCGGTAGGCGCGGAACCGCGAAAATCCGTCGACGACAAACACGTTGATGGCTACGGTTCGGACTCATGGCGCCTGTTTCGCGAACCCCGATTCCCTGGGAGGCGGTTCGGCTGCGTCCATTGCGGATATCGGACGAGCATGTCGTCCGCGCGGCGCATCAGGCTATGTCCGACGAGGGCTTTTCGTTCGCCTTGGGACTGGCCCAGGACGTGGCGTGGTCGCAGTATGTGTCCGCACTTGAGGACCAGCGGCAGGGGTTGAATCTGCCTCACGGCGTCGTCGCCGCCACGTATCTGGTGGCCACGGCACGCGACCAGATAGTAGGTCGCACGTCGATCCGGCACACCCTAAACGACTCGTTACGCCGCAGGGGTGGTCACATCGGCTATGGCGTTCTGGCCCAGTATCGGCGTTGCGGCTACGGCACGGCAATCCTGCGTCACAGTCTCACGATCGCCCGCGCACTTGGCATCGACCGCGCGCTCATCACCTGCGACAACGACAACCTTGGATCACGACGAATCATCGAATCCTGCGGCGGCGTCCTGGAATCGGTCGAACCAAACTCCGACGGCACCATCATCCGCCGCTACTGGATCGACTGAATTCCATCTCGCATCAGCTGCTGGCGACCTTCGCTGCATTTCGCGCCTCCCCATGCGACTTTCACGGGTACCGGAAGTATCCCCACCTGAGCGGCCGTACTCGTCGATCAATCACGCTGCCGGGCACCGCGATGGTTGGATGATGCGTGGCGGCAGATGTACGGCTACCGAACGTGTGGAGGGGACTTGTTGGTGGATCAGCGATGGGTGTGGTCGGAGGACGAACTGGACGGGTGGGGCGCTCAGGCACTGGCTGATGATGCGGGGATCACGATGGCACGCAAGGAGTTTGAGCGCACCGGCTACGCCGTGGTGTCACGGTTGATTCCTGCTCAGTTGCGGTCGGCGGTCGCCTCAGAAGCTCTGCGGTTGGTAGAGCACGTGGGTGTCCGGCGTGATCTCGTTCTCGCCGCGACCGGATACACGCCGCGGCGGATGCGGAACGTGACTCGGGTCAATATCGCGTGCAACGGTTCGGTGATCGAGGCGATCTACGATTCCGCGGCGACAACACAGCTGCTGTCGGCCGTGGCCGGGAAACCAGTATTTCGGTGTCCGTACGAGCCCGAGCAGTTCGTGATCACCAGGCTGGAGGACGCTGGTGATACGCATGGATGGCATTGGGACGATTACAGTTTCGTGTCGTGTGAGGTCTCGGGACCTAGTTGACGCGAGACGCTCAGCACCAGGTTGAAGGTCTCAGGACACGGTGGACTGCGGCGGTCAGAGTTTCGGGGCGTGGATCTTGGCTTTCCAGCGGCGGATCGGGATGTCGGTGGTGCGGGGGTGGATGCAGATTTCTGCGCCATCACAGGTGACGCGGAAGTGGGTGTCCTCGGCGTGGATGGTGACGATCCGTCCGGCGTAGGTGCGGCCGATCCTCAGGTTCTGGCGGGCCACCATGACGACACCGTCGCGGGGGACTTTCCGTTGGACGCTGATCGGGCCGGGTTTCGGTGGTGGCAGCGGGGTGTTGGCGATGCGTGCTCCGCGAAGTTTGGTGCGTTCTTCGGCTGGCATCGGCGCCGGGAGCGTTTTCGCGAGCACGCCGTCATGGACGACGTGGAGCAGATGTCCATCCAGGCGCAGCAGGACCTTTCGACCGGCGAGTTCGGATCCGATTTTGACGCGATATTGGCCGAGTCCCGTTGTGCCGCTGCCGTCTACAGATCTCTCTAGTTCGATAACCGCCCCGGCCGGGAGTTCGTCGACGTGTCGAGCAACCGCCGCGGCCGGTGGTGAGCCAGCGGGCTGGGCGCCGCGCATGGTCAGCTGGTGGAGGTCGTCCGCGGTGAGGTTGGACGGCACGGTCTTGATCAATTTGCCGCCGATGAGGACATGGACGCTGTGCTGGTCTGCCCACACATGCGCAACCTGCCCGGCCAAATCTGGGCTAACCCGCGCTCGCTGCACCGGTGCGAGCACAGCGATCTGCCCGCTGGGCGGCACGACTGTGTCGAACTCCACCGCCCCCTCCGAGGACGGCATCACCAAACCCGCTTCCTCTGGGGCGGAACTCGTGCCCGTGCCGGTGGTCGTGTCCATGCTGGCCTCGTGCGGTGAGGCACTCATCTGGGTGATAGTCAGCGGTTCGGGCTGGTCGTTGGGCCGGAACAGAGTCGCCGGGGTCTGCATGTCCAGTGCTTGATGCGGGCGCGAGTGGTTGTAGGCGTGCACCCATGCCGTGATCGCTGCCTGCGCCGATGGCAGATCCTCGAACGACCCTGACGGGTCCAGCAATTCACGACGCAGGGTCTGATGCCACCGCTCGATTTTGCCCGTTGTCGTTGGTGAGAACGGTTTCGTCAGCCGTGCTGTGATGCCGTTCTCGCGGCAGACTCGTTCGAACAGCACCTCCGCTGGGCGGGGTTTGGTGAAGCGGCCGGTGAATTGTTTTCCGTTGTCGGTCAACACTTCTGCGGGCACGCCGTAGATGCGCATCGCTTTCAGGAACGCATCGGCAACCGCTCGCCCGGATGGCACCGCGAGCACCGAGGCGATCACCACGAACCGGGAATGATCATCGATCCCGGTCAGCATCTTGCACTCACGACCGTCTTTCAGGAAGATCCCACCAACGAGGTCGAGCTGCCACAGATGCATAGGCGCTTCACGCTGCCACCGCTTGTATTTGCGTCGATGCTGCTGCTCCTGGCGCCGGACCAGGCCATTGCGCACCAACATACGATGTACCGTCGCCCGTGACGGCGGCGCGGTCACTCCGGATCTGGCCAGCTCGAACGCAATTCGCCGAGCGCCCCACCGCGGATGCGCGCGCCGCATCTCACACGTGAGCGCTTCGACATCAGCCGATACTCGGGTCGGACTCGTCCGAGGGCGGCTCGATACCGCACGGAGCGCCTCGATCCCACCTGCCTGGTACTTGGCCTTCCAGTTGTAAACCGATTGTCGAGACACGCCGTACCGCACGGCCACCTCACTGACCGCGGATCCGTCCAAGACCTCCAGGACAGCACGAAAACGATGCTCTACCAACCAATCCCGGTCTTCGGTCGACTCGCCACTCGGCACGACCAGTCAGCATCACGACGCACGCCGAATTTGTCAAAAAGGTCCCGAGAACCGAAAGCCCAAGAGGTCCTGAGCCTTCACACGACACAGTTTCGCATTGGTGTGGGTGGCGGAATGTCCACCGACCCACGATGGCGGGTTCGTGGAGTGCATTCCGGACACGGTATGGGACAAGGCGAAGCCAGAGGTAGCCCGGCTCGTGCAGGATCGAGTGGTACACACCTTGAGTGTCGGCGCGGGGAATGTGTACTTGATGCGGACGAACACAACATTGCATCGGGTGCACCCGATCCGGCGCGGGCGACGCACGATTGTCAACATGGCATTCGCGTCGGCGGGCGAGCTGAACGCGGCGGTGTCGCACGAGACGATGGACAGCCTGTGGTCGACGCCAGGGGCCGAGTGAAGGGGAGCTGACCGGTGCAACGCCTCGAACTGAGTTCTGTGGACGGTATCCGGCTGGACTTCGCGCTCCACCACTGCCCGGTCGAGCCCCCATTAGGAGTGGTGCTGTTGGTGCACGGCATCACGGTGGACATGGACGAGGGCGGGGGCATGTTCGTCCGGTTGGCGCAGCAGTTGGTGTCGCAGGGGTTCGATGTCGTGCGGTTCTCCTTCCGAGGGCACGGTGCGAGCGGTGGAACGCAGCAGGGGGTGACGATCGCCGGTGAATGCTTGGATCTGCAGGCCGTAGTGACCGCGGTCCGCGAGCGATTCGCTGGGCAGCGAATGTCGATTGTGGCGGCGAGCTTCGGTGCTGTATCGACGGCAATGTCGTTGTCGTGGCTCGATGATCTGTATCGGCTGGTGCTGTGGAATCCGGTGCTGGATCTGCGGCGTACGTTTCTGGTTCCGGAGTTGGCGTGGGGTGAGGAGAATTTCGGCGCTGTTGGGCAGAAATGTCTGGCCGACAACGGTTTTCTGCTCGTTGACGGTGAGTTCCAGCTCGGTCGTGTCCTGTTCGCCGAGTTCGCGCATTATCAGCCGTTGGATGATTTCCATGCCGCAGACGTGCCGACGCTGATCGTGCACGGCGACCACGACACGGCAGTGTCGTATGACGTCACTGCCCAGGCCGCGCGATCACGATCACACACCACACTGCACACGATTGCCGGGTCGGACCACGGATTCGACTCCCGGGCACGCGAAGACCAAGCGATCAGCACGACCGTCGACTGGCTGGTCGAACAGTCGATGTCGTGACGGGCGTAAAGCTCTCGCAACTGTATACGCCGATCCGACTCGGCGAATCCGTCATCGTCGGGGAACAGTGCACGCTCGGGTATCCGAAGGAAGCCCGTATCCGAGACGCGCAACGCGGGCAGCACACGATCGGCGAACCTGTCGTGATCGGAGACCGCACCCTGTTGTTCAACCAGGTAGTAGTGAACGAAGGCACCACGCTGGGGGCGGACTGCGTGCTGGAGGATCGTTCCCGGATCGGCTACGGCTGCGTGATCGGTGACCGGACGAGAGTGGTGCAGCCCCTCCGACAAAGTCGGAATGATCTCAGTGCGTCCGGATTACGCGATTGTTGCGCGCATCCCCAGGAACTGCTTCACCTCTGCAACTGCGGCATGCGGCCGTACCGCAGTCGCGATTGCATCCAACTTGCGTTGTAATCGAGCGGACCCAACCCCGCTGATGCTGTTGAAGTTCGCCGTAAGCAGCGAACAGCCGTGGGCAGCATCGCCAGCCTTGATGTGGGTGTGGGCAAGCTCCAACTGCCACACGCTTCGCTCACGGGGCCATTGTGCTGTACCGGCAATAGCCTCCTGCAGATAGGCCACGGCCTGGTTGTAGTCACCGGCTCCCATGTATGAAATGCCGGTCAGCCCGTTGAACTCCGCTTCGGGCAGCCATACCCAATCGGGGTCATACCCTCGTCCGGACTCGTACGCGCGGTGTGCCCGGCTAAGTGTCTTCTCCATCGCTGGCTTGTCAGAAGCGGCACCCAGAGCTTGTGCCTCGCGAAGAGTGGTCAGTGCGCGCACCTTCGGGCCACCGCTGCGACGAGCGGCATCCTGCGCGGCCTGTGTCAGATGTACCGAGTCCTGCGGGCGTGGCTGACGGCCGGGAAGTTCTTCCAGCCCGTCGGTATCCAGGTCGATAATGCTGGCGTTGAGCAATGCGTGCGATGTGGCGATCCCGTCGCCTGCTGCGGCGGACTTCTGGGCTGCGTCGGCGTAATAGCGGCGGGCGGCGTTTCGGTGGTCCGCGTCGTAGTGCACCCATCCTGCGGCGGTCATCATCTCTGCGGTGGCCGTGGCCAGCGCTTTGCCGGTGTCCTCGTTGTAGCTGCCGCTGTCGAGCAACTGCTGGACGTAGCGAGCCTGGCCAGCCGCCAGATGGCACAGTCGGTCACCGCCAACAACGAGATCCAACTCGTGAATCTGGTTAATACTGTCCGTGATTTGAGCGACGTCGCTGGCGCCGACTTTTATCCCGGATGACGCAGCGTGGGCTGGCACGTTCGCCGCGACCATGGCAGCGCCTGCGCCCCCGAGTGCCCCTGCTCTGAAGAAGTTGCGACGGTCCACGTCTGCCTCCTCGTCCGACTCCACTACCAGTATGGCCAGCGGAACCTGAAGCGCGCGTGCGACGAGTCGCAGGACACGGACGTCGTGTGAGGCGGGGCCGCCGCGCTCCAAGCCCGAGATTGCGGGCTGAGAGAAGTTGAGCAACTCTCCCAGCTCTGTCTGGGTCATCCCGATAGATTTCCTGATCCGGCGGATGACGTCGCCGGTTGTCATATACATATCCAGCGTCCCCGATTGTCGGCTGATTTGCCCAAGCTGTCTACCTGAAAACCATTCCCCCGCAGAATATATGGGTTTTCGTATAAACAAAATGGAAACCTAAATTTCCGCGCCCACCTGGCGTTTTGGCGGCTTTACGGTCGGTTTCGGTGCCCGGCACCGGGCCGACGCCGTTACCGCCTCGGGCGGCGCATTGGCCCCTGTGAGCCGGGGCCGGTGGCGAAAGCCCCCGGTGCCGGGTACCGCCTGACCTTGCTGCTTATTGCACCGGAAGAAGGATGGACGATGCCCACGAATTCTCTTGCCATGTACCAACTCATCGCCCTGTGCGACGCTGGTGCCCATCAGGCGCCGATGCTGCCGTTCACAGTTGCCCAAGCGCACGAGATTATGCAGATCCATATTGCTTGCCGTGCGAAGCAGTGCCCGCGCAAGGCTGCCGCACAGCAGATCCTGGTCGACGCCGATCGGATGGTTCTAGCCCCGAACAGACTGCGGTGATGGTGGTGACGACACATCAGTCGCATGTCGCATCGCCGCCGCGTCGAATTCGCCACATCCACATCGAATTCGGAGCGCTGAACTTGGATTACCAAGCCAGTGCCGAACAAGCCCAAAATGTGGCCGATGAACTGGCCCAGGGCTTTCCTGAATTCGTTGTCACGGTCGATGACGATGTGCGCGTCGATCTGCCGCCTTTGCCGTGCGGCGAACTTTGGGACTGACCGCACTGGCCAACCATCGAGCACCAGTTGTCTGCGAAATGTGAAGGGACGCGCACTGTGCCATCTGACCATCAACCACCAGATCATTTTGTATTCGGGCTCTCACTGAACAGAGCGGCGTTGTTTTCAGCCCCACCGGTTGAGGCTCGGCCTGACCAGCCACTGCCGGATGCGGGGCCGTTCCTGCGGGTGTTCGCGAGCGTCGATGAACCCGGCACGGTGCTCATGCGCTGTGCTCGGCAGTACATCGGCATCTGGCGCCACGTCTACGAGCATGGCCGCAACACGGGCGTCCCGGCTGAGGAGCACCTTTCACTGCTGACGTGGCTGATCGACCGCGAAGCGGGAGGGCACGTCAGGGGGATTACGGTCGACGCTGACGCACCGACGAATCCGTCGTCGTATGGCGAGATGGTGGCCTGGCTGGGTTGGAAGTACCTGCTGGTGGCGCTGCGGCAGGACCAAT
Source organism: Nocardia sp. NPDC050408 (assembly GCF_044458905.1). Taxonomy (NCBI): domain Bacteria; kingdom Bacillati; phylum Actinomycetota; class Actinomycetes; order Mycobacteriales; family Nocardiaceae; genus Nocardia; species Nocardia sp. NPDC050408. The sequence continues at coordinate 34,691 of NZ_JBITIL010000018.1, read as the reverse complement.
CCGCTCACGCCGAAAACGATGCGGTGGAACTGAATCGGCAGATCGAAGCGCTCGACCGGTTGGTCGCCGATGTGCGGGCTGGACGGGTGCGGTTGCCGGACAAGGCCAGGGGTGTGTTTCCGCCGAAGACGATTCGGCCGGAAGGACCAACCAGCGACGAGTCTGACAGACCGCAGGCGAATGGGTCGCCCGAAGAGGCAGAGTGCTGATGACGAACTCCTTCAGCCACAGGACATTCGTTCAAGCCGAGGGAGTGCTCGCGGAGTACATGTGTCAGGTACACCTGATGGAACTCACCCCTAAGCGTGCTCGCCAGCTCCTCGAGATCCACCGCTACCACCATCCGGATGACTGCGTGGTGCATGCGGAGGCGGCGTATCTGCTCCTGAGCGAGAACGAATCCTGAACGATGCCAACGCTGCTCGTCGCCATCCCGTGGAGCGGCTCAGTCGTCTTCACAGCGGTGTTGTGCTTCCGGTTGGGTTACTGGTGGAAGACAACCGAGCTACAAGGGCGGCACGCTGTAGGGAACGTGTCGAGTAGGGACGATCCGTGGGAGTCCGACGAGTACGAGCTCGGTGACGAAGTGTCGACGAGTGCATCGCTGCTGGCGAGGCCGCGGCGGTGGTGGAGCGAAGATGACGACACTGAGGTGATGCCGGTGATCGATGACGCCGCAGATGACCAGTAGCTCGGACATGCACCGTCAACGTGGCCCGCTCCGTTTCCGGAGCGGGCTGTTGGCGGCTCATGAGACTTTCAGTTTCGCCCCTTTGCGCAGCCGAATTGCCCGGTGCCCGTTCAGATCTCCCGATACCGCGCCAGGACTTGTTTCACGGCATCTGTGACCGGTGGTTCCTCGGCCAGGCTGGTCCATGTGTACGCGTCGTGTTCGGTCAGCTGCACTGTGTCGGTACTGGCGACCTCGACGGTGAAGTTGAATTGGCGGCTCTTCTTGCCGCTGCCGGACTGGTAGTCGAAGTCGCCCAGGTAGTTTCGGATGGCGGTGACGTCGAGGCCGGTCTCCTCTTTGATTTCCCGGATCAGGGCTTGGTCGATGGATTCGCCGGGATCGACTTTGCCGCTGGGAAGTTCCCAGATCCCACCCATGAAATCGTCAGTGGGGCGTTGCAACAGCAGAATCTTTCCGCTGTGTTGGACGACGGCGCCCACGACGAGTTGTTGCACCTCGTCACGGTCGGCTTCCCGCGTCAACTTCTCCAGCAGTGTTGTCTCGACCATCGAGTTCTACCCTTTCAAATCGGCGTGGTGGGTGATGACTTTGTAGAGCGCTTCGATGTAGCGGTCGACGAGCGGCAGGTCCTCGTCTCGATGCCAAACAGGGAGTTTGAGAGTGGCATGGTGGAGCTCTTCGGCTCGTGGGTAGTCACCAGGGGCGTAAGCCAGCTTGCCAGTGAAGGCGGGAAACAACGGATCTGGCTCCTGGAAAAGCGGCAGCAGGTTCAGCGGGCAGGTCGATCCTGGTCGGTCGAATTCGTAGCAGCCCTCGGCCTGCAACGCGGCGTGGAAACGCTCGACCGGCACGTCGTCGAAGAATTCGCCGTCGTAGAGGATCGTGAGTCCGTACCAGGCTGGTCGCGTGTGTGGTTCGTGCCAGGTAATGGTCAGGCCCGGCTCTCGCTGGAGTTCGTCGTGGATGTGCTCGGCGATGTGCTGCCGCCCTGCGAGGTAGTCATCCAGATGTGAAAGCTGTTCCAGCGCAACGGCTGCGGCCAGTGGGTGGATGCGATGCTTGAGTCCCATGCCCGTCACGGCGTAGCGACTGAGGTCGGAACGCGCTGGGATTTCGTTTCGGCACCGCTTGTTGTACTGGCCATGCAGCAAGACGCGGTGATACACCTCCTCGTCATCGGTGAGGATGAGGCCGCCTTCGCCTGCTGACAGCGGTTTGGGCCCGTTCATGCTGAAAGCGGCGGCTCGCCCGAACGTGCCGAGCTTCTTCTCACCGATACTCGCCCCGTGAGCGTGGGAAGCGTCTTCAAGCAGTAGCAAGCCGTGGGCGTCCGCCAGTGTGCGCAGACGTTGGACTTGGGCGGGCATCCCCCACATATGGGTCACCACAATGGCTTTGGTGCGGTCGGTGATGCGTCTCGGCACGTCGGCCGGATCGAGGTTGCCACTGGCGTCGCAATCGGCCAGGACGGGGGTCGCAGCCAGGTGCAAGAGCGGTGTGGCGGTGGCGAAGAACGTGTATGCGGGCACGATCACTTCATCGCCCGGCCCGATGCCGCAGGCGGCGTACATCGAATACAGCGCCGCTGTGCCTGAGCTGGTGAGGATGGCGTGGCGGACACCGAAGTAGCGCTGAAGCGCATCTTCCAGTCGGGCGATGACACCCGAGCGGTCATAGATCGAGATGCCCTCGTCGAGCTGGTCGAGGACGGCGATGCTGGTGGCTTCGGTCAGTGGTGGCCATGAAAAGTGCGGCGCTGCTCCGGATATGACAGGCGCGCCGCCGAGCAGCGCGAGTGGTGAGGTCACAAGAGCTCCTTGGGATTGAGGGGGATGTGGGTGCGCGCAGCCTCGTAGCAGGCGGCGACAAAGGCCATGTGAGCGAGGTTTTCGGCTGGATCGCTGAGGTTGGGTCGGGTGCCGTTGATGACGCGGTGGAAGTAGTCGATCTGGCAGGCCGCGGCCGAGGGCCAGGCTTGTTCACGATGCAGTGACTCGATGACCTCGCCGCTGTTGGTTAGTCGGCGGATGCGGCCACGTTCCAGATGCACGACGCCGTCAGACCCGACGAGCCGGATTTCTTCGGTTTTCGGTCCGATGAACCGCGAGAGGAGCAACGAGCCGTAGAGGCCGCCTTCGTACGAAAAGTGAATGAGCGCAGTATCTTCGGCGTCGTACCGCCGGTCCGGTCGCGCACCGACCGACAGTTCGGCAGCGATGCTGTCGGGCAATCCGAAATACCACAGGAGCAGGTCGATGAGGTGGTAGCCCATGTCGATCACGCAGCCGCCGCCCGCCTTGGCGGTCTGCCCACGCCAGCCCTCGGACGGGTCATCGACATGCACGGTGTAGCGTGCGTCGATCAGAAACGGCGTGCCGATCTGATCAGCGAGCTGTGGGAAGCTCGTATAGATCGGATTGAATCGCCGTTGCAGCGTGACCATCAGCTTGATGCCGGATCGTTCGCACAACTCCGCCAGTTCGATGGCCTCGACCAGGTCGGTGGCGAAAGGCTTCTCCTTGAGCACGTGGACCTTATGCTCCGCCGCGCACTCGATCACCGCCCGGCCAACATCGTGCGGGACACAGACCACGACGAGGTCGACGGCCTCAGCCTCAAACATTTCGCGGTAGTCGGTGAAGCCGGGCACCTGATGCAACGTTTGCTGCTCATGCACGATGTTCGCGTCCGCATCGCAGACGGCGACCAGCTCGACGTGATGTGACGCCACGAGCGCTGGAAGGTGATCGTTGATTGCTTGACGTCCGAGGCCCACTACAGCGGCGCGCAGTGTTGTGCTGCGGTCAGCGACACGGCGCGCTGTGCGCCACCCGGATTCAACGTCCGGGTGGACGATGCGCGACGCTGGTGCCGCACCGATAGCGCCTTGGACCGATTCACATGGTCTCATTGGATCCCCCAACTGATCACGTTGTGCACGACGCCCCCGCCAGATCGGAGCCGTTGTTCAAGCCTCACGCACGCGGCGCTTCAGAAAGAGGGCAAGTTACGGGGCAGATAATCTGCCCGACTCGGTGTCGGTGCCGCTGGATAGACTGAGCCGACCAATACCGGCAAGGGACGCATGCAACCGAACGTGCAACTCCAGCAGCGACGGGAGGCCACACCGTCGTCGGTCAATTCTGGTCAGGCAATTGGCCGCGCCGAGCTGGCCGAGGCCGTCAACGCCTACATTTGGCGCCAGCACGGTCAGCGACGCGAACTCGATGCCCGCACCATCGCCCGCTACGAGCGCGGCACTGTCCGCTGGCCCAACGAGCTCTACCGGGAAGCCTTCCGCGCCATCCTGCACGCCACCGACAGTGAGCTGGGCTTCATACCGAATCGTCGGCGCCGCGACGCGGCGACACAGCCGGACGGGCTGCTCGCGATAAACCTATTCAGCCCTTTCGATCCGGGCACCGGTCCTGCCCACTATTTCGGCCCGAACGCCGACGACAAGCCGATCCGCCGTGTCGGCACAACCGAAGTCATCGACATCCAAACGGCCACGCGCACAATCGCTTCGGCGGAGAACCTCCGTGGCGGCGGCTCGATCAGCCTTGTCGCGGGCAGACAACTTGGCCGCTTCGTGCGCCTGCTCGATGCAAAGGCGTCGCCGGGCACTCGCCGGGCCATGCTCGAAGCGATCGGCAACTTCGGTAGCGTCGCTGGATATGCCTCCTTCGACATCGGCGATCACACGGCGGCTGAGCGCAGGTTCCGGCTGGCACTATGGTGCGCCGACGCAGCCGGATCGTGGGAGCTGCGCGCCAGCACGCTCGCCGACATGGCACGCAAGATGGCCTATATCGGCAATCCTGATGGCGGATTGTCGCTCATCGAGCTGGCCCAAGTGCGATCCGACCGACTCTCCGCCACAACCCGCGCCATGCTCAGCGCCCTACGCGCCCAATACTTGGCCGCTACGGCACGGCCCGACGAAGCACTCTCCGAGGTGGCACGCGCCGACGAATACTTTGCCCAGCGCACCCCTGCCACGGACGCCCCGTGGCTGTGCTTCTACGACGAGGCGGAGCACCTCGGTAGCACCGGCAAGGCCCTGATCCCGATCGCACAAGCTCGACACCGAATCAAGTTGGCAGCACCCAGGATTCAGCGAGCTGTCGAACTTCAAGCTGCAGAATACCCGCGCTCCCAGACGTTCTCGCTCACGCGCTTGGCTACCCTGACGATGCAGATCGGCGACCCGAAAGAAGCAGTAGTCCTTGGGATCCGTGCGGCTACGCAGGCCGGCCAGCTCGACTCGCATCGTATCCACAACGAACTGCAGCGATTGGCTGCTGCTTCGTCACGTCACCGGCGAATGAAGGACGTCGTGGAACTGCGCGAAGTCATCACCCGCCGATCTGCAGCGAAAGCAGCGTTATGACGGCAGCAACATCATCCGAGGAAATACTGGCGAAGGCCGCTCAGCGAGCCGACCTCGACCTGAATGAGCACGAGGTGATCCGCGAAGGATCCCACGCGATTTACCGGGTTGGTGACATCGTGGCCCGGATCGGGAGGCCCGGCAGCCTGAAGGCTGCCGAGCGGGAGTTGCGAGTGTCGCAGTGGCTCAACAGTTCTGGTATCCCGACAGTGGAGACGGTATCGGAACTGCCTCAGCCTATCGTTGTCGACGACCGACCCGTCACCTGGTGGCATCTCATCCCGAACCATCGGCCGGCCACCCCTGCCGAGCTCGGCGCCATGCTCCGCGCACTCCACTCGTTGACACCGCCGACCGATCCCGACTTGCCGAAATACGACCCGTTCGGTGACCTTCGCGAACGATTGGCGACCGCGGGCACGGTAGACCTCGATGACCGAATGTGGCTGCTGACGCGCTACGACGAACTACGGCGGCAATATGACACGCTGCCCGGTCCGCTACGGCTCTCGGTGATTCATGGTGATGCCTGGCAAGGCAATCTGCTCGTGCCGCAATCGGGTGTTGCGACTGTGCTGGATCTCGACAAGGTATCGGTTGGCCGGTCGGAATGGGATCTCATTCAACTCGCTGTCGACTACACCGACTTCGCACGGATTCCCGAGACTGACTACCTGTCGTTCGTGAACGCTTATGGCGGCCAGGACATCACAGGGTCATCGGACTTCAGACTCTTCGCCGATATCCAAGAGCTACGTTGGGTGGGGTTCTCGCTCGAGCGCGCTGCAGCGAATGCGGTTGCGGCGCAACAAGCAAAACATCGAATTGCTTGCTTGCGTGGGCACTTACCGAAACCGTGGGAATGGAAGGCACTCTAAGTAAGGCGGGCTTGTCGGTGCCGGAAACGAGTGGGAGGCCGCACATTTGATGCGATCCGGCCAACCCGGCGGGATCAGCCACTGGCTCCGGCACCGGATACCCCGGCGGCTGACAACACCGTCGGAGCGTTCGCCGCCGTGATCACTTATGCGTCGCTGTGTGCGGGCGCCGAGCGTGAGACAGGGGTGGATCACGGAGGCGCGGTTCTGCTGAGTCGGCTCTGCCGTGCCTACGACATCCCCGCGCCGGATTGCTGTCCGGCGCATCACGCTTGCCGGAGCACACAAGGTCACCGCATGCCGGGAACGAGCGGTCGCGTACTGGTGGTTCCGCGCCGCCTCCTCGGCCTGCGCTGGTGGTGGGTGAGGGTGCCTGTGTGGCATGTCGGGAACTCACCGATACCGGTATCGCTGTGGTCGGTACAGGTGAATGGCCGGTAGCGGTCCTGATGCGGCTCGGCTGGAGCTTCGAAGAAGCAACGGTCATGATCAGCGGCATCACCGGGTGTATGGGCGTCGGACCACTGACAGATCGTCATCGTCAGCGTCCTGCCTTGCTGGTGGCGCCGGTGCTAGCGTCCCAAGCTATGGCTGGCTCCGGGTATGTGCCGCATCTGTATTCGATCTCGATCAAGGGCGTCGTCGTCCGTGACGGCAAAGTGCTACTGCTCAAGAACGAACGCGAGGAGTGGGAACTGCCGGGCGGTCGGATCGAACCGGAAGAAACCCCCGAGGAATGCGTGGCACGGGAGATCACCGAGGAGACACAGTGGCCGGTCAACACCGGCCCGATCCTCGACACCTGGATCTACTACATCAACGCAGCCGAACGACACGTCTTCATCGTCACCTACGGCTGCTATCCCGACACCGACGACGAACCCGTACTTTCCCACGAGCACAAGGAAGTCGGGCTGTTCCGGGATGACGAGATCGGCGGGCTGAACATGCCTGACGGGTATAAGCGGTCGATCATGACGTGGTTCGCTCAACTGCGGGCAGCCGAAAGCGTCTAGGTGCCCGTGGCGGCCGGGGACAAGCGGTGGCCTCCGCAGGGGCGAGAAGAATCAACTGAGGCCAGACGAACCGGATGGCGGTTGCGGAGTATCACCCAGCACTTTCACCTCCTGGGTCGGTGCAACCACCTGGTATGGGTCGGTTTCGGTTGCTCCGCAGCCACCGCCAACGAGATACCGACCCGCTGCCAGGTTGTCACGCATGATCTGAATCGTCTGCCCCGCTTGTGCGTACCCGGCACCGCTGTGTTCGGCGAATTCGTGCACTGATCCGTCGATTCCGATCGTTGCCCAGCAGATTCCTGACTCGTTCGGATTGTGGATTGTTGCAGTTACCTCGTGCGGACCGGTCGCAGCGAAGCTGAGGTCCGGCACCTGGTAGCTACCCGATGCGGCGACGGACGGTGCGGCAGCGATCGGCAATGTCCAAGTGGCCATGATTGCCGCGAGCAGTATCGTGGGAGTCCTTGGCACGCAGATGATTCTGACAGGTTTGGTGGGAAGGTACTCAGCTTCCAATCCGATCCGAGAACACACTCGGCCACCGCGGGGAAAGCCTGTCGACCAGACGACTGGCCGCTGAATCCGCCGATCGGTTTGTGGGATCCAGAATTGGCGGAGTGGGTGATCAGCGAGGATGAGTTCGAACGAGGATCGCCGCGTAATCCGCCGCGGTCGACTGGTGATCATCAGGCTCACGGGTGCGCTGACTCTCCCAGCACCGCAGCGCTACGTCGCGAATGGCGATTATCGGGAGGTCGGTTCGGCGTGCTGGCCAGAGTCCATCGGTTGTGGCAAGTTACCGATGAATCCGCCGCGTGCAATAAGCGCACGAGTGTCTTCGCCGGGTATCGGCGCCGAGAAGAGGAAACCTTGTCCGCGAAAACAGCCCAGCTCGACCAGTATTCGGGCGGCTTCCGGTGTTTCGATTCCCGCGGCGGAGACTACTAGTCCGAAGCTTGCGGCCAGTCCGATGATGGCCCGCACCACCATCGCGTCTTGATTGTCGGCCTTCAGTTGGAGCACAAACGAGTGGTGTATCTCGAGGTAGTCGACTGGTAACTGTCGCAGCATCGCTAGTGAGCCGTTGTACGTTCCGAATCCACCGATGCCCACTTTGATTCCGAGCCGTTTCAGACCGCGGACGACAGCGACGGCTGACTCGAAGTCGGTGTCGGCGTCTTCGGCGAGTTCGATCGATACCGATGCGGCTTCGATACCGGTGCGGCGGATAACTGCATCGAGGGTGTCGACGAACTCCGGCTCCGCGAGCAGTAGAGGCGAGATGTTCATCCGCAGCGTCATGTCTTGCGCGAGTCCCTGCGCCCGCCACCCGACGAACTCGGTGCAGGCGGTGCGGATGACCCACCAGCCGAGTTCGGGTGCGAGACCGGCCTTTTCGACGGCACGGAGAAAGGCCGACGGCAAGAGCAGTCCCCGGTCGGGATGATTCCATCGCACCAGGGCCTCGACGGCCACCAGTGCTCCCGTGCGCAGATCGACTTCAGGCAGATAGTGAAGCACCAATTGCCCGGATCGGATGGCGTGACGCAGTTGCACCTCGAGTGGGGGACCGCCTGATCGGGATCGGTTGCGAATCAACCCGAGTTGGTCGAGCAGGGGGTTGAGGTCGGCCTGCGGTTGACGCAGGCCGACCGCGATTAGTTCATGGCAGAGTTGCCGGTGCAGGGCGGGCAGCGTCAATAGTTCATGGCCGCCGGGCAGGCCTTCACTCAACAGGCGGATGAGACGACTGGTGTAGGCGGGGTAGGTCTCGGCGTCGAGCTTTTTCGAGATCCCGTTGGGCGGTGCGGATGTCAGGATGGCCGTGCCTTCGGTGACGATCTCGTTCAGCAGGCCTTGTCCGTTTGCGGACTGGTTGACGCCGAGTGCGCGTCCGGAATAGCAGCAGTCCAGGATCACGACCTTGGCGGCTGCGGGGCTGTCCACGTAGAGGTCGCGGAACGCTTCGAATGGAATGCCACCGATTCCGGGGCGGTCTGGATGCGTGTCTGCCACCGCCAGATGCAGCTCGCCACGCCGGGGACCGAGCACTCCATGCCCGGCGAAGTAGATCAGCAGCAGATCGCGGGCCTGCGCCGCCGCCGCAGCGACCGCGTGGCCGATTGCCGACGGCGACGCGGTTTCTGGAAGAAGGGTGCAGTGGTCGGCAAGCAGCGATCCGTGTACCGGATCGCTGAGCACATCACGCAGCTCGGCCGCGCCTGCATGTACACCCGGAAGATCCGGCAGATGCTCATAGCAGTCGATCCCGATAAGGACCGCATGCGAGGTCTGTTGATCCGGTAACCGCATCTCGGCATTCCCTTGCGCCGCTTCAGCTCACCCGTCGGCGTCCAGGACCGCTTGCAGCAAAGCTGCCACATCAGGCACACGCTCAGCATCGACAATCACCGACCGCCCACTGAGGTTGCGAACCTCGATGTGGATGTCGGAATGCCGTGGCTGGGCGAACCAGGTCTTCAGAGATGTAGCCAGCACCGATAACACCCCGCCGCCGCCGACCGCGACGGTGGCCAGCTCGACCAGCGAACCCATGTCGCCGGGATTGGGAACCGCGTCGGTGACGGTGATTTTTCCGCGCAGTTCTGGCTCCGCACGCAACCAGCGGACTAGTTCCCCCATGTGCCAACCGGGATCGGCACCGATGATCGACAGTGTCAGTTCCGTGTCCATGACTGCCCCCGCTTCGCCCTCGTGATCGCCGAGCCACTGTGGACGATACCGTGATCATCGAAGTCCCAGGCCCAGAGCCGATTTCGAACTTACCGGAACTCCGAACCTGGCAACATCCGTTCGGAAAATGACGTTGGGTTTATGAGCCTGTCGCTCGGCGATTCCCGGTGAAAGCGTCACACGGGTTCGTGCTGCGCTCACTCACAGTCCGAAATCGTGCTCGTGCTGTGCCTGGCTGATGTCGACGGGATCGTCGAAGTAGTCGAAGCTTTCGTCGTCGGGCCCGCTGAGTTGTTGACGTAGTTGTTGTTCGATGTCGGCCTCGATGGGGTTCAGTTGGGTGCGTCGGTGTTGTTCGGATAACAACTGTTCGAGTTGTTGCTCGAAGTCGGCGATGCGAGCGGCGTGGGCTTGTTCAGCCGGGTCGATCTCGGCTGGCTGCGGGGTGGTGGATGTGGAGGCAGGTTGACTGTCGGCGGTCAGGATTTGTTCCCATTCCTCGGCGGGGCCAGCGATCTGTAGCGCTCGACGTTGGGCGTTGCGGGCGGTGGTGCGTGCGGAATCCCTGAGGTTGGTGCGGCGTTGTCGTTCGGTTTCGAGGCTGGCGATCTGGGTGTTGAGGGCGCGGCGTTGGCTACGGCGGTAGACGGGTGTGTTTGCGAGTGTGGTTCTGGCGCTGTTGAGTTGGGTGGCGAGGGCGCGGACGGCGCGTTCGGCGTCTTCGAATTCGCGGATGCTGGTGTGGGCGTTGTTGATGGCTTGGCGTGCTTGTTGCTGATGGCGGACTGGTTCCTCGTCGTAGGGGTCGGGATGGTTCGGTCGGGGGTTGTAGATGATTGCGTCGGTGTCGGCGAGTGCGATGCACTGGTAGAGGTCGTTGATGTTCTGTTGGAGTTCGGTTTCGCTGAGCATTCCGAGTGCGTCGAGCGTGGGGGCGGTGACCGGTTGGGGGAGGGGATGAGCTGTGGCCCATGCCGCGATTCGCGCGCGGGCGACGGGTCCGCTGGCGCGCCAGTCGCGTCGCAGTATTGCGCGGGCGGCCTCGGGTGGGTGGATGGCGGCGATGTGGTCGCAGCGGGCTCGGATGTGGTCGGTGGGGTCGTGGTCGGGGATGCCGGGTTCGTTGTTGTCGCGGCAGTCGCTGCAGAGTCCGTCGTCGCTGCGGCGCAACGAGATCGGCGTGGTGTCGATGCGGGCGCGTTCGAGTCCGCAGCAGACGCAGCTGAGGCCGTGGCTGTCGGGAATGGCGGCTAAGTCGTAGTCCAGGACGTAGCCATCGGGCTGTGATTCGGGGATGACGTCGCGGTCGTAGTGGTGAGGAACTCCTTCGGGTAGTGGCTGATCGAAGGGGTTGTCGTCGACGTTGGCGCGGGTATCGAGGTAGTCCTCGACCGCTTTTGCGGCGTCTTCGTCGATCGGCTGCGGGATCGTGTCGGATCGGCGCGCTCCTGTGCGGGTGGGGTTGTCGCGGGCGGCTTCATGGCGCCGGTTGCGGCGATATGTGGGTGCGGCGGGGACGGTGGCTGGTTGGTATACGTGCGGATCGCTGCTCGGAGTGCAAGATTCGATGAGTGCGCGATGCTCAGGGAATTGGTCGGCGGCGTGGCGTAGCCGAGCGAGCGCAATGGGAAATGCATAGCTGTACAGGGTTTCCGCGACGCGTTCGATGATTGCGCGTTGCTCAGCGGTGGCGTTGTCGGTCAGTTCGCGGAACGCAGCAGCGGCGGTACGGATCTGGCCGGTCTGCATCAACTCTGCGATCTCGCCGATGTCGACTGAGGCGCTATGGGCCTCGAAATCACCACTGTGCCTGCGTGTTTCCGGACGGTCCCCAGTGGTGGTGTTGGACGGACGGTCGGAACCGGCATCGACATGCGCCTGAGGTTCGGTGTCCCCGTCAGGTGCGTTGTCGGTGGGGTTGTGTTGCAGGAGTGCGTCGATGCGCCAGGCGAGTGCGCTTGCCAGTTGGTCCGGGCGTAGGGCTTGGGTGTGGTCTGGTTGGGCTGCTTGGAGGAGTTCGTGTGCGGTGGTGAGGAGTTCGTGGGGTGTCCAGTCGGTGCCGGTGGCGCGGTCGATGGCTGCGACGATGCGCGGCCACGCCGGATCGTTGATGACCCGGTCGGCGGTGTCGGTGCCGAGGATGTCGTGCAACTCGGTGGTCCATGGCGGGCGCAGATCGCGGTCGCCGTTGGAGTTGTCGAGCGCTGAGGGTTCGAGTTCCAGGCGTGACCACAATGCGGCTGCGGGCATTTCGTCGGGCAAGGGTCGGAGAGCAGCGGCGTCGCGGAGGCGGGTTTTGATGTCGATTCCGGCGCGGTCGGCGAGGTCGATTTTGTCGGCGAGGGTAGGCCAATAGGGGTCGGTGGTGATGCGCTCGTCGAGCTGTTTCACCGCGGGCAACCACTTGTTGACGGGCCGATCGATATCGCCCACTGTCTCGGTTACGCGAGTGTTCAGTAGCTCTTGATGCTCGCGTTCGAGCACGGTGTGCCGGGCGGGTCCGGTGGGGCGTAGGTCGCGGTCATCGACGTGCAGGGAGGCTCGCCAGACCGCGAGGTCGGCGAGCAGTTGCGGGTCGCTACCGATCAGGGGTCGTGCCCAGAACGGCGCTGTGGCCGCGGTCCAGTCTCGGGCTTCGGTGCGGATCGCGGTGGCGAGGTCGGCGACGATCCGCGCTCGCGCCGCGAGCTGCCCGGAATCAGTGTCCTCGCCCAGGCCGCGCGGCAGCCCCCGCGTCCAGGGCAGCGGCCCGACGCCGCACGAATGCGCACCGGAAGGGTCCAGGCGCCAATCCAACACGGCGGCAACATCGTCGGCGGTATCGAGTTCCCGAACCGCCGCAGCAGTGTGCAATGCGGGGATCGGATCAGCTCCAGTGAGCGAGATACTCGCGAGATGCTGCCGCAATATCGGGTAGGCGGGGCAGTCGGTGAGCCCGGCACACAGCGCTTCAGCCGCGGCGTCGAGTGCAGCGAGTCCGTCTGCACCGAGGGCGTTTTCGGCGGCGATACCGAGCGCGTCGAGGTAGATGTCGACCGAGCGGCCGATGCGGCGGAACGGATTCAGTGCGTCCCGCAGCTCGGTGTGCGCGGATTTCCGTGTGCCGTCGCGCCCGAAAATGCGTAACAGGACTTCGACCGCGGTGCGCGGAAACACCGCCGGCTCGCTGTAGAACGATGCCTCGTTGCCGTCCAAAGTGGTCGGCACGTAGGCGTGGTTTGTGTGCGCGCCGCGGGTCATCGCGACATACAACTGCGCGCGAGTTTCGTATCCGGTGAGCGCGACGTGACACGTTTCGGCGGTCACTCCTTGTGCAGAATCGATCGTTGTCGCGTACCCGAGCCGCACAAACGTGGACACGTATTGCGCGGGAAGTGTCACCGTGTGACCGCGTTCGCGACCCGAACGCAAGTGGGTGACGGTCAAACTTCCGTTGTCGTGGACTCCGGCGATGATCCACCGATATCCGTTGCGAACCCAATCCCGATCGCCCACACGCAGCCGTCGATCGTTGCGTCGGGTCAGGATCGTGTCACCGACCGACGCGCGAAGCCCGTCGGCGAGTGCGCATTCCGGCCCGACATGTGCATTTGATCGAGCGATCCGATCCGCGCGGGCGCGCTGGTTGAGCTCACCGACGATGTCGTGGATGGCCGCGAGCATGATGCTGTCGCGACCGCCCAGGTGGTCGTCGATCCACCCGGTGTAGGTGTCGTCGTGGGTGGTAGCGGCGGAGCCGGAGTGGATGCGTCGGTGATCGAGGTAGAACCCGAGCGCGGCCGGATCACCATCCCGCAACAACAAACTGGCGGATGCTTCGCCAGGGGAGGCGAAGCGCACAACGTGGCTGAGGGTAAGTGCGGCGTTGTTGGTGGCGTCGTTCATGTCGGTGTGGGCGCCACCGGCCTCGATGGAGGGCAACTGTTTCGGGTCACCCAGGCAGCGGATCGTCGTGCCCCGTCCGGCCAGGAATTGCAGTAGGCGCAGGCGTTTGAGGTTCCCGATTTTGATGTGTTCGTCGACGATCACCAACGTGTCGGAGTCGATTTGCAGCACCCATTGCGGCAGCGATGGTGGTGGTCGATTGCTGTCGCGGGCAAGGTTTTTTAGTGTCGGTGTGTGGCGGCCCAGGACGTCGAGGAGTTTGTCGACGGTCTCCACCCGCGCCCCGATCGAGGTACCCAACTCCGCTGCCGCGGCCGCGGTGGGTGCTAGACCGAGGACGGTGCCGCCGCTGGCGTGCCAGGCGTCGGTGAGCACGCGCATGGCGGTGGTTTTGCCGGTCCCGGCGGGGGCGTCGATGGTGTGCACGCGCAGCGGGGAGGACGCGAACCCGTGTACGGCCGCGATCTGCCCGGCGTTGAGCTGCCTTTTCGGGTGAGCTTCGTTGTATGCGTTGACGGCTTGTTCGATGGTGGCGGAAGGGATTTGGCGGCCCCCGGGTTGGACGGCGAGGTCGATCAACTGCTGCGTGACACCCAAAACCTGCTTCGAGGTGTACACCTGCGAACCGGCGCGGGTGTGCACGCTGGTGCCGTCACGGCGGGCGAACATCACCGGCACCGCTTGTAGTCGCGGCTCGTCGGCGATATCGGGATCTCCACGCGCGACTACCTCACCTGGTGAGAGCGCTTCGGCGACGACGGCTTCGGCGACGTGTTCCCACTCACCGAGGCGGATGTGTCCGCGGAGTTGGCGTTCGGTTTCGCTGCGGATGTGGTGGTGTTGCCAGGTCGAACGCTGCGCCGACACCGTTTCGACCACCGTCGCGGCGGTGCGCGCGATCCACGTCTCATCGATTGCCGCACGCGCCCGCCGCACCGGATTCAGGGCGGCGGAAACCATCCGCGCCACCGCTTCCCGCCCACCCAACACCGTGACAGCTTGGGCGCGCCAGTCGCTGCGCTGCTGGGCTCGTGAGCGCATGAGGTGTTTGTCGGGACGGGTTTGCAGGGTGGCGCGGTCCATCAAATCGAACATCTCCGCCGGTAGCGGTTCGCGCCCGAGGCGGCGTTGGAACTCCACGGTGAGCCGTCCGAGATGTTTGGTGATCGCCGCATCACGCGCAGACCACAACTCGTTCAACTGGGTTGGGATGCCGACGATTTCGCGGATCGGGCGTTTGGACGGGTCCAGGCCGGGCCGTTCGGTGAACTCCACACCCACCATGTCCCCGAGGAACAACTCCAGGCTGGTGTTGTAGATCTCGGAGACGGTGACCACGTGTTGGTAGATCATCGCGCCGTCGAGGGTGCGCCACTGCCCATCCAGTGTGCGGACACGGTTGGCGATGAGCATGTGCGTGTGCAGGTCGGGGTCACCGGCACGGCTTTCTCGATGCGTGAACATCGCCGCAACCAGGCCCTCGACATCGACTTGGCGGACACCGTTGCGCCCCAGCCTGGTGAAGATCGCGTGCTGTTCCAGCCATCGCACTGCCACCTCGATCGCGGCGTGGTGGGCGTCTTCGATCTTCTCGGAGACCGCCCTCGGTGCCAGCGCCCAGAGCGCGGAGACGGACTTGACGGGGCTGAAGGTGATGTCGAAACCCGCGACAGCGGTCGCTTTCGGGCGCGAGTTCCGTGCGACCCAGCTCGACAATTCACGTGCGTCCAAGGGTGCGCGGTCGTACTGTTCGGTGAACATTTCCGTCGCGATTTCGGTGCGGATTCGTGCGCGAATGTCATCGGGAATGTTGTCATCGAGGTCTGAACCGTTCGCGGTGTTGTGTTCTTCGTAGGCTTGCGCGCACCGTTTCCGGTATTCGGTGACGTCGGAATAGACTCGGAAAGGATGCCCCAACTTCGACGCTTTATCGGCCGCGCGCGAGGCGTCTTTGATTTTCGCACCCGCCTCTATCTGCTCATCGAACACGCGCGCTTCGATGGCGTCGGCGTTCGGGTGGCGACCCAACCCGAACAGGGACTTCATCTGATCCTCGGTGACCTCGTCACCGAGCCCGATCCCCAACGCCGCCAACCCCGTACCGTGCCAATGCCCCGGCGACTCCCCATGAACCGAGTAATAGTCGGCCAGGCTGGACCGGCCGCGAGCGGGATCATCATTCGCGGCCACATTACGCAGGTAATACTGATAGCCATTTCCTGCGACGACTTTATGCAGTGTCGCGGTCATACCTCCAGCAAGCACCACATCCGCGATAAAAGCCAGGCCCGCAATTCACCTAATTATCGGCAAATCAAACAAAACCCCTGGTCGTTATAAAATTGTGACAGCTGTGGGCGCTGGGGAACTATAAATGATGCGTCAACAATCTTGAAGTCGGTGCAAGAGTGTCGCGCGGTGGCAGTTCCTGATAGTCCGCCTGGGAGACCGCGACGTTGTCGCGTTTCAGGCGATAGTCCCGGTTCGTGTCCTCGATGCAAGAGGTCTGGTTGGGAGAAAGAGATAAAGAGAGGGGAGTAGGTGGGTAGTAGAAGAAGAAGTGTAGAGGAGGTGAGGTATGCGGGTGGGTGGATGAGGGTGATGTGTGGAGAAGTGGTGGGGTGAAGAGTGAGGGAGACGTGGTGGTCGGGAGGGTGCTGGTGAGTGGGGCGGGGTCCGTATGCGCGGTCCCGGCCCTTGGCCGTCGGCGGTGCGAGCGCTCAGGTGAGTGGTGCGGTGATGCGCGTCCACCCGGTGGACTCGCAGGCGTAGTGGCGGTCGTCGATGGCGACGACGTCGCCGACCGACAGCGACCGCAACGGCTTCGTCGCCCACGCGTCGGCGTGGGTGTGGTCGTCGGGGTGCTCGGGGTGGCCGTTGAACGCGGCGAAGGCGCGTTCAAGGATCACCGCGTCAGCCGCGGGACCTTCGGTCGAGATGGCGTACTCGTAGGCGAGGACCAGCGGCGCGGCGGGGGTGTAGCCGTGGAGCAAGGAGTGCGGGGCGTGGTTGAGGAACACGCGCACGGTGACGGTGCGGCGCTGTTGTGTGAACGCGCGGTGCAACATTCGGGTGAGGCGGCGTAGCCCGGTCGCGGGGCGGTGCATCACGTGGGCTCCTGAAGGTTGGGGTGGTGGACCGGTCCGCCGTGGGTGCGAGGCAGCTACGGCGGACCGGCGATCAAGGGGAGACAGCGGATGTCGGGTCAGGCCGCCTGCGTCTGACGGGGGCGCGCGGGGGTGAGGCCGAGGTCGATGCGGCAGGTGAGGCAGTAGCCGTCGGTGTGGATGACGGTGTTGTGGTCGCAGCGGTCGCAGCGGCCGTGGCGCTGATCGGCTCCCAACTTCGCCCGCCGGTTGCACACGGTGGCGCGGGGACGCGGTGCTCCCTCGGTGGCGGCAACCTCGGTGGCGCGTTGGAGTGGCTTGGCCGGGTTGGGGGTGAGCTCGGGGTGGGTGGCGAGGAAGCGGGTGATGTGGCGGCAGATCGGGTGTGGTGCGGCCCGGTGCCAGACTTCGACGATCAGGGCGTGCGCGGCGGCGGGGTAGGTGGCGGCGAGGAATTCACAACGCGAGACCACGAAGTCCTCGATAGTGAAGGTCTCGGGCAGCGGGGCGATCCCGGGTCGTGCGTTGGCGCGGCAGTGATCGCAGAGCCCGTCATCGGAGACCAGCTGTCCGTCGCGGGTGTGGATGGGGCGCTGGTCGGTCATGGGGCGTTCGATGAAGCAGGACACGCATCGCCATCCCATGATCGGGACCATCGCGGCGTCGTCGTAGTCCAGGCCGTTGCCCTGGTTGGGGATCTGCGGTCGTGCGTCGTCACGCACCCGCAACCCGGTGCGGGCATCGGCGAATGCCTTCGCCTCGTCCTCGGTGATCCGGCTGCTGCGCCGCGGCGCAGCGGGCTGGCCGCGTCGGCGCGAGCGCCGACCCCGCGGTGTGGTGTCGTCGTGGCTGTCGAAGTAGTCGCTGGTGCGTTCGTCCAACGTCTGGTCGGTGTGGTCGCCGTCGCGGTCGCGGCGGGCAGTCCAGGCGGCGCGGTGCTCGGTGTCGTACTGGCCCGCAACATAGTTGAGGTAGACGCGGTCCCACAGCTGCGTGGCTTCGGCGTGGTCGCGGGCATAGCGACGGCGCTGGCGCTTCTCCCGTTCCTCCTCCGAGTCGGGATCGGGCACCGCAACCTCGATCGGGCGCTGCGGTGGTTCGGGTGCGGCGTCGGGGTCGGCGATGGTGGTGCCGTCGGTGAACATGCTGCCGGTCACGTACCCGGTGACCATTGCCTCGGTCGCGATCGCATACGGCAGCAGGTGGGCACGGTGATCCCTGGGAAGACTCGGCGTCGAGATCGGGCGGGCTTGGGTGCGCGCGGCGACCTTGTCGGGGGCGAGGCGGGCGGCGTCGGTGGCTCGCGACGGGACGCGGTGGGTGATCAGCGGCCGGTAGCGGTCACGTACCGGCATCGGCGGGAGTTCGGCGGCGGTGTAGGAGACTTCGACGATCTCGGGCAGCTGCCGGGTGTGCAGGCCGGGTTCGGTGTCGGGGGCGCAGCGGTTGATCAGCTCCCGGCGTTCGGGGTCGGCTGTCTTCCACATCGCGTCGAGCCGCTTGTGCGCGGTCTGGAAGGGGTAGCGGGTGAAGGTGTCGGTGAGCTCGTCGAGGAACGCACGCTCGGCCGGTGTGGCGAGAGCGAGCGCATCGGGGAACATCTCGCGCGCGAGGCGCGGGCTCTCGACGTGGAAGAGCCGGTCCAGGTGGAACAGAGCATCGAGGAAAGCACTGGGCATGACGAATGTCCTGTCTCGCGAGGAAAAAGGAAACCCACCCCGGGAGATCGCGTGCGCTTTTTCGCAACACGAGGGGTGGGCGGCTGGTCGGGTGACCCGCCTGAAGGGCGATCGACCAGCGTGGCGTGCGACGCGGCGGAGGGAACGCGCCAAAATTGGGTGGGCGCGAATTTCCCGCGCACACAACCCAACCCACACCCGAACCGCTGGGCGTCGCGCCGGAGGGAAATTCGTGCACGCACGGGCGCGGGCACGCAGGCGCGGCGGACGCCACCCTGGTAGCCCTTCAGTCAGGCGGGGCGCTCGACCAGACGAACACCCCGGACACCCCACCTGACCCTCTTGTGTTCTTCCTTCGTGAGACCGGGGTCAGGCCACCAACAGCGGACGGTCCGCGAAGTAGGCATCGGCGTCTGCTTCGCCGCGGCGGCGGCGTGCGGCGCTGCGTTCGTCGCGGGCGCGGTGGCGCAGCATCACGGTCCCGATAGGTCGGGGCGTGTGGCGGGCGCGGCGGCGCGCTATCGCCTCGGGCGCGGTCCGTGCCGCATCGGTCGCTGTGGTCGGGATCGCGTGCAGGCGAAGGTCGTCGGCGAGATCACGGACCGAGGTCCGCGTCCACCGAGCGAGTTCGACTTCCATCGGTACCTCGACGGCGTCAGCGGTCGCGTACAGGCCGGTATCACCGTCGGTGATCTCACCGGTTTCGACCTCGGGCGCGCCGATGCGGGCGCGTGCGATCGAGACCACCCGTGCCAGTGCCGTTTTCGGGCTGTGGGCGAAGGCTCGGTGGATGAGTCCGAGAAACGCCCAGTCTTCGGCAGTGACGTCGTTGAGCGCTTGGCGGAACTCCAGGCGCGCCCGATACGGTTCGGTGTCGATCAGCTCGGCGAGGGCAGCGATATCGGATAG
Source organism: Nocardia sp. NPDC050408 (assembly GCF_044458905.1). Lineage (NCBI taxonomy): Bacteria > Bacillati > Actinomycetota > Actinomycetes > Mycobacteriales > Nocardiaceae > Nocardia > Nocardia sp. NPDC050408. The sequence continues at coordinate 15,433 of NZ_JBITIL010000018.1, read as the reverse complement.
CAACGGGGTCACCGCGATCGCGGTGCGGGAGGCAGAGGAGGTAGTCACATCGGCTCCTGATCACGAAAGTGGAATGGATAGAGCGGGATTCGCTTCGGCGGACGACACGGTGCCCGGCGGCTACCGCCGGGCACCGTATGGTGAGCAGGTAGGTCAGAACTGGGGGTCGTCGTTGCCGGTGCCGCCGCCGAAGGAGCCCGCGCCGTTCACCGCCCACGGATCGTCGGTCCCGCCGGTGCGACTGGTGGCTGCTGCGCCGACCAGTTCGCCGGACCAGTCATCGGATTTCGGGCGAGCGGTCGAGCGCCCGAAACCGTTGTCGCCGTTGGTCCCCCGTTTGACGCGGTTGACTTTCGCCGTGGCAAAGCGCAATGACGGGCCGAGCTCGTCTACTTCGAGCTCAACGACGGTGCGGTTCTGGCCGTCTGGGGTCTGCCAGCGGCGCTGCTTCAGACGGCCAGTCACAATCACGCGCGAGCCCCTGGTCAAGCTTAAGTAGACCTCGTTTGCGAGTGTCCATAACGTCCGTACGGTTTGTATTTGGTCGGTAGTTCCTGCTACACAGACACCTCGTCGTGTTGTGTCGTTGTGGAGGAGGGTGGCCGGTGCCGCTTCGGGTGCAGCGGTTGCGGTCACTGGATTCGGGGCGGCGTTCGTTCACGGTGGTCGACGCTGGCGGTGTGCCGGTGTGGCCGATCGAGGAGTTCTTGTCGCATCTAGTGGCGGTGGGTATGGCTCCGAACACGGTGCAGGGTTACGCCTACGATCTGCGGGATCTGTTCACCTGGCTGGATCAGCGGGGGTGGGATTTCCGGAGCCTGAGCCTGGAGCAGTTGTCGGAGTTCTTCTCGTGGTTGCAGCGTCCGAAGCTGACTCGGCAGCCCGGGGTGTTCGTGCTGCCGGGAAGCCCGGTGGCTGTGACGCGGACGACGTTGGTGCGCAAGCGTTCCGCGGTGGCATCGTTCTACCGGTTTCATTCGCGTCGAGACGATTCGGTGCCTGCGCTGCTGGGCGAGTTGGTCGGCCCGCGGGCGACGGGCGGGTATGTGCCGTTGCTGGCGCATACCCGCCGGGGTGGGCCGAATACTGATTCCTACAGCCCGATCCGGCTGCATGCGCATCGCAAGCCTGCCCGGACGGTGACCGTCGAGCAGCAGACCGCGCTGATGGATGCGTGCGCGCGGTTGCGGGACCGTTTTCTGCTGCTGTTGTGGTTCGAGACCGGGCTGCGGTTGGGAGAGACGTTGGGGTTACGGCATTCGGATCTGCGGCTGCGGACCGGTGAGGTCCATGTGGTGCCGCGGGAGGACAACGCCAATCACGCGCGGGTGAAACGGCTCAAGCCCCGTGTCGTTCCTGCCGCCACCGAGCTGTTCGACCTGTATGCGGAGTACATGGAGGTCGAATACGGCTGTCTCGACAGCGATTTCGTGTTCGTGAACCTGTTCCGGCCACCGGTGGGCGCGCCGATGACCGAGGCGAATGTCCACAAGCTGGTCGAGCGGCTGCGGCTGCGCTCGGGTGTCGGGTTCTTCGCGCCTCACCTGGCCCGGCACACCTACGCGACTCGACTGTTGCGGGCCGGGGTCCGCATCGAGATCGTCGCAGCATTGCTCGGTCACTCGAGTTCGCAGACGACCGAGATGACGTACTCGCATTTGACGGTCGAAGACCATCGCCACGCCCTCGTCGCTGCGGGAATTCTGCCGGAAGGAACTGAACAACCTTGACCATGCCGCACGAGGTGCAGACAACGACGTCGGGGTTGCTGGAGCGGTTGATGCAGACCGTCGATCCGATGTTCCGCGGCGAGGTGTTCTACCCGCCCACCGACAGTCGGGTCTTCGTCCAGGACACCTGCCGCATCGACTCGTGCGGCATCGCGCTGAGCTATGCGTCACGGCGGTTGTGTCAGGGGCACTATCAGCGGTGGAGGGGAGCCGGGCGGCCGGATATGGATGAGTGGGCCGCGGCCGAGGAGATCGCGACAACGCAGCGGCGGACCGTGCCGGGGTGCGGGGTGCGTGAGTGCAATCGGGCCCAGAAGTCGCACGGTTTGTGTCATCGTCATGCCAGCGCGTGGATGCACTACGGCCGCCCGGACCTGGAGGGCTGGCTGGCGCGCACTCTCTACCACCCGCCCCGCGGGTCGGTCGAGACCGATTGCGAATTCCCTGGTTGCGCCCGCTGGAGCGATGGACCCAGCAGACGGTTATGTCGCGCGCATCACCAAACCTGGTGCTACGCCGGGCGAATGCCGTTGGCTGAGTGGTTCGTCCACGTCGAACAGCAGCGCAACCCGCACGTGAAGCTGCATGATCTGGGCGGGCTGGTGCGGTTGGAGATCGGATACGGACTGCAACGCCGACACGAACTGGGCCATCAGCACACCGCGCCGCGGGTGGTGACCAAGGCGGCCGGGTGGATCCGCTCGGCGGGGGTGCACAGCCTGCTGGACTGGGACGACGAGGAATGGAAGGCGTTCTGCTTGCCGAGGGAGGCCAACTACGACACGTTGTCGCTGGCTTTCATCAAGGACACCCGGTTCGAGCTACGAGCGCTGCTCATCGACGCAGACCCCTGGGCCGACCAATATCCGTGCGACACATGGGATCTCAAACACGTTGGTCTGAACACCAGCGACGTTCGCTACCTCCGCTTCGGCGACATCACCCAGCCCTGGTTGAGAGAGCTGACCAAGCGATGGTGCCGGTGGCGGCTGAGCCGCGAGCTCAGCCCGTCCACCGTCGCGATCAATGTCCGCGGCTGTGTCCGGTTGTCGGAATACCTCAGCCACGCGGTGGGATCGGACACCGGGCCGGACCAGCTGACCAGGATGCGTCTGGAAGGGTGGCTGGCCGACTTGCAGACCAAGCTGCCGGACGCGAGTAGTCGCGGCGCGGTGATCGCCTCGATCAGTGCACTACTGAAAGACGCTCACCGGCACGACTGGCAACCGGGACTGCCGCGCAACGCGTTCATCTACGACGACATGCCCACACGGTCCCACGCCAAGCCGAGGTTTATCCCGGAGCAGGTGATCCGGCAAATGGAGACGCCACAGGCGCTGGCACTGTTCCCCTCCCCTGACGGGAGCCTGATCGTGGAGATCCTGATCCGCTGCGGGCTGCGGCTCAAGGACGCGCGCACCCTGCCGTTCGACTGCATCGTCCGCGACGGCGACGCCAACCCCTACCTGGCCTGGCTCAACCGCAAGATGGCCGACCGCCCGGCGTTCTTCCCGCTCTCGGAAGAACTGGCCGAGAAGATCACTGCGCAGCAACGGGCAGTGCTCGACCGGTTCCCCGCAGGATCGCCGTGGTTGTTCCCGGCGATCAACGGCAACATCGACGGCAGCCGCTACGCCAGCAGCACCAGACTGCGCGGACAGCTGGATCGCTGGCTCGGGCAACTGGACCTCACCGACGAGCACGACCGGCCGATCCGGGTCACGTTCCACCAATTCCGGCACACCGTCGGGACCAGGCTCATCAATGCCGACGTTCCGCAACCGATCGTCCAAGCGCTGCTCGATCACATGTCTCCGGCCATGACCGCGATTTACGCTCGTTTGCACAACGAAACATTGCGTGAGCACTGGCTCACGGCGGTGAAGATCAACGCCGCCGGCGAACCCGCCACGATCACCGCCGATCACCCACTCGCCGATGCGGCCTGGGCGAAACTGAGCATGGTCCGGGCGAAAGTGACGTTGCCGAACGGATATTGCGGCGCCCCGGTCCAAACCGATTGCGAATACGCCAATCCATGTCTGGACTGCCGATTCTTCATCACCACCACCGAATTCCTCGGCCAGCACCGTCGCCAGCGCGAGGACACCGCACGCATGATCGACGATGCCGAAGCCGCCGGGCACAAGCGGGTCGCGGAGAAGAACACTCGCACCCTGATCAAACTCGACACCATCATCGGCGCACTCGAATCCGCCCACGACGGCCAGATCGTGGCCGGAGGAAAGGTCGAAGAACTCGATGCCGCCGGCTGACAACACACGGTTCCTGCTCGAAGCCACCCAACAGCGCAGCGCGGACGCACGCAGGCGAGCCGAAGCCGCGATCACCGCAGCGGCCCGCGGCGCGGGCCGCATCACCGTCGCTGGGATCGCCAAGACCGCAGGCGTTTCACGATCCTGGATCTACACACAATCCGACCTCGTCGACGCGATATCCGCTCTGCAACAACGGAAACCGGCTACCGGCCAGGTGAGGTCGACCTCAGCGACAGTGGAATCGTTGCAGACCCGGTTAGCAGCAGCCAACGAACGCAGCAAACAGCTACGCACGCAAGTCACCCAGCTGACCGCCCAACTCGAAACCGCATACGGCGAAATCCGGGCCCTGCGCAACGCCCAGCCGCATTGATCCCAGGCCTCCGGCCGCGCCTCGCGGCCGGAGCCCCCGAGAGGATCAGAACGGCGCATCCTCCCCGCTAGCACCGAAGCCCCCGGCGGCAGCGCTCGCGAACGCGGTCTCCGCGGAAGCAGCAGAACCCCACGGATCATCACCGGCGGTGCTGCTACCGAAGCCGTTGTTCGCACTCCCACTGCCGTTTCTGTTGACCCGGTTGACCTTTGCGGTCGCGAACATCAACGACGCAGCAACGTCCTCGGTCTGCACCTCGACCACAGTGCGTTTCTCACCCTGCTGGGTTTCATACGAGCGCTGCACCAACCGCCCGACAACCACGACTTTCGCGCCCCGCGTGAGGCTTTCCGCGACATGCTCGCCCAGAGCATTCCAGGCGCTGCACCGCAGAAACAATGCCTCGCCATCCACCCACGTGTTGGTTTGACGGTCGAACCGGCGCGGCGTCGAGGCCACCGTGAACGACGCAACCGGCTTGCCTTGCGGCGTGAATCGAAGCTCCGGATCCGATGTCAGATTCCCTTGAACTGTGATGACCGTGTCACCAGCCATGACGAACCCCTTCCTCAGATAAGTGATTGATCTGCTGACCGGTCAATGCGCGGGAATCGCAATCGCTCCGGAAGTGCTCGAAATAGACATGTCCACGTCGGAAAACTGCTGGTAGACAGCCATTTTCATTTTCGAGATCCACATAATCAAGCACTCGGCGGCATTCTCCGCTGCCTCTCGCCACACGTTGCAGCGCAAGAACAATGCGTCGGCATCCTTCCACTCGCTGGTGTTGGGATCGCGATACCGCGGTGTCGACGCGACGGTGAAACTGGCCACCGCGACTCCTGCGGGCGTGAATCTCAGCTCTGGCGCGGCTGTCAGATTCCCCTTGACAGTAATGACCGTGTCACCAGCCATGATGATCCTCCAAAAATTGTAGTGGACAGTGTTCGTCCCAGTTGCATAGGGCAGCAGGGGATTTGAGGGACACACGTAGGTTCCCGAACTCACGGGTCAGATAGCCTTGTAGAAGGCAGCACATGCTTCAGTTCCGGGCAACAGCCACTTCGGAATTCGCGAACCCACGGGAAACCGGGGTGAAACGAAGTTCCGGATTTGCTGTCAGATTGCCTATCACGGTGATGACGGTGTCTCCGGCCATGGGGGTGCTCCTTCACTATTCGCGGGGGATGTGGTGTGCGACCACGGCGCACGGTGTGGGGGTCAGGGATGTGTGCGGGTCGTGGCGTCGACGGCGGTGATCAGGAGGGAAGGTCGCCGACGGGTGCGGCGGTGAGAGTGATGCTGGTGACGCGGTCACGGGCTGCAGGTGTGTGAATGCGCACCTCGATACGCGCTGTGTGCGCGCCGGGTGCCGGGGATCCGGTGTGCCAGGGTTCGAACCGGTCCTCATCCAGCGCGGGCAGGTTCGCGCGGATCCACGCCACGAGCTCGGCGGCGCTACCGATCACTACAGTGCGGTGTGGTCTGGAGCCGCACCGCTCATCGGATCGGTGCCGAGGTCGATGCCGAGGTCGGCGGCGATCCCCAGACCGCGACAGGCCAACCGGCGCAGGATGTCAGGGCGCATCCCGGTGTGTAGCGCTGTCGCCAGCAGGGTCGCCATGGAGTGTGTGGGGTCGGCGTCGAGGGCGGCCTGGAGGGCGACGCCCGCGAGGGGGCCGTCGCCGCGGAGGTAGGCGCTGTAGGCGAGAAGTGTTGCGGCATCGGCACGGTCGCTGCCCGGCAATGCTCGCGTCAGTGTGGCCCACAGGTTTTCCGCGGCGGCGGCGTGCTCGCCGACGGCTAGGGCGAACAGCGAGTCGCGCACGGTCCGATCGCGCAGTGCCGCGGCCAGTTCTGCGCATGCCGGGGCGGTGAGCGCCCCACCGGAGTCGGTGTCGGCGATCTGCCACAACACGAGTTCGAGTGCGCGCCGGTGATATCCGTCGGGATCACCACGCCGGACCGCCGTCTCGTAGCGTTCGTGCACGAGAGCGTGGGCGCTGTCGAGATGAGCCGTCACCTGCTGGACCAGTTCGCCATCGGGGGTTACCAGATCGGTCAGCTCCGAGCGGTCGCCGCGGATCGGGCGTCCGTTGAGCACGTGCGCCAAGGTGACCATCGATGCGGCCGGGTCCGGCAGTACCCCACGACGATTCGCCTCCAGCAGGCTCCACCACCGCTGCTGCGCCTCGATCGCGCGTACGGCCCACGCGCCCTCGAGGAACACCTCCTGCTGTGCGAGCCGCCGCGCGAACGCGGCGATGAGCGCGGCCCACGGCCCGGTACTCACCGCGCCGTGTCTGCGGGTGCGACGTGGTTCGCGCACCCGATCATCGACGATTACCGCGAGCACCTGCGAGGCCCCCTCTGTGGCACAGATCTGCGCCACTGGCTGTGCGTATGCCGCGGCCAGGCCACGCCGAGGGCCGCCGTCGGGTTGCAGATCGAAGCGCAGCACCGCGTCGATGATCGGACTGTGGCCCGGATTCGGTGCATCCCGCAGGACAGCGACTACCAGGGACCGCTGTGGTACGAACCCGACCATCGCGGGCACTGCGACAATCAATTGCCCGGGATCATCGACATGCAATCTGTCCGCGGCCGTGTGGTCCTCGTCGGTCTGGCCGGTGGCGGAGTGCGTATCGGTGCTGGCTGGCCACTCGGCGTCGTCGGTGTTGTCGGGCATGGGTTTTCGTCTCCTTCGGAATGATGTCGGTGGTAGGTGCGATTCGCAGGGGGTTGGCCGTGTCGGGCCCGGCCTCTCGGTTCGAGGAATGCGATCGGTTGGGTCGATGCCGAGGCAGGGGCGCAGTGGCCTCCTGGCGGGGCGGATCAGGGGTGCACGCGCCCGGTGGGTGTGGCTCGACCGGTGGTGAGGATCAGCAGGCAGCCCTCACCCATCCAGGCGGAATGGGCGTTGCTGTGGAGTGAAAGTCGTTCCCGCTCAGGCGATGCCCGGTGGAGGTGGGAAGCCCGGTCATGGCGAGGGAGGGCATCGGACCTTGCCGCGCCGAGGGTGAGGCGATCACGATCGACGACGACCGCAGAGGGTTCATCGTGCGGGCCCGCCGCCCCGCCTACCTGGACGTGGACGAGTTCGAGGTGTGGCGGGATTCGGGTGATCAGCCGTACTGCTGCAGGACGGTGGACACCGCAGTGCAGCAGGCGGTAGCCCAGCGGCGCGCCCGCGCGGGCGGTATCGGGGCCAGACGCCGCGCCACCGGTCCTTGGTGCGGGCGTTTCCTGATCAGGTGTGCTGTGATCGGGTCATCGTCGAGGTCGACGCGGTAGGTGTCGCCGTCGGGTTCGATGACGTCGAAAACAGTGGTTGTCGAGTCGGGCGCACGATAGATGTCGAACGCCGCGAACGCGGCCGAGAGCGGTTCGTCAGCGCTGACGTCGATCTCCCAGCGGACGTAGTACTCGTGCACGATGGGGCTCCTGATCCGATGGCAGGGGGTTAGTTGCGCAGCCACCGGTGAAGGTCATGTATTTGGACCGTGCGCTATTGCTGTGGCTGCCCTGGTGAACTCCGGCTTCGCCGTCGGCGTGGTTGTGGCGTCGGCGAGCGGATGTTGAAGGCGGCTTGTCTCGGTGAAAGTGACGTCGGCAGGACCCTTCGGCGGCTCCATCCTGTCCTGTTGACAACATGCCAATAACACGGAAGGGTTCGGACTGTCTGGAAATCGGCGCAGTGTCGCGCCGGGATGGAGGCTGCCCGGAATGAGCAAGTACGCGCGGAACAGCGGTTTGGGTTTGCCCGGTGGCCCACCGCCACTGTCGTTCGCCGAGTCGAATGCGCAGGCCGAGGAGTACTTCGAGGAGTACGGAGTTGGCTTCGAGCAGCGGTTGGGAGAGTTGGCGCCGCTGTGGGCTCGGCAGGCCGAGCTGGTGCGGGAGTGGGCGCGGGCGTGGGTTCTGCAGGGTTACCAGAACCATGACCCGGATGTGTTGGCGGAGTGGGTGACCGACGATTTCGTGCAGGAGGACCCGCTGAATCTGGGCCGGTTCGTGCAGGGCCGTGAGGCGTTTCGGCAGGTGATGGTGGAGACGTTCATAGCGTTTCCCGACTGCGCGTTCGTCGCGACCGGCCCGTTCTGCCTGGGCATGGATGGGGAGACCCTGGTCGTGCCATGGCGGACATTCGGGCATTTCAGTGGGCCGTTGGCCTGGGGTCCGCCGGGACAACGGAAGTCGTTCGCCCCGACGCATCGACGGTTTGATTTCGAGGGCTGCGATTTCTATCGGTTCCGCGATGGCAAGGTGGCGTCACTGCGAAGCCTGTATGACCCTCTGCAAGTCGCCGAGCAGCTTGCACTGATCCCGAATCGTCAGGGCGTGGCATTACGGATCGCTCCGTATGTGCAGAGTGTGATTGCGAGTTTGCCGCTGGTTCGGGGGTAGTCGGCGACGGTCGGAACACCCGAGCATGCCGCATATCGAGTGTTCGGTGGCCAAGTCTGGAGCCGGTGGGGTATGGCTGCCCGCGCAGACCCAGTTGGTTCCTATTTCAGCGTGCCGAACCGGGGGGCCTCGGAAGTCACGCGCCCTGTTGTATCAGATGCAACTTTGATGCATCACCGAAACTGGCCAGGACGAACAGGATTCCGGTGGCCGGCAGTTCGGCATCGAGCACGCAACGAGCAGGGGATACGGCAGTTCCAGAAAGCTGCGCTATGTTGCATCAGATGCAATTCCTCCTAATTCGTCGGGGGCGTGCGTGGCTGTAGCGGAATCCGTTGCTGACGGTGCGGTGGGCTTCGGCGGCGGTGAATCCCTCGACGCCGATGTGGGCTGCGGCGGCGTCGGTGAGGACGGTGCGGGCGTCGTTTTCGCTGACTTCGTCGGCGGCCACGAGCCGCCCGAGGACCAGCGCGGATCGGAACAGGATGTGGTTGCGCAGGTGCACCCGCGCGTGGGCGACTCGCTCGGCTTCACTGGCCAGGATTGCCGCTAGATACGAATCCGGCGCGACCGCTACCGACCTGCGCCAACCACCGGTCGGTGGCGGAGGCGGCAGGAGTAGAGCGATCAGCATGCCGGGAAGATCGGCGACCGGCCGGTTCTCGGCCACGGTGTAATCCCCGTGGGGCGTACGGGATCCGGGGGCGACGATGTAGCCGCCGTGCCCGCGGGAATCGATACCGTCGCCGATCGTGCCACCGTGCACCGCAATATCGGCTCGTTCGGGGCACGGTAGTACAGGTGCCAGCCGGCTGTTATCGTCGGTTTAGCCGATATCACCTCGTGTTTGTGCTGTTCGTGGTTGCTATTGCTATCGCATCAGCGCGGAGAGCGGGCCGAGGACTTCGATAATGACGCCGAATAATTCTCAGTGCCCCAAATCTGCCAATCTCCGGCTCCGCATGTCAGACTTAGGTGACGATCTCAAACGGGCGGATTCGGGCGTTTCGTATGGGAGGTAGGCTATGGAGATGGGCAGGGGCGAGGTGCATGGAGCGGCTGGGCAGCAGCAAGTCGCGCGCATTCTCGAATCCTTTAGAAAAGTTCGCACGAAGTGGACGGCTAGGATTTTCGTTGTAGTTCTTATTTGCGCGATATTTATCCATGTCGCACATGCATTCGGATTTCTGGAGATAGTGCCCCATGAAGCTCTTGCTATCACGCTCGACCTCGTGGTGTTCTTCGCAATCTACCTCCTCTTGGAGGGATTTGTTGAGAACGACAAGAGGATCGACGAGATGGCTCAGGACGAAAGAATTCATCACAAACTGGTGGGCGATAAACTCAGGCAACTGTCAGCTAAAATCGAGCTGACTTCGGGCGTCGAGAGCTACTCCGAGTTGGGTGTATTCAGAACGAAATTTAAGAGGATGTGCGCAAATTTCGATTCTGTGGTTCTAGTGGGCGAAGTGCCTGTCGACTACGCGAGGGAGGTGGATCGGATATGTCGAGAGGGTAACAATAATCTGACAGCGGTGCGGGAAAATAGATTGGCGATCTACCGCCCGCTTAACACTCACACAGGTGGCAAAGTTGCGGAATTGATCAAGTTGCTCCCAGAAGTGCAGTCCGACCCGATAGGGCTCTACCATATATATGGCTTCGAATGGGGTTCGTTCGTCATGGGCAAGAATCAGCGCACAGACGAAACGGAGGTGCTGATGAACTATGCCAACGTCGACGGCGATACGCTATTCGGGCTCCATTTGAGTGGTGGATCGGCCAAGATCTTCGAAAAAGCGGTACGCTCACAGCTCAGTCAAATAGGCGATTCTGGCGTCGGCTACCCTCCGGTCGAGATTGTAAGCCGAGAGCAGGTCGACTATATTGTTGACAGGAAAAAGGACCATCAAGACGAAATCCATGACATGGCAAACCGAGGGGTTCCTCTTGTAGGTGCTGATAGCATCTGTCGGGCCATGATCGGGCTTGTGCAGAAAACAAATCGCTGTTTGCAAGTAACGCATCTATGCGACGACGATCCTGCAATCATGCGTCTTCGGGATAAGGTCTTCAAGGAGTGGATCGGCGAAAATTACAAGGCTAAGAAACGAAAAGTGGAAATCACCCGTATATTCATCGTTGCAGAGACGAACTACGACCACCATGTCATCCGGGAGGTCAGAGAGGAGATGGAATCCAACGGGATCAAAGTGCTACTGTGCCCGCTGGACGGCCTGAACCGGAAATTCAGGAAGGACTTCAGCATCTATGACGAAAAGCACCTCGTTTATATGGATGAGGCGCCCAGTAATTGGTCGGGAACCGGCGTTGCCTTCGCGAGGCACACTGAGAATTCTAAATGGATCGACGACTACAAGTATATTTTTCAAAGGCTGCAAGACGTGGCAAACAGAGGAGTTTGAGCTTCGTCTTGTCGCCTGGTTGGACCGTTGCACTCGAGGCTGCTCCGGCGGTGACGATTCGGATCTGGTTGCATGCCGGTGTGCTGGGGGTATGCATTATGAATGGTGTTGATCGGTCCAACCGCGACGGATTAGTTCACGGCGGAGGTCGAGGTTCTCGCCGTGTGCTTGTGCGAGTGCGTTGCGTAGTTCGTTGACCTGGTGGCGATGCTGCTGTTTCAACTGCTTGATCTGGTGGGTGAGGGCAAGAACGAGAGAGCTTTCGGAGTCCGGGGCCGGGGCGGGGGCGGGGGCTTCTCGGAAGGGCTGGGAGTTGACGCGCAAGTCTTGGATGCGGCTGCGGAGTTCGGGATGGTTGTAGAGGAAGGTGTGGGAGACGCCGGCTTCGCGTCCTACGGCTTGGAAGGTGATCGGTTCGTGGCGTTTGATCAGTTTCCGGATCGCTTGCTCGGCAGCGTGGGTCTTGTTCTGGGACTTGGCTTTCGCGGCTGTGGTTAGCACCTCGACGCGGTGGTCTCGGGAGCTGGTCATGGTTGTGTCCGGCGATGGCGGGTGAGGTCGAGTTCGATGCGGGCTGGGCCACGTCTGGTTGCCGGGGCTGCGGCGCATCCGCCGCCTTCGATCGCGTGCCCGGGTTGGTGCGGAATCTTGGCGAGCAACTGCGTCAGGGCTGCCTGCTCGGCGCGGCGTTGGGCGAGCCAGACGTTATCGGCGGGCATGGGCTTGCCGTGGCGCTGCTCGAACGCCGCAACTGTGCGGTCGATGAGTGCGCTGGTATCGGTGAGTTGCTGCTGCAGCGTGGCCTGGTGGCTGTGGTCAGTGACGAAGACCGAGCAGGTCAAGCAAGCGTTGCCCTTGTCGCAGGTCTGCAGGGGCGGTAGCAGGCACCACCCGTGCGGGAGGATGCGGTCGGCGCGGTCGAACAGGCGCATGCCGTCGTGGTCTTCGCGGGAGAAGCTGATCTGGGTGCCGTCGGCTTTGAACTTGGCGGTGGCCAGAAACGCCTGTTCGGCGTGCTCTTCGCGTTGGGCGATGTAGTGCATCGACATGGTCGGGGTTGCGTGTCCGGCGTAGCGCTGCAGGACCTTGATGGGGAGCCCGAGTTCGGCCAGGCGGGTCAGTTTGGTGTGCCGGAATCGGTGGGTGTGGCCCAGGCGGACGTGTCTGCCCTTGCTGTCGCTGATCTGCACTATGTCGGTGAATTTGTTCAATATCCGGTTGTAGGTGGTGGACGCATACGGTTTTGCGCCGGCCAGATTGCTGAACCGCTGAGTGAACAGGTAGGGCAGCGCGACACCGGGGAACCGGTCGCGGACCCATTGTTGCTGGTCGTCGATGACGGCGGCGACCTCGTCGTCGACGAGGATGGTGTCCGGGGCGATGTCGATCTTGCTTTGGGCGTAGCGGAGCCGGCTGAGTCCGGCGCCGTCGACGGAGTCGGTTGCTGCGGTGGATGCTGGTGTGAGGCAGTCGAATTCGCAGAGCCGGATTTCGCTGGAGCGGCGGCCGGTGAGGATCTGCAGCAGGATCATCCGCATGACCTGCGGATCACCGTATCCCTCCGCAGTTATCGTGGTGCCGTCCCCACGGGTTATGGGCATGTGTTCGCCGCGGGGCAGACCGAGCAGCGGCAGTGCCGCGATGATCTGGGCGAGTGCATGATCATCGACGTAGTGGTCGTCGTTGAGTTGAGTGGTGTGCCGGATGCGGCTGACCTGGCGGCGCCAGGAGTCAGCGTGGGGCACGGTGATCGTCGGCCAAGGTGAGGCAGCCAGGACGGTGCGGGCTTCGCCGGTGTTGGTGGCGACGAAGTCGAATAGTTCGGCGATCGCCCTCAGATCGTCGTTGACCTGCCGGGGATGAACGGGTTTGCCGGATCGGTGCCTCTCGTTGGTCCGGTTGATGCGGTTCATCGGATCCGCGGCCCAGCGGCGGAACGCGGCGGCGTGGGCCGATGCCGATGCGGGGTCGGTGAGCACTTCGCGCGGATCGTTGAAGGTGCTGGTGATCCATCGGTCGAACCGGGTCAGTTGGCGGGCCTGGCAGATGGTCCCCCAGCGCAGCACACCAGCTTCGAGTTGGGTGCCCAGGTGCCATTTCACGGCGGCGCGCAGCCAGGGCTGGGTGAGGTTTCCCGGCGTGATCCGCCCGGCGTGAGGTTCGCGGGCACCGATCGGGATGCGCGGGTCGCAGCGGGGAAGCCAGGTATCGAGTTCCCACCAGTGTCCGTCGTGGCAGGCCACGATCAAGGCCAGGCGTGGGATCCGGAACAAACCCCGTAGCCTGCCGCGGCAGGCTACGGGCATGAGCCGTTTCCAGCGGGTGGCGTAGTACCGGCCGAGCAGTGCTTCGGCGGCTTGCCAGTCGATATCGAGGATAGAGGTGGGCAAGTCGCGGCCTTCAGAGGTGGCCCGGCGGTAGGCGAGGGCGAACTGGTTGATGGTCTGGACCGATGTCGGTGTGCCGTCGATGATTTCCTGCCAGTGAGCGATCCACGCCAGTTCGGTGTGCAATGGTTCGGGCAGGTCGGCGAGGTGGAGGTTGTCGATGTGTGCGCCGGGAGCGTCGTACCAGCCTGGGATATCGGGTCCGATGACCGGGCCGCGCCAGGCGGGTGGCAAATCCGCGCGCAGCCGGTCCAGCCGGTCGAGTTGGGTGGCCAGCCGAAGGCCGGTGGGGCGGTCATCGACCATCGTTCACCTGCCAGGTGGCGGTGTAGGCGCGCCAGTTCGCGGCGGCGCGCAGTGCTTCGTCTTCGCGGACCCAGCCGTAGAGATCGAGGGTGGTCTGCACGTGCGCGTGGCCTAATCTGCGTGACACCACCCACTCGGGGGTGCCCGCCAGCAGCAGCGCGGTGGCGTGGCTGTGCCGGAACCAGTGCGGTGTCCACCCGTCGGCGCCGATTCCCTTGCGCCGCAACGCCGCTGTCTTGTCCCGGACGGTGCCCTCTCGTAGCGGCGCCAGGAACGGAGGACGATCCAGGTTGACCAGCAGCGCCGAGTCCGAGGTGATGGTGAAGCCCAAATCCGTGGCCCGGCAAGCCAGGTGAGTCACGTAGTCGGCGAACAACCTTTCCAGGTCCGCGCCGACGTAGACCCGCCGCGGGCGCATCATCTTGACCCGAGCGCCGTTGGTGTTGTCCTCACGAGGGACGATCTCGATATGGGCGGTGCCGCCACGGCCCATCACGAAGTCGCTGATCCGCAGACCCAGTACCTCACCGAGGCGGCACCCGGTCTCGGCCAGCAGCGCGAACAAGAACCGGTCGCGAAGGTTGCCTACCCACTGCTCGGTGGCAGCGTCGGCGACCGCGCAGCCGTCGAGGATCCCCTGAATTTGAACGGGCAGCAGCAGCGGCGGCCGATCGCGGTGCCGCTGGTGGCGGACCCGCACCAGCGACGATGGCCGGGGCGCCGAATACGGGGCCAGATGGGCCAGCAGCCCCCGAGTCGGCATCCGGCGCGGGGCTCCGCGCAGTAGCCGCCCGGCGACTGGCACCCCGAAAACTGCTTGCTGCCACCGGTAGAACGAGATCAGCGCCGCGAGCCTGGCTTCCAGAGTTTGCGGCGACGGACTCGATTTCAGGACGACGAGGCTGTGCTCAACGGTGCGGCCGTTGCGTAGCCACGACAAGAACCCGGTCACGGTTGCCACCCCGGCCTCGCTCCACCGGTCGGTTTCGCCACGCTGTTCGAGGAAGGTCCACCACTGGGCGAGTGCGGTGCAATACCCGCGGACAGTGTTCGGTGACCACAGGTGCCGGTGTGCCTCCACCCATTCCTCGACCGGCCCGACCGTGCGGTGCGAGCGGTCGATCACCATCCAGGTGCGCCGCCCTGACGAGGGCCGCACCGCCAATGCATGCGCCACGCGCGATTCCCCGTCTTGTCGGAAACAGCTGGTCAGGATCGGTGACACTGATGCGAAACATTAACGATCACGATCAGCGATCCAGGTCAGCCCCGAGCGGTCGGCGAGTCGTGGCTCAGCGCATCGTGCCCGTGGCTGATGCGCTGGTGAGGGTCATGTGTTTGGACCGTGCGCTATTCCCGTGGCTGCGCTGGTGAACTTCGGCATCTGCGATCGGCGTGGGTTTGTCGAACGCGCGGTAATGCCGAATTGAGACGTTTCGGGTTCGCATGAAGGACGGCTCGTCGTGAGATGCGTCCGGAGCGTCGTGCCGCCCGCGCCCGTCGAGAACCCACCGGTCGATCAGAA
>NZ_JBITIL010000017.1:53972-163989 GCF_044458905.1 Nocardia sp. NPDC050408 | reverse complement strand
CCCCGGGCCGGCACCGCGATCGGCATCCAGCTGCCGATCGTTGGCGTCCGCCACGGACAACGGTCACCGGCTTGACTTTTCAGATTCCACAGAATGGTTTTCGTGTTGACGCCCTCGATCGGGCCGTTGCTGTAGGGCAGGGTCAGACCAGCGATTGCAGCGTCGTGGTCTTGGTCGAGTCCGCGCAGAAACGGGTCGAGTTCGGTCAGCCCGGCCTCTCGGACCTGTTTCATCCACGTGTCGAGATCAGTGCCACGGCGCTCGACGAGGATCGCCGCGAACTCGCCGACGAGTCTGGCCAGATCCGTCATCTCCGGAGAGGATGCGAGAAGTTCGTCCAGGTGAGCGCGGCGCCCGGTGGGCAGATCGGTGGGCCGGCTCATGATCCAGGAGGTCAGCCGCCGTGGCGAGGGACTGAGTCGCTCGCTTTCGGCACGGCCCTGGTTGAGGTATTTGTGCAGCAGGTTGAGGCCGCCGGTGTAGCCGAGGGCCTTGATCTCGTTGAACAGGTGCAGCACTGGGACACCGGGTTGCTCTGCGCGACGTCGGCGGAGGTGGTCGCGGTAGGGGTCGACCAGGCAGGATCGGTATTGCGGCGGGCGGCGAAGCTGGTCGGGCTCGGCCGCTCGGGCGTAGCGCTTCACCGTGTTCAGCGACAACCCCAGCCGCCGTGCGCAATCGAGCAATCCGACTCCCTGATCGAGCAGGTTGTGCACCGCGTGCCAACGCTCCAAAGTGGTCGTCTCGCGGACCAGCGTCTGCCGTTTCGGCCCCACGGCCGCCCAGCATCGACCGTGTGCGGCCACAACCTTCTCCACTGACCGGGCCAGCCCGTGCCACAGATGCCAGCGGTCGCTGGCTTGCACCGCGCCGGGCAGGGCCCGCCGGATGGCCTCGGCGTAGGTGGCCGATCCGTCGCGCACGACGACCTCGACGGCGGGGTTATTGCGCAACCACGCCTCGAGTGTCTCGGACTTCCGGTCACCGAGGACGTCTATCCGTTCGTGGGTGACCGCGTCGATCAGCACTGTGCCGTAACGGTTTCGGCGACGCAGCGCGAAGTCGTCCACATTTACCACGCGAGGAACCGGCCGGTGCGGCAGCGGGATGCGTAGCAGCATCCGCACTGCGGTGGGGCGGGACATCCGCACCGGCAACACGGCCAGCAGCCGGACCGCGGCCCGCCCGGCCAACTCGCGCACCACCGCCCGCACGTGGCAGGTCAGCCGGGCGGTGCGGCGCTGGTAGCGTTCAAGCACTCCAGGGACTTGCTCACGGAAAGTCTTGCAGCACTGCAGTGTTGGGCAGGCTAACCGCCGGATCCGCACTCGGACGACGACCAGCCGGCCGTCGATCGGCAAGTCGGAAACGGTCCGGTTGTGATAGCTGTGAACCCTCACCGACCCAGCGCCGCACCGCGAGCACACGGCCGGACCGGGCCCCGTCCTAGCCGACACCACGATCCGGCTGCCCTCATCGACCACGTCCTCGACAACCAGCGGCGACAACCCTGAAAATACAAGTCCGACAGCGATATTCACCTCGGCCATCGAGGCATCGTGCCCTCACCCTGCTTCAGCTACCACCGGAAGTGAGCCAGAGCCGACTATCTGACAGTCCCTTTCAACCCGAGGCTCGCGGAATCAGCGGAACCATCGTGCCTATCATGAAGGTGGTAGCGACGCCGATCGGGGTGATAATCATTACCTTGATCTTCTTGGCTCGCGCTAAGGCCAGCGTCCGCTACGCCTGCGCGAAGCTACTATTCGCCACCGGAACATCTTTCACCTCTGCACCAGGGCCTTTCCTGGATTGGGCACGCCGCGCGGGCCTGCTCAGAGTAACCGGCGCTGCCTACCAGTTCCGGCACCAGAGCTACCAGCGATGGCTCGCCAGTCACAGCTAGTTGGTGGAACTTGGTCCGGGCCTGAGCCTGATTCAAATAGTCGATGCAAAATTCACAGGCCAGACTGGAAGAAATCTAGTATCGCCGTTTGTGTTTCAGCTTCGCTTTAACGCAAACGACAACATCAGTGACTAATTCTATCGTTAGCGAGTTTTGATGAGTATCCGACCGCGAGCAGGAACTCGCCACGGGCGATCACTAGCTGGCACCAGCTTGTAGTGACCGGAGGGTTGGTATGGGAAAACAGAAAAGTAAACGGCCCAAGCGGGAACGGCAGGTCGTTGTTGTTGGCGCGCTGCGTGGTCAGCCGGATTTGAAGAAGCTGGCGCTGGCGCTCATGAGCCACGTGCAGGCACAACGCGACATTGAGGCACGGGAACGCTGAATACCGTGGGGCTAGGTGAACGTGCCCCGAACAGGCTAGGCGACCTTGACGCTCCAATCACCAACGTGAGCAACAACATCCAGGGTTCCTCCGAGCGCGGCGATGTATTCGCGAACCAAGTCCATGGACGTGATCTTGCCGTGCTCGATCTGCGACACCCTGGCCTGCGAAACCCCCATCAGCTCAGCGACCTTGGCCTGCGTCACTCCGCACTGCTTGCGGAGTTCGGCGAGCTGGTGTCCGCGCTGCTCCGCGCGCATCTGCTCGCGGCTCTCATCTCGCGCTGCGATGCGCTCAGGGGAATCCCATGTCGGGTCGATTTCGCGAGCTCGACGCTTGGTCTCTTCCCAAGACACACCCTTCATGACTCCTCCTTCGTTGCTCGGTAGTCGTTATAGCGCTGTTCGGCGAGGGGGATCGCGTCTCGGTACCAACGATTCCACTGGCCGGTCTTGTCCCCGGCAACCAGGACGATCGCCTCCCGCGTCGGATCGAAGACGAACAGCATTCTGATCTCGGAACCTGGCGGGGTTCGAGGGCGAAGTTCTTTGAGGTTGTGTAGTGCCTTGCTGGACTGGATCCGGTCGACCAAAGGTCTTCCCAGCTCCGGTCCACGCTCGGCGAGCTCGTCCAGCGCTATCTCAATCTTGTCGGCGATCATCGGCTCGTTCTTCACCAGGTCAAGGAACCAGTCGTTGACTGGCTCTAGCAGCACAATGCCCCATCGCACGAGAAGATTATAACTAATCCTTATGCCCGTCGGGGGTTCGATGCAGCCTCAGAGACGTGCTGGGAATCGAACCGCGGTCGGTGCAAATCCGCAGGTACAGGCACCGTCCACCACCTGACTCGATCCAGCCATCGAAAAACGAAAACCCGCAGGTTGTTGACCTGCGGGTTCCCATCTTGTGGAGCTGCCGGGAATCGAACCCGGGTCCTCCGCCGCGTCTTCAGGGCTTCTCCGTGTGCAGTTCGCTAGGTCTCTACTCGGATCTCCGGGTCTCGCGAACAAGCTCGGATGACGATCCCAGTCGCTGTTGGATGTCCCATCCGACTCCGCGACCGAGCCGGACAGTAATTCCCTCTAGCTGATGCCAGTACCCGGGTCGAGGGACGAACCCGGACTGACAGAGACGCCTGCTACTTAGGCAGCGAGGGCGTACTCGCGCTGATTGGAATCGGCGCTTAATTGGTTGCAACGACGCTTACGGTGGTCTCTTGCCTGCACCGACACGCTTCCCCTAAATCTACGTACGCAGTCGAAACCGTTCAGCCCCGTACGTCCCGACACCTTGTCGGGCTAGTTACTTTAACACTCGGCCATGCCGCGTTCATTCCATTATCCATGCGGCGCGAATCACGCCTCCGACCTGCACGGATGCGATCGCACCGGGGCTGGCTCCGGCCTGCTACGCGAGTCGGCCAAGATCAACGGATGCTGTGACGGCATCGGCCCGGGAACGTTCCGCCATGAGTGCGCCTTGATCTCGGCAGGTGGCGAGCTCTGATTTGCTGGATGCGTGGACGGCGATCAGGCCGCCGCGATCAATCCGACCGACGCGAGCGCCAAAACCATCCCGAACTGCTGCTGTCGCCCGACCCGCTCCCCGAGTAGGACCATCGCCAGCAGGACGGTCGCGGCCGGGTACAGCGAGCCGATCACGCTGACCAGCGAGAGCAGCGAACCGTGGAATGCATACAGCAGCGCGGCATTCGCGATGGTGTCCAGCACCGCGATATAGGCCGCCAACCGCAATGGTTCACCGCGCAGCGGTCGCAACTCCCCCGCTGATAACGCGATGAGCCAGACCATCGGACTTGCGGCGCCGCGTTGGGCCAGCAGCGGCCAGACCCCGGCGCTCGCGTGAGTTTCGTGCAGGCACACGAAGGCGAGTCCGAAGGCCGCGCCCGAGCCGACGGTGAGCAGCGCGACTTTCCTGGTGAAGCGCAGCTTTCGCCCGCCGGTTATCTCTTCGGTGACGTCATCGGGCGACTCCCGGCTCACCAGGTAAACCGCGCCGAGCGCGAACACGATGCCGGCGATGGCGAGTGGACCCGGACGTTCGCCGATCAACAGACCGACCAGCACCGGAATTCCCGCGACCAACAAAGCGGTCAACGGCGACACCACCGCCATCGGGCCGCTGGCCAGCGCGGCATAGAACCACCACACCGCTAAGCCGCTCGCGACACCGGCGGCCAGTCCCCACAGCATCGATGCGGTGTCCGGGATTCCACCGACCAGTGGTAACAGCGCGAGGACGAATAGCGTCGACATCGGATAAGAGACGACAACGACGCGCAGGGCGGTCACCCGCCGTGACGCAACACCACCGAAGAAATCACTCACGCCATAGCCGACCGCCGCCACCAGCGCCAGTAGAACAGCGGTCAACGCATGCCTTTGATCCGCCGCCCCAATTCCCGGGTGACCTCGCGCTCAGCGGTGCGCTTGGCCAGATCCTGTCGCTTGTCGTAGTCCTGCTTACCCTTGGCGAGCGCGAGCTCGACTTTGACCTTGCCGTCGGAGAAGTACATCGATAGCGGCACCAATGTCTGGTTGCCCTCACGCGACTTGCCGACCAGCCGCTCGATCTCACGCTTGTGCAGCAGTAGCTTGCGCACCCGGCGCGGCGAATGGTTGGTCCAGGTGCCGTGGCTGAACTCGGGAATGTGCAGACCCCGCAGCCAGACCTCGCCGTTGTCGACGGTCGCGAAGGCGTCCACCAGCGAGGCCTTACCCTCGCGCAGACTCTTGACCTCGGTACCGACCAGCGCGATCCCGGCCTCGTAGATGTCCAGGATCGTGTAGTTGTGCCGCGCCCGGCGGTTGGTCGCGATGACCTTGCGCCCTTGTTCCTTCATAACGGTCAACTCTAGGTGACTCGGCAACCGGATTATTCCGTGCCTGTCGCGCTAGCCACCCGGCCGGACCGCGAGATACAGCAGCAGGACCGCGATGAAGGCCGCGACCAGCAATACCGTGGTCATGCGGGGTATGCCGCGCGGGCGCAGCGGTAACGGCGGGGTGCGGCGCAGCCACACCGATTCCACCGCGGGGTCATGGGTGCCGCGCCGATGCGGCGGCGGATCACCAGGGTCCGTGGACGGCGAGCCGCCCAGGTCGGGCCCGTCGTCGGTGGGGCCATCACCGGAATGCATATCTTGCACGCTAGCCGTGAAACCGGTTCGACGCCGCGCAATTTCATTGCGATTCAGGCAATTCGGCGCGCAAATGCCTCACTGGCACCACCGATCACGAGATCGACGGCTACTACCCCGGGTCGATGGTGCGCACGCATTGCCCGATCACGCGTTGCTCACTTCTCCGGCCAATACCGCGAGTACTCCTTCGCCGTACTTGGCCAGTTTGTTCTCGCCGACACCGCCGACCGTCGCGAGTTCGGACAGGCTCTCGGGCTTGCGTGCGGCGATCTCCCGGAGCGTCGCGTCGTGGAAGACGACGTAGGCGGGTACGCCCTGCTCCTTGGACGTCGCGGCCCGCCATTCACGCAGCTTCTCGAAGACCGGCACGTCCACGGAAGCCAGGTCGGCAGCTGGAGACTTGCCCTTGGCTGCCTTGGGTGTCCTGGCCGGTTTGACCGCACGCTCCGGTTCGCGGCGCAGTAGCACTTCGCGGCCGTCGAACAACACCTCGTTGCTGGCCTCGGTGAGGATGAGCACACCGTAGTCGCCGTGCACGGCGAGTAGTCCCTGTGCGAGCAATTGCCTTATGACACCGCGCCATTCGACATCGCGCAGATCAGTGCCGATGCCGAAGACCTTCAGCTCGTGGTGATCATGCTGCAGCACTTTGGGATTCGATTTGCCGAGCAGGATATCGACGATATGGCCCGCGCCGAAGCTCTGTCCGCGTTCGCGTTTCAGCCGCAGCACCGTCGAGAGCACCTTCTGTGCGGGCACGGTGCCGTTCCAAGTTTCCGGCGCGATCAGGCAGGTATCGCAATTGCCGCACGACTGTCCCGACTGTCCAAAGTAGGCCAGTAGCTGAGTTCGCCTGCAGGACACCGTTTCACACAGCGCGAGCATGGCATCCAGATGCAACTGCAATTGCCTGCGGTGAGTGGCGTCGCCGTCGGACGAGTCGATCATCTTGCGCTGCTGCACTACGTCGGCGAGTCCGTAGACCATCCACGCGGTCGACGGCAGGCCATCACGGCCCGCTCGCCCGGTCTCCTGGTAATAGCCCTCCACCGACTTGGGCAGATCGAGATGGGCAACGAAACGCACATCGGGCTTATCGATGCCCATGCCGAAGGCGATTGTCGCGACCACGACGAGGCCGTCCTCACGCAGGAACCGCGCTTGGTTGACCGTGCGAGTGCGCGTGTCGAGGCCCGCGTGATACGGAACCGCCTCGACGCCGTTCTCGGTGAGGAAAGCTGCGGTCTTCTCCACCGAATTGCGCGACAAGCAGTAGACGATGCCGGCGTCTCCGGCGTGCTCGGTTTTGATGAAGTCGAGCAGCTGCCGATCCGGCCGGTTCTTGGGTTCGATCCGGTACTGGATATTGGGCCGGTCGAAACTGGCGACGAAACGGCGGGCCGAGCCGAGGTCGAGCCGCTGGATGATTTCATCGCGGGTCTTCGCCGTCGCGGTCGCGGTGAGCGCGATGCGCGGCACATCCGGCCAGCGCTCGTGCAGCATCGACAGGGACAGATAGTCGGGTCGGAAGTCGTGGCCCCACTGGGAGACGCAGTGCGCCTCGTCGATGGCGAACAGCGCCACCTTGCCGCGATCCAGCAGCGCGGCGGTCGACTCCAGGCGCAAGCGCTCGGGCGCGAGATACAGCAGATCCAACTCCCCCGCGACGAACTGCGCCTCGACCATCCGCCGCTCATCCGGGAACTGCGTCGAGTTCAGGAATCCGGCGCGCACGCCGAGTGCGCTGAGTGCGTCCACCTGATCCTGCATCAATGCGATCAGTGGTGACACCACCACCCCGACGCCGGGCCGCACCAACGCGGGCACCTGATAGCACAGCGACTTACCGCCGCCGGTCGGCATGAGCACCAGCGCGTCTCCGCCGCCGACCACATGCTCGACGATCTCCCGCTGATCACCGCGGAAGCTGTCGTAGCCGAAAACCCGGCGTAGCACCTCTTGTGCCGCACCGGATTCGGCGACCGCGCCGTCGTTCGATACAGCCGCGAAAGCATCGGGGGATTCCACGCGGCCCATCCTACGAGCGCGGTCGGACAACGGAACTCCTACGTCAGCGCGGATCCCAGGTGATCGGCCGAGTTGCCCACATGTGGACAACCAATTTCGATCACCGCGCGGGGGTTCCCCTGACGGCCCCGCACAAGCTACATCGAGACCGTCAGCGCGAGTTGTCAGTCCCGGACGTAGTAACGCAACGTGCCATAGGCGGTGATCGCGGCAAACACGATGCCGAGCGGCGCGATGGTCAGTGAGACCAGCGCGATGTCCTCACCCGCGAGATGCGGGAAGACATTGCTGTTGAACAGCGCACCGAGCCCACGATTCACCACCAACGGTTGCGCGAGGAACAACCCGACGACCGCCAGAATCGACCCGGCCAAGGCCGCGACCACCGCTTCCAAAAGGAACGGCAACTGCGTGTACCAACGCGTCGCACCGACCATTCGCATGATGGCGACCTCCTCGCGTCGACTGAACGCCGCGATCTGCACCATATTCGCGATCAACAGCAACGCCGCCAACGCCTGCAACGCCGCCAACGCGAAGGCCGCGTTCCGCAGGCCGTCGAACACTCCGACCAGCCGGTCCACAGTGTCCTTGTCGTTGAGTACGCTCTGGATCCCGTCCTTACCGTTGAACGTCTGGTAGATCCGCGGGTATTGATCGGCATCGGTCATTTTCACGCGCAACGACGCGGGCAAGCGGGTGTCCTTGATCATGTCCAGCATTTCGGGCTGGTCCTTGAAGGTCACCTCGGTGGCTTCCTTCATCGCCTCGTCGCTGTTGACGAACTGGACCGAGACCACACCGTCGGTCTTCTTCAGATCCGACATCAGCTGCTGACACGGATTCAGCGAACAGTCCCGATCGCTCGCCGAAACCAGGTCGGTGAGGTAGAGCCGAATCTCGACCCGATCCATGAAGTAGTTCTGGGTCTTATCCGCGATTCGCAGCGCGAGCAGACCGCCGCCGAGCATGGTCAGCGATACCGCGGTGGTCAGGATCATCGCGATGGTCATGGTGACATTGCGACGCAGGCCGGTGAGGACCTCGTTGAACAGGAATCCAGCGCGCATTACCGGCCCACCCCGTAGACGCCGATCGCGTCGTCGCGGATCAGACGACCCCGGTCCAGCTCCACCACTCGCTTACGCATCGCGTCGACGATGTGATTGTCGTGGGTGGCCATCACCACGGTGGTACCGATGCGGTTGATCCGCTCCAGCAGCAGCATGATGTCGCCGCTGGTGTCGGGATCGAGGTTGCCGGTCGGCTCATCGGCGAGCAGCACCAGCGGGCGGTTCACGAAGGCCCGCGCGATCGCAACGCGCTGCTGCTCACCACCGGACAATTCGTGCGGTAGCCGATCGGCCTTACCGCCGAGCCCGACCATATCGAGCACCTCGGGGACGGTCCGGTCGATGAACTGGCGCCGCTTGCCGATCACCTCCAGCGCGAACGCCACATTCTGGGCGACGGTCTTCTGCTGCAGCAGCCGGAAGTCCTGGAAGACGCAACCCATGCGCTGACGCAACTTCGGCACCTTCCGGCCGGGCAGCCGGTCGACCTGGAAGTCGGCGACCCGGATCTCGCCCGCGGTCGGGGCCTCTTCCTTGAGCAGCAGTCGCATGAAGGTCGACTTGCCCGAACCGGACGGGCCGATGATGAAGACGAATTCGCCCTTGCCCACACCGACGGTGATGTTGTCCAGCGCGGGTCGCGTCGAGGTCTGATACGACTTGGTCACGTTCCGCATAGCGATCACGGTTGGTCAGTGTAACCAGCAACCGCCGCGCAGCCACCAGCTACATCATGGTCAATGACCGGGCGTAGCCGTATTCATTACCACGGGAACGGTATTGAGTTTTTCGGGCGATGTCACGATCGGTTGATCGGGCTTGACGAACAGGTACAACACGAACGTGGCGACCCATGATGCCATCAGGATCGCCGTGGATCTACGTGGTCTCACTGATTCCCTCCCGGCGCAATGCCGCGGCGACTCGCACCCGCAACTCGCGACCGACCTCGAACTGCTTGCCTGGCAATGTTCTGGCAACCATTCGAATATTCATCTGGTCCACTGTCAGATCTTCGACGCCCATCACGCTGGGCTCGTCGAGCAGCAGCGGCTTCAATCTGCGGTCCTCGTACGCCTTTGTACCGACCTCGTGCAGGATCTCGTTGATCCTGGTGATATCGACGCTGGCCGCAACCGGAACGTCGATCGCGGCGCGCGCCCAATCCTTCGACAGATTCGTCACTTTGACGATCTGCCCGTTGGGCACGGTGATCACCTCACCATCGGCATTGCGCAGTGTGGTGATCCGCAACGTGACGTCCTCGACCGTACCCTCGGCCTGCTCCGCGGATCCAGTAACAGCGATGCGAACCACATCACCAAATCCATACTGCCGCTCGGTAATCAGGAAAAATCCGGCAAGGATATCCTGCACGATCCGCTGTGCGCCGAAGCCGAGTGCGGCGCCGAGCACGGCCGCGGGCGCGACCAGACCGGTGACCGCGAAACCCATCCGCCGCAGCACTTCCATGCCGACCAGGACATAGACGACGGTCAGCACCACCCAGGTGACCACCTGGGCCAGCGCATGCCGATGTTTGGCCGCCTCGGAACGCACCAGTGCGTCGCTGCTGCGGAACCCGGCGTCGATCCTGCGGGTGATCCGATCCCGGATAAAGGTGGCGAAACGGCTGAACAGCGTCGCGCCGAGGAGCAGCAGGACGATCTCTAGACCGGCGGACCGCAGCCAGGTGGTGAAGTCGGTGGACGTGGAGAAGGCCTGGGGTACGTCCAACTAGCTCGCCTGCTCTCGCATTCGCCAACGAATTCCGGATTCGATGAAACCATCGATATCGCCGTCGAGCACGGCAGTCGGATTGTTGACTTCGTAGTTGGTGCGCAGATCCTTGACCATCTGGTACGGATGCAGCACGTAGGAGCGCATCTGGTTGCCCCAGGACGCACCCTCATTGGTCTTGAGCGCATCCATTTCGGCGCGCTCCTCCTGCCGCTTGCGTTCCAGCAGTTTGGCTTGCAGCACCCGCATGGCCGAAATCTTGTTCTGCAGCTGGGATTTCTCGTTCTGACAGGTCACGACGATGCCGGTCGGGATATGTGTGAGCCGGACCGCGGAGTCGGTGGTGTTGACGCTCTGGCCGCCGGGACCCGAGGAACGGTAGACGTCCACGCGGATCTCGCCCTCGGGAATTTCGATGTGGTCGGTGGTTTCGACCACCGGTAGCACCTCGACCTCGGCGAAGGAGGTCTGGCGGCGGCCCTGATTGTCGAACGGGCTGATGCGGACCAAGCGGTGCGTGCCCATTTCCACCGAGAGGGTGCCGTAGGCATACGGTGATTTCACCGCGAAGGTGGCGCTCTTGATGCCCGCCTCTTCGGCGTAGGAGGTGTCGTAGACCTCAACCGAGTACTTGTGCCGGTCCGCCCAGCGGATATACATGCGCATCAGCATTTCGGCCCAGTCAGCGGCGTCCACACCGCCCGCGCCGGAGCGGATATTGACCAGCGCCTCACGCTTGTCGTACTCGCCGGAGAGCAGGGTGCGGACCTCCATGGCCTCCATATCGCTGTGCAGCGTGGCCCGCTCGGCATCGGCATCGGCGAGCGCGGCCACCCGAGCCTCGCCCTCCTCTTCCTCGGCCAATTCGTATAGAACAGACAGATCGTCGAGGCGCTGGCGCAGTTCCTCGACCCTGCGCAACTCGCTCTGAGCGTGCGACAGCTCACTGGTGACCTGCTGCGCGTGCTCCTGGTTGTTCCACAGATCGGGATCGGCGGCCTGGTGCTCGAGTTCATCGATCCGTCGACGCAGCTCCTCGACATCGAGGACCGACTCGACGGTCTTCAGTGTGGCGTCGAGTTCGGCGAGGTCAGCGGAGACGTCAGGATGCACGATGCTCAAGCCTACTGGGCGGGGTGCAGACGGTGAAACACGCGGTGCTGCGCGGGTGCCGTCCTCAGCCGGAGACGGCACGCAGCCCGCCTGGGCGGCGACCGGCGAGGGCGTCGAGGGCGGTCGCGGTGGCGTCATCGGCGGGAAGGTAGACGATGAGCTGCTGGTCGTCGTCGGCGGAGAGTTCGAGGGTTTCGTAGGTGAGCCGGAGGTTGCCCGCCTCGGGATGGGCGAGGCGGGTGGTGCCGGTGGCGGCGGCGAGGCTGGGGACGGATTCGACCCGACGGGTGAACTCGGCACCTGCGGCTACGGTGAGTTCGTCGGCCAAAGCGGCGATGTGTGGGTCGCTGCGGAACGGACCCTGTTTCAATGCGGCGACCAGTTCGTCGGCGAGGTGGTCCCAGTCCGGATAGGCGGTGCGGGCCCGCGGGTCGGTGAAGGCGAACAGAGCGAGATTGGCGCGGTGTTCGTTGTGGAGCAGTCCGATCGGCGCCATCAGGCGTTGGTATCCCTCGGTCCAGGCGAGCACCTCGCGCAGTCGGTTGACGACCAGCGCGGGCGCGGGTTCCAGGCGATCGAGGATGGCGCGGACCGCGGGACGCACCTCACGCGGCGGTTGTGCACCGCCCATGCAGCTGAATCCCGGATCAGCGCCCTTGGTGAGACGGTGCAGGTGGATGCGTTCGCTCGGCGTCAAGGCGAGGGCGTCGGCGAGTGCGGACAGCACCGGCGGTGAGGGGCGGCGGTCACGACCCTGCTCGAGGCGTGTGATGTATTCCACGCTCACGCCCGCCAGGGTTGCCAGTTCAGCGCGACGCAGGCCGGGGGTTCGACGACGCGGTCCGGTGGGCAGGCCGACCTCGGCCGGTGTCACCGCCTCGCGGCGGGTGCGCAGAAAAAGGCCCAACTCGTTGTCGCTCACTCCTCGACGGTACAAGCGCGACCGGCGCCGAGGGTGTCCCTGCCACTACCACTCTTCGTGCGGCCTTCCTGGTGTTGCCGCCGGGCAGCAAATTGGGACTCGAACAATTTCCGATCGAAGGAGAACACCATGTCCTTGAAGCTCGCGGTGATCATCGGCAGCGTCCGGGAGGGACGCTTCGCGCCGACCGTGGCCAACTGGTTCGTCGAGGAGGCCGCCCGGCACGGACAATTCGAGATCGACCTGATCGATCTTGCCGAGGCCGACCTGCCATTGGCACTGCCCGCCGTTTCCCCGGCGATGAACCCCGATCCGGAACGCCCGGCCGGGATGTCCGACCTCACTAGGCGGCTCGGTGAAGCGGACGCTTTCGTCATCCTCACTCCGGACTACAACCGCAGCTACCCGGCCGCGCTGAAGGCTGCCATCGACTGGCACTTCACCCAATGGGACAGCAAGGCAATCGGTTTCGTCGGCTACAGCGGTGGGAGCGGGGGCCTGCTCGCCATCGAGCACCTGCGTCAGGTCTTCAACGAACTCAATGCTCACACCGTTCGCAATTACGTCAGCTTCCCCCGCTACTACCTGCTCTTCGATGCCGAAGGCAAGCTCCGCGAGCCGACGGAACCCGCGTCCGCCGCGCAGGCCATGCTCGACCAACTCCACTGGTGGGCAAATGCCCTCGCCGCCGCCCGCTCCGTCTCCGCTGCCGCATAGCTTGTGGTATCTCGAACAGTGCGCCGTCGGCACTGCTTTTGCGGCAGCGGGGATGCGTCTGGCGGGGCAGGGTGTGGGCGATAGGGTTCGAGGGTGACTGATTACTCCTCCGATCTCGAACTCGCCCTGCGGTTGGCCGATCAGGCCGATGGGATTACCCGTGCGCGGTTCGGGGCGTTGGATTTGCGGGTCGATTCGAAGCCGGATCTGACGCCGGTGTCGGATGCGGATCTGGCGGTGGAGAAGGCGATACGCCAGGTCCTCGGGCAGGAGCGCCCCGGGGATTCGGTGCTCGGTGAGGAGTTCGGCGGTGACGTCGAGTTCAGCGGGCGGCAGTGGGTGATCGATCCGATCGATGGCACCAAGAACTTCGTGCGGCGGGTGCCGATTTGGGCGACGTTGATCTCGCTGCTCGAAGACGGCGTTCCGGTGGTCGGTGTGGTCAGCGCCCCCGCATTGGCGCGGCGGTGGTGGGCGTCGGCCGGTTCCGGCGCCTGGGCCAGCATCGATTCCGATGCGCCGAAACCGATTTCGGTCTCCGCGGTCAGTGAGCTCGGCTCGGCGAGCCTCGCCTTCTCCAGCCTGTCGGGCTGGCGCGAACGCGGTCTGCGGGAGAAGTTCCTCGACCTCACCGACGCGGTGTGGCGGGTCCGCGGCTACGGCGACTTCTTCACCTACTGCCTGCTCGCCGAGGGCGCGGTCGATATCGCCACCGAACCCGAAGTCTCCCTGTGGGACCTGGCCGCCCTCGACATTCTCGTCCGCGAAGCAGGCGGCCGCTTCACCTCCCTCTCCGGCACCCCCGGCCCCCACAACGGCGACGCCATAGCCACCAACTCGCTACTCCACGACGCTGTCCTCACCCGCTTGAACTGAGCTTCGAGAATGTATTGGGGGCGGCAAACGAGTGGCCCCACCACCAGTGCATTCTCAGCGGCTGCTGGCGCGCCGGATGAATCATTCGTCGGGCAGCTACTGGCCGATGCGCTTGTCGATCATCCAGTGCGCGAGGCGATCACGCGGGTTGGCGATGTCGGCGGCATCGGTCGGGGGTGGCCGCGATCGTCTCTGCGGGTGCTAGCGAGTCACGTTCGGGCGCAGTCGCTTTCCTATCGCCTGGAATCGGCGGGGGTCAGGTCGATGCCTGCGGGTGGACGTAGTCGACGCAGGGTTCCGTCCATGCTTGTGACGAACAGCGCCCACCCATTACCGTCGCGAGCGATCCGCACGGAAGTGGCGCCGTCCGGTGGATTGCGTATCGGGCCGGGTTTGATCAGGCCGGTGATGATCGTGCAGCCCGCGCCGGTGGCCGGGTCGATCTGAAAGACCGCGCCTTGGATGTGGTCGGCGACGAAGAGTTGGCCCGCGCGGGTCGCTTCCATATCGTCGAGCAGCGCAACCAGATCGGGAGCACCGGCGACGACCGTCGCGTTATCGGGATCATCGAGTTGAACCCGGAAGACGCGCAGGGTCATATTGTCGGTGTAGATCGAGTTGCCGTCGGGGGCGAGCGCCAGCCCGTTGGTCCATGGCAGGTTGGACCAGGTCTCGGTGTACTCCCCCGTCGACGGCCGATACCGCGAGATGCCGGTCGGCGGGCCGGTGATGCCGATGGTGGCGAATACCAGGTCGCCGTCGGGCAATTCGAGCAGTCCGTTCGGACCGTTCAGCTCGGTGAGCAGAATCGTCACCGCATGGGTGTCGATGTCATAGCGCTGCAAGGTGCCCGGCGACTCCGCCAAACCATCGCCGGTGACGAAGTACACGGACCGTCCGACAACCCGCACGCCCGCAGGGTGATCCAGACCGGTCACCAGCTTCTCGAACTTGCCCGCGGCATCAATATGAGCCAGGTACCCGTCGAGGATTCCGGTGACATAGAAACCGCCGGACCCGTCGGTATCGAGATTCTCCAGATTGCCGACCCCGCTGACGATCGTCGAGACGTCCCACCCATCCGCACATGATCCGGACGGCGTCTGCGCCTCGGCCGTCCCCCCAGACAAGATGCCCGCCGTAATCGCCGCGGTCAGCAGCGTTGCCCTCAATCGCCGACTCCGCGGCCGTCTTGCCATGCGGCACAACCTAACAGCCGCGCTGGAATGTTGCCCGGGACGGACAGTCCGCCCCGGGCGACTCGACTCACGGAATGAACAGCGTCGCGATCATATTGAGGACCCCGGAGACGAACTGATCGACAATGCGCAGAACCATGACATCTCCTTACTCGTACAGCAGGATTCAGCCTCGACGGAAAAACGGCCGAGCACTGTGGGCGGCACCTTTGTAGATAGGCGTCGATCGTTCTTCGTTGCGGTCGGACTCGTGGATGGCCGCAACGGGACCGCTCAGGTCAGATGTTTCGCCGCAGGCCACATTTCGGACATTGGCGCTCGCGGTTTGCGGCAGATGAACAGCGGTTGGCCCTGTTCGTCGTTGTCGATGCCGAGACCGTTGTCGATGTAACCGGCGGGTTGGACTTCGGCGAAGTACCCAGTCAGGTGGTCACGATCGAGGCCGACGACGATCACCGCGGAGGCTGTGTCGCTGGGCGGGCCCCACCACCAGTAGGAGTTGTGACCGCTGTGCGGAGTCGGCAATCCGTATTCGCCACCGAACCGTTCGATCGCCCCCGCCTCGCCATAGTTGTCGGTAAGGATCGCGGTATCGGGTCCGAGCGTGGCGCGCACCTCGGCGATTCGGTGCACGAATTGCGGCCAGCCGATGGTTTCGCCCGCGTCGTAGTTGATCGCGAGGACCGGCGAATCCCTCAAGGCCGCGACGGGTAACACCGGTAGGAACAGCACCGCCGAGACGATTGCATTCACCGCGATCACCGAACCGACTGCCGCCCAACGGGCTCGCCGATCCCCCAGCCGAGCGGCGACCGGCACCGCACCGGCGGCCAACAGAATCGGATACATCCCGCCCAGGTAGTACGCCTTCCCGCCGCTGACCAGGAAAACCGCGAAAAGCACCGCATACGCGACCGGAAACGCGCGCCGACGCGAATCTCGCCACAGTCGCCAGAGCCCGAATGCCCACAGCGGCAGCAGCAATGGGCCCATCAGCCCGAATTGCGACAGCATGAACATCACCGGCGAATCCGATGTTCCGGAGGACCCGCCCGCGATCGCCCGACTCATCTCCCACTGCGGCCAGCCATTGCACCACTGCCACAACAGATATGGTAGCCAGATCACGAACGCCAACCCGACTGCCATCGGAAAGTACTTGGTGCCGAATATCTTTCGCGGGCCGACGAGAACGAGCGCAAGCGTCAGCGCCACCACCGGAAAGATCAACAGCGCCTTGTTCTGCAACCCGATCCCCACAACCAGCCCCACCCCGAGCCACCACCTACCGACACCCGAGCGCCCATTCGGCGCCGCAGGAACACCCCCGCCCGCGCACCCGTCCGCCTGGGCTCTCTGCCCGAGTCGCTCAGCACCCCCCTCCGCACCTCGCAACAACACCAGCACCAGCAGACAAACCAACGCCCATGCCGCCATATCGAACGACGCGGTACTCAGCAGATGACCGATCCCCATCACCATCGCCGCACTCGCGACGGCAACCGACGCCAACACCTGCGCCCCGCGCCCGCCGTCGAGCTCGCGCGCCATCAAGCCCGCTGCGACAACGACGAATGTCGCGGCCAAGACCGACGGAAGCCGTAGCAGCAGTAACGAATCGGCATCGATTGCCGACATCGCGCGGGCCAGTAGCGGAGTCAATGGCGGCTGGTCCGGGTAGCCCCAATCCGGATGTCTGCCCGCCGCCAAAAAGTACAGCTCGTCTCGGTGATAGCCGTAGCGCGGGGCGAATGCGGTGAGTAGCGCGGCGAACAGCACAGCGACGACGCACAGCGGTCGTCCCACGACTTTGGGCACTTGTCCAGCCTGACACAGTTCGGCGGCGTATGCTGCCCCTCGACGCACTTCTTACTCTGGAGTAAGATAGCCTTACTCAGGAGTAAGATAGCTGGGAAAAGACCTCACCCACCCACCCGAGAAAAACAGGTGATGATGAGCACTCGAGACAGCGCAACGACGCGACGTCCAGACACGTCCGCGGTCGGCCTGACCCACCCCAAGCGGGACTGGATGGGCGCGGCCATGCGGGTGATGACGACCATTACCGGGTCGGAGCTCGCCGAGAAGTACAACCTGCGCAAGCCGATCGAGCGGGTCACCTACGAAGGCACCAAGACCGGTTTCCGCACCCTCGGTGCCGCCACTCGCGCATTCGGCAAGGTCGCCGGCGGCGGTGCCCCGAAACGCCTGGCGGACAACGAGTCCAAGCACAAGGACTTCTTCGATCTGACCCCGAGCGACGAGCAGCAGATGATCGTCGAGACGGTAAAGGAATTCGCCGCCGAGATCCTGCGCCCGGCCGCCTACGAGGCCGACAACGCCGCCAAGGCCCCGCGCGACCTGCTCGAGCGCGCCGCCGAACTCGGCATCACCCTGATCAATGTGCCCGAGGAGTTGGAAGGCGCGGCCGCCGAGCGCGGCGCGGTCACCAACTCGCTGGTCGCCGAGGCGCTCGCGCACGGCGACATGGGTCTGGCCCTGCCGATTCTGGCGCCGAGCGGTGTCGCGGTCGCCCTGTCCCAGTGGGGTACCGACGCACAGCAGCAGACCTACCTGCCCGCTTTCACCGGCGAGAATGTGCCACAGGCCTCGGTCGTGATCAGCGAGCCGCGGGCGCTGTTCGACCCGTTCGCCCTGCAGACAAAGGCCACCCGCTCCCCCAGCGGTTACCGCCTCAACGGTGTGAAGAGCCTGGTCCCGGCCGCCGGTGATGCCGAACTATTCATCGTGGCCGCCGAACTCGACGGCCGCCCCGCCCTGTTCATCGTGCCGTCGGACAGCCAGGGGCTGGTCATCGAGGCCGATCCGAGCATGGGTCTGCGCGCCGCCGGTCTCGGTCGCCTACTGCTCAACGATGTCGCGGTCGGCACCGACGCCATCCTCGGCGACGGCGATGCCACGGCCCGCGCCGAGGAATACGCCGATGCGGTGCGCCTGGCCCGCCTCGGCTGGGCCTCGCTGGCCATCGGTACCGGACAGGCCGTGCTCGACTACGTGATTCCGTATGTGAACGAGCGCGAGGCATTCGGCGAGCCGATCTCGCATCGTCAGGCGGTCGCGTTCATGGTCGCGAATATGGCAATCGAACTGGACGGCCTGCGCCTGGTGACCCTGCGGGGTGCCGCACGCGCGGAGCAGGGCCTTTCCTACGCCCGCGAGGCGGCACTGGCGCGCAAGCTCGCCACCGACAAGGGCATGCAGATCGGCCTCGATGGCGTGCAGTTGCTCGGCGGCCACGGCTTCACCAAGGAACACCCGGTCGAGCGCTGGTACCGCGATCTGCGGGCGATCGGCATCGCCGAAGGTGTCGTGCTCGTCTGACCGGCTGGTTCCTTACTTCCAGGAGACATCACCATGATCAATCTCGAACTCCCCAAGAAGCTGCGGGCCAGCGCCAACCAGGCCCACCAGGTCGCCCAGGAAATCTTCCGGCCGATCTCGCGCAAGTACGACCTCGGCGAACACGAGTACCCGGTCGAGCTGGACACCATGGCCGCCATGGTCGAGGGTCTCGCCGACTCCGGCACCCAGAAGATCGGCGGCGCGGCCGGTGGCCGTTCCGATTCGGACGAGCACGCCACCGAGCTGCTCGGAAACTCCAACGGCGGCAATATGTCCGCGCTGCTGAACGCGCTCGAGACCTCCTGGGGCGACGTCGGCCTGATGCTGTCGATCCCCTACCAGGGTCTGGGCAATGCGGCCATCGCGGCCGTCGCCACCGATGAGCAGCTGAAGCGCTTCGGCAAGGTGTGGGCCTCGATGGCCATCACCGAACCGTCCTTCGGTTCCGACTCGGCCGCCGTCACCACGACCGCCGTACTCGACGGCGACGAGTGGGTGCTCAACGGCGAGAAGATCTTCGTGACCGCGGGTCAGCGCTCCACCCACATCGTGGTCTGGGCCTCGGTGGACCGCAGCTTGGGCCGCGCGGCGATCAAGTCGTTCGTCGTGCCGCGCGACGCTCCCGGACTTTCGGTGGCCCGCCTCGAGCACAAGCTCGGCATCAAGGCATCCGATACCGCCGTACTGCTGTTGCAGGACTGCCGGATTCCGAAGGACAACATCCTCGGCAGTCCGGAAGTCAACGTGGAGAAGGGTTTTGCCGGGGTCATGCAGACCTTCGACAACACCCGCCCCCTGGTGGCCGCGATGGCGGTCGGTGTCGCGCGGGCGGCGCTCGAGGAGTTGCGCGCCATCCTGAAGGATGCGGGCATCGAGCCGTCCTACGACGTCCCGGCCAACAACCAGCCCGCGGCCGCCGCCGAATTCCTGCGTATGGAGGCCGATTACGAGGCCGCGTACCTGCTGTCGCTGCGTGCCGCGTGGATGGCCGATAACAAGAAGCCGAACTCCTTGGAAGCCTCGATGTCCAAGGCCAAGGCGGGCCGCACGGGCACCGACATCACCCTCAAGGCCGTCGAACTCGCGGGCACCATCGGCTACTCGCAGCGCACCCTGCTCGAAAAGTGGGGCCGTGACTCCAAGATCCTCGACATCTTCGAAGGCACCCAGCAGATCCAGCAGCTCATCGTGGCCCGCCGCATCCTCGGCAAGACCAGCGCCGAGCTGAAGTGATGCCGAAATAGCAAGTGCTGCATAGGAAACCGGTGCGAACGATGCGCACCGGTTTTCTTTATTTTCTCGGCTGTGCAGCCTGCTACGACGCCGACGCACCTCGGCCCCGCGATCACGGCCACGGCGGGTTCGAGGCACCCGCCGTAAACGGTGAAGTAACGGAAGGTATCTTGGCGAGCTGAGATTCCGCGGACGAATTCCATCGAGCAGTACCAAGAATCCCAACAGGAGACTGGTTATGCACAGGCTGGGTTTGATACGTCGCTTCACCGCCGCAATCGCGGCAACCACCGCATTCGTCGCCGTCTTCGCGGGTCATGCCGCGGCCGAGCCGGCGACGATCGACTGGAGTACGGCCACGCAGCAATTGCGGAAGGCCGCCATCGGCAATCCCGCCGCCGAACAGGCAGTGGACCGGCTGCTGGCATCCGGGCAGGTCGCCACCCAGGTGGCAGTGCCCGCACAGCCGTTCCAGATCCCGGCGCAATCCGATATCGGACGCGGTGACGGGCCGGGTGTCTACGGGTCCGGCGTCGCCCTCGGTTACGACGGGTTGCGATTCGGATTCTTCGGCGGACCGGGCACGATCGCACCGGATCAGACCGGGGCCAAGCTGCAGGTCCTGTGGATCAATCTGTCCAACGGCCGCAGCGGCACCGAGGTGCTCTCCGAGCACAACGACGCCACGGTCGACACCACGATCCGCACCCGTCCGGTCGACACCGGTGGCGGCCTCATCGTCGGCGCGGTCTATGGCACTCTGTTGCACCGCTGGCCCGTCCCGATCAGCGACGCCAACCCGGACGGTTTCCAGTACAAACTCGCAACCATCTCGGTCCCGTCCTTCGGATCGATCTACAACTGACCATCCGGCACGCGAGCCCGGCACGGATTTTTGTGCCGGGCTTTTGCATCACATCAGCTAACCATTGCCAGCAATTACGTAACTCCGTAAATTTGCGCTCGTGAGCGTGGAGGACCGACTAGCGAAGCTCGAACGCCGACTTGCGGCCCAGGACCTCATCAAGGATGGCGGCGGGCAAGCGAGTGGATCCGCCCCGCAGGGAGGGTGGGCACTGCGACGGCTTCATGAGGAGTTCACGAATGCGGATCAGCGCAATGGCGGGGTGATGTTCGCCGGTTCGGGCTCATTACCCAGCGCGGAAGAGTTCGACTGGCAAGTCCAGTTCAGCACCGATGACATCGTCGGCTACGACTGGGACGATGCCGCCGAATGCCTCGCCGCCCTTGGTAGTCCGGTCCGCCTGCGCATTCTTCGGGAGATACTTCGGGGCAGCAGAACCGCCGCCGAACTCACAGACCTCGGTGAGGTGGGCACCTCCGGCGAGATCTACCACCACCTCCGTCAACTGGCGGCTACCGGCTGGCTCCACACCGTGGGCAGCAGCCACTTCGAAGTCCCCCCGAATCGGGTCGTCGCGCTACTCGTCGCGCTGGCTACCGCACGCAGATGATCAAGACCAGGTGGGAACTGGTGGTGGGGAGCCTCTCACCTTTCGCCGGCTCGGTTTTTGTCCAGCCCGCCCGGCTTCGGGTGTGATGTGGGTCATAGCGCTGATACGGTTGGTGAGACAGAACGGTGGTTCGAGATCGCTTGGGCAAGTGCCGACGCGAGTTGCTGGTAGAGGTGGTCGACGATGAAGTTGGCGCATGCGCTGGAGGTTGTGAAGGCATTCGGGGTGCTGCGGGCTCGCGGGGTCAGCGATCCCAAGAAGCCGCTGGAAACCTTGCGGACGGTGAAAGAATCGAAGGTCTACGGACCGCAGGCGACCTTGATCCGGCATTCGGCCCGAGTCGTGCCAAATGCGCCAGCGCTGGTGGACGAGCGCGGCGAACTGACCTACCGGCAACTCGACGAGCAGTCCACGGCCATCGCGCGCGGGCTGCGACAGGCGAATCTGACCGAAGGGTCCGTGATCGGTGTGCTGGCCCGCGACCATCGCGGCCTCATCCTGGCCATGGCCGCAGCGGGCAAGCTCGGCGTGCGGGTCGCGCTGATGAATACCGGCTTCGCCAAACCGCAGTTCGCCGAGGTCTGCGAGCGCGAGAAGGTCAAGGCAGTGCTGCACGACAGCGAATTCCTGGGTCTGCTCGACGCACTGCCGCCGAACCTGCCGCGCTACCTCACCTGGGTCGACCAGGGCACCGAATTGCCCGAGGGCGCACAGACTCTCGACGATCTCATCGCCGCCAACTCGACCGCGGACCTGCCCGCACCGTCCAAGCCGGGCGGTTTCGTCATCCTCACCAGTGGCACCACCGGCCTGCCGAAGGGCGCACCGCGCAGCAAGGTGACCCCGCTGGCCACCGCGCAGATGGTGGACCGAATCCCATTCCCGGTCAGGGGAACTCAGGTCATCGTGTCGCCGATCTTCCACAGCACCGGGCTCGGTACCTATCTGGTCGCCTCGGCGATGGGCAATAAGGTGGTGGTGCGCCGCCGCTTCGACGCCGAGGCCACGCTAAAGATGGTGGCCGATCACAAGGCCGAAATGCTGGTCGCGGTGCCGACCATGCTGCACCGGATGACCGAGCTGGCACCGGAGATCCGCGCCGAATACGACACCACCTCGCTGAAGTGCATTCTGGTCGCGGGTTCGGCGCTCGCACCGGAGTTGTGCGTCAAGGCCACGCAGATCTTCGGTCCGGTCCTCTACAACCTGTACGGCTCGACCGAATGCGCCGTGGCCACCGTCGCGAACCCGGACGATCTGGCCATCGCGCCGGGCACCGTCGGTCGCGCGCCGATCACCTGCGAAGTCCGGCTCTACGACGACAACGACAAGCAGGTCAACGCAATAAACACCACCGCGCGCATCTTCGTCCGCAGCGGTGCGCCGTTCGAGGGCTACACCGACGGCAGGCATAAGCAGATCATCGACGGCTATATGTCCAGTGGCGATGTCGGCCACTTCGACGAGCACGGACTGCTGATGGTGGACGGTCGCGACGACGACATGATCGTCTCCGGCGGCGAGAACGTCTTCCCGCAGGAGGTGGAGAACCTGCTGCTGGAGCGGCCGGACGTGTTCGACGCCGCCGTCGTCGGCGTCGACGATGTGGAATTCGGCAAGCGTCTGCGCGCCTTCGTGGTCCCCGAGAACGGTCACGCCCCCGACGGCGAGGAGATCAAGGCCTACGTCAAGGAGAATCTGGCCCGCTACAAGGTGCCGCGCGAGGTCGTCTTCCTCGACGATCTGCCCCGCAACACCACCGGGAAATTGCTGCGCCGGGTGCTCGTCGAGTACGAAGTCAAGGCTTAGACCTGGGCCGCAGCGGCACCGAGCGGGACAACTGAGATACGTGACACAGCGGGTCACAGATGCTTGCTATTGTTAGCGGCAGCACTGGATCTCGAAGTTGCGGTCCACACCACCCCGGTCCTGGTGGGGTGGACCGCGGAAGGCGTTGACGAATGTCCCTATCCCTGCCTGCGTTGAATGACTCCGTCCGGAAAGCGGGCGATCTCGCCCAGGGCGTGAATGTCATGGTCAAGCGGCGCCTGTTCAATCCGCTCCGACCCGATCACGCGGCGCGGTCCGCATTCAATGTGCTCAAATTCGGCCCGTTCGCCGGTGTCGTCATGCACGCGGCGCAGACCAGACCGGATGCGGCGGCCATCGTCGACGAGCGCGGTGAGGTGAGCTTCGGCGAACTCAACGAGCAGTCCAGCGCCCTGGCTCGCGGGCTCGAAGCCCAGGGAATCAAGCCTGGCGACGTCGTCGCGCTGCTCGCGCGCGACCATCGTGGCATGGTGCTGAGCCTGCTCGCGACCGGCAAGCTCGGCGTACGCACGGTGCTGATGAATACCGGCTTCGCGAAACCGCAATTGGCCGATGTGGCCGCGCGCGAGAACGTCAAGGCCGTACTGCACGACAGCGAATTCCTCGACCTGATGAGCGCGATCCCGTCCGAGATCCCCCGGGTGCTCACCTGGGTGGACGAGAAGGACAATGTCGACCCGGCGGTCTCGACCATCGAATCGCTGATCAAGGGCCGCTCCACCGCGCCGCTGCCCGCGCCCGCCAAGCCCGGCGGCGTGGTCGTCCTGACCAGCGGTACCACCGGCACGCCGAAAGGTGCGCCGCGCGACCGGGTCAGCCCGTTCGCCTCGGCCCAGTTCGTCGACCGGGTGCCGCTGCCCAATAACGGCACCATGATCATGGCCGCGCCGATCTTCCACGGCACCGGACTTTCCCAGTTCACCCTGGGTCTTGCCCTCGGCAACCGGGTGATCTTCCAGCAGCGCAGGTTCGATCCGGAAAAGACGCTGGCGAATATCCAGCGCTACCAAGCGGATTCGCTGGTCGTGGTACCGACCATGCTGCAGCGCATCCTCGATCTCGGTGACGAGGTGCTGGCCAAGTACGATCCGCGCAGCATCAAGGTGATCTTCGCGGCGGGTTCGGCCATCGCACCCGATGTGGTCACCCGCACCCTCGACTACTTCGGCGACAGCCTCTACAACCTGTACGGCTCCACCGAATGCGCGGTCATGACCGTCGCGACCCCGGAGGACCTGCGCAAAGCCCCGACCACCGCGGGCAAGGCGCCGGTCGGCATCCGGATCGTGTTGCTGGACGAGAACCGCAAGCCGATCACCGAGCCGAATGTGACCGGCACCATCTTCGTGGACAACGGTTTCGCCTTCACCGGCTACACCGACGGCCGCACCAAGGAGATCGTTGACGGCATGATGTCCAGCGGTGACGTGGGGCATTTCGACGCCGAGGGCCTGCTCTACATCGACGGCCGCGACGACGACATGATCGTCTCCGGCGGCGAGAACGTCTTCCCGCTCGAGGTGGAGAACCTGATCGCCGGGCGCGACGATATCTTCGAGGCCGCGGTGGTCGGCGTGGACGATCGTGAATTCGGGAAGCGGTTGCGCGCCTTCGTCGTTCCGGGGCCGGAATCCAAGCGCGATGCGCAGGAGATCAAGGATTACGTCAAGGCGAATCTGGCGCGGTACAAGGTGCCGCGCGAGGTGATCTTCCTCGATGAGCTGCCGCGCAATGCGACCGGTAAGTTGCTGCGCAAGCCGTTGAGCGAGATGGAAATCGACGCGAACTGAGTCACACTCGGGGCCGCACACCTTCGAAATTCCCGGCCGCGGAATCGGTATGGGAAATCCGGAGGTGTGCGGCATTTGCATTTCTCCTGCTGGAACTCGATACATCCCATGGATCTCGGCCGCCGCCCGGGTGGGGACCGACGGGTAATTCGTCGGCTATCATCAGCGCGTGAGTATCGAGTTCGGCCCGGCCGCTGCGGGGCAACGCAGCGCCGTCGCGCGGGTGCGCGGCGCATGTGCCGGCTCGATCTCCGGTGCCATATCCGTTGCGGCACACGGGTGGGCGTCCGATGGGATGCCACCGGGCAGTACCACGCTCGTGCTCCTCGCCGCCGCTTGCGCCGTTGTCGGCGCACTGGTCGCCGGGCTCGCACCGCTGCGCGACACCTCGATCGGACTGATCTCGGTGCTCGTCGCAGGTCAGCTACTCGGGCACGTCACCATGGGCTGGAGTTCGGGGCATATGCATCACCTCGATGCACAGCTCACGCCCGGTATGGTGGCCGCGCACCTCGTCGCGGCCGTGCTCGCGGCGGTGGTTATCCGAGGTGCGGAGGCCGCGTATCGGATCGGTTGCGCGGTGCTCTCGCGGGTGCTGCCGATGCGGTATCACCCGCCCGCGATACCCAGGCCGGTGTCGCTGCGCCTGACGCATCGCGATCGTATTGTTCTGCGCGTATTCGCCGCGGAATCGCTGCGCACGCGCGGTCCGCCATTGGCGTTCGGTCACTGATATTCCTTACCCGGTGCACGGGTCCGGCCTGTGCGTCGTCGTTACCGCGCAACACCTTTGCGAGGCGAGATTTCACATGACCATGTGAAAGCGATTCCTCGGATGACGGTTCGCCGGTCAGCATTGCTGCCGAGTCCGGACTCGCCCAGTTTTCGCGCGACGCTTTGCTCGCCCGGCGAACGCCGGGATCCGCTGTCCGTCATGAATTTCGGCGTTTTGCCGCATTGCCGGGCGTACAGCGGATTCCGACGACCATTCTCCGATTACGAACGGCCGACGATCTGCCGGGTTCTTCCGAACTCCAGAAACGAATAGTCATGAGCATTACGGACACCAGTCCGCCGGATGCCGAATCGTCGGCTCCGGCAAAGGAAATACGGTCGCGCAACGACCTCTATCCCCTCGCGATGCGGTTGCATTTCTATGCGGGCATCTTCGTCGCACCGTTCATCCTGATCGCCGCGGTCACCGGAGCGCTCTACGCCATCTCCCCGACCCTGGAATCGATTACCTCGCACGACCTGTTGAAGGTCGAGGCGAACGGCGAGATGCGGCCGCTATCCGAACAGGTCACCGCGGCCGTCGCCACCCAGCCGAATCTGAAGCCGGTCGCGGTGGCGCCGGCCCCCGAGGCCGACGACACCACCCGCGTGCTGTTCGACGACCCGTCGCTCGGCGAGTCCGAACGGCGTGCGGTGTTCGTGAATCCGTATACCGCGCAGCCGGTCGGCAGCGATGTGGTCTACGGCAGTTCGGGTGCGCTTCCGATGCGCACTTGGATCGATAGGCTGCACCGGGATCTGCACCTGGGCGAACCGGGACGCATCTACAGCGAACTCGCCGCCTCCTGGCTGTGGGTCGTGGCGCTGGCCGGTCTGGTGCTGTGGATCCGTCGGGTGCGCGGACGCCGCAACCGCAACTCGGCCGCCTGGCTGCTGGCACCGGACGGTTCCCAAAAGGGTCGCGGTCGTTCGATGAATTGGCATGGGGCCGTTGGCGTTTGGATCATGCCGGTGATCCTGCTGCTGTCGGCGACCGGGATGACCTGGTCGACCTATGCGGGTGAGAACATCACCGAACTGCGCGAGCAACTCAGCTGGACCACACCTGCCGTGAGCACCGCACTGCCGGGTGCGGCCACGCAGGAACACGCCGGAGGCGAGCACCACGGCGGCGGCCATACGCCCGCGCCGGTCGATGTACCGACCCGGATCGCGCAGCTCGACGGGGTTTATGCGGCGGCCCGCGCCAATGGCATCACCCAGGGTTCCGAGATCGCCATTCCGGCCGAGCCCGTCGGCGCATTCGCGGTGAAGGAACGGCGCATGCCCGGCACCTATACCGTCGATGCGGTCGCCGTCGACGGCGCGACCGGTACGGTCACCGCCGAACTCGCCTACGCCGACTGGCCGATCATGGCCAAGCTCACCAACTGGGGCATCCAATTCCACATGGGCCTGATGTTCGGGGTGCTCAACCAGTTGCTGCTGCTCGCGGTGATGATCGGGCTGATCGTCGTGCTGGTGCTCGGCTACCTGATGTGGTGGAAGCGGCGGCCGACCCGCGGTGCTTCGCGGTTCGCCATCGGACGCCCACCACGTCGCGGTGCATTGCGCCAGACCTCGCCATGGCTCGCGGTGCCCATCATGGCGGCCGCACTGGTTGTCGGCTGGTTCGTACCGCTGGTCGGGCTGAGCCTGGTGGCCTTCCTAGCCGTCGACATCATCGTCGGCTTGGTCATGGGCAAGCGCGCCACCGCCTAGTGCCGCGGGATGTTCCCGCACACCGATTCACTTGCCGCGCACATCATCACGCCGCCATGTCATGCGCGGCGCGGACGAAAGTGCGCGGGACGCACCAATTGAAACTGCCGGGGCGTGAGGGGCTCCGGCAGTTACCAATTCGACCTACCGAACGTCAGAGGTACGGCCGTTGTATCGCCATGCCTCGAACAGACAGGATTCACCAAGCCCATGAAGATCAATAAGTTCGCCCTGGCCGCCGCGTTCATGACGACCGCGGTGGGGATTGCCGCCGGTGCGAGTTCCGCCGAACCGATCGAGGCAGCCGACCCGATCAACTTCACCGCCCAGGCCACCGACACTCAGTCGATCATCACCACCGACTCCGGTTCGCTGATCGTCGAGGACGGCGTGCTGAAGATCAAGGCCGCCAACGGAACAACCGTCGCGGGCACGCCGCTCACCTTCCGGGTCGACGATTTCGAATTCCCGGTCGCGGCCGAAATCGCCGATAACACAGCAACTCTCACGCCGCAGCTCGACATCGCACACGCGAGCTACAAGCCGGTCGCACTGCCGTACGAGGACAAGGCGCCCTGGAAGACCGAATACGATCGCGAACAGGCCGCCTGGTCACGCATGACCAGCACCATCGGCATGGGCGCCACCATCGGCACCCTGGTCGGCGGTATCGGCGGCGGCGCCGTCGGCTGCGTACTCGGTGGTATCGCCGGTGCAACCGTCGCCTCGGCCACCATCGTCGGCCTATTCGGTCCGTTCATCCCCGCCGCAGCCATCGGCTGCCTAGGCGGCATCGTCGCGGTCGGTGCACTCGGTGTGCTCGCCGGCCAGATCCTGGTGACCGCACCGGTCGCGATCGGTGCCTCGATCCAGTACCTCACCACGGTGAATTCGCCTTTCCAGGGGAAGTAGGCAACGCTCGCCCGATCAGCGCGGACTGTCGGCTCCATTGCGGTTTCGACAGTCCGCACCAGGCGGTCCGTCCCCCGCGCGGCAGCCTGGGGGGCGGACCCCACCGGCTGCCACGGACGGATGAAACAGCCCTGATCGT
The DNA here is from genome assembly GCF_044458905.1 of Nocardia sp. NPDC050408. Taxonomy (NCBI): domain Bacteria; kingdom Bacillati; phylum Actinomycetota; class Actinomycetes; order Mycobacteriales; family Nocardiaceae; genus Nocardia; species Nocardia sp. NPDC050408. The sequence continues at coordinate 135,627 of NZ_JBITIL010000017.1, read as the reverse complement.
GTGACCGAATAATGGCCTCACCAGCTAGTCAGGTAGCGTGGTTGGTGAGGAACCGGTACGCCGTTCGGTCTGTGACGGTCAGTGCTGTGGGCCGGGATGTCGTTGCGCCCCTTGAATATTCGCGCTTGGATGGGCTGGCGAGGGGCTAGCAAGTAGCGTCGATACCCAGAAGAGCTTCAGTCCCGTTTGCTAGTGGCACCCTTGGTGTCACGTTGCCCCCGCTTCGCGTTGAGAATCTCCTCAGCCTGACGGCGGCGGGCCTGGACCTGCTTCGGCGACAACTTCACCCTGACCGGGTGCAACACATCCCGCGTAAGTGCACTCACAGCTCGCCCTCCATCACAACGGCGTATATACGCCACATACTACGCACGCTATCGAAGGCAACGTCAACAACGAAGTAGCTCCGCGCGTCAATGATAAGTACCTCGCGTTCCTCCGCGATCTCAGCGAGTTCACCGAGCCTGAGGACTGGAGTTCCCGCCGGTACGACCAGGTCGAGAATGACCGGATCCACATGCCTTGTCGAGTGAGGCGGGATCGCCACACCACTCGTTGAGAGAAAACCATCCTCGCGAAACTCTGCGTCGATAAGCGCCCGTGCCGACTCCTCGTCGACAAGTCCGTAGACCGCTGCGTCGGTCTCTCTAGTCACTCGCACGGCTTCCGGCAATGGGTACTTCTGCAGACCAGACCGGATCGTTTCGATCCGACGCTCGAGTTCGACCGTCATCGGGATCTGTCCGCGCATGGCCTGATTAATCCGTTCATATCCGCCAAGCGCATACGCTTCGATTACATCGCGCTCCGTACTGCTCAGTCGATCGACGCCCTGCCCAGCAAGCACGACCTCGGCGAGGGGTACCACGACGAACCTGCTGTTGGCATCTGTCACGCCTGGATTGTTCCGCATTGACAAGTGCTGTGGTTCAAATCCGCTGAGGCAGAGGTTGACTCGATTGTCACGCAGCAGTGCAAGCGCCCGTGCTGGTCGAAATCGGCACTTCCGCTGCGTGGCCGGATCCCCGCTGGGTTTATTGGCACTGTCGTTCCACCGGTGAAAGGTCTGGTTCGCATTGTTGGCCCGAGTGCCGGCTGGGAGCCGATGCCTGATGACGATCGCCAATGGGTCATCGATGCCGCGAAGGCTGTCCCGGGGTGCTGAACACCTACCACCTCATCGACCCGGAAACCGGTAATGGACTGTCGGTAACGTTCTTCGAGGACGATGTCGATCCCGCCGCGGTCAAATCCGCGATTGCGCAGCGTGGTGCCGAAATCGGGTGGAACGACGTGCCTCGGCCCGCGCCGAAGTCCGAGACGATCTACCGTGTGCTGCGCTTCGGGTAACGGAACCCCTGCACTCCCGTTGCGGCGCAGGGGTTCTGCAAGGTACCGACGACTCACTCAGAAACGTAGATCACGGATGGAGTGAGGTCGATGCCGTGGCGTGCATAGATCTTGATCGTGTTCTCACCGGTGAGGTCGGATTCGGTATAACCGAGGAGTTCGGCAGTGCGGATCACGTCCTCGTTCGTAGCCGCCTCGATCTCCAGGTACGGCGGAATCCGCGGCCAGCTGTCGATCTCGAGCTGCGCGCCGTCGAGTGTGAAGCTGGCCCGCTTGTTTTCCTGATAGGACTTCGCGGTGAAGCCCAGCATTTCGAGCAGGGCATTGGTGGCGGCGAAGTCGTCGACGGTCACCTCTACTTCGTGAGTGCCGTCGATAGCGTCGCTGGTGATCTCCTTCACAGCCAGCGTGGTTCCATTCCCATTGTCGCGCAACCTGATCCACTTACCGTCGAAGCCGGGCGTGACGTCCTACACATAGCGACGCATGAGTTGCTCACCGACCTTCCGACCACCTTTGTCCAGGATGCGCCGCTCGATGGTATCGGGGTCGATACCGAGTATTTTGGCTTCGTGCTCGATAGGCACAGGATCTCCTTCTGGCGTCGGTCGATGGGTCGACGTTATCCGGCGCGGCGGCTGGTGAGACGGTGGTACTCGGCATTTCGCAAGGTAAGGATTTGCCGCAGCCACGGTCCTATCGCGCTCCGGCGTGAATCCGATCCTCGGCGGATTGCCGTCACTCAGCTCCACGACCGACTTGCGTTGTCGCCCAGATCCTTGGGTCCCAATTGCCTTTTGACGAGGCTATATGCGGTCTAGATCGACGAACCGGAACGCAGCATGAGGAGCGTATGTCTCTGCGGGGTTCACGGTGTTCAGTTCGCATTGCCGTACTAGCCTTTGTGGCACCAGACCACCGAAGTGTGCCAGGCTCGGTGCGATCACCACATCGATATCGAGAGCCTGGACCACGTTCACCAGCCGTCCCTCCGGGTCGGTGGTCGCCGCAGCGAACGTGACCGTCTTGGCCAAGTCATAGCCGAGTCGTTTTGCCCTGCTACGGATCTGAATCTCATCCCATTCCTGCGAGACCCCGGATATGTCCTTGCGCAGGTAGCCGATCGCGGTGGGTGTCTGCCTCATCGCGCGTTCCCGTTCGTCGAAACCAGTGACCGGCACTCGCGGCACCTCGACGCCCACAACAGCGAGTGCACCAGAATCGCCCGCGCGGCATCAACTTTCGTCTGGCGCTTAGTCAGTGCCATCGTGCCCTCCGTCATCGATGGCGGGATCGAGTAGACCGTCTAGAACATCCAGCAAAGTCCGAAGATCCGGGCCGACACGCACTGGGAGATCGTGTTCGGCCAGTGGGAACGCCAAGCCACGGGCGGCGGCGCGTTCGCGGGGACTCATCGCTGCGGGCGCGAGTTTGCCCGCCTGGACCAGACAGCGTAGCGCGGTCGCCTTGTGCGGGCACATGACAGCACGACAATCCTTGTGCTGCTGCATAATCCGCTGAGATTCGGCCACCGTAAGCAGGTAATTGGGTCGCGCATCAGTGGTGTCCGCTTGCTCCACGTCACGACCCGCCAATCCGTACAGCCTTGACCACCTTCGCATTTCATCCCCTTCGCAGCGATTGGCAGGCCAGCCCGAAGTTGGGAGTCCTCACCAACTCCGGGCGGCCGGCTACGACGCTATGGCCACCACGCGGACACCTGAACTGCGCAGAGGACGTTTGCGCGGACACTTCCAACTCACCGAAACGTCCCATGTCTGTCCCGTATGGTTCTGATATGAGCCAACGCCTCGAATCGGCGATGCTGCGAGCCGAACTCGACTCGGCAATGCTTGCCCAACGGGTCGGAGTGGACGTGAAGACAGTCAATCGGTGGCTCGCCGGACGAATACCTCACCGGCGAACAAGACTCGCGGTAGCTGAGGTACTGAACGAATCAGAGACCACGCTGTGGCCGCAGACACGACCGGACCTGACTGCAGGGGCACCCGCGACGGCCGAAGTGCTCAGCGCGTATGCCCACCGAGCCGATATCCCGAACGACTTGTGGACATCGTTGCTACTCGGAGCTACCGAACGAATCGACATCATCGGGTACGCCTATCCGTTCGTCCTCGAACTGCTACCCAACGCTGCCGACATCATTGCCGGCAAGTGCCGAAGCGGTGTTCGAGTCCGGCTGGGGTTCGCGGACCCTGATTGCGATCACGTCGCAGAGCGAGACAACCTGGAACAGATGCACGGAACACTGCCCGGTCGCATCCGCAATGCACTGAGCATGCTCGGCCAACTGACAGCCACGCCGGGTTGTCAGATCGGATTGCACACGACGCATCTGTACAACTCGGTATTCCGATTCGACGATCGAATGATTGTCACCCCATATCTTGTACGCGCCCGAGGATATCAACACCCAGCGCTCTACCTGAGACAACTTTCCCCATACGGCATATTCTCGTCGTTCGCTGATCAGGTCGAACAGATTTGGGACACTGTTGCCTATTACTCGCTAGGAGTCCCAAATGAGCAGACGGCGTGATTATTACCGAGACCCGAACGCGCCGAAGGCCAACAGTCTGGTCCCAGGCGGCTCGGCGCTGGTTGTCGATGACGATGGTGCGATTCTCATGCAGCGCCGGAGTGACTCCGGCAATTGGTCATTGCCCGGTGGCGTCATGGAGATTGGGGAAACGCTGGAGCAGTGCGTGATTCGTGAGACCAAGGAAGAGTCCGGCTTGGATATCGAGATCACGGGACTGCTCGGTATCTATACCGATCCTGAGCACATCATCGCGTATGCCGATGGCGAGGTGCGCCAAGAGTTCAACATCACGTTCTACGGCCGCGTTGTCGGCGGCCGTATCGCGATCAGTGATGAATCCACAGAGGTTCGCTTTCTCCACCCGGACGAGCTTGCGGATGTGCCGGTGCACGATACCGTCCGGCTCCGGCTACAACACCACATGGAGCAACGCGGCCAGCCATATCTGGGATAGGTCCTTAAAAATGCCCAACGGCTACCGCGAGGTTCAGCCACCTGGCTGTGCGGACGCGCCTTCAACTGGCGCTACTCGCTTCCGAGCAAGTCACTTATGAGTGCGGAACCGGCGAGCGGGATGCCTCCGAAATGCGCAGATCTGCCGGTCGGACGGGATGCCGTAGCTACATGTTCGCTGGGATTCGGAATCTTGATTGATCCTGGGCGGATTCGGTGGTGGCTGTGAATCTGTCGGTGGCGTGCGGCATCATCTGTGCACGCAGCCATCCACGAATACCGCTCGGAGTGCCACCATGCCGTCCCCACGAACGAAACCACAGCCGTTGTCGGACACTGAGATTCAGCAGATCGCCACGGACATCGCTGGCGGTCGCCCGCCGATGGTGTGGTTCACCGCGGCCGCGGTGGGCGTGCCGGAGGGACGGTCCGGCAAGGTGGTCGAGATCGGTGATCGATCCGAGAGCGACTTCCTGCGGGTCAAGCCGACCGGATCGAAGGATGTACTGTCCTTTTCTCCGACCGAAGTGACGTTGACCAAGCCGCCACGGGATAAGGCGGCAACCACAAGCTCTGCCCAGCCGAAGTCGACAACCAGGAAGGAATCCACTGTGACCCAGCCGTCGACCTTGACGAGCACCGCGACACCGGCCCCCAGGCCGGCCCCGAGCCCCACCCCGCCCGCTTCGGCCGCGAAACCCGATGCCCCCGCGGCGGAACCGGCCAAACCCGCGACACCCGCAGGCGCCGCGAAGCCCGCGGCGAAGGCGCCCGCCGCGCGAAGCAAGGCGAAGACGCCGGAGGTCACGGTGACGCTGACCGGTACCGCGGACGGCGAGTGGTCGGTCGATGTGGTCAGCGGCAAGAAGAAGTCCGTGCGCGGTCTGCCAGTGACCAGCTCCGCGGTGGCGCAGGCGGCCAAGGTGCTGCATCCGGAGGTGGCCGAGGTGGTTGCCGGGATCCTGGAGGCCGCCCGAGTGGTCCAGGAGTCCAAGGTGCAGCAGTTACAGGCCGAGTTAGAGGAAGCTCGGCGACTGCTCGAAGAGCTCTCGGACTAGACGGCGGCGGATTTGCCGTTGGTGTTATGGGACCGGCCGCTCGGGCGCCAGATCCGGCGTCCCGGGTCGGCGGTGTTGTGTCGCGGTTCCGGACCGTGGCGCAGGTCGTCGTGGAATGCGTAGCCGAGCGAGTACTCCTTCGCGTGGTACATCGCCGAATCCGCTTCCCTGATGAGGTCGTAGATGGTGTCGTCGGAGCTGCGCGGGCTGCCGCAGGCCAGGCCGACACTCGCGGTGATCGGTATTTCGCCCGCGCTCAGCTCGAACGGCCGAACGAAGGCGCCGAGTAGTCGCTCCGCGAGCATGGCGGCCTCCTGTCGGTCCAGCGGTGCGAGCACCACGAATTCGTCGCCGCCGTAGCGGGCCACCACATCGTCGCGCCGGATGATGTGCCGGATCCGGGATGCCGCATTCGCGATCAGCTCGTCGCCGACCGCGTGGCCGTAGCTGTCATTGACCATCTTGAAGCCGTCGAGATCGATGAACAGCAGACACAGCGGCTGCTCGATCCAGTGCTCGTGATTGCGATTCAGCCCGCGCAGCAGCGCGGCCCGGTTCAGCAATCCGGTGAGCATGTCGTGATCGGCCTGGTACTGCGCCCGCCGTTCACTGCGCGCACTGCGGACGATCGCGCGTTCGCTGCGCACCAGCACGCCGATGAGCAGCAGCGCACACAGTGACGAGACCACCACGCGATCGAGGGTGTCCAGACTGGAACCGACCACCGGAATCAGCGAGGCCACGATCAACGCGACCGCGATGAAGCTGGCTCGCTGCCGCGAATGGTGCGGGTGGATGTGCCGTGGCGCACCGAGACTCGCCATGGTCGGATGCAGCGCCGCGACGCCGACGATCGGATAGGCCACCAGTAGCGGTACCAGCAACAATTCGTGCGCGACGGGTGCGCGGTCGACGGCGTCGAGGCTGTACCCGAAATCGCCGATGAGCACAGCGATCAGCCCGCTGTGCAGCAGGCGCAACGAGGTCTCCGAACGGGTCGCGGTCGCCATCGAATGCGCTACCAAGGTCAGCAGCAGAGCATCGAGCACCGGATAGGTCGCCGCCACTACAGTGTGCGCGGTGGTGTCGTGCGACTGCAGGATCGGTGAGATCAGAAAGGTCCACGAGGCCAGCAGTGCGCCGAGACCGATGAGCGCCGAGTCGAGCAGCAGATCGTAGTTCGGCCGGACCTGGCGCGGGCGCAACCACAGCGCCGCGGCCACCCCGGTGCCGAAATAACCGGCGAGAGTGAACAGGTCGTCGAGTGGATGCAGTCCGTGGCTGTCGATCTCGCGGGTGGCCGTACCCACGGCGAACAGCACGGCCGATGCCGAGAGTAGGTACCACGGCAGCGGCCGCTCGGGACGATATCGCCGCAGGCCGATATAGATCATGGTGAGCGCGCCGAGCACCACGGCGGCCATGGTCAGCAGCGACAACGGCCGGACATCAATGCAGAGCAGTACCGCCAGACCGACTGCGGTCAGCGCGAGAAATATTGTGCACCACCGCATTTCGAGGTGGTGCCGAACGGTGGTCGGCTGCTCTTCGCTGACGGTCATCAGCCCCCCTTGGTCGCTCCATCCCCAGTGAACCGCGCCGCGTAGTAGGTCTGCGAATCCTCCACCGCGACTTCGACGTTCGCCGCCTGCTCATCGAGCACCGCTCGAATGCTGTCGGCGAAGGAAAACCGAGTGTTGTTATACGAGCAGATGTCCCAACCGACCGCCGCGCGCTCGGCCACCAATACCTGGACAACTGATTTGATCATGGCATGGAATGCGGCTCCTTGTCGGGCACTTGGCGCAACAAGGGTGAAACCCGCGTAGTAGATCGCGTCGCGCGCCGCATGTTCGGGGTAGCGGGCGGCGAAATACTCCGGACTGATCCACGGGACGGTCTCGAGATGTTTGGTCAGCGTCGTCACCCCGATGGGTTCGCCGGTCGCGGTGCGCGCGACGTGTTTGGCGACCCGCGGATCTATCATCTCCTCGCGGAATTCCGATCGGTGCAGCACCTGTCTGGCAATGGCCTTGGTGCGCAAGGGGCCGAAGGCCTCCTCGTACAGCAGGTGGAACATATCGATCCGGTCGTCCGGAATGGTCGATTCGATAGTGACTTTCAGCTCAGGCGGCCCGCCCGTCAGCCGAACACCATCCCTCATGGACTCGCTGCGCAACGCTGTCATTGATGTCCCCACGGTGTCGTGTGGTACGCCGCCAGCACAAGCGCGCAGGTCGGCGTGCCATCGGAACGGGCCTCGGTGGTGCACAGCTGGATCGGACCGAAACGTTGCGGCCGGTTGCGAGTCATATCGGTCAAACTCGCGCGAATCAGCGTCGCGACCTGCGCGGCCGTCTCGGCCTCGTGTTCGACGAAAAGTCCGGCGCCGGAACCGTCGTCGCGCAGTGCCCAGCCGATGCCCGCGCCCGCACGCTCACCCGCCGCATTCGCATGCTGCGCGGCGTAGACGCAGTAGAGCCGATCACCCCAGCGGATCGGCTTGCGGACGCGGCCGGTGCGGGCCAGCACGGCGCGCGGTGGAATGACCGATGACAGGCGGATCAAGTTGGCATCACCTACTCCCAGGTCACGCAGTGCCGCATCGAAGGCCGACATAGCCGTCGGGCCGGTCCCCGTCGCCGCGCCGATCTCGATCGTCAGTGGAGCTCCGGAGTCACGCTGATCGCCGCGGTCCGGCCTGCCCATGGGCGGGAGTAATCGATCGATCCACTGCAGCCCGAGTAGGCCGCCGCGTGGGGTTGTCTGAATCATAATGCCCTCCCGAAACCGTCGGCCGGATTATTTAGGCCGGTATTGCGTCAAATTCGACTGTGCGTCAAGGCGATCGATCACGCATCCGCGCGGGCCGAAAGACATGTTCCGGTGGCGTGTCTCGTAGGGTGTGGTGCCCAGGGTTGCTGGGATGACATGCGTGAGCACTGGCAATGCGACGAGGTGAGGAATTCGTGCCGAAGTGGGTGGCGCCGGGTCGGGTCAACATCATCGGTGAACACACCGATTACAACGACGGTTTCGTGCTGCCCATCGCATTGCCGCTGGTGGTCGAGTGTCAGGCAGAGGCGCGAACCGACGGCCGGGTCCGGGTGCTCTCGCGGCAGCGGCCGGGTGCGACGGTGCTGGTCGCGGTGAGCGAGCTTGCCGCCGAACGGGATCGGGTGCCCGGATGGTCGCGGTATCCGCTGGGCGTTGTGTCCGAATTCGCGCGCCGTGGTTATGTGTGTGACGGCGTCGACCTGGAGTTGGACGGTGCGGTGCCGATCGGTGCCGGATTGTCGTCCTCGGCAGCGCTGTCGTGTGCGGTGGCGGTCGCGCTGCGAGATCTGTTCGCGCCCACCGTCACCGATCGCGAGTTGATCGATCTTGCCCGCGCCGCCGAGAACGACTACGCCGGAGTGCCGACCGGACTGCTCGATCAGTCCGCATCGATTCTGTGTACGGCCGGACATGCGTTGTTCCTGGATGTGCGCCGGTTGGTCGCGAACGACAGTGTCGCGCACGAACAAATCCCATTCGATCTCGATCGGTTCGGGCTGGAGCTGTTGGTGATCGATACCGGACAGCCGCACGCGCTGATCGATGGTGGTTACGCACGGCGGCGCGCTCAATGCGAGGCCGCCGCCGCGGCACTGGACGTGCCCGCACTGCGCGATATCGAATCGGCGGCGGTTGTGGACCGCATCGGCGATGCGGTACTGCGGCGGCGAGCGCGGCATGTGGTGACCGAGAATGCGCGAGTACTCACGATTGCCGAAAAGTTGCGAGGAGGTGCGGATCCGCGTGCGATCGGACCGATCCTGACCGTGGCGCACGAGTCACTGCGTGATGATTTCGAGGTTTCGACACCGGCACTGGATGCCGCGGTATCCGCCGCGCTCGACGCCGGGGCGCACGGCGCGCGCATGGTCGGCGGTGGCTTCGGCGGCAGCGTTATCGCGCTCGTCGATCAGGACGACACCGCGGCGGTCACGGACGCGGTGCGAGATCGATTCGCGCAATCGGGTTTCCAGGCGCCGCGCACCTTCGTCGTCGTGGCCGGCGCGGGTGCGCACCGCATCGTTTGAGCAACTGTCCAACTTTTGTGCGTGAATGTACCGCGCGGGTACGGCACAATCACGCACAGTAGAACGCGAGACGCCCGGTTTCATCGCCTGGAGGGACGACGCTGTGCCGCTTGCCGATTCGACCCTTTACTCATCGGCGCTGGATGCCGTCTCGGTACAAGCCGAGACGACACTGCGCCTGGACGCGCAGCCCGTCGACTATGCGCTGGTAGCGCTGTATTTCGTCTTCGTAATCGGCATCGGTCTGCTGGCCAGGCAGCGGGTCTCGTCGAGTATCGACTTCTTCCTGTCCGGACGATCGCTGCCCGCCTGGGTGACAGGTCTCGCGTTCATCTCCGCCAATCTGGGCGCGGTCGAGATCATGGGCATGTCGGCCAATGGCGCCGAATACGGCTTCCCCACCTTCCACTACTTCTGGATCGGCGCGGTGCCGGCCATGCTGTTCCTCGGCGTGGTGATGATGCCGTTCTACTACGGCTCCAAGGTGCGCAGTGTGCCGGAATTCATGCGGCGGCGCTTCGGTACCGGCGCACATCTGGTGAACGCGTTGAGCTTCGCGATCGCGCAGGTGCTTATTGCCGGGGTGAATCTGTATCTGCTCGGGTCGATTCTGAATGTGCTGCTGGGTTGGCCGCTATGGGTGTCGGTGATCGTCGCCGCGGCGATCGTGCTGTCCTACATCACCCTCGGCGGATTGTCCGCGGCGATCTACAACGAGGTATTGCAGTTCTTCGTGATCGTCGCCGCGCTGCTGCCGCTGACGCTGGTCGGTCTGCACAAGGCCGGAGGCTGGGATGGGCTGCGCGAGAAGGTGAGCGCATCCCCCGGCGGTGGCGCGCAGTGGGACTCCTGGCCGGGCAATGCGCTCAGCGGGTTCTCCAATGACTTCCTTTCGGTGGTCGGCATCGTCTTCGGGCTCGGATTCGTCCTCTCCTTCGGCTACTGGACCACCAACTTCGTCGAGGTGCAGCGCGCACTGGCGACGCATTCCATTTCGGCCGCGCGACGCACCCCGATCATCGGCGCGTATCCGAAGATGTTCATTCCGTTGATCGTGGTGATTCCCGGCATGATCAGCGCAGTGCTGGTACCGCAGATGAGCGAGTACAAGGCGGCGGAGACGGCGGGTTCGAACTACTCCGGCGATGCCACCTATAACCAGGCGCTGCTGTATCTGATGAAGGATGTACTGCCCAACGGGCTGCTCGGTGTCGGGCTCGCCGGATTGCTCGCGGCGTTCATGGCGGGCATGGCGGCCAATATCTCCGCCTTCAATACGGTATTCAGCTATGACCTGTGGCAGCAGTACGTGCGGCGGGATCGGCCGGACGGGTATTACCTGAACGTCGGTCGCCTCGCGACGGTCGGCGCGACCGTCGCGGCAATCGGAACCGCGTTCATCGCAGGCAATTTCAGCAATATGATGGATTATCTGCAGACGCTGTTCAGCTTCTTCAACGCACCGCTGTTCGCGACCTTCATTCTCGGTATGTTCTGGAAGCGGATGACGCCGACGGCGGGTTGGATGGGGCTGGTCTTCGGAACCACCTCGGCCATTGTGGTTTTCATCCTGCACAAGACCGATGTCTTCGAATTATCCGGTCAGGGTTCGAGTTTCGTCGCGGCCGGTGTGGCGTTCGTTGTGGATATCGTGGTCAGCGTCGCGGTTACCCAGGTGACGCGGTCGAAGCCGGATGCCGAACTGGTCGGGCTGGTGTATTCGCAGACGCCGAAGGAACTGCGGCACGATCCGGACGAGGCGGATCTGCCCTGGTATCAACGGCCGGTGCTGCTGGCGGGGATCGCGCTGGTCCTGGTCATCGCGCTGAATATCATCGTCGGATAAGGAGGCCAGTCGATGCTTTTCGATATCCGCACCATTGTCGGCGCGCTGCTCGGCAGTTACGCCGTCGTTCTGGTCGTGACGGGGCTGGTGCACAACACCGCGGCCGAGGAGGCCAAGACCGGTGGAGTGAATGTGAATATCTGGGCTGGGCTCGGGATGGGGGCGGTGGCGATCGCCTTCCTGGTCTGGGTGTTGTTGCGGCCGGTCCCGGTGCCGACCAAGGATGCGCCTGCCAGCGAGGAGGATTCGCCTCCGGAGGCATGACTCAGGGCTCGCGATTCGCTGGTGTTACGGTCGAGGCATCCGAGATTCGCGAAGCGGTTACAGGAGAGAGCTTTGAGCCACGCCGACCCGTTCCCGCTCCGGCCGACACCAATTCACGTACCCGATGCGGTGCTCGCGGATCTGCAGCGGCGACTCGCACTGACACGCTGGCCCGACGATGCGGGCAATGACGACCGCTACTACGGCGTAGACCGCCGCTACCTGCAGGAACTCGTCGAGTACTGGCAGCACGAATACGACTGGCGCAAGGCCGAAGCCGCGATCAACGCCTATGACAACTACCTCGTCGACGTCGATGGCGTTCCGGTGCATTTCCTGCGCAGACCCGGAGTCGGCCCGAATCCGATACCGCTGATCCTCACCCACGGCTGGCCGTGGACCTTCTGGCACTGGGCCAAGGTCATCGATCCGCTCGCCGACCCCGGTGCGTACGGTGGCGATCCCGCCGATGCCTTCGATGTGATCGTGCCGTCTTTTCCCGGTTTCGGATTCTCCAGCCCACTGCCGAAGCACCCGGATATGAACTTCTGGAAGGTCGCCGACCTGTGGCACACGCTCATGACCGAAACCCTCGGCTACACCAAATATGCCGCCGCGGGGTGCGATGTGGGCGCGTTGGTCACCGGTCAACTCGGCCACAAATACGCCGACGAGCTGTACGCGATCCATATCGGCTCGGGCCAGAAGCTGACGCTGTTCGAGGGCGACCGAGCCTGGGATATCAGCGGCGGGCGTCCCATTCCGGACGGGCTGCCCGATGAGGTCTATGCCCGAATCATCGAGTTGGAGCACCGTTTCGGCGTCCACCTCGCGGCGCACGTCCTCGAACCGAGCACCTTGGCCTTCGGCCTGTCCGATTCACCCGCGGGCATGCTCGCCTGGATACTCCAGCGCTGGATGGCATGGAGTGACGACGACGGCGATATCGAAACCGTCTTCACCAAGGACGATCTGCTCACCCACGCCATGATCTTCTGGGCCACCAATTCCATCGGCACCTCGATCCGCACCTACGCCAATAACAACCGCTATCCCTGGACCCCGTCGCACGAGCGCCACCCCGTCATCGAGGCGCCCACCGGCATCACCTTCGTCGGCTACGAGAATCCGCCCGGCGTCACCACCGCCGACCGCGTCGAGCACTTCCGCGCCAGCGATCGCGGCCCCTGGTACAACCACGTCAACCTGACCGCCCACGACCAGGGCGGCCACTTCATCCCCTGGGAAATCCCTGACCTCTGGACTCAGGACCTTCGCCGCACCTTCCGCGGCCGCCGCTAGGCAGGGGCTTGCAAAGCCGGGAACCAGATGTCGGTGAGGACTTCGGCGGCCTGGTCGGTGGAGACATCGATGGTGCCCTGCATGGCCCAGCGGGTGAAGAAACGTTCCAGTTGGGCAACAAGGAGTTCCACGCGTAGGCGAGCCTCGTCGCGGCGGCTTTCGGGCCAGCGGGCGAGGTAGGAAGTCATGGCGTTGGGCAGGGCCAGGATGCCGCGGCGGGCGATTTCGCGGAATTCCGGCTCCAGTGCGGTGGCCTCGTCCCAGGCGGGCAGCAGGTCCTTGTATTCGTGGAACCAGGCGATGGCGCGGGTCACCCAGTCCACGAATTCCGCGCGGGAGCCGGTGTCGAGCACCCGGTCCAGATCCTCATAGAAGTGCAGTGCGGTCGGCGCGGTGCTCTGTTCGGCAATCGCACGCAGGATCTCGAGCTTGCTACTGAAGTGCAGGTAGAAGGTGGCGCGGCTACAGCCGACGGCGGCGGCGATGTCGTCGACCCGCACCGCCGCATAACCGCGTTCGGTGAACAGCGCCTTGGCGCCGTCCATCAGTCTGGCGCGGGTCTGCAGCTTCTGTTCGTCGCGCAGGCTCAGTCCGGGCGGATTCGACTTGGTCGGCATGATAGACATCATGTCATTCACTAGACAGTACGTCTAGCCAGTGCTAATTTGTTGCCTACGTCACTCCACGTGCCGCAGGCGGCGCGGGATGGTTCGCCGCATCGGATCCGGTGCCGCCCACGTGACGGCAATCCTTCGGACGAGGACTACGGAATTGACTCACAGCAATCTGCCCCGGGTATGCGTCATCGGCGCGGGCCCCTCCGGAATCACCGCCGCAAAACGCCTGCAGGACTTCGACATTCCCTTCGAGGTCTTCGAGGCGAGCGATGAAGTGGGCGGCAATTGGTATTTCAAGAATCCCAATGGGATGTCGGCCTGCTACCAGTCGCTGCATATCGACACCAGCAAGTTCCGGCTCGCCTTCGAGGATTACCCGGCGCCCGAGGAATGGCCTGACTTCCCGCACCACTCGCAGCTCTTCCAGTACTTCAAGGACTATGTCGACCATTTCGGCTTCCGCGACAAGATCCTGTTCAATACCAAGGTCACCGCGGCCGAGCGCCAGCAGGACGGCAGCTGGCTGGTCACCGCGAGCGATGGCCGCACCCGGGCCTACGACGCGCTGATCGTCTGCAACGGCCACCACTGGGATCCGCGCACTCCGGACTATCCGGGCGAATTCGACGGTGTGCTGATCCACAGCCACGCCTACAACGACCCGTTCGATCCGGTGGATATGCGCGGTAAGAAGATCGTGGTGGTCGGCATGGGCAACTCCGGGCTCGATATCGCCTCGGAACTATCGCAGCGGTTCGTCGCCGAGAAGCTGACCGTTTCGGCACGCCGCGGGGTTTGGGTGCTGCCGAAGTATGTCAACGGCAAGGTCGGCGATAAACAGAGTGTGCCGCCATGGATTCCACGCAAGGTCAGCCTGAAGCTCAAGCAGCGTTTCGTACGCAAGTTCCGCGGCGATATGGAGTTCTACGGTCTGCCGAAACCGGATCACAAGCCGTTCGAGGCGCATCCGTCGGCCAGCGAGGAGTTCCTGCATCGCGCGGGCTGCGGCGATATCGCCTTCAAACCGGCCATTACCGCACTGGAGGGTCCGCAGGTGCGCTTCGCCGACGGCAGCGCCGAGGAGGTGGACGTAATCGTCTGTGCCACCGGCTATCACATCAGCTTTCCGTTCTTCTCCGATCCGAAGCTGGTACCGGACGAACAGAATCGCATCCCGCTGTTCAAGCAGATGATGAAACCGGGTGTGGACAATCTGTTCTATCTCGGTCTGGCCCAACCGTTGCCGACGCTGGTGAATTTCGCCGAACAGCAGAGCAAGTTGGTCGCGGCCTATTTGACCGGCAAGTACCTGCCGCCGTCGGAGAAGGAGATGAATGCCGAGATCACGGCGGCCGAACAGCGCCGCACCGGACGGTATTACAACTCGCCTCGGCACACGATCCAAGTCGAGTTCGAGCCCTATGTGCGCGATATGAACCGGGAAATGGCAAGGGGCGCGAAGCGGGCTGCCGCCGCCGGCAATGCGTTGCCGGTGCCCGCCAGAGCGCTCGAGAATGCGTGAGGGCGGCCGATGACGACATCAGGATTCTGTACGGATGAATTCGCCGGTGTGCGAACGGAATTAGCCGCACAGATCGCCTCGGGTGCGGAACTCGGTGCATCGATCTGCGTGACCGTCGACGGCGAACCGGTTGTCGATATCTGGGGTGGACACCGCGATCTCGAGCGGACCGCGCCATGGACCGAGGACACCCTGGTCAATGTCTTCTCCATCAGCAAAACCATGACCGCGCTGTCCGCGCTGCTGCTGGTGGACCGGGGCGAGCTCGATGTGCAACAGAAGGTCGCGCACTACTGGCCGGAATTCGCCGCGAATGGCAAGGGCGATATCGAGATTCGCCATCTACTCGGTCACACCTCCGGGGTCTCGGGTTGGGAGCGGCCGATCGAGCTGGCCGATATCTACGACACCGAGGCGGCGAGCGCGCGGCTCGCGACACAGCCGCCGTGGTGGGAGCCGGGCACGGCATCGGGCTATCACGCACTGAACTATGGACATCTGGTCGGGGAGGTGGTCCGTCGAATTACGGGCCGCACCCTCGGCCAGTTCTTCGCCGAGGAACTCGCCGGACCGCTGAATGCCGATTTCCATATCGGCACCGCACCCGAAAACCATCACCGCATCGCACCGCTCGTCCCGCCGCCGCTGCTGCAATTCGATATGGCCGCGCTCGATCAGGACAGCATCCTGGTCAAGACGCTCACCAGTCCGCTGCTCGATATTCCGGAGGCCAATAGCGCCGCATGGCGGGAGGCCGAAATCGGGGCGGTGAACGGGCACGGCAATGCGCATTCAGTGGCCGCGGTGCAGTCGCTGGTCGCCTGCGGTGGAGCGCTGCACGGCCGAAGGTTGTTGTCGGAGAAGACAATCGATCTCATCTTCGAACAGCAGTCCGACGGTGCGGATCTGGCCCTGCTACTGCCGCTGCGCTTCGGGCTCGGTTACGGACTCCCCCAGTCGCAGACCGCGCCGGAGGTGCCCGACGGGAAGGTCTGCTGGTGGGCCGGATTCGGCGGCGCCATCGTGGTCAACGATCTCGATCATCGAGTCACCTTCGCCTACACCATGAACAAGATGGCGCCGGGACTCATCGGCTCCGATCGTGCGAATGCCTATCTGCGCGCGGTGTTTTCGGTGGTGCGCGCATGATGCGGGCATTACAGCTCACCGAACCGGGTGTACTCGAACTGCGTGAGGTCGCGGTGCCCGTGATCGGTCCGACTGATCTGCTGCTGCGGGTCGGTGCGGCGGGTATCTGTCATTCCGATCTGCATGTGCTGCATATTCCGTTCAAATTGCGCGAGGATCCGCTGACGCTCGGGCACGAGGTGGCGGGCACCATCGAGGCGGTCGGCAGTGCGGTCGACAGTCGGGTGGTCGGCGAACGCGGCATCGTCTACCTGTGCTGGTCGTGCGGTGTCTGCCGAGAGTGTGTGAGCGGCAATGAAAATGTGTGCCTCGCCGCCGGACGTACCGCCATGCCGCCGTGTCCGGGACTCGGTCCAGACGGCGGGATGGCGGAGTACATCCGCATACCCGCCAGCTCTTTCGTGCCGATCGGCGAGCTGGATTTCCTGCAGGCCGCGCCGCTGGCCGATGCGGCGCTGTCCAGCTACCACGCCATCAACGGCGCGCGAGAGCAGTTGTACCCCGGTTCGGTCGCGGTGGTCATCGGCATCGGCGGACTCGGCCATGTCGCGGTGCAGGTCCTTACCGCGACCAGCGCGACGCACGTGATCGCCGTTGACGTGAGCGAGGACAAACTGGCCCTGGCCGCCCGCTGCGGTGCGGCCGATGGCCTGCTCTCCGGTGCCGATACCGCGCGCGAAATCCTGGACCGCACCGATGGCCGTGGTGCCGATGCCGTTTTCGACTTCGTCGGTGTCGATGCGACCGCCAGGTTGGCAGTGGAATCGGTCGCCCCCAATGGCGCGTATCGCATGATCGGGCTCGGCGGTGGTGCACCGGAAGTCACGGCCGGACCAGCGGGCGGTCCGGGCTGGCCATGGGGCGCTTCGATTCGAAAGTGCTACGGCGGCACCAAATCCGATCTGATCAACTCCGTAGCCCTGGCCCAGTCGGGCCGGCTGACCGTCGAAACCGAACGCTTCGAGCTGGCGGACGGCCGCGCAGCCCTCGACCGACTGGAGCGCGGACTCATTACCGGCCGCGCCGTACTGGTGCCCTGACCCACGAGGAAGTGCCTCCTATGACAAAGCCTTTCGATCCACAGGCAATGGCCGCACAGGCCGTTGCGCGGCTGACCGGTCCCGGCGGGCCGTTCGAGATGACGGTCGAAAATGTACTCGGCGCGCCTATTCCGGTGATCAAGGACCGGGTGCGCGCATTGCGCGAAGTGCTCGCGGCATCGGTCGCCCTGGGTGATCGCGACTACCTGGTCACCGAGGACCGACGGATGTCCTATGCCGAGCACGTGGCCGCTGTCGGCGCGCTGGCTCGTGCGCTGCGGGAGCGATACGGCGTCGGAAAGGGTGACCGAATCGGCATTCTCGCGGCCAACACTACCGAGTGGGTGGTGACTTTCTGGGCCGCGCAGACGCTGGGCGCGATCGCCGTCGGCTACAACGCCTGGTGGATGCCGCGCGAAATCGCCTACGGCTTGGAGCACACCAGCCCGAAGGTCCTGATCGTCGATGCGAAACGCGCAGGCCAGGTGGCGCAGCTGGATATCCGGGTTCCCGTGCTCACCATGGAGCACGACCTACCCGCGCTGATCGCCGAGTACGGCGACGGCGAGCTACCGAACACCCCCGTAGACGAAGACGATCCCGCGGTAATCCTCTACACCAGCGGCACCAGCGGCCGCCCCAAGGGCGCAGTGCATTCGCAGCGAAACCTGGTGGCGGTCATCGACTATCACCGGTTCAACGACGCGCTCGCCGCCGCCTTCCAGGGCGGCATCGACGACGGCAGTCCGAAGGGCCGCCGATTCCTGCTCACCTCCCCGCTGTTCCACATCGCCAGCCTGCACAATCTGGTGCTGCCGCGCATGGCGACCGGCGATACCGCCGTCATCTATCAGGGCGCGTTCGACGCCGACCGGATACTGCGGCTGATCGAACAAGAGCGGATCAGCAACTGGGGGGCGATGCCGACCATGGCGAGTCGCCTGCTCGAAGTGGACCTGTCGAAGTACGATCTGACCTCGCTGGCCGCCTTCTCGCTGAATTCGGCTCCGTCCTCGGCCGCATTGCAACAGCAACTGCGCGAACAACTTCCAGTCGCCAAGACCGCGCTGGTGACCAGCTACGGCATGACCGAATGCAGTACCGCGGCGACCATTGCCGCACCGGCCGAACTCGCCGCCTTTCCGGACACCGTGGGCCGTCCTGTGATCGGAGTCGACCTGCAGATCCGCGATGCGCTCGGCGAACCCGTCGGCGAGGGCGTCGAGGGTGAGATCTGGGTGCGCAGCCCCTACGTCATGCTCGGCTACTGGGCGGATGAGGCCGCCACGGCCGCCGCCATCACGCCAGAGCGCTGGTTGCGCACCGGCGATATCGGAGTCCTCGAGCAAGGCCGACTCCGATTGTCCGGCAGGCGTTCGGATCTCATCTTGCGCGGTGGCGAGAATGTGTACCCGACCGAGGTCGAGCAGTGTCTGGACGAACATCCCGCGGTGCGCGAATCCGCCGTCGTCGGGGTGCCCGATGACGAGCTCGGCCAGCTGGTCGCGGCACTGGTTGTCGTCGAGAATGCCTCCGCCACAACCGAACAGGAACTGACGGAATTCGCGAGGCAGCGCATCGCGTACTACAAGGTCCCCGCACGGTGGCGGATCACCACGACTCCCCTGACCCGCAATGCGACCGGCAAGGTCGTGCGGGCCGGGATTGCCGACGCCCTTTCCGCCGCGGAGTGAAGTTATGTACGACACGATCATCAAAGGCGGACGTTGGTTCGACGGCACCGGTTCGCCCTCGGCCATCCGTCACCTCGGAATCCGGGAAGGTTCTATAGCCGCAGTTTCGGCCGAACCGCTCGATGAGACCGACTGCCCGCACGTCATCGATGCCACCGGGAAATGGGTGATTCCCGGCATGATCGATATCCATACCCACTACGACGTCGAGGTGCTGCAGAGTCCGGCGCTGGCCGAATCCATCCGGCACGGCATTACCACCGTGCTGCTCGGGTCGTGCTCATTGTCGACGGTGCATGTCGACGCATCGGACGCCGGTGATCTGTTCGGCCGGGTGGAGGCCATTCCGCGCAAACATGTGATCGCGGCAATGACCGAAACCAAGTCTTGGACTTCGGCGCACGAATATGTCGAGGCGCTGGAGGCGCTGCCGCTCGGGCCCAACCTCGCCGCCTTCATCGGACATTCCGATATCCGCGCCGCTGAGATGGGATTGGATCGCGCCACCCGCAAGGAGATTCGGCCCACGGATGCCGAATTGGACTCCATGGCAGTGAAACTCGAGGAGGCATTGGACGCGGGCTTCGTCGGCATGTCCTCCCAACAGCTGCTATTCGACAAGCTCGACGGTGAGGTCTGCCGATCGCGCACCCTGCCCTCGACCTATGCGACCACCGGCGAACGCCGCAGGCTGAATGCGATCCTGCGGCGTCGCGGCCGGGCGTTGCAGGGCGGGCCGGATGTGGCCCGGCCGCAAAGTCTGGTCGCGATGGCGGCGAGCAGCCTCGGCATCTTCCGCAAACCACTGAAGGTCAGCCTGCTGTCGGCGGCCGATATCAAGGCCATTCCCACTGTCGCCCAGATCTTTCCGTTGATCGCACGGCTGCTCAATCGGCTCGGCGGTGACTTCCGCTGGCAGCATCTGCCGGTGCCGTTCGAGATCTACTCCGACGGTATCGATTTGCCGGTATTCGAGGAATTCGGTTCGGGCGCAGCGGCATTGCATCTGTCCAACCAGTTGGAGCAGCGTCGGGAGCTACTGCGGGACGAAGGCTATCGACGCCGATTCCGTAAGGATTACGACAAGAAGTTCGGGCCGCGGGTATGGCATCGCGATTTCTTCGACGCCGAAATCGTCGAGTGTCCGGATGCTTCGGTGATCGGCAAGACCTTCGGTCAGGTCGGGCAGGATCGCGGTGGCTTGCATCCGGTGGACGCGTTTCTGGATCTGGTCGTCGAATACGGGGACAAAGTGCGTTGGCGCACAACGATTTCCAATCACCGACCACAGGTGCTCGACAAATTCGCCGCCGACCCCGGGGTGCAGCTCGGCTTCTCGGATGCGGGCGCGCATCTGCGGAATATGGCCTTCTACAACTTCGGGCTGCGGTTTCTGCGCCGGGTCTACGACGCCGAGCGCGCGGGGCGTCCGTTCCTGTCCCTCGAACGCGCGGTGCATCGGATCACCGGTGAACTCGCCGACTGGTACGGCATCGACGCGGGCCACCTGCGTCTCGGGGACCGCGCCGATCTGGTCGTCATCGATCCCGCACAACTGGACGAGACCATCGAGGCCTACGCCGAAGCACCGATCGCCGTATTCGACAACCTGTCGCGCATGGTCAACCGTAGTGACGCCACGGTAGTCGCGGTGCTCGTCGGCGGGGAGTATGTCTTCGGGGCGGGCGTGTCGGCACCGGTGCTCGGCACCCGCCGGACGGGCCGCTTCCTCCGGGCGAGTACCTGACCTCGCCATACCGACCGCCCCCAGACAGCTCGCTTCGCCGCCGCATGCACGCTCAGGGTGCTGCCACCTCGCTGCGCTACGCGATGGCGCATCCGGACGTGCGCCCTGGTGTTGTGCATCCCCTGACCTGGAACACCATGCGCACGGGCGGCCAGTCCGCCCTGGCATGGTCGACACCAGACTCCCGCTGGCACCGGAGGCCCGCCGGTTGGCGCTTCCGGATGGCGTCATCTCGCGGATCGTCGCCGATCAGCTCGGCGAGAGCGGGCGGCGAAGCAAACTGCACCATTCACCACGGCTCACGGCGCATTGGGGTAGTTGCAGACGCTGAATGACCTGGTACGGGACTTCCCGACCCACGCTGACCTCGATGTTTTCACCCCCGGCCCCGGACTCTGTCGACCTGCACCATCTGGGGGCGCGCAGAACCGCATCCTGTCGGCCCGCGCGGGAGCCCGACTCGACGAGACACTGCATCCACACACTCGAATTAAGCTCACGGAATGCGACCACCTGCCTATGGTGGAGGATCCAGAGAACCGTAACGAACATCATCACTACCTTTCTGTTCAGTCCAGAGGTACGGCCGTTCGGCCTTACAGAACACCCGGTCAACCCCGGATTCAGGTGTTGATCTTGTTGTTTGAGGGCGCC
Source organism: Nocardia sp. NPDC050408 (assembly GCF_044458905.1). Taxonomy (NCBI): domain Bacteria; kingdom Bacillati; phylum Actinomycetota; class Actinomycetes; order Mycobacteriales; family Nocardiaceae; genus Nocardia; species Nocardia sp. NPDC050408. The sequence goes on along the minus strand of NZ_JBITIL010000017.1, from coordinate 114,283 downwards.
GAACGCGGTTACCCGAACCTCAGCCATCGAGGAAAGGGACGTCATGTTGCTACGCCGATTTGCCCGACCACTGCTGGCGACCGCGTTCGTCGCCGATGGGGTCGACGCACTGGTCCACCCCGAGCCGCGCACCCAAGCGGCATCGACCCTGGTCCAGCAGGGTCAGCAATCGCTGCCCGACAAGTTCGCCGCGAAATTGCCAGCGGATCCGGGGACGGTCGTGCGGATCAATGCGATCACCCAGGTCTCGGCCGGTGTGCTGCTTGCCCTCGGTAAGTTCCCGCGCCTGGCCTCGCTCACCTTGGCCGCGACGGTGATTCCCGCGACGGTCACCGAACAGGATTTCTGGGCGGAAAAGGATCCGGAGCGCAAGGCGGCCAAGCGCAACGCCTTCCTCAAGGATGTGAGTCTGCTCGGCGGTCTGATGATCGCCAGCGCGGATACCGAGGGCAGGCCGTCGCTCGGCTGGCGTGGTCGACGCGCCGCGAGCAATGCCACGGCGGCGGTTTCGGCCGCATTGCCGTTCACCGCAACGGATTCGGCGACCGGCGAGTCACTGCGACGGCATGCAGTCGATGCCGCTGTGCGGGCCCGTGAACTCGGCGATGTCGCGGCGACGCGGGTCGCGGGTGTCGCGCAGGAGCGGGGCTCCGATATCGCGGATACCGTCAAGGAGCACGGTCCGGAATGGGCCGAGTCGGCCAGAGAACGCGGTGCGAAGTGGGCGGAAAAGGCGGCCGAACTCGCCGAGCTCGCCAAGGAACGCGGGCCCGAACTCGCATCGACGGCGCGTGAGCGCGGTGCGCATCTCGCCGAAATGGCTCAGCACCGCGGGGCCGAGCTCGCCGAGCTCGCCAAGGAACGCGGACCGGAATTCGCTTCGACCGCGCGCGAGCGCGGCGCCGAACTCTCGGACAAAACCCAAAAGCGTAGTGCGCGCTTGGCGGAGAAGGCCCAGCACCGCGGCATCGAGCTCGCCGAGCTCGCCAAGGAACGCGGGCCCGAACTCGCCTCGACCGCACGCAAACGTGGCGCCGAACTTTCGGAGAAAGCACAGAAGCGCGGTGCGCGTTTAACCGAGAAGGCGGAGCGGCAGGCCAAGAAGGCGCAGCCGCGGGTCGACAGGGCGCTGCGCCGTCTCGATAAGGCTCAGGAGCGTGCGGCTCTCGCGCAGGAACGGATCGCCAACGCACGTGCCCGCGTGGAGGCGCGGCGCAGCTGAAAGCACACGGACCCTACACCGGGGCAGCACATCCCGGTGTAGGGTCCGCGAGTGCCGCGGCCAAGGAACCGACGCGGCAGAAGTTCGTGGTGAGTCCGGTGAGCTCGATGGCCCGATCGACACAGCGCACCGTGGTGATCAAAACCATTCGGCGGTCGGCCTTTTCCGCCGCCGCCTGGGCCTCGACCAGGGTCGTCAGTCCGGCGGCGGCGAAGAAGGTGACCGGGGACAGGTCGACGACCATGATCGAGCCCTGAGAACCGAAGGCGCGCAATAGCTTGTCCCGTAGTCGCGGCGCGGTCGACAAATCGACCTCGCCCGCGACGACCACCAGCGTGACATCACCACGCGGACGGCTCACGGTGAATTGGATGATCCGAGCTCCGGACACGGTCGAAATATCAACGCGCTCACCGTGTCCGGTTTTGTCACGGTCAGCGGGTCTACCTGCCGGATAAGCGAAATGGGTCGACATGCGCTGGCTCCTGCGGTCCGGTCGGACCTGTCTCACCAGTCAAGCAGGGTCGGCCGGGTCTGTACAGGGATCCTGTGCGCCGCACGGTAACGGATGCGAAAAATCTCCGGGAACCAGGGCGTGGGGCCGTACGACTAAGTGTGCATGCAGCACACAGCGGTGCGGATGCGCCCTACCGACACCGGCGATCGCATCGAAAGATCCCGCCCATGAAACGTAGCGCGGTGCTGGCCCTGGCCGTCGGCACCCTCGCCGTCGCCGGATGTTCGACGACGGTCACCGAATCGGCGACCACCGCACCCGCTGCCGCGACCGAGGGCATCACGAAATATCCCGTCACCGTGGAGAACTGCGGCAAGAGCTACACCTTCAGCGAGGCACCGAACCGGGTCGTGGTGATGAACGGCGGTTCCATCGGCGAGGTTTCGTCGCTGGTCGCCCTGGGCGTCGCGGACCGCGTCATCGCCAATGCGCAGTCCTACGGCTCCTCCGATGTGCCCGGCCGCGGCGATGCCATCGCGGCTATGCCGACCGGTGGGATAACGCCGAACAACCTGCAGGACATCCCCCGCGAGGCCATGCTCACACAGCATCCAGATCTCGTCATCTCCACCGGGGGTGGCGGCTTCTCCGCCGATCAGGGTTTCGCGACTCGCGCGGAGCTGTCGGGTGCCGGTGCCAATACCTATGTGCCCCGGGCCAATTGCGGTTCGACCGGTGCAGTCACCGGTACTCCGACCATCGAGGACAGCTATGCGATGCTCCGCGACTTCGGCACGATCTTCGATGTGCCCGGCCGCGCCCAGAAGCTCATCGACGACGCCGAGCGCAAGATCGCCGAGACATCCGCGCGGGTGGCCGGGCAGCCGAAGAAGAATGTCCTGCTCATTTTCCCGGGTATGGGTATGGGCGACGGGGGCGACTTTTCGGCCATTGCGGCGGGCGGTATCTGGAACGACGTAATCGACAAGGCCGGTGCGATGAATCCGTTCAACCACACGGACGGAACCACTTTCGTGACGATCAGCAAGGAACAGCTCGCCGTCGCCCCGATCGACGGGCTCATCGTGGTCGACTACCGCAATCCCGACATCGATGGCGCGGCCAAGCGGATCCTCGAGCAGTTCCCGCAGTGGAATGCGAGTAAGAACACCAACTACACGGTGCTCTCGGATTCGATCTACCTCGGGCCGAGCAATGACATCGCGGTAGACAAGATCGCCAGACTCGTACACCCCGAACAATTCTCATGACCAACACGCTTCGAAGACAGCGGTTATCAGCGACGACACCGCTGCCCATCGCGATTGCCGTTTCGGTGGCAATCCTGTTCGTGGTCATGCTGGTATCCATCGGTGTGGGATCGGTGACGGTCTCGATTGCCGATACGTTCCGCGTCATTCTCGCCCACTTATCCGGTAACACACCGGATGTCGGGTTCACGGTCGACCAGATCGTCTGGAACTATCGCCTCCCCCGGGTAATCCTCGCCGCGCTCTGCGGCTGCGGCTTGGCGATCTCGGGCGTGATTCTGCAAGCGCTGGTGCACAATCCGCTCGCCGACCCGTATGTGCTCGGATTGTCATCGGGTGCCTCGCTCGGCGCGGTGACCGTGATCGTCACCGCGGGTGCGGCACTCGGCGGTATCGGCGTCTCAGGCGCCGCCTTTGTCGGCGCAATCGGCACCGCCGCAGTGGTTTTCGCAGTCGGACAGCGACGCGGCACGCTGGCACCGACCCGTCTGGTGCTGGCCGGTGTCGCCGTCGGCTATCTGCTGCTGGCGGCGACGAACTATCTCCAATTGCGTGCCACCCCGAATGAGCTTCGCGCGGTGATGTTCTGGACCATGGGCAGCGTCTCCGGGGCGAGTTGGACCCGACTCGGACCGGTCACGCTGGTAGTCCTCGTGGTCGTGACCGTCGTGCTGGCCTTCGGCCGTCGCCTCAATGTGCTCGGCACCGGCGACGAACAGGCCACCGCGCTCGGCGTCGACGTCCGCACCACCCGGATCATCCTGCTGGTGCTTGCCTCCCTGCTGACCGGCGTGCTCATCGCTGTGGCGGGCGGAATCGGCTTCGTGGGCTTGATGATTCCGCATCTGACACGTCTGGCCTTCGGTGTGGACCACCGTAGGGTGCTACCGCTGGCGGCACTGCTCGGCGCGGCATACCTGGTCCTGGTCGACCTGCTGTCGCGAACCATCGACGCCCCGCACGAACTCCCGCTCGGCATCTTCACCGCCGCCTTCGGCGCGCCGTTCTTCCTTTGGCTACTCCGCCGCGAGGGAGGTCCCGCATGACCGGGCAACCCGCCCACACTGGGTGCCCGGTTGCGGCACAGGGCGGCCGGATCGCCGAGTTGTCGGTGGTTGAGGTCACTATCGCTCTCGCAAGCGCACAGGTGCTGGATGCGGTGACGTTGCATGCTCCGCCGGGGTCGTTCGTCGGGGTGGTGGGACCGAATGGAAGCGGTAAGACGACGCTGTTGCGCGCCATCTATCGCTCGCTGCGACCGGAGCGAGGCATGGTGCTGATCGATGGCGCCGATATCAGTGCGATGTCGGTGCGTGCGGCGGCACGCACCACGGCGGCGGTGCTGCAAAATAGTTCGGGCGCGCCGGAATTGACAGTCGCGGAGCTGATCGGCCTGGGCCGCAATCCGCATCACGCACTGTTCAGCCGGGACTCCGCCGCCGATCATGCGGCAGTGGCGGACGCCATGGCACGCACCGGTGTCACCGACTACGCCGAACGCCCGATCGGCTCGCTATCGGGTGGTGAGCGTCAGCGGGTGCTGTTGGCCAGAGCGCTCGCACAGCAGCCGCGCCTGCTGGTCCTCGACGAACTGACCAACCATCTCGACGTGCGCGCCCGATTCGAACTGCTCGACCTGGTCCGCTCTACCGGTATCACCACGCTGGCGGTACTGCACGAATTGGATCTGGCGGTGCGCTGCTGTGACCAGCTGGTCGTGCTCGATCACGGCAAGGTCGTCGCGGCGGGTGCGGTGCTCGAGGTCATGACGCCCGAGCTGCTACGGAAAGTCTTCGGTGTCAATGCCACTGCCGAGCAACACGATGACGGCGTTGTCCGATTGCACTACGCAGCAAAGCCTTTGGCCGCTCGATAAACAGTGGCGTCGACGCTGGGGCTCGTTACTCGATGCGGCCGCGACGGCTGCACCGCGCTCACGCACCGAAATAGTGGCGCCACACCGAGGCGGCGGCGCGGCTCGACGCTCGGGATTCGTTACTCGGGGAGCCGCGACGGCTGCACCGCGCTCATGCATCCCGCCGGAATTGCGGCGGCACAACGAGGCGGCGGCGCGGCTGGACGGCTCTGGCAGTCGCGGGACGGATCAACAACGAGTTGACCGAAGTCAACCGTTGGCGCGACGCCTACCTCCGAAACGCGTTGCGGCGATGAGGTCTTCGCGGGCACGTGCGACTCGGGACCGCACCGTGCCCACCGGACACCCGCACACCGCTGCTGCCTCGGCATACGACAAACCGAGCACCTGCGTCAGTACCAGCGCCTCCCGGCGCACCGCGGACAGATCCTCGAGTAACAGCTTCAGCTCCACGGTGTCGGCGAGCCCATCCCGCCGCGCCACCTGACGGTCCGCCGCGGCCACCCAGTCGACGCCCGGGGCGATGCGCGGTCGGGCCACGGCCATCCGCACCTGGTCGACGACGACGCGGCGCGCGATCGACAGCAACCAGGTCCGGGCGCTGGAACGACCCTCGAAGCGCTTGATGCTGCCCAACGCGCGCAGATAGGTCTCCTGGGTCAGATCATCGGCACGCGACAGCTCGGTGAGGTGGGCCAGCAACCGCCAGACATCCTTCTGGGTGGCCCGGATAAAAGCTTCCAGAGCTCGTCGATCCCCATGCGCCGCAGCAAGTGCCAGCTGAGTCGTCTCGTCATCCTCGGCGGGCGTCGGCATGAGCTCGACAATAACCTGTGCGCGCCGCGGGAACTTTGTGGTGCTGGCGGACGACAATCTGGACGTGGAGTGCAAGGTATGCCGGACCGCGCTGTCGGCCCGGATCGATGGCGAACGCGAAACCGTGCCCGCGGCGCGCGTCGACGAACACCTCGAACAGTGCGCGCAGTGCTGTTCCTGGTACGCGGCCGCCGTGGAAACCTCGCGCCTGCTGCGCGGCGGCTCGGCGTACGCACCCGACCTCACCGATGCCATATTCGCTGCCGCCGATCTGGAGCGGCCGCGCGGATCGAGGTGGCGGACATCACTTTCCGAGGTGAAGTGGACCAGGCTACTGCTCGGACTACTCGGGGTCGTGCAGTGCGCGCTGGCGATCGGCCAGTTCGCCGGATTCGACTTCGGTATGACCCATCACCACGGCGCTGAAATGGCCGAGCACCTGATGAACGAGTCCACGGCATGGAGCCTGGCAATCGGCATCGGATTCATCTACTGCGCGCTGCGACCGTACGCCACCTCCGGTGTGCTGCCGGTGCTCGGCGTGCTGGTGACAACGCTCACGGCCTTCGTCATCTGTGATCTGTATTCGGGGGTCGTGCCGATCTCTCGGGTGCTCTCGCACGGCATTCTGGTCGCCGCGCTGGTGTTGGTCGTGGTGGTACATCGCACCCGCCGAACGGAAACCTCACCGCCGACCCGCACGAGCAATCCCGCCCTCGCTGAACCCGTGCTGCCGCCCGGTGCACGATTCGGCCGCCGCACCGGCCATCTGCGCTCGACCCACGATCCTGCCGCCTGACCGAACGGAATTGAATGAATACAGCATTGCGCGGCGATTCCATGCGAGGTAGCGGTCGGACGACGGGTGGGCTCGATCTCGCCACCGTTGCAGAACGCGAAACCACCCGCATTTCGCTCGCGGTATCCGGAATGACCTGTGCCGCTTGCGCGAACCGAGTGGAACGCAAGCTCAATAAGGTCGACGGCGTACTCGCTTCGGTGAACTATGCGACCGGCATCGCCACTGTCGATGCGGCCGAGGGCATTTCGGCCGACCAGCTCTGCGCTGAAGTAGTGGCGGCCGGTTACGGTGCGGAGCCGAGCGATAGCACCGGACCCATCTCCTGCGCCCCCGAGGAGGCGGCGGTCCGGGATCTGTTCCACCGCTTGGTCGTCGCGCTACTGCTGTTCTTCCCCCTCGCTGATTTGTCGGTGATGTTCGCGATGGTCCCCGCCACCCGGATCACCGGCTGGCAGATCATCCTGACCGTGCTGGCGCTGCCCGTCGTGCTGTGGGCGGCCGCGCCATTGCATCGAAAGGCACTGGCGGGTGCGAAGAATTTCACGGCGAGCATGGACACGCTGGTGTCCGTCGGTGTGACGACCGCGACGCTGTGGTCGCTGGATACCATGTTCCTGCACGCGAATCGGACCGAAATCCCGAACGGCGTATGGGACGCGTTCTGGTCCGGTGATTCGATCTACCTCGAAGCCGCGGCGGGTATCACCACATTCGTGCTCGCCGGACGGTATTTCGAGGCGAAGGCCAAGCGTTCGGCGGGCAGCGCGCTGCGTGCGCTGGCCGCGCTCGGCGCGCGCGAGGTCACGGTGCTGACCCGCGACAATCGCGAAATGCGGGTCCCCATCGGCGAACTCGTCGAGGGACAGCGGTTCGTGGTGCGCCCCGGTGAGACCATCGCCACCGACGGCCTGGTGGTTTCCGGCGAGTCGAGTGTGGATGCCAGCGCCATGACCGGCGAATCAATACCGGTCGAGGTTACCGAGGGTATGTCGGTCATCGGCGGCACCACCGCGCTCACCGGTCGGCTGATCGTGGAGGCGGCCGCGGTGGGCGCGGATACGAAGCTGTCGGGCATGATCCGGTTGGTCGAGCAGGCGCAGACCGGGAAGGCGCGCATGCAGCGCGTGGCCGACCGGGTCTCCGCTGTCTTCGTGCCCTTCGTCTTCGCCGTGGCGGCAGGTACTTTCGCGCTCTGGTGGCTGCTCGGTTCCGGTGTGGACCGGGCCGCCTCGGCCGCCCTCGCGGTGCTGGTGGTCGCGTGTCCGTGCGCGTTGGGGCTGGCGATTCCGACGGCGCTGATGGTGGCCTCCGGGCGCGGAGCCCAGCTGGGCATTTTCATCAAGGGGCATCGTGCGCTCGAGGCCACCCACGATGTGGACACGGTGGTGTTGGACAAGACCGGCACAGTCACCAACGGTGTGATGAGCGTCGTCGCGGTGACCGTGACGGATTCGGCGACCGATGACGAGGTGTTACGACTGGCGGGCGCGGTGGAGGCAGCCTCTGAACACGCCGTGGCCGCAGCCATCACCCGGCACGCCAGGACGGTACTCGACGAACTACCGGAGGTCGAATCCTTCACGGCACTACCGGGTTTGGGTGCACGAGGTGTAGTGGCGGGTCGTGAAATCATGGTCGGTCGCCTGCGCCTGCTGAAGGATCGCGGTATCGATGTCCCGCAGACGCTGAGTCGTGCTGTGCGCCAACAGGAACGCGCGGGACGCACCGTGGTGCTCGTGGTAGTCGACGGTGCGGCCAGCGCGGTGATCGCGGTCGCCGATACCGTGAAGGACACCGCCGCCGATGCCATCGCCCGGCTGCATGCGCTCGGCCTGCGCGTCATGATGTTCACCGGTGACAACGCATATGCCGCACAGTCGGTCGCGGATGAGATCGGCATCGCTGAGGTGGTCGCCGAACTGCTTCCGGAGGGCAAGGTCGAACTGATCGCCCGCATGCAGGAACAGGGCCGCCGCATCGTCATGGTCGGCGACGGCATCAATGACGGCGCCGCGCTGGCCACCGCCGACCTCGGCATGGCCATCGGGGCGGGTACCGATGTCGCGATCGCGGCCGCCGATATCATCCTGGTCCGCGACGATCTCGCCGCCGTTGCCGATGCCATCGAACTCGCACATGCCACCTTGCGCACCATCAGGGGAAATCTGGTGTGGGCCTTCGGTTATAACGTGGTCGCCATCCCGGTGGCGGTGCTCGGCCTGCTGAATCCATTGATCGCCGGTGCGACCATGGCATTCTCGTCGTTCTTCGTGGTCTCCAACAGTCTGCGGCTGCGGCGGGTGCGGTTCCCGCGCTGAATCAGCGGCGTGACTGCGCCAACTGCTCCAGCATGGCGTTGTAGGCGACGAGGTCGGAGTCTGCGTACTCGTCGTCCTTGCGGTCGGTGCGCACCGCGGTGCGGCGATCCTGGGCCACCCACTGCGTCAGCAGCGCACCGACCACCAGCAGGATCGGGATTTCGCCGGAGACCCAGGCAATGCCGCCGCCGACTCGCTGATCAGCCATCAGGTCCATATGCCAGGTCAACTGGAGTTGTTCGTAGAAACGCTCGCCGATGATGGTGTTCATCGACATCACCGCGACGCCGAAGAAGGCGTGAAAAGGCATGATGGCGAACAACATACCGAGCCGACCCAGATGTGGCAGGCGACGCGGGCCCGGGTCGATGCCGATAATGGCCCAGTAGAACAGATAGCCGATGATCAGGAAGTGCACGTTCATCAAGACGTGCCCCCAGTGATAACGGATCAGGTTCTGGAACAGCGGTGTGAAGTACAGGCCGTAGAGCGAGAGCACGAAGGCCGTGATCGCGGTGCCGGGGTGGGCCAGTATCGCGGTCGGGCGCGAATGCAGAATCCACAGAACCCATTCACGCACACCGGGAACCGCGTCCTTGGGTGCGGCGGGGACGGTACGCAGCAGCAGGGTCACCGGTGCGCCGAGTACCAGCAGCACCGGTACGAACATATTGAGCGCCATATGCGTGATCATGTGCAGGCTGAACATGGCATAGCCGTATGTGCCGATGCCCGATGACGTCGAAATCAGCAGGGCCACACAGCCGCTCGTCCATGACAGCGTGCGCCATGGCGACCAGGTATCTCCGCGCCGCCGCAGCCGCAGCACCCCGGCGGCGTACAGCGCGATACCGGCGATACCGGCGGTACCGAGGACGATATCGAAGCGCCACATGGTCATCAGTCGCCACACATCGGCCTGCCCCGGCAGATCGAAGCCGAGGAACACCTCCTGCGCGGTGAATGAGCGGTCGGCGAACGCCGGAGCCGGTTGGACGGCCATCGACACCAGGGCGGCCGTCGCGACTACGGAAAGCGCGCCGGTTCCGGAGATCAGGACGCTCGAAACATTCTCGGCGGCAAACCTTCTCAGCATGGTCCCGATCGCGACGGCCGACACGACGACCACTAGAGCGAGCCGACCGTAGCTGGTGCTGAACAGCGCCGACCACGGCAACAGGATGGCACCGAGCACCAACCCGCTGAGCGTGGCCGCGGCAAGACACAACTGCCCGATGAGCGCGTACCGCCGGACCGCAGCCTGGGAACGGTTGCGCCGGACCTGTGCCGCCACACACCACGCCAGACCCGGCAGCACTGAGACCGCCGGTTGGAAGATGATCATCGCGCCGGTGGCGAAGTCGTGATTCGGCCCCTCCCCCGCATTGCCGACCATTGCCGGCGGCAGCACCGCGATCAGCGCCAGCACGGTCGGCACGACCAATCCGGTCCACGCCAACGTCAGCCGCGTAACCAGCGCGACGACACCGGCCAGCACCGCGACCACGATCCACGCCTTCGGCTTCTCGCTCGCATCGAACAGCGCGCCGACCGCACCCCGCTCCAGCGCGGCACTCATCGACAACCCGCCTACATTCGCCGCGCTCACCGGAATCAGGACCAGCGCCGAGCCGAGCCAAACCAGACTCGCCCGCTCCGCCACCCGGACCCCGGCGTAGCCGTCCACGTCGACCCGACCACGCGCGGTGACAACGGTGCAGCACAGCGCGTAGATCAACGCGCCAAGTGTGAACGCGCCCGCCAGCGCGGCGACTACCCGCAGCACGACATAGAGCAGGACATCCAGGAACCCGGGATACGCAATGCCCGCCGACTGGTACGGCATATCACCGGCCGCGAGCACAGAGAGCAGCACGAGCGCGCCGGCGGCGAGCGCCGCGATCAGCCACACGAGCTGGTCCGAGCGCTTCACCTGCACGTTTTCCACCAATCCTCGATGCCAAGAGCTGTGACGGGCAATGGACGTGCCGGCCCTCGCACACCGGTCGGCCGCGGCCCGATGCTAGTTCCCGGGCCCGCCACGGGTGCGACGCACCTCACATCGCAGGCGTCACAGCCGGACGGCGGCGGTCCGGCTGGACTGGCCGGTTTCAGATCGCTGGCCCGCATCAGCGCGCGCATCGGTCGCGGCAACCGCAGCCTCCGGGGCGGCGCGCGTACCCGGAGCACATCCCACCGTGGTCGCAGCCGGAGTCATACCGTGGAAGCAGACATGTCGGCGGCAATGGTGCAAAGCGCGCATGTCGGAAATAGAAGAGGCGCATAATCCGGACAAGGCTGATCGGCGATCGGAAGGTGGCGACGGCCGTGGTTACGACTGAACTCGAAGTTGTTCGGCCCTATCCGCAGCGGGTCGGGCCGAAGGGCTCCTATTTCTGGAAAATGCTCACGACCACCGATCCGAAGGTGCTCGGGGTCATGTATCTGACCAGCGCGATGACCTACTTCTTCATCGGTGGTCTCATCGCGCTGCTGATGCGCGGTGAGCTGGCCCGCCCCGGTATGCAGTTCCTGTCGACCGAGCAGTTCAACCAGCTGTTCACCATGCACGGCACGATCATGCTGCTGTTCTACGCGACGCCGATCCTGTTCGGCTTCGCCAACTGCGTGCTGCCGCTGCAGATCGGTGCGCCGGATGTGGCGTTCCCCCGACTCAATGCCCTCAGTTACTGGCTGTACCTGTTCGGCGCGACCATCGCCACGGCGGGATTCGTCACGCCCGGCGGCGCCGCCGACTTCGGGTGGACCGGCTACACCCCGCTGAGCACCATCGAGCACGCGCCGGGAGCGGGCGCGGATCTGTGGATCCTGGGGCTGGCGGTCTCCGGTGTCGGCACCATTCTCGGCGGCGTCAATATGATCACCACGGTGGTCTGCCTGCGCGCCCCCGGTATGACCATGTTCCGGATGCCGATCTTCACATGGAATATCCTGGTCACCAGCATCCTGATCCTGCTTGCCTTCCCGATTCTGACTGCGGCTCTGATGGCGCTGGCCTACGACCGCCACCTCGGCGGGCATATCTACGATTCCGGCACCGGCGGCATCGTGCTGTGGCAGCACCTGTTCTGGTTCTTCGGACATCCCGAGGTGTATATCGTCGCGCTGCCGTTCTTCGGCATTGTCACCGAGATCTTCCCGGTGTTCAGTCGCAAGCCGCTATTCGGTTACACCACATTGGTTTACGCGACGCTGGCCATCGGCGCGCTGTCGGTCGCGGTGTGGGCGCACCACATGTACGCCACCGGCGCGGTGCTGCTGCCGTACTTCTCGTTCATGACCTTCTTGATCGCCGTCCCGACCGGTGTGAAGTTCTTCAACTGGATCGGCACCATGTGGCGCGGCCAGCTGACCTTCGAGACACCGATGCTGTTCTCCCTCGGCTTCCTGGTCACCTTCCTCTTCGGCGGTCTGTCCGGCGTCATCCTGGCCTCGCCGCCGCTGGACTTCCACGTCACCGACTCATACTTCGTCGTCGCGCACTTCCACTACGTGCTGTTCGGCACCATCGTCTTCGCGACATTCGCGGGTATCTATTTCTGGTTCCCGAAGATGACCGGCCGCATGCTGGACGAGCGCCTGGGCAAGTGGCACTTCTGGACCACGCTCGTCGGCTTCCACACCACCTTCCTGGTCCAGCACTGGCTGGGCGCCGAGGGCATGCCGCGCCGCTACGCCGACTACCTGCCCGGTGACGGTTTCACCACGCTGAACACGATTTCCACCATCGGCGCCTTCATCCTGGGCGCGTCGATGTTGCCGTTCATCTGGAACGTGTTCAAGAGCTACCGCTACGGCGAAGTGGTCACCGTGGATGATCCGTGGGGTTACGGCAACTCGCTGGAGTGGGCTACCACCTGCCCGCCGCCGCGGCACAACTTCTACGAACTGCCCCGAATCCGTTCCGAGCGTCCCGCATTCGAGCTGCACTACCCGCACATGGCCGATCGCATGCGCTCCGAATTGCACGTCGGCTGGGGCTCGGGCAAACACGCCGCCGCGGTCGCGGAACAGGGGAAGGCGGAGGCTTCCGGTTCGGAGTCCTGATTACCGCGCCGCGGCGGGTAGCGCGTCGCGTGCCGAATGTCGCAGCGGGTCACGTGCCGAATGTCGCAGCGCAACGGCGGCTGCGCCGAACAATGCGAGCGTCAGCCAGATGTATCCGTTGTGGACGAATGTCGCGAGGTGGCTTCCCGCGGGATAGTCGTAGATGCTGCTCATGGTCGGGTCGAAGAAGGCGATCACACCTCCGGATGCGACCATCACTGCGATGAGCAGCCCGATCGACGCGACCGCACCGCGTCTGCGCAAGGCGAGGTCTGCCAGATAGACCAGCAGAGGTGCGAGCCAGACCCAGTGGTGGACCCAGCTGTACGGGGACACCGCGGTGGTGGTGAGTCCGACAAGCACCACCGCGGGCAGTTCGCATCCGGTCAGCGACAGCCGACGTGCCAGATACAGGCAGGCCACGGCAATAGCGGAAGCACCTGCCAGCCAAAGCAATTGGTGCACACCCTCGACACCGACGGTGCGCGCGAGCAGGCCGCGCAGTGATTCGTTGCGCGGATTATCCGGCACACCGACGCGCTTGGGGTCGGCGAATGCACCGCTCCAGAAGGTCAGCGAGTCCTTGGGCATGGCCGCGAGACCAACGAGCACGGTCGCCGCGAATGCGGCAATGGCCGTCACGGCCGCCCGATACTTGCGGGTGACCAGCAGATAGACCACGAAGAAGGCGGGGGTGAGTTTGATGCCCGCCGCGATCCCGGTCAGCACGCCCTTCCAGCGCGAGGTATCGGGCAGCGCCATATCGGCGAGCACCAGCAACAGCAACAAGATATTGATCTGACCGAAGGCCATGGTCTCGCGCACCGGCTCGCACCACATCAGCAGGCCGGCGATCGGCACGCCGATCAGCACCAACCGCAGGTCGCGTCGGTAGCCGAGCATCGACAGTGCCGCCCACACCGACGCTGTGAGCATGGCGAAGTTGCCGAAGGCACCGACATAGGTGAAGACCTCACCGTGCAGATTGACCAGCGGGACGAACAGCAGCGCGGCGAACGGCGTGTAGACGAACTCCCAGACGCCGCGGGTGTGCCCAAGCAGCGGCGTGTCGTAGATGGAGGCACCGTCGACCACCCGGTGCCCGGCGATCTGATACACGCCCAGATCCATCAGATGCATCATGACCTGCATCGTTTCGCGCACCTGGTGGATGTAGTACACACCGGCGACCGTCCCGAGGATCGAGATCACCCAGAACGCCGAGGCGGGAATGGTGCGGCTTTCGGGCTCGGTCGGCGCCGCGGTCGGCGCCGCCGTGTTCTCGATCGTCGATACAGGCACGCTCATCTCCCAGCGATCGGGGTCCGGACTCGCCGACCTACGGTAGTGGCACTGCGCGTGCGGCGCACACCGCTGGGTAGGACCGGTATGGTCCTCGGATGCCTGCTGGCTCCTCATCGCGGATGTACGACGGACGGCCTGTCGCCGACCGCCGTGCGCAGCGGCGAGAGCAATTTCTGGCCGCCGGGGTCGTGGTATTCGGGGAGAGCGGCTACCAGAACAGTTCGATTACCGCGCTGTGCCGGGCGGCCGGATTGGCGCGCAGCCAGTTCTATGAGCATTTCGACAACCGCGAGGATCTGTTGATCGCGGTGTACGACCGGATCCAGACCGAGGCCAGGCAGGCGGTCACCGCCGGGACGGCGGCATCGGGTGACGCGGTCGGCCTGGCACAGGCGGCGGTGCGGGCTTACGCGGAAGCGATCGGACGTGACCCGCGCGTGGCCCGGATCGCGCATGTGGAGGTCGTCGGGGTCGGTGAGCGGGTCGAGCAGCGCAGGATGGAGCAGCGGGCGCTGTGGATGGACTTCTTCGAGGACCAAATGCGGCGGGCGCTCGGACCCGATTTCGAGCCGCCGGGTGGCTTCCACACGGCCGTAACCGGATACTTCGGCGCACTGCTCGCACTGGTACACCAGTGGAGCACCGGTGACGAGCAGACCGACCTCGCCGGGATCACCGAGGTGCTAACCCGATTCCTGATCAGCCTGATGACACCGTAATTCAGCGCCTCGGCCGGATATTCTCGCGCACCGCGGCGATATCCGGATAGCCGTTCACCGCCATGAGCAGATCCGCCTCCGCCAGAATCATCCGCAGCACGTGCACCAGACCCGAAACCCCGCCCAGCGCAAGGCCGTACACATACGGACGGCCGATGCCGACCATCGTCGCACCCAGGCCGAGCGCCTTGATCACATCGGTGCCCGACCGCACACCGGAATCGAAAAGCACCGGCACCCGGTCGGCAACGGCTTCGACCACCCCGGGCAGCGTCTCCAGTGCGCTCAGACCGCCATTGGCTTGGCGCCCACCGTGATTCGAGCAGAAGATGCCGTCGACGCCAGCATCGATCGCGCGGCGCGCGTCATCGGGATGGCAGATGCCCTTCAGGACGATCGGCAACTCGGTCAGCGACCGAAGCCACTCGAGATCGTCCCAGGTGAGCGAATTTCCGAAGGTCTGCACCCAGTGCAGCACGATGGACTGCGGATCGTCCGAGCCGACCATCTTCTGGAAAACGGGATCGGAGGTGTAGTTCTTCAGCACGTGCCCGCGCAACTGCGGGAAGTTCCCGATCGACAGATCACGCGGCCGCCAGCCCGGAACCCAGGTGTCCAAGGTGACCGTGATGCCGCGATATCCGGCCGCCTCGGCCCTGCTCACCAGACTCGCCGCCAGGTCGCGATTCTTCGGTGTGTACAGCTGGAAGAAGCTCGGCGTCGCACCCGCGTGACCGACGACCTCCTCCAGTGGATCCTCCATGAGCGTCGAGAAGACCGCGGGCACACCGGTTTTCGCCGCCGCCTCGGCGACCGCGATGTCGCCGTGCTTATCGCCGACCAAACCGATCACGCCGACCGGGGACATGAAGATCGGGCTGGGAAAGGTGAGTCCCCAGGCGTGCACCGACAGGTCGCGCTCGGTCGCACCGACGAGCATCCGCGGCAGCACACCCCAGTCCTCGAATGCCTCGACATTGCGCCGCTGGGTCAACTCGTCACCGGCTCCGCCCGCGATATAGGAGTGCAGCGTAGGGGGCAGTGCGGCCGATGCCTTCGCCTCGAGCGTCGCGAAGTCCATGGGGAACTCCGGGGCGTGTCCGCCGAGGGCGGCGAAGTAGATCTCGTTCTGATAGTCCGCGAACGCCACTGTTCTGCCCTTCGGTAGGGTCGATCGGAGGGGTAGCCTCCGCTTGCCGGAATATTAGACGCTAATGTCCATGATCAACGCCGGACGAACCGCGAAACATTCGACCACGGCACAGCGAAGGACTCTGTGCGATGTGCGTCACAGTTTCGTGGTGTTCGCACCGGATGACCTGCGCATCGAGGTCCGACGGCCGTACCTGCTGTAGCGCGACTAACCGCTGGAGCGACGGGTAATCCACCGAGCAGCTGACAGATTGTGAGAACCGCGCCGTGAATCTCGACTACCTCGATAGACCTGGTGACCACGACCTTCTGGTGGCCGATCAGATCAAGAGTCGTCCGCTACGCCGCCTGGTGCAGCTGGCGCTCGGCCTATCCACCGAGTCCATGGACCTACTCACGGCACTCACCGACCGATTACGGACCGCGGAGGGCGCGCTGGCCGATCCGGCGACCAGTGGCGAGTTCTAGCCTCGACAATCGAATGCGACCCTGCCGTGGCGACCACCCGGCGCAGCTGAAAAGCCGCCGCCGTATTCGGCCGCGGTGCGTTCCCGGCCGCCGATGGACAGCATGACCTCGAGGTCGAGCGCGTGCGCGGTGGGACGACGCATTCGCCCAGGCGGACAAGGCCATCCGGCTCGCCGATGACATCGAATACGGCATTAGCATCGTGAACTGTGATCACAGTGGCCAGTTGGAATGTCCTGCACCGTGTGCACGCGGAGAATTGGAGCTCCGATATCGCGACCCGCTGGCCCGATGAAGTGGCGCGCATTGCCGCGGTAACTGCCTGGATCGCCGAACGGCCCGAACAGGTCATCGCGCTACAGGAGGTCAGCGGCGACCAACTGGCGAACCTGCGATCATCGTTGTCCGACAAGGACATTCACGCCTTGCGCTATCCGCGCGTCCCGCGACCGCGCAATGGAACCACCGCACTGCGAGATCCCACCGAACATCTCGTCCTGGTCCTCGACGAACCGGGCCGAGAAATCGCGGCCGAATCGTTCGAAAACGATCCCGGCAACGGCGCACTCGCCGTCGAAACGGCGGGCGTGATCATTGTGGCAACCCATGTGACCGGTGATCTGCGCCGTACCCGCCAGCTGACCCGATTGGCCGAACTCGCGCCACCGGACCGTGCCACGGTGCTACTCGGCGACTTCAATATCGACCGCGCTGAAGTGGCATCCGCACTCGGCCCCGACTTCACCATCGCCGAGCTGCCACCGGCCTCCGCGCCGACCCGTCCGCGCACATCAGGCACCAAATCGCAGTTCATCGACCATGTCATCGTGCGTGGCACGACCGTCCAGGACGCCTCCGTCGTGGCGGTCGACGGCCTCTCCGACCACAATTTCGTCCGCGCGACCATCACCGGATAACGAGACCGCCGGCACGCCACAGCCAGCGCCAGCGCGGCAGCTCCACGATCGCGGTGAGCACCGCCAACACACTTACCGGGACGGCGAGCCACACCGGCCAGACCATCCAGGCCGCGACGACCGCCGCGACCAGTTGCAGAACTACCAGCGCGATGGTGCCCCACCCCGGTACGGCGACAAGCACCTGCTTCTTGTCACCGGGCGTGGCGAACACGGTGGGCAGCCCGATCAGCGCAATCACCGAAAACACGGCCAGCACAACCGAATGCCCAGCCAGCGCCCATGGCGTCGCGACCCAGGCGATGAGCTCGGTCGTAAAACGCAGTACTGCCGCGATCCGGCCCTGATCTGTGAGATTCGGCGATTCAGACACGGACGCCAGCGTGCCATGCAATGCGTCCCGATGCGGGGCGAAGCCCCGGGCCGAAGGGGATGGTCCGGGGCTTCACTGGAGATTATCGCGCGAACCGGTGCCTGAGTTAACCGCGCGCAATAGCGTGTTCCGGCGGTCCGGGACGTCAACAGCGAAATACGCGGCACTAGCCGCCGTGTGGGGAGACGAGGCCGTGCTTGTGTGCGTACACGACAGCGTGAAGGCGGTCGCGCACACCGAGTTTCGCGAGTACTCGGGATACGTGTGTTTTGACCGTCTCTTCGCCGACGCCGAGTGCCGCGGCGATCTCGGCATTGCTGCGCGCATCGGCCAGAAGCAGCAATACTTCTCGCTCCCGGGCGGTCAACTGCTGCACCTCTGGTGGGGTGTCCGGCGGAGCCAGCGTGCCCGCGAACCGCAGTATCAACCGTCGCGTCATCGACGGATCGATCAGGGCATCACCACGGGCCGCGATTCGGATGGCGGCCACCAGTTCCTCCGGCGGCAGGCTTTTCAGTAGGAACCCGCTGGCCCCGGCCTGCAGTGCGCGGTAGAGGTTGGCATCACTGTCATAGGTGGTGAGTACGAGGACGCGGGTGCCGCCCGCCGCGACAATTGCCGAAGTGGCCGCGAGTCCGTCCAGCTTCGGCATGCGCACATCCAGAATCGCGACATCCGGGCGCAGCCGGGCGGTTTCGGTGATGGCACTGCGACCGTCGCCCACCTCGGCGACGCATTCGAGATCGTCCTGACTGTCGACGACCGCGCGCAGTCCGGAGCGGAACATGCTGTGGTCATCGGCGATCAATACGCGGACCGGTGCGTTCACGAACCTCCGATCGGCATGGCAACCCTGGTGTGCCAATGGGTTTGCGCATCGTCCGGACCGAATCGCAGTTCGCCGCCGAATAATTCGGCGCGCTGACGAATCCCGCTGAGTCCACGGTGCTCCGCCGTATCGCCCATATCGGCGGTGTCGGCGAGTGGATTGATCGACTCCAACACCACCCGGTTCGGCTGATAGTCCACGACCAACTGCGCGTGCGCGCCGTCGCCATGGCGCAGCGCATTGGTCAGCATCTCCTGCACGATGCGATACAGCGTCAGATTCAGCGAATCCGGCAGCTCGACGGCCGCACCGCGCACGATGAAATCGGCGGCCAGACCTGCCGCGCGCACCCGTTCCAGCAGATCCTCGATATCGGCGAGCCCGGGCTGGCGCTGCCCGTCCTCCTCGCGCCCGTGTAGCAGATCGAGTTGGCGACGCAGGTCGACCATGGCCGCACGGCTACTCGATTCCACCGCGGTCAGCGATCGGGTGGCCGCGGCATTCCCGGTGTCGGCCATGGCGATTCGCGCCGCACCGGCATGGATACCGATGGCGCTGACGTGATGGGAGATCACATCGTGCAGATCTCTGGCAATGGCGGCGCGTTCCTCGGCGACGGCGCGGGCGAGTGCGGTCCGCTGCTCCTGTTCACGTAACTTGGCCTGCTGCTCCAGATCGGCGATATACGCGCCCCGCGCCGCCGTATACCGACCGACCAGCCATGGCACCACACCGACCGACACCGTCGACGCCAGCAGCAGCCGCCAATCGTGTGAGGTATTGCTGCTGATCAGCAGATGCGCGCTCGCGAAGCCCGCACTCATCGTAAAGACGGTCAGCACCGATTTCGGACCGACCATCCAGGCGCCGGCTCGATATCCCGCCACCAAGAAGCCGACGTCGGCGAAGCGTGCGGCAAAGCCGTGTCGGTGCAGCATCAGGGCCTCGGCCAGTCGCAGCGCCACCTGGATCAAGGCCACCGCACCGGCGGTGCGCGGCGGCGCGGCCAATGCGAGATCGGCCGCGACGATGGCGATCAGCACTGCGGTGGCCTGCCACGGGGCCACCGCGAAGATCCCATTCAACGTCAACATCGCGGCATCGACCGCCGCGGCCGCGGCCGCGACCACCAGCGATTGGCGGGCCAGCGATCTGCTCACATCCAACAGTTCGCACCACCTTCGCACAGTCCGGGTCGAGCCGTCCGCGGGCGATCCTACCCAGCGTTCGCCCGTATTCCTCGGACCGAACTCTGCCTGGGCGCCAGCCGCGGCACATCCCCCGTCCGGGGGACCGCAAATCCCTCGTCAGCGCGATGTTTTCCCAGGCCAGCGCCCGTAACGTGGCGGTGAAGCAGCAGAGTGGAGGAGCCATCGTGATCGGTGCGCAGTTATTCATCTACGCCATACCGGCGTTCGCCGTACTCATGTTCGTGGAATGGATCGACTATCGCCGCGATCCGGATCGCCCGGCCAACGGTCACTCCGGGCGGGATATGGCCTCCAATATCACCACCTATCTGCTCGGCCGATTCCTGAAGCCGGTGCTGCAGTATCTGATTCCGTTCTCGGCGGTGGTGGTCGCGGCCGCGATCACCCCGCTGCACCTGTCGCCGACCACATGGTGGGTGTGGGTGCTCGGGCTGGTGGTCACCGACTTCTGCTACTACTGGGCCCATCGAGCCGACCATCGGGTCCGGCTGCTGTGGACCTCGCACAGCGTCCACCACTCCAGTCAGTACTTCAATCTGTCCACTGCCATCCGCCTGCCCTGGGTGCATCCGGCCGCCACCATTGTGCGCGGATTCGCCTGGGTGCCAGCGGCTTTGATCGGCATGCCGGCGTGGATGATCTTCCTGCTGCAGACCATCGGGCTGCTCTACCAGTTCCCGATCCACACCCAGCGCATCCGGACCCTGCCACGCCCGATCGAGTTCCTGTTCAACACCCCGGCGCATCACCGCATCCACCACGGTTCGAATCAGCCCTATATCGATAAGAACTACGGCGGCGTCTTCATCATCTGGGATCGGCTCTACGGCAGTTTCGCCGCGGAGAGCGAACCCATCCGCTACGGCCTCACCAAGAACATCGGCACCGACAACCCGCTGAAAGTCAACTACCACGAACTCGGGGCGCTGATCAGCGATGTGCGCCATGCGAATACGTGGCGCGGGCGCCTCGGATACATCTTCGGCCCGCCCGGTTGGACCGAAGCGGCGCAGGTCGATCCGCAGGTCATCCCAGCCTCAGCGCGCGAGGGCTCGGTCGCCGCATAGTTTCCTTCCGCGGCGGCTTACGGCCGCCGCGGACTGCCGCTAGATCGAGTGAATGAATATGCGAATGCCGGTGATTCGTCGACTGTCAGGGGCGAAGTCGACGAATGCGACACCTTGGGCCGCGTCGAGCCGGACACTCGCACTCACCGTGCGTCCGGCCGCGATCAGCTTGTCCCACTGCATATTTCGCGCCCGATTCGTGAATTCCTCCAGCGAGATTCTGGTTCCGGCCGGGAGTTCGATGGTCGTGCGCTCGCCGAGCAGCCGACGAACCCGCGAGATATCCGTCGCCGCAGCGGCCGAGAATATCTGGGCCGCAACGCGTTTGCCCGATCGGCCGATACCGCGCAGTGCCTGCATCATGGCGAGCATGCCGTCGAAGCCCTGATTGGCGATCAGCTGCGGGCCCAATTTCAGTGCGGCGCCGAGTCCGGGCAGTCCGGTGCGCAGCAGCTGCACGATCATCGCGGCCAACTCCCAATGGGCGGCCAGCCGGGTGATCTTCCAGACGCCGTCCTCCTCGACGAGGTCGTAGCGCAGGTGCATGGGCACCGCGACGGTGGCGCCGGTCGACATGGTGGTGCGGATCAGCAGGTCGCGGACTACGGTCGACGGGCCGACGAAGTCGTGGTCGACCTGGAAGGCGATGGTATTGGGGCCGATGAAGGTGTCGTAGAACCGTTCGATCGCCGCGCGGCCGATATGTGGGCGGGAACCGACCGGATCGTTGACCGTCGCCTCGGCGGTGAACAACTCGACCCAGGCCGCCTTGTCATGTGCCGCCACCGCACGCGGTGACGCCTGGACGGCCGCGATCAGGTCCTTGGCTTTCGAATCCAGCGGCATGGCAGTTCCTCCTAGCTACTGCGTCACATGGTAGAACATGTTCTAATTTCGGCGCCGGCGGGTCGATGAGAAGTGCCTGGTCCACTCGAAATCGATCGTGCGCAATCTGCGCGGGAACGTGACGATTCCGGGGCCCTTCAATGGGGCGTTGATCGAGACGATTGCCGTGTCGTGTCCGAACCGCGGCATGGTTGTGGTCCGCGCGGCGGCACCGAACGCGGCCCGAAGCGATCGAGAACATGGCGTTACGGCGCTTGGGCACCCCACACGGCATGCGAGCCCGAATCTCCGATGCGATACACCTGTGTGGTCGCCGCACCGCCGGCGGCGATCGCCAATACCGCCGCCAGCACAGTGACCACGCGCCCCACCGGACGACCATGCTCATCGCGCAGGTGGACGACGATGAGCAAGGCCGCTACGAGCAATAGCGGCACCACGAAGTAGATCATCGTGTTGCCGAGATCCGCGTGCTCATCGATGGCGGGAGATCCGCCGAGCTTGTGCTGAAGCCACTCCCCCGCCTCGGTCGTCACCGGTGTCAGGGCGACAGTGATCGCGGCCAACGCGGTAACCAGCCAGATCAGCCGCCGGCGAGCCGGAGGCCATACTGCCGACAAGATGAGCAGCCCCGCGGTCAGCGGTACGAAGACCACGATGAGGTGCACCAGCAGCACGTGCGCGGGTAACCCGTTGATCGTCGACATGAGGCGCTCCCAGCGTTCGTGACCGCAGCAGCGGTGCGGCCCAAGTATCTCCCTCACCTCACGGATCAGCGCGGTACTCGGTTCATCCCGGCAATCGGTCCCCCTCGACGACCTCCGCCGCCTCACCGACCGGATAGAACCGATGCACCATGAGCGCCGCCGCCAGTAACCGCGAACCGTTGGGCTCACTCGGATCGATACCGGTGAGTTCGGCGATGCGCTTGAGCCGATAGCTGAAGGTATTGGGGTGCACGTGCACCTCGGCCGCAGCCGCCTTGCGATCGGATCCGTGCCGCAGATGCGCCTCCAGCGCCTCGAACAGATGCGAGCGCAACAGCAGCGGGGCAATGCGGTCGGCAAGCCGGTCCCGGGCCGGACCCGGACGGGTCAGCTGATACTCGAGTAGTAGATCATCCAGGTCGTACAGTCCGCTCGGCCGGTTGAGCAGGCGGGCCAGTTCGGCCAGATCGGTCGCCTCCTGTACCGCATGCGGCAGCAGCTCCCGCTCGACCGCGCGACGTTCGGCGAGGAAGACATCGACACCGAACTGTTCGGTGAGTTCGGCGGCCAGCCGCTCGTACTCCTTGGAATCGGATCCGCTGGGCAGCAGCGCGATTCCGGTCGTGCCGTCGAATGTGCTCAACGCCTTGGTTCCGGCGATCCCGTCCAATGCCCGTTGCAACACCCGGATTCGACGACGGGTGAGCAGATCGGCGACCACGATCGGGTGATCGTCCGGCCGGATGTGAATGGCGAGCACGGTATAACGTTCCGCGAGAACGACATCCGCGCGTGCCGCCAGTTCCTCCGCGGCCTGGCCACGCAACAGCGCCGAACACAGCGCCCGACGCGCCTCGCGTTCGGCATGGTAGATCGACTGCTCCACATCGGTATACGCCTCCACCACGGCGACATTGATATCCCGCAGCAGATCGAGCAGCCGAGCGCCGAAGGCGATCAGATCGTGCATGTCCTCCGGCGTGGCCACTGTCGCCGCCTCCTGCAGGATCACCTGACCGGAGCCGTGTACCGCATGCATCAACAGCCCCAATGGAATTCGGTCCTCGGCATGCCGCTCGGCCACCGGACCGACGAATTCGATCACCTCGGCCCCGGTGAACACCCGCTGCTCCTGGACCGCACGCAGGAAGGCCTGGCCGCATCCGGCGATCGCGGGCAGCACCTCGTCGGTGAAATGCCCGTCCGGCAGATCCGCGGCCGGCGGTGTCGAGCCCAGGCCCGCCGCGAGCATGCGTTCGGCGATTTCGGGTAACCGACGAACCAGTCGGGCGATTATCGGGGCGTCTTTGGACAGCGGGGGCAGGACCACGGGCATGACTTGCACGTTACCCAACCCAGCCATTTACTGATGAATCTCGTAATCGCTCGGTTTGTCTCTGAAGACAAGATTTCCGTGGATTCTTCTCGTCCGTGTGTAGTGACAACTCATCTCAGCATGACCCTGCTCACCTGCGCGTTCCACTGCGCTCCGAGTGACGACAGTCACCGTCGACACAGCGGTTAGGAGAAAAACACCCGCCTCAATTGTGTTTCGGGACAATTATTTTTCCCTCCCCGCATTGCTACGTTGAGTATCGGTATTCCGGCGTCATTTCAAATAAGACACCGTGCCGGTGCGCCTTCGAAAGGATGTACAGGAATGAGCGTGCAGGCCGACGCCGGAAGGGAACCGGCACACCCGGTTGCCGAAATGTTTCGTTCGGGTCGGCCACTACAACCGGAGCTGGATCGGTTCTATCGGCCGCCGGCCGGTTTCGCACGCTTCGCCCCCGGCACCATCCTGCGGACGCGTGCGGTCGAGCTCGCACTGTTCGGCCGTGTGCCACTGAAGTTTTCGGCCTGGCAGCTGCTGTACCGCACCAGCAACTTGCACGGCACCGCGGAGGCGGCGGTTACCACGGTGCTGCTGCCATGGGGTGCCGACCTGCGCGAGCCGCGGCCGCTGGTCTCTTTCCAGTGCGCCATCGACGGCGTCAGCTCGAAATGTCTGCCGTCATACGCGTTGCGGCGGGGCGCGCGGGCGCTCGGCTCGATTCCGCAGATCGAACTGCCCGTCATCACCTACGCACTGGCCCGCGGCTGGGCGATCTCGGTGCCCGACCACGGCGGGCTGACCGGACATTTCGGCGTGCCACGCGAACCCGGCTACCGATCCCTCGACGCCATCCGCGCGAGCCTGCGCTTCGCCCCGCTCGGCCTGACCGATGCGACTCCCGTTGCGCTGTGGGGTTATTCGGGCGGCGGCCTCGCCACCGCCTGGACGGCGGAACTGGCGGCCGAATACGCACCCGAACTCGATATCGTCGGCGCGGTCGCCGGCTCACCGGTCGGCGATCCCGGTTCGGCCTTCGCGCGGTTGAACGGCACCTTCTTCGCTGGTTTCGCGACGGTGTGCGTGGCCGGACTGCGCCGAGCCTACGCGGATCTGGATCGCATCCTGCGCGCCCATGTGAAGACCGAATTCCTCGATCTGCTCACCGATGCCGAAACGCGCACCACACTCCATCTGCTGTTCCGGTTGATGGGCAAGAACGTCGACGACTACAGCCACCGCACCTTCGCCGATCTACTCGCCGAACCGGGCCTGCAGCAGATCATGGCCGATATCCGTCCCGGCGTGCATGCGCCCGCCATGCCGATGCTCGTCATCCAGGGCGTCAATGACGAGCTCATCGCCGTCGACGATATCGACCAGCACGTTGCCCGCTACACGGTCCGCGGCGCGCATGTGCGCTATCTGCGCGACCGCCTCAGCCTGCATATGCCGCTGCTGTTCATCGGCGCACCGGCCACCATGAACTGGGTGGCGGATCGATTCGACAATCGTCCACTGCCCGCGGCGGGCACGAGAACGGTGTGGTCGGTCGCCTTCACGAGACGAGAGGCACTGGGCCACTTGCGTTTTGCCGCGCTTTTCGTGCGTATGCTCGCAGGCAGGCCGATCCGACAGTTCCGTCGGTAGGCGGTCCGGCATGACAGTTGTCATGCCGGACCCGTGATGGTTGGCAGATTTGTCGCCCACCGTCGATCCGTAACGTCATTTCGCGTAGTGCACAGCCGAATTCACCAGCCAGGAGCACCCGTAATGACGACCACCGCACCGTCCGCGGCGGAGCCGACCGCCGCGCCACGCTTCAACCCGATTCGCGCACTGGCCTCGATCGCCCGCGATGTCGCGGTGCCGATCGGCGCGTACTTCCTGCTGACCGGCCTCGGCTACAGCGACTTCACCGGTCTGCTCGCCGGCACCCTGTTCTCGGGCGCGGTGCTGCTCATCGAGACGATCCGAACGCGGCGCCTCGAACCGTTCGCCGCGATCATGCTCGGCGTCTTCGCCTTCGGTCTGATCGGTTCGCTGATCAGCGGCGACCCCCGGATGATGATCGTCAAGGATTCCGCGGTCACCGCGATCGTCGGTATCGCCTTCCTGATCAGCACCGTGGTCGGCAAACCGCTGACCTACCTGTCCGCGCGCAAGGCAGTCGCGGCCGCCGGACCGGCCGAGCTCGCCGAATTCGAGGCGTCCTACCGGGCGAACCCGGCCAAGCGCCGCGGCTTCAATACCCTGGCCATTGCCTGGGGCGTCGGCCTCGTCGCGGAAGCCACCGTCCGCATCCTGCTGGCCTATCAACTGCCCATCCACACCATGGCCTGGCTCTCGCCGGTCCTGTCGATCATCTTCTTCACCCCGCTGATCGCCCTCAGCGTCCGCTTCGTCAAGCGCGCCCGCCGCAGCTGACTACTTCCGCCGCTGGTCCCGATATTCGGGGTCGGCGGCGAGGCCTTCCCAGAACTCGGCATAGGCCTGTTCGTGCAGGATGCCCAGGCGCAGGATGCGCGCACGGGACACCGCGCGCACCTTGTCGTTCGGGTCGATATCGGTGTATAGCGATCGATACTGCTCGAGGAGGCGACGATGCTGGGCGGCCTCACTGTTCGCCAGGGCGACCACATCACCCGCAGCGCCCAGATCGGCGAAGAAGAGCTTGAGCTGTGCCGGATCGCGGGTCTCGGCGGGCGGGCTCTGTGGATCGGCGAGCCAGCGCTTCAGTTCGGCCCGACCCGCATCGGTGAGATGGAAGAGTCGACGCCGCCGGCCGCCTTGCTCGGCCTCCTCATCGAGCAACCCCTGCTCGGCCAGGCGCACGGGAATTCGATAGAGCTGGGCATGCGGCACCGGCCAGAAGTAGTCGATGCTCTCCTCGACCTTGGCCTTCAACTCATAGGGGGTGAGCGGTCCATGCCGGGCGATAAGCCCGAGCACGATGTGGTCCTGCGGCCCGAGATCCGGCATGCCTTCTCCATCTCATTGACACCGTCTCACTGAGACTATAAGTTAATACCATCGAGACCGTATCAATGAGACTATCGAGGAGTAACGATGCGCGACTTCGGCATCACCCTGTTCGACGAATGGACCGCGATGTGGAACGGCGACTTGGCGCTCGCGGACAAGATCATGGCCCCCGAATTCACCCTGCGCTACGCCCAGCCGGGCGCCAGCCAATACGACGATATCCACGACCCGCAGACCTTCGCCGCCAGGATCGCCGAATTCCACGAACAGCGTCCCGGGGTCCGGTTCACACCCCAGGGCGAGCCGGTCGTCGAAATAGACGACACCCGAACGGGATTCGTGGCAAGGCCGTACGGTTCGGCGTTCACCGGACCGAATGGCGAGCAGGTCGACGTGAGCGGCACCGATATCCTGCGCTTCACCTCCGGCCTGATCACCGAGGTCTGGTCGGCCTCCGGCGGCGCGGCCGGCCGCGGCTACTACTGATTCAGCGCCATCGGCGGGAGATACTCACCGACCAGGGTGCGGCGCCACAATGTGTGCTCGTGCTGGAGTTCGTCCCGAGTCGCGAAGCGGTACAGGTAGATTCGCGCTCGCACATACGTCGGCGGCGCATCATGGAAGGGACAGCGGCGCAGTAGCCGCAGGGTCGCAGGGTCGTTGCGCAGCAGTCGCTCGACGAAGGCGAGCAGCCAGCTGCGGGCGTAGGAGGGGGAGATCGCGGCGAACCACATCAGCCAGTCCAGCCTCAGGTGGTACGGAGCCCATTGCCGTGGCCATCGCCGCGGATCCCCCGGCTTACCCTTGAACTCGTACTCCCGCCACAGTGTCCGGTCGGTGATCTGCGCCTCGTCGGTGCCCTCGAACACCACCTCCTCGCGGGTTCGGCCGATACTGCCGAACGCACCGTAGGTATTGACCAGGTGTAGTGGGTTGAAGGACGCATTCATGCGCTGCTGGCGCGAAATCAGATTGCGGGCGGGCCAGTAGCTCAGCAACACCACCAGAACAGTGCACGCGATCACCAGACCCGCGAACCACGGCGCCGCCGCGGGCATCGACGGCGGATCGGGCACGGGCAGAACCGCTTTCGCCGAAGGCACATCGATCACAGTGGTGGCCAACAGAATCGTCACCCAGTTCAACCAGGCGAAATTGCCGGACAGCACCAGCCACAGTTGGGTGACGATGATGAACGCGGCGGCCACGCTCGCCACCGGTTGCGGTGCGAAAAGTCCCCAGGGCACAACGAGTTGGGCGAAATGATTGGCCGCCACCTCCACTCGATGCAGCGGTTTGGGCAGGCGATGGAAGAACCAACTCAGCGGGCCGGGCATCGGCTGGGTCTCATGGTGGTAGTACAGGCAGGTCAGATCGCGCCAGCAGGTATCGCCACGCACCTTGATCAGACCGGCGCCGAACTCTACCCGGAACAGCAGCCACCGCGCCAACCACAGCACCAGCACCGGCGGCGCGACCCGATCATTGCCGAGGAAGATCGCCAGGAATCCGGCCTCCAGCAGCAACGACTCCCACCCGAACGCATACCACGCCTGCCCCACATTCACGATCGACAGGTACAGCGCCCACAACACCGCCCACAGCAGCATCGCCACCCACAGCGGCACCAGATGCAACACACCGGCCACCACCGCGGCCGACAGCGCCGCACCGGACCAGGCGATCGAAGCGAAGAACCGATCCGAATAGTGGAAATGGAAGATGCTGGGAGCCCGGCGAAATTCGACCCGCCGGACGAATCGGGGCACCGGCAACATCCCCTTCGCACCGATGAGCGCTCGGAATTGCCGCGCCGCCGCCACGAAGGCGATCAGATAGATGACGGCCAGGCCGTGCTGGAAAACCAGTCTGCCCAACCAATACTCGGACTCGGTGAACGATGGCATGCCCGCTCCTTCGTACCGCTACCCCCGCCGATATGGCGCCCGGCCCTTGGGTAGCAATGGCTCGGGTCGATCGGATTGCCGCGGGATCGGCAGCGTCACCGCGACCTTGCTGAGTGTCGTATCGCGACCGTGGTGGCGCAGGACGACCGAATCTCCGGACAGCAGTCGATAAGTCGCGGAATGGGGGGTGATCTCGACGGCTATGCCACTGCCGCGCCAGATGATTCGGAAGGCCAAGCGCCCGATATTCGCGGGAAGTCGTGGTGCGAAACTTAATTCACCACGGTGGTCGCGCATGCCGCCGAAACCGAAGACACAGCATAGCCATGCTCCGGCGAGTGAGGCCATATGCAGGCCGTTGGCGACATTGTGATGCAGATCGTGCAGGTCGGTCAGTGCGGCTTCGGCGAAATAGTCGAAGGCGAGCGAGAGATGGCCGACCTCGGCGGCCATAACGGACTGGCCAGCGGCCGACAGCGATGAGTCGCGGACGGTCAGTGCCTCGTAATAATCGAAGTTGCGCGCCTTCTGCCCGGGGGTGAAAGCGTCGGGACACAAGTACATTGCCAAGGTCAGGTCGGCCTGTTTGACGACCTGCTTGCGATACAGATCGAAGTACGGGTAATACAGCATCAGCGGATACTTCTCCGGCGGCGTCGCGGCGAAGTCCCAGCGGGCATGGTCGGTGAAACCCTCGGATTGCTCGTGCACCCCGAGTTTCTCGTTATAGGGCAGGAACATACGTTTGGCACGGTCGCGCCAGCCGCGGATCTCCTCCGCATCGACATCCAACTGCTCGGCTATATCCGGCTGGCGCACACAGGCTTCGGCGGCTTCATCGAGGTTCCGCTGTGCCATCAGATTCGTATAGATGTTGTTATCGGCGAGTGCGGAGTATTCGTCGGGACCCGTCACGCCGTCGATCCGGAAGTTCCCAGCTGTGTCGTAGTGCCCCTGGCTCACCCATGAGCGCGCGGTCTCCACCAATAACTCGACACCGCATCCTCTTTCGAAATGCTTATCGCCGGTCGCGGCGAGATATCGGACCACCGCATCGGCGATATCGGCATTGACGTGCACCGCGGCGGTGCCGGTCGGCCAGTAGCCGGAACCCTCGTCGCCATTGATGGAGCGCCACGGGAACATCGCTCCGGTGTGGCCGAGTTCGTGTGCTCGCTGACGGGCCCGGTCAAGGGTGGCGTGCCGCCACCGCAGTGCGTCGCCGGCGGCCACCGGCACCGTATAGGTCAATACGGGCAATACGAAAGTCTCTGTGTCCCAAAATGAATGGCCGTCATAGCCGGGCCCGGTCAGCCCCTTGGACGGTATCGCGCGGGTCTCACCGCGTGCGCCCGCCTGTAAAACATGGAACAGCGCGAATCGGACGGCCTGCTGCAGTTCCGGATCCCCGTCGATCTCGATATCGGCGGTGGACCAGAAGTTGTCCAGATACGCGCGCTGCCGGGCCAGCAACGTATCCCAGCCGGTCTCGAGGCCGGCGGCCAATGCCGCCTCGACCTGGGCCCGCAGCGCCGGTACCGAGCGCCGACTCGACCATCCGTAGCCGAGATACTTCGTCAATCGCACGCGCTCCCCCTTGGCGACATCGACCGCGATCGTCAAGCGGGCCATATCCTCCTCGGCGTGCACAGTGCACCGCGGCGTCGCGTCGACCTCGAGTTCGTGGTCCATGGCCGCAGCCATGCGCAACCCGGATCTTCGGGTGTGGTGGACGAGTACCGCGGAGAAATCCCGTGCGGTGCAGAAGTCCGCGACCAAGGGGTGATCCAGTGCGGCCGCGAGCCGGGGATCACCGTGCGAGGTCGGAACCGGTTCATTGGCGAGCAGATCCGATTGGATGACCAGCTCGAGATCGTCATCGAGCGGTTCGACCTCGTACCGGATCGCGGCCAGGGCGCGTTCGGTGAACGACACCAGTCGCTCCGAGCGGATTCGCACGCACCGACCCGTCGGCGAGGTCCAGACCGTGGTGCGCCGCAACGTACCCGACCGAAAATCCAGTACCCGTTCGTGCTCGACGGCCTCGCCGTAACGCATATCCATCGGCTCGTCCTCGACGAGCAGCCGAATGATCTTCCCGTCGGTCACATTGACGACGGTCTGCCCCTCCTCGGGATAGCCGTATCCCGCTTCGGCATAAGGCAATTGGCGCTTCTCGTAGAATCCGTTGAGGTAGGTGCCCGGCTTGCCGACCGGCTCGCCCTCCTCAAAAGTGCCGCGCAGCCCGAGGTGTCCGTTGGAGAGCGCGAAGATCGACTCGGTTCGGTGCAATGCCTCGAGATCCAGTCCGCACCAACGCAAGTGCCATGGCGCGATCTCGAAGCCACGGCAGTCGGCGGTCATTGCGGTGGCCCGAGCTCGGCCAGATCGGTGACGACCACATCCGCCCCGGCCCGACGCAGTGCCTCGGCCTGCGTACCATCGCGCACTCGATCGACGCCGACCACATACCCGAAGTCACCGGCCCGACCGGCCGTCACCCCGGCGATGGCATCCTCGAACGCCGCCGCCTGTTCCGGCTTGACGTCCAGCGCCTGCGCAGCCGCGAGAAATGCGTCCGGCGCGGGTTTGCCGCGCAGACCGCGGCTGGCGATTTCGACTCCGTCGATGCACACATCGACGAACCGGGTCAGCTCCGCGACCGCCAACACCTCGTGGGCATTCGCCGATGCGGTCACCACACCCGTCCGCAATCCGGCCGCTCGCGTCGCCTTCAAATAGGCCAGCGATCCCGGAAAGACGTGTACACCGTCGCGTTCGAGGAACGACAGGAGCAGCCGATTCTTCCGATTGCCGAGGCCATGTACGGTCGGCTCGCCCTCCGCCGCATCGGGTTCGCCCTCCGGCAGCGTGATCCCCCGCGAGTTAAGGAACTCACGGATACCGTCCGCCCGCGAACGGCCGTCCACATAGCCCAGATAGTCCGATTCGGTGAACGGCTGGAATGGGCCGGGGCTCCGTCCGGCCAGAAACTCGTCGAAGACGGCCTTCCACGCCCGCCGATGCACCGCCGCGGTATCGGTCAATACACCGTCGAGGTCGAACAGCGCCACCGAGATCGTTTCGGGCAATCCGAGCTCCCGGAGATCATGGCTGGGCGTCATATCCAAGCGGTACCCGAGGACGGCACCGGCAAACGGCGCGGCTACTCGAGCAATTGCTCGTCGAGGATGTCGCTATCGGTGCCGACGGATTCCAGGCGCAGTGCGACGGCGGTGACCAGGGCGTGCACCAGTCCGCTGAAGGCGGTCAGCGAGCGCAGCACGGTGAGGGAACCGGTTCCGACATAGAAGGTCACATCGGCGATGCGAGCCAGCGGGGAGGACGCGTCATCGGTGAGGGCGATGGTGGTGGCGCCACGGCGGCGCGCCGCCTCGACCGCGCGCACGGTGTCACTGCTGTAGCGCCGGATCGATACCGCGATGAGTGCGTCGCCGGGTTCGATATCGCGAAGTTCGTCGGTCAGCAGCCGGGCAGTCGCCCCGAGCTGGCGGACCCGATGACGCACCAACTGCAGCTGGTAGGTAGCGGCATATGCGATCGCCAGGCAGCGCCGCAGCCCGATGACGTGCACGGTCGAGGCATGCGCCAGCGTCTCTACCGCCCGGTCCCAATCGCCGCGATCAATGCGCGCGAAGGTACGGGACATATTGTTCGTGTCGTATTCGGTTATCGCGGTGAAGAACTCGTCGTTCGAGCTCGGCGGCGGCGCGTCGGCGGGTCTACGCACCAGATACGCCTCGGCGGCGAGTTGTCTGCGGCAGAGTTCGACCAGGCCCGGATAGCCGGGCAGGCCGAGCATCGTCGCGAAGCGCACCAGCGAGGAACGGTGCACCCCCGCCAGTTCGGCGCTCTGGCCGATGCTGCGGAATGCGGTTCCTTCCGGATCGTCCAATACCAGCCGCGCTATGCGCTGTTGGCCCTCGGCCAGTTCCGGTAAGCGCTGCTGCAGGACGGCGCGTAGTTCCTGATAGGTAGTGGGAGCGCTGTCCCGCACGGTGAGCCTCGCGATCATTCGGGGTACTCGAACGATAGGCCGTCACCATAACTGACTGCCCGTCTGGTTCTAGTGCCCCCGGGCAATCACGTTCAACCCACAGGTTTCTACCAGTTTTCGGGGCTATGCGAATAGGTTCCCCTTGCTGTGAGATCAGGTTCCGCATCCTGAGCCCGGACCACGGATCTTTCACCTAACGAATATTGTCAGCCTGCCCACACGCCCGCCTACGAAGACCATGGGTTGGGTCCGCCATTCGGATCGAGGCTGTTGAAGTTGGCCAGTTGGCGGTTCGACAGCTGCAACGCCTGAAGAAGATTCGCGTCGTTCTGGTTGTGGTAGTAGTTCGTGGCCGCTTCCTGGTGCTGTAGCGCCAGTTCCCGTCCGATGTGTTGGCGAGTATCGCGCCCGACGTTGCGCCATTCGTCCGGGGTGATGGTTCTGAGCTGATGTTCGTCGCTATTCATGACCCGCCGCACGAACTGGTGATCTACGGCGTTCGGGTTCATCGGTGCAGTGGAGTGCCGCACGAAGTTGTCCGCAGCGACCACGGCCTGCCCCGCGAATGCCGGCAGCGCGGCGATGCCTTGGTGGTTCTCCACCGCATACCCCGCAGCGACCGCCTTCTGTAGGGGCGCGAAGCCGTTCGGGTTGTAGTCTTTCATGCTGGCCTTCTGGACGGCCAGCGCACGCTGGGCATCGATCACCTGCTGATCGGTCGCACCCATCGCCAGCAGAATCGGAGCGATCATCGCGTCCGGGACCTTACTGTCGCCCAGGCCGTCCAGAATATTTTGGACACCCAGGGCGGACCCGGTTCCGCGGTCTATTCCGGTCAACCGCCCGGCGGCCTTGACCCGCCAGTTTCCGCGGCCAGCGTGGTTGTACTCGTGCAGTTGCCGCACCATCGGCGAGACGGCAATGTTGTTGAGATCCATCCCCTTTTTCCTGCGCGCCAGCGGGTTCAACGGGCCCACCGTGGCCCCGAGGAGCCACGCGGTCGCGGGTGACGCATTGATCGTGTTCAGCATGCCCATCCCGGACATCAGCCCGCCGTGCAGCGAACCGCCGGCCCGAGCATCACCCATGCCGAGTGCCGATCCCCCGCCGCCTCCACCGCCAGGGCGCGCTCCAGACCCCTGCACGGCGAGCGCGAACCGGTTGGCGATCCAGTCGTTGCCCCGGCTGAGGCTGCGGCTCAGGCGTTTGAGCTGGGAGATGGCGACGATCTCGACGGTGCCCGCGATGACGATCACCGCCATGGTCTGCCCCTTCGCCTGCGCGAAAAGATTGCCCATGAACAGCACATAGATGCCGAGGAAGATGGTGTAGGCCGTCATCCGGCCCGCCGCGACAAAGCCGTCGACGATATTGCGAACCAGAAAGGTCTGCGTCGGTCCGTAGACGAATCCGCCTGCGGCGAAACCGAATATCGACATGAACCCGTGATAGATCGCGTCCAGCGCGGCCTTGATGACCCGGATGCCGAGCACCACCGCGAAGACCAACAGGATGCCGCCACAGATCAACAACATCAGACCGGTGCCGACCTGCCCCATGCTCGGATTCTGGGCCTTGGCGTAGGCGGCGGAATCACCGCAGCCCTGCATGCCCTTGCGGACCCGTTCGTCGTCGCCCGCGATCATCCCCGTGGACCAGGCCGACCGGCAGGCCGGTTGCTCGTCGACCACATGGCCGAAATTCCACACCTGCACCGGGCGGCGGGCGAAGTTGTCCGCCAGATCGCGCTGCATGGTCGTCACCAGTTGGTTCGGATTCGGGTTGTTGTTGCCGTTGAGCCCGGCCGCCACCGAAATTCCCAAATCCCTACCCTTGGCGAGCAATCCGTCCGAGGACAGCACATCGCCCAGCGGCTCGGCCAGGAATACCGGCCCGAGCACCGCGACACCGAGCATCGTGACGATCTGCAGCATTGCCTTGGCGTGATAGCCACGCATCCAGAACCAGGCGACGCAGAAAGCACCGATCGTCGCCGCGGTGATCAGCAGCATCGGCGTCGCGATCTGGCCGGTCAGCCGGTCCGCGACGCCGGTCAATGCCGAGCCGAACATATTGAGCCACTGGAAGCTCAGCGCATTGCCGATCAACCAGATGGCGGTCGTCACGATGGCGATATAGCCGATGAATTCGAAGCCCAGAATGGCCCAGAGGATCGTCGACCCCGGATCCAGCACGCCGCCGTGATCGGTCGCAAAGGCGTAGTTCGCCAGCGGAACCCCGAATGAATCGCGGATGTGCATCCAGCTGAGGCCGTCGATTTCGGAGACACTGCTGCCGGTCGCGGCGGCCTGGTACTGCGCACTGGCGAGCCCGCCGACAAGTCCGGGAAAGACGAACAGCACGAAGATGACGGCCAGCACCCAGCCGACACGCCGTCGCCAACGAATTGCATGGGATACGACGGGGCGCGGACAGCACCCCTTTGGATCCTCGGATCCCCACCTCGGCCCGACCGGCCGCCTCTTCGACCGTCTGGCCATACCCTCAGCATGACGCAACTATTGTTGCGTGGCAACACTTTTGCGATACTAGTTGTTCACCTAACGTCCACTTCGTACGCTTCCCGCGGGCCATCGTGACGGCACTTCGGTGCGGGTCCCGAGGAGTCTCGCTGAAACCTCCACGATCGACGCCGAGCACACGAAAACCGCCCTCCTGCACCGCCTGGCGTCCTTGACCGCGCTCAGCGCACTGTGTGAGGGACACGCCTGAACCCTCTGGGCGCGCAGCCACTTCTCCCGCAGGGACCTGCGGGAGAAGTGGCGGGAACAACGACCGATCAGCGGGACTGACCGGCGGGCACTGGTGTTTCGACAGGTGCGCCGAACCAGCCGGCGAGCGCTTCTCGCAGCGCGGGCGCGGCGGTATCGATGGGTTCCTCGACCGTTGCCGCCCAGGCGATATGGGCGTCGGGGCGAATCAGCAGGGCGTCGGCTGGGCGGTGATCGGTTCGGGCGGTGTGGATTTCGATGCGGGGTTGCCAGTCTCGGGCGATCTCGAGGAGTTCCGGTCGATCGGCGAGGACGAGCAGCATGGGCCGCGCGGTGTGCATGAGCTCCGCGACGCTGGTTGCGCCCTGGTCGGTGTAGAGCGGAAGGTCGGGCGCGAAGGTGCCGGTCAAGGCGTGCTCGTTGGCGTTGGGTAGCGGGTAGCGGATGTCGGTGCCCGCGATGAGGGCTCCAACGCGACGCAATGGCTTCTCGTCGAGGAGCAGTTCCTGGAAGACCTGCCGAAGCGCTTCGGCGGCCGCGTCCTGTCCGCGCCGCAGCGCCACCTGGGCCCGGGTGTGCAGCAGTGTCCGCGCGCCGGCGAGGTGACGTTCGTCGTGATAGGTGTCGAGCAGTCCCTCCGGCGCCCAGCCGTCGATGTCGGCGGCCAGTTTCCAGGCAAGGTTGACCGTGTCGAGCATGCCCGCATTGATCGCCACACCCGTTGCCGGGAACAGGTGGGCCGCATCACCGGCCAGCAGGATCCGCCCGGCACGGTACCGTTCGGCCAACCGATCCTTGAAGGTGAAGCGCGACAGCCGAATCGGCTCTCCCAGTGGTAGATCCGCGCCGAGTACCCGGCGGACGCTGTCCTGGAACTCGGTCAGGGTCATCGGTTCGTCGTCGTCGTATTCGGTGGACTCGTCTTCGGCGGTGAATAGACCGAGCAGTCCGGGAGT
Organism: Nocardia sp. NPDC050408; assembly: GCF_044458905.1. Lineage (NCBI taxonomy): Bacteria > Bacillati > Actinomycetota > Actinomycetes > Mycobacteriales > Nocardiaceae > Nocardia > Nocardia sp. NPDC050408. The sequence goes on along the minus strand of NZ_JBITIL010000017.1, from coordinate 77,928 downwards.
GGTCGACCCGTTCGCGAACATACCGCGCTCTGTTTGCGTGAAACCCGCGCGGACCTTGCCGAACCCCGGGACGTCGAGGTCGCCATTGTCGAGCACGGTCACCGAATCGTGCACGGCGACCTGAACAAGCCGGTTTACCTCCGGATACGTGGTACCGGGAAATGCGATGCCCGCCATATCGCGGATCCGGCTGCGCCCGCCGTCACAGCCCACCAGGTATCGGGCGGTCACCTGGTACGTCCCGTCCGGTCCGCGCACCTGCGCGGTCACCGTGGCGTCGTCCTGGCTCACCGCGACCACTTCATGTCCGCGGCGGATCGCCGCACCGAGTTCACCGACCCGTTCACCGAGCACGCGCTCGAGTCGATGCTGCGGGAGCGGCAGCGCGTGCAGCGGCGGATCCGGCAGGTGCGTCAAGTCCACGTGCACACCGCCGAACGGGAACCGGGGAGGCGGGATCGGATCGGTGTTGGCCGCTTCGCAGCGTTCCAGCAGCCCGCGGTAGCGCAGCAGTTCCAGGATCTGTCCGCCGATACCACCGGCTTTCGGGATGTCTCGGGGGTGCGGCGCCCGCTCCAATACCAGCGGCCGCACCCCGGCCAGTCGCAACTCGGCGGCCAGCATCAGCCCCGTCGGGCCCGCACCCACGATGATCACATCGGTGTCGGTCACATGCATTCGGTTATTTCCCATCTCCGCAGGTTCTGGCCTCGGCCAGCGATTCTGCAGCACGACCCGGGTCTTGCCACAAGCCCCCGGGTGCGTTATAAGTTGAGAAGGGAAATGAGTGGGCGCGCCCCGTTTCCTAGTTCTTGAAACGACCAGCGAATCCGCGCAGCGGGAGATCCGCACTGGTCAGCAGTCCCGGCGGAGCAGCCACCACGGACGCGATCGCATTGAGCGCGGGCAGTCCGGTGACGGTCATGCCGATCGAGGCGAAGTTGTCCGGATTGGAGAGGTCGACGCCGGGCTTCGGGAGAATCATGTGCTTGTTGTAGATGCACGGATCGCCCTTGATCTGAGTTATGTAGCAGCCCTTGATATTCCAGCTCGGGTCGGTGTGCGGGGTCATCTGCCACTCCAGATGCGTCTCGATCCTCGCAACACCGTCGACCATGCCCTGGTACTTGATGTGACTACCGCCGAGCGAGCCCTTCGGCAGCCGGTACCAGCCCAGATCGATATCCTTGGTGCAAGCGCCGAGTTCACATGTGAACTCGACCCCGTCTAGATCCAGACCGAAGCAGTCGGCCATCATCAAGACGCTGTCGGCGAAGACACTGGTGTATTTCTCCAGCTTGCCCGAGATGCTCGGATCCTCGACCGGTAACCCGTAGCCGACCTCGATCCAGGTCTCCTTCGAGTGGTGACACGACACGTCGACGGATTCGAGGGTGATGATGCTCTCGATCTCGGCGACGTCGGCGGAGCACACCACACCGAGGATCTGGTTCAGGCCCGGATTCATGCCGGTGCCGTAGAAGGTCGAGCCGCCCTTGGCGCATGCCTCGCTCAGCAGCTGTGTCACCGGCTTGCCCGACGGGTGCGGGTGGTTGGTGTCGCGATGCCAACCCGTAATCCAGTCCGCGGTGGTAACGATGTCGATGCCCGCTTCGAGCACCTGGACGTAGAGGTCCTCGTCGGGGAATACGCCGTGGAAGGTGAGCACGTCGGGCGCGGCGGCGATGATCTCCTCGACCGAGCCGGTCGCGATGACGCCGTTCGGTGCCAGACCGGCGATCTCGCCGGCGTCCCGGCCGATCTTCTCCGGTGTGTAGCAATGCAATCCGATGAGTTCGAGATCGGGATGGTTGCCGATTCGTTTGATCATCTCGGTTCCGACATTGCCGGTGGCGACCTGGAACACTCGGATCGGCGCCTTGGTTGAGGCGTTCATCAATGCCTGCTTTCGTGCGTTGGATAGAACTGCTCGGCCCAGATGCGGATGGCGTGGAAACCCTCGTACTCACTTCCGGACAGTGCCGGTGGATCCGAGTAGCGCTGGTGCTGCCAGATATTCACGTCCTGGGTGAACTGGCGAATGACCTCCTGGGCGAACGCCTGTGCTCTTCGCTCGGCCTGCGCCGGATCGGAGCTGGGCCGACGGCCGATGTACACGCTGAAGCGAACATCGCAGGTGCTGTCGTCGACCGGGGTGACCGCCGTGATGGTCCGGTTGTCGACCATTCCCCAACTCTTGGTCACCGCGACGCCGAGTCCGCCATTGATCGCCTCGACGCCACTGTTGACATCCTCGATGGACTGTCCGTCATCACCTTCGAAGGTGATCGTGAAGTCGACGTAGGACACCGGTTCGTCGAAGTCGTGCCGGGTGAATACCGGCACGATCGGCGTCTGGTGCACGAACTTGAAATGTGCGAAGTCGACACCGTTTTCGAGCACGTATTGCGGATGCAGTTCCAGTCGTTCCCGGAACAGGGTGGCCGATGGATAGTAGTCGGCCGGGCCACTGTCGTCGCCGAATCCGGCGAACACGTCGGGCACATCGAAGTAGGGCGAGCGACCGTCGATGTCGTGCCAGATGTACACAGATTCGTTGCGCTCGACGACCGGATAGGTGCGGATGCGCCTGCCCCGGTTGGGATGTTTCTCGTACGGAATGCAGACGTTGCGGCCCTCATGGTTCCATTGCCAGCCATGAAAGGGGCACTCGATGACCTCGCCCTCGACGTGACCACCGAATCCGAGATGAGCGCCGAGATGCTCGCAGTACGCATCCATCACCGTCAGCAGACCCGACTGTGCCCGCCACGCCACCAACTCCTGGCCGAAATACGTCATCCGGTGGACCGCACCGACGCCGACCTCGGCCGACCATGCGACTTGGAACCATCCCGTCGGCTTCATCGATAGCGGCGGCTTCGCCATCTCGCTGTCCTCTCTCGGCAGATCACAGTGACCGCTGTGAAATTATCACAGTGGGTACTGTGAAAATATGAAAAGCGGCTCAGCGGGCAGGGATTCGAATGCGGCCGGATCCGCTCCGCCCGCTAACATCTGGAAAGTGACCGACCGGGATGGCTATGAGCGACGCACGAATCGCCGTGGCGATGCCACCCGGGAGAACATGCTGAAAGCGGCGGTGCGCTCGCTGGCCACCGGAGACCCCGGCGCAGTGTCGGCCAGCAAGATCGCCCGCGAGATCGGCGCCACCTGGGGTGCGGTCAAATATCAGTTCGGCGATAACGACGGGCTCTGGGCCGCCGTGCTGCACTACACCGCCGAGCGGCGAGCCGAAATGCTCACCTTCACCGACACCGCGGCACCGCTTCGTCAGCGAGTCGCCGGCATCATCGACACCCTCTACGCGGGACTCACCTCCCCTGACTCCCGTGCGATCGAAAATCTGCGTGCCGCGTTGCCGCGCGATCACACCGAACTCGAACAGCTCTACCCGCGCACCGCCGCCGAGCTCGCATCCTGGGGCCACGGCTGGCTCGAAACCTGCCAAAACGCCTTCGCAGACCTCGGCGTGGACCCCGACCGCGTCGAGGAGATCGCAGCGCTGATTCCAGGCGCCATGCGCGGCATCAACTCCGAACGCCAACTCGGCACCTACTCCGACCTCGACAAGGCTCGGCGTGGACTCACCAACGCCATCGTCGCCTACCTCGAGGATTCGGGACGCACGGCGGTTTGACGATCACCCGACCCGGATCAGCAGCGCTGAACCCGCCAGAGATTCACTGGTGCGGGAGCTGGTGTGCGGCCCGGCTTTGCGCGTACACCAACAGTTTTGGTGGTGCTGACGGAAGCGCCGGGCCACGTTCGCGGCAATGCTGCATGAGCGACTACGCTCACCGCAATATCGGCATGGGTGACGTGATCAACGAGGGAAGGCGTAATGGAGGATCTCGCCGCGCGATTCGAGGAATTGGGTCGCCTGGTACCGATCCCCCACCCATGGGACATAACGGAATACATCGCGCGGGTGGCAGAGTACCGGGGACGGCCGATCACGTTGTGCCCGATCGACATCGGCGCACTCTCGGGCAACGGATGCGGCACCGGAAGTGGCCTGTGGATTGCCCGGGAAAGCGACGACGTGATCATGTACGGAGCCGACTCCGAATGGCATGCCGATCACATCATCGCCCACGAGATCGGTCACATGCTGCTCGGCCACGGGACCGCGAGCGGTCCCGGGGCCGCCGTGGCTGATCTGTCGTTGCGCGAATTGATGCCCTCGCTGTCGCTGGAAACCATCCGCAGCGTACTTCGGCGCCAAGACTACGGCAGTGAGCGCGAGCGCACCGCCGAAACCTTCGCCGACCTGCTACTGGTCGAAGCGATGCTGCCGAAGCGGTCAGCGAGCCGGTTCCGCTCCACGTTCTTCCGAAACCGGCACCGATGAGATGACCTCCCCGATCCCGGGTCTGATCACCTGGCCCGTCCTGACAGGCCTCACGATGGTGCTCGCCGGTCGGTGGTGGCTGCTGCGCGACAGCACCGTCGACCGACTCATCAACCGCGGACTCGCCGCCGCTCTCGCCGAAAACCTGTTACGGGACGCTTGGTTCGAACAGTCACTGGCCTGGCTACTGCCCGGCGACGACACCGAAGTGGTGAACATCGCCCGACAGCTCTCACTCGGAGCAACCCTGTTGACCATGTCGAATATCTACGGCCTCGCCAAGTTGTGGGCAGGCGCCGACCCCGCCCACACATGGCGCAGGCAGCGGCGCTACTACCTCGTCACGATCACCGCCACCACCGTCATCCTGATCGCAGGCACACCCGCCCGCCACGCCAACCAGTTGATCGACCAAACCCTCGGCTGGCCCGCTGTCGTGGTCTGTCTCGCGTTCTCCCCGCCGCTCGGCGCTACAGCCCTGCTCCTAGCCCGGGTGAGTGTGCGCGAGATGCGCACCGCAGGCGACACCACCTGGCAGGAACGTGCACTGTACACAGCGGTCCTGGGCACCATAGCGGGCCTCGGGGCGATAGCGGTCGGATACCCGCTCGGGACCATCACCAGTCTCATGACAGGCCGACCGTCATTCGATCCCGAGATGCACTGGGAAGCATGGGGCGGCTTCCTTCTCTCGGCCGTCGCCGCTCCCACCACGATCACCGTGCCGCTGATCAGCACCCTGCTCACCCACATCGGATGCGACCGCACCGGCCGATACTGCCGCCGCCTGCGGCCGATGTGGGCCGATCTCACCGCAGCCGTACCCGAAATCGTCCTGCAGACGCGACGCGACCACAACGGCCGAACAGACCCAGCCATCCGTCTGCACCGCATGATGGTCGAGATCCTCGACAGCCTGCTACATCTCGAGCGCTACAGCGACAGCCCCGACGATCTCGCCGCCACCGGCGACGACCCACATACCCATGCCCGCCGCATCGCCGATGCCATCGCCACCAAAGCTGCCGGGCGCCCCCCGAGAGCTAGCCGGCTCACGCGCCGGCACCAAATCCAGCCGGGGGCACGCGACCTCACCACGGAACTGCGCCAACTACTCGCACTCGCCAAGGCATGGCGGCACGTCCGCGGCATGACAAAGTCGCCATCGCGTACATATGTGTATCCGCCAGCGCACGGACGCGGTGCGGCATCCTCCCCGACCTCGGCTCGGTCATCGGCCCTGGATAAGGAGCCTTGCAACGATTCCCAACGCGCGCTCGAGCACCAAATGAAAAACGGCCCGGAACATTTGAGTTCCGGGCCGTTTCCCTAGTAGCGGGGACAGGATTTGAACCTGCGACCTCTGGGTTATGAGCCCAGCGAGCTACCGAGCTGCTCCACCCCGCGTCGGTAAACACAACATTACACACGTCTACGCACGGAAGGCAAATCGCTTATCTTCCAGGGGGTTTACCCTGGTCAGCCGGGCCGGATAGCCCGTGGCGGGGCAGGTCGGGCGAGGTTGCGCAGACGGCTCCGACGGGCGGCGGCGGGCAGCTACCGAATCCATCCACCGAACCCGAGCGAGCGCAGCGGCGAAAGCCGTTTCAAATGCAACAGGCCACTCACCCAAGGGCTTCAAACGTGACCTGAGTCACTATTTCGCAGTGATACCGAACACATAACGGTGCTATAACCGACCGACCGGAATCCATTCTTATGGCATTTGCGACCTGCGCAAACATCGATATACACGTTATTCGCTTCATACAATGGGGAAGTTATCAAGATGTGATCTGATGAGATTTCTTCGTTACCGTCGAGCCACGGCCCGGATCAAACGTGATGGGCTCGAACTCGAACCGCCGAACACCGGCGACCCTGTCCCGCGGTCCGAGGATCCCCGACACACCTGGGGGCAGGGACTCGGCATTTTGCATTACCGGGGGCGGTGGGCGCAGGGAGGGAATACAACATGTCGAAGCACCGAAAGCTCAGCACCCGCGCCCTCGGCTATGCCGCTGTCACCGGCGCAATCGTTGCCGTCCCGTTCGGTCTTTCCACCGGCACCGCAGCGGCCGCCCCGACCCACAATTGGGATGGCGTCGCGCAGTGTGAAAGCGGTGGCAACTGGGGTATCAACACCGGAAATGGCTACTACGGCGGTCTGCAGTTCTCGCAGAGCACCTGGGCGGCCAACGGTGGCCACGGTTCCGCCAATAGCGCCAGCAAGGACGAGCAGATCCGGGTGGCCGAGAATGTGCTCGCCACCCAGGGTGCGGGCGCCTGGCCGGTCTGCGGTCAGTACCTGCGCACCGGAGAATCAGCGCCGAGCCCGGCACCGGCTGTCGTCGAGCCGGAGCCCGCCGCTCCCGAGGCTGCCCCTGCCCCCGTCTCCAGCGTCAAGTCCGCCATCGAGCAGGCCCGGTCCGCGGGCTACCAGCTGGCCAAGCAGAACGGCCTCGAAGGCCAGTACCAGCAGCTGCTGGACCAGAACGGTGCACTGATCGACTCGTTCGGTCGCTGACGTAGGAATCCGACGTCACTCGGCAACGGCGCCGAGGTGGACGTCGGTTCGACGTCAATGAGAACGGCCCCGTCACCCGGATTTCCGGGTGACGGGGCCGTTCTCGTCGGATCAGCGACCGGCGTCCTGATACGCCTTCACCGCGGCGTCCAGTTCCTCCAGTGCCTTGCCGAAGTCCTGGAAGCTCCCGGACTTCATGGCATTTCGCACATTCTCGATCTTCTTACTCAGCTCCGCGGCCGCGGCATCCTTGGCGCCGGAACCAGTCGCGGGCGGCGGCGTGGTGCCCTGTGACGGCGGTGTCGCGCCCTGCGTCGGCGGCGTGGCGCCGTGATCCGTCGGTGGCGCGGTACCCGGTTTCGGCCTGCTCGCGGGATCACCGCCGAACGGCGTGGCCAGCGAACCTGTCCCCGGCAGCACCTGGTTCAGCGCATCGGCCAGGGTGGAGGCGAAGCCGACCTTGACACTGCCCGCCACATCGCGATAACTCACCAGCACCCGCAGCAGCTGCGGGAAGGTGGAGCTGCCCGCGCCGGTATTTCGCTCGTTGTAAAACGGCTCCACATAAAGGATTCCGCCGTCCGCGATCGGCAATGTCAGCAGATTGCCATATCTGATCTTGTTCGAGTTCGACAGCAGTGTTTTCTGACTGGAGACTTCCGGTGCCGTCGTCATACTGTTCTGCGTTTGTTGCGGACCCTGTGTTTGCGTATCGGTCGGCAATTGCAAGATCGTGAATTTGCCGTAGCCGTCCGGATCCGAGCGCACCGAAATATAGGCGGACAGGAACTGCCGGTTGTAGCCGACCATGGCGCTGGTCAGATTGAATACCGGCTTATTGTTCGCCGACGCATCACCCAGCAGCACGTAGTACGGCGGCTGATTGAAGGTGCCACCCTCGGTGGTCGGATCGCTCGGCACCGACCAGAAAGCGTTGTTGGTGAAGAACTCTCGCGGATTGTCCACGTGGTACTTGGTCAGCATTTCGCGCTGCACCTTGAACAGATCCTCGGGATAGCGGAAGTGCGCGCGCAGTTCCGGTGAGATCTCGCTCTCCGGCTTGACCGCGCCAGGGAACACACCGCGCCAGGCCTTGAGCACCGGGTCGGTCGGGTCCACCTCGTAGAGGGTCACCGTGCCGTCGTAGGCGTCGACGGTGGCCTTCACCGAGTTGCGGATGTAGCTGACCTCCTTGCGCGGCAAGAGCCTTCCGGTCTTCTTATCGATGCTGTCCTCGACAGCCCCCTCCAGCGAGGTGGTCTGCGCGTACGGGTAGTTGTCCAGCGTGGTGTACGCGTCGACGATCCACTGGATCCGGCCGTTGACGACCGCCGGATAGGCATTGCCGTCGGTGGTCAGCCAGGGCGCCACCTTCTGCACCCGCTCGCGCGGGCTGCGGTTGAAGATGATCTTGGAGTCGTCGCCGATGGCCGAGGAGAACAGCAGATTGCGCTCGGTGTACTTGGCCGCGAAGGCCAACCGGTTGAACCAGTTCCCGATCGAGACGCCACCCTTGCCGCTGTAGGTGAATTGCGCTGTGTCGGAATCGTATTCGCGCGGGTGCTGACCGTTGGAGGCGCCTACGATCGCGTAGTCCGGATTGGACTGCGAGATCAGCTCGCCGTAGTAGATGCGCGGCTGGTCGACCTTGATCTGCTGCTGGTCGGTCGAGTTGAACAGGTCGCTGACCAGGAAGATGGGATATCCGCTGTCGCTACTGCCGCCGGTGTTGGCATTGGGGTCCTCGTACTGCGGCCGGTTGACCCGGTTGGCGGGCGCCGCGACGAAGCCGTTGCCGTGGGTGTAGACGGTGTGCTTGTTGATCCAGTCGGTCTGGTTACCGCTCAGCGCCGACGGGTGCAGTTCACGGGCGGCCACAATGTAGTCCTGGATATCGCCGTTGAGGTTGTAGCGGTCGATGTCCAGCGACTCCGGGAAGCCATAGAAGTTCTTCAGCTGCTTGAGCTGAGTGAACGTGGGCGACAGGATATTCGGGTCGAGCAGGCGGGCATTGCCGATCGTCGCCGCATCCACCGGAACTTCCAGCGGACTCTTCGAACTGTCGCCCTTGTAGTCCTTGTACTCGATCTTGTCCGAGGTGATGCCGAACGCCTGCCTGGTCGCGGCGATATTGCGTTCGATGTATTCACTCTCTTTGTCGGCGGCGTTCGGGCGCACCGAGAACTGCTCGACCACCAGCGGCCACACCGCGCCCACCAGGACCGAGGAGAGCACGAGCAGCGCGGCCGCCATCGCGGGCACCCGCAGATCGCGCAGCACGATACCGGCGAAGAAGGCGATCGCGCAGATCACCGCGATGGACAGCAGGATCAGCTTCGCGGGCAGTACCGCGTTGATATCGGTGTAGGAGCCACCGGTGAAGGTCGGCTCCTTACGACTGCTCGACAGCAGCTCGTAGCGGTCGAACCAGTAGGCAATCGCCTTGAGCAGCACGAAGATTCCGGCGATCACCGCGAGCTGGATGCGCGCGGGCCTGGTCAGCGTGCCCTCGCGCCCGGTCAGACGCAGGCCGCCGAAGACGTAGTGCGTCACCAGGCTGGCGAAGAATGCGATCACCACCGCGACGAACAACCAGTTCAGCACCATCCGGTAGAACGGCAGGTCGAAGGCGTAGAACCCGACATCCAGGCCGAACTGCGGATCCTTCTGGCCGAACGAATCGCCATTGAGGAACAACTGCACGGTGACCCAATTCGACTGCGCCACCAAACCGGAGAGCACGCCGAGCACCAGCGGAATGCCGATCCCGAACAACTTGAGCCGGCTCATCACGGTGGTGCGGTAGCGCGCGATCGGATCGTTCGGACCCGCCACCGGTATGAATACCGGCCTGGTCCGGTACGCCAGCAGCAGCGCCAACCACACGACAAGACCGACGAACAACGCGACGACGATGAACAACAGGATCCGCGTGCGCAGCACGGTGAGATAGACGTTGCGGAAACCGACCTCGCCGAACCACAACCAGTTCGTATAGGTGTCGGTCAGCCGCGGTCCCAGCAGCAGCAGCGCCGCCAGAATGATGGCCGCCACCAGCAGCACTCGGCTGCGTCGGGACAACGAAGGTAAGCCGGTGGGGGGCCGCATGCCCACGATGCCACTCTCCAAGGTCCGGCGGCGCGCGCACCGATGTTCTCGGCCGTGACACCGCAGTCCGATGTTGCAGGTGGTCCAAAGCGGACCGTTTCGGCCCACTCTACGGAATCTGAGAGGGTACAGACCGGTGGGTTGCAATTGGTCTGCGATTACGCACGCACCGAGCTATCGATTCCGAGTGTTTGATTGGATATCGATGTGACCGCAGACCTGCACGCCGAACTCGTCCTCGCCCGTTCCGTCCGTGAAGTGGCGGAATTCGTCGATGCCGAGGGCTGGGGCAGACCGCCGCAGATGTTCGCGCTGGTGCCGACCGTCGATCTGGTCGCGGCCGAGCCCGGATTGCTCGATCAGCTGGATCAGGGCAGCGAGCTCACTCCCATTGCGCAGGAGTCGTTCCCGGCGGACATCACCGGCGGATCGATGGCGCTCGACGAATTCCTCGCCACCACCAGCTGGCCCGATGGCGTGAGCGGCTGTGTGCTCGTCCAGGAGATCGTCGTGCTGCCGCCGGATGCCGAGAGCACTCTCGACGATGCGCTCACCCCGCTACTCGCCGATCACGAGGCCGCCGACGCCGCCGCGCGCGCCGCGGCCGAGACCCATCCGGGGCGACGCACGGCCCGGCTGTTCGCCGCGGTACTGCGCACCGGCGCGGAGCTGTGCCTGCTGCAGGTCAAGCCCGAGGACGATGCCGACGACTTCGGCGATCTCGACCTGCGCACCTATCCGAATCTGGCGCCCAACCTGGTCGAGGCACTGCACCACACGATGGAGTGATCAGCCGCAGGAGACGGTCTCCCGACCAGCGTTGATGTCGTTGAGTGATTGCACTGCGCCGCTGAGGTTTTCGACCTTCACCAGGCGCAGTCCGTCGGGCGTACGCTGTTTTGCCTCATTGCAGTTGGCCGCCGGGACCAGGAAGGTCTGCGCACCCGCATCGCGCGCGGCCATCATCTTGTACTGGATGCCGCCGATCGGACCGACCTTGCCGTCCTGATCAATGGTTCCGGTACCGGCGACGAACTTGCCACCGTCGAGTTCACCGGGCGTGAGCTTGTCGATCAGCGCGAGGCTGAACATGAGACCGGCCGACGGTCCACCGATATCGGCGAGGTTGAACGAGACCCGCATGGGCGGGCGCGCGCCCTCGGTCGGGGTCAGGCCGAGGTAGCCCTTGTTCGCGTCGTCGGGGCGGGCGGCCAGGGTGATGGTCGCGGTTTGTTCGGTGTTCTCCCGACGGTAGGTCACGGTGATCTGACTGCCCGGCGCCTGCGAGGACACCGCGGTGACGACATCCTTGGGCGTGGCGATCGGTGCGCCGTTGACGCTGACCAGTTCGTCGCCCGCCTTAAGCGTCTCTTTGGCCGGGCCGTCGTCGGAGACCTTTCGCACCAGCACCACCGTCGGCAGGTTCAGCAAGTGCAGCGCCGCCACCTCGGCATTGCCCTCGGAATCCTTGAAGTCCTCCTGGTTGGACTTATCGATCTCCTCGCGCGGCACACCGGGCGGATATACCTCGGCGCGCGGGACCAGTCCGTGCTCACCACTGACCCAGAATCCGAACGCCTCGAAGATATTGAGTCCGTCGCGGACCGAGACCGTTGTCATATTCAGATGACCGGTCACCGGGTCTACTTCGGCGCCGCGGACGTCGACAACCTGCTTGCCATCGACCGAGCCGAGGGTATTGAACGTGGGTCCCGGCCCGAGTGCGACGAAGGGCACAGTGAGCAGGCTGCCCACCACGCCGAGGACGAGCACCGGGATCAGGGCGGCCACCAGGGTCAGGATCCGACGATTCACCTGGACCACAGTAATGATCGCCGCCGCGCCCGGTCGTGCGAGGCGCGTATTTACCGGCGTACGCGTGCCGGAGATTTCGCGCCGCGCGAACATCGACCCCCTACACCGCGCGCGTAAGGTTTGCAGTATGAGTGACCTCCCCTTCGGATTCTCGAACCGCGATGACGACGACCGCAGGCGCGGCGACGAGCCGAGCGGTGCCGGGGCGAACGATCCGTTCGGCCTCGGCGGGGCGGGCGCGGGCGGTTTCGATCCGGCCCAGCTCGGCCAGATGCTCACGTCACTCGGCCAGATGCTCAGCGGGATGGGCCAGCCCAGTTCGGCGCAATCCGGCCCGGTCAACTACGACGTCGCCAAGCGGTTGGCCCGTCAGCAGCTCGGGGCGAGTATGACGCCGGTCTCCGATAGCACGGTCAAGGCCGTTGCCGATGCCGCGCATCTGGCCGAACTGTGGCTCGACGGCGCTACCACGCTGCCCGCGGGCGCCAGCAGAACCGCGGCCTGGACCGCCAACGACTGGATCGAGGAAACGCTGCCGACCTGGAAGCGGTTGTGCGATCCGGTGGCCGAACAGATCTCCGGCATGTGGACCGCGCAGTTGCCGGAGGAGGCACGCGAATTCGCCGGTCCGATGGTCGGCATGCTCGGGCAGATGGGCGGGCTCGCCTTCGGCTCGCAGCTCGGGCAGGCGCTCGGCCAACTCGCCAAGGAGGTGCTGACCTCCACCGATATCGGGCTGCCGCTCGGCCCGACCGGCACCGCCGCGCTGCTGCCAGCGGCAATCTCGGAGTTCAGCGCCGGACTCGAGCAGCCCGAAAGCGAGATCCTGGTCTTTCTCGCGGCCCGCGAAGCCGCCCACCAGCGCCTGTTCGGACATGTGCCGTGGCTGCGTCAGCAGGTGCTCGGCGCGGTCGAGGACTATGCGCGCGGCATCAAGATGGACTTCTCCGCACTGGAGTCGGCGGCCCAGAATATCGACCCGATGTCGCTGACCGATCCCTCGAAACTCGAGGAGATCCTGTCCCAGGGCACGTTCGAACCGCAGACCACCCCGGAACAGAAGCAGGCCCTGGAGCGGCTGGAAACGCTGCTCGCCCTGATCGAGGGCTGGGTGCAGGTCGTGGTCACCGAGGCGATCGGTGACCGCCTACCGGGTGCCGGTGCACTCGCCGAAACGCTGATCCGCCGCCGCGCCACCGGTGGTCCGGCCGAGCAGACCTTCGCGACGCTGGTCGGACTCGAGCTGCGGCCCCGCAAGCTGCGCGAGGCGGCGGCGCTGTGGCGGCGGCTCACCGCCGATGCGGGGATCGACGCCAGGGACGCCGTCTGGGCGCATCCGGATCTGCTGCCGAACTCCGATGATCTGGACTCCCCCGCGGGCTTCATCGATTCGGTGATCGGCGGCGGCGTGGACGCCTTCGACGATCCACTGGCCCAGTTGGCCGAAACCGAGGCACGCGAAAAGGCCGAACGCGAGGCCGCCAAGGGTGACGGCGAATCCGGGCCGGACCTCGGCAAGGACACCGACGCGTCCTGAGAGGTGTCCTGTTGATAAACGCGAATTCCTGTGGACTACCGCAGGATTCGCGCTGAATCGTCGATAGCCCCATCCGCATACTGCTGCCATGACGACGAGGCGGATGGGCGGGCCGATGCTGGCGCCGCGGGTGACCGTATTGGTTCGGTCGTCCGGGGTCGTGCAATTGGGGTGGGATCCAGAGCGTGCGCTGCTACTGGATCGGACCGCATTGGATACCGACACCGTGCTGGCATTCCTGCGGCTGCTGGACGGTATGCACAGTCGCCCGCAGGTCATCTGGCGGGCCGAGGAATGTGGGATCGAACCCGCGGACGCAACGGAGCTGCTGAATCGCATCGATGACGCGGGCCTGCTGCTGCATCCGGATCCGCGGTTGGGGCGGGTGCGTTCGGTGCGGGTGCACGGGCTCGGGCCGCTATCGGATGCGGTCGCGGCCGGGTTACGGCGGCTCGGGCTGCGGCCGATCCGCTCGCGCGGTTACCGCCCCGACGATTCGGTGCTGGATTGGCACGGTGAGCTCGTGGTGCTGGCCGATGCGCTCGTCATCGAACCGCGCCTGGCCAATGAGCTGGTGCTGCACGGGATTCCACATCTGCAGGTGCGCATTCGCGACGGCAAGGGCGTGGTCGGGCCGCTGGTGTTTCCCGGTCTGACGAGCTGCCTGCGCTGTCTCGATCTGACCCGCTGCGAGTACGACCCGGAGTGGCCGCAGTTGGCGAGCCAATTGCTCGGCCGGGTCGGGCACGCCTCACCGGCCGGAATCCTGGCGACGGCGGCATTGCTGCTCGGCGAACTCGAGGCGATCATGCTCTGTTCTCCCGAGCGTCAGCTCGACACGATGAACGCCACGATCGAACTCGAACTCGATACGCACCGGATCTCGCGCCGGGAATGGCCGCAGCACGACGGCTGCGGATGCCGCCGTATTTTCGCTGCTCCCGCCGGATGAGAGTGTCAATTCTTACAGGCCGCCAAGCAAAGACATCAAGATTGTCGTGGCGATCGCACGGGTCTGTCCGCCATGATGGGTTACGTGTCTGAGATCGTGCGCCGTCGCTCGTCCCGCAATGCCAAGTTAGCCAAGATTCCGCTGGGTATCGCCGGACGAGCCGCCGTCGGGTTCGGTAAGAAGCTGGCCGGTGGCGATAAGGGGGAGATCAACGCCCAGTTGAACCAGAAGGCCGCCGAGCAGTTGTTCACCGTGCTCGGTGAGCTCAAGGGTGGCGCGATGAAGTTCGGTCAGGCGCTGAGCGTCATGGAGGCCGCGGTACCCGAGGAATTCGGCGAACACTACCGCGAGGCACTCACCAAACTGCAGGCCGCCGCGCCGCCGATGCCCGCCGAGACCGTACACCGGGTCCTGGACCAGCAGCTCGGCACCCAGTGGCGGCAGCGATTCAAATCCTTCGACGACACCCCGGCCGCATCGGCGAGCATCGGCCAGGTGCACAAGGCGGTGTGGTCGGACGGCCGGGCCGTCGCGGTGAAGGTGCAGTATCCGGGCGCCGACGAGGCGCTGCGCGCCGACCTCAAGACACTGTCGCGGATGACCGGTCTGATCGCCTCGGTGATCCCGGGCGCGGATGTGAAGCCGCTGCTGGCCGAGATCACCGATCGCACCGAGGAGGAACTCGACTACCGCAACGAGGCCGCCAATCAGCGCGCCTTCGCCAAGGCCTTCGACGGACATCCGGAGATCGTGGTGCCGAAGGTGGTGGCCAGCGCGCCGAAGGTGATCGTGACCGAATGGCTGAACGGCATCCCGGTCTCACAGATCATCAAGCAGGGGGTCGAAGATCCGGAGGGCACGCGTGCGCTGCGCAACCGGGTCGCCGGACTGATGGGCAAATTCCACTTCTCCTCGCCGGAGACCGTCGGTCTGCTGCACGCCGATCCGCATCCCGGCAACTTCATGATGCTGCCCGACGGCAAACTGGCCGTCATCGATTTCGGCGCCTGCGCGCCCATGCCGGACGGGTTCCCGGAGGTCCTCGGCCGGATGCTGGCCCTCGAACTGGACGAACGCTTCGATGAATTGGTCGAGCTCATGTACGACAGCGGGTGGGTGATTCCGGGGCGGACCGTTACCGATAAGGAAATCGCCGACTACCTGCGGCCGTTCACCGACCCGATCCAGACCGATTCGTTCCACTTCACCCGCAAGTGGATGCAGCGGGTGGCAGGTAAGGCCTCCGAGATCGGCAGTCCGGATATGAAAACCGCGCGGGCACTGCAGTTGCCCGCGCAGTACGTGATGATCTTCCGTGTGCTCGGCGGTTCGGTCGGCATCCTGGCCCAGCTCGATGCGGAACTGCCGTTCATGCAACTGGTGCGGGCCTGGATGCCGGGCTTCCGCGAGGAGCGCTCCGCTAGCTGAAAACTCGAAAGAGATTGGCCGAGAACGCAAACGAGCCGCCCACCGGATCTTACGGTGAGCGGCTTGTTTGCTTTCTCGTTCCTGGGCCCTGCCCGTAACCGGATAGGCCTCAGCGACCGGAGGGAGGGGAATCACAGATCTCATGCCGAGATCGCGACCTTGCGTGGACGTCCACGCGGGCGCTTGCGGGCGATCACGACACCCTGGTCGAAGATCTCACCGCCCCAGACACCCCACGGCTCGCCCCGATCCATGGCTGCGGTCAGGCAGCCCTTTCGGATCGGGCAGGACGCACACAGCGCCTTGGCCTGCTCCAACTGGACCGGGCTCTCGGCGAACCAGAGATCGGGGTCTCCGGCTCGACAAGGCAGGACCTTTGTGACCTCCCGGGGGCGGGTGGGCCGTGCCACGGTTCGGCATGTCACGTCAGTAGTGGCTTGTGGCCTCTCTGCGGTGAACACGTCGTTCTCCTTCAGCTCGTTTGCAGCGGTACGTTCGTTCGTTCCGCGAAACCGAGGCCGGTGGTGGCTGAAGGGCCGGTAAAAAATACTGGCCACGGTTTCGCTTCGGGCGATCCGTGGCCAGGAGGTCGGGGGGTGTTCCCTACCTAGTTCGACATCTCTGTCGAATCCTGATCACGGTCGCTGGGTGTGCGGTGCGGCGGAGGCGTGCTGCCCGCAGATCTGCCGGTGCATATCCGGCCTCAGCTGCGAAGACGCCAGCTTCTGCCGTAATGGCAGAGGCCGGGTGCCAGCCCGCGCTGGGCTTGTCCTGAATGACGACGCGACTCGGGGAATGCATGCTCATGGCTTTGCCTTGATCCCCGAATACGCCGACACCGGACAGACCGATCCCCTGCAAAGCAGCGAGGATCCCCCGGGAGGCCGACATGACGGGCGCAGCATTCACCGCAACGCCAGTGGCGCTGAAGTTCGTATTGCCATTCATCGGTCTGCCTCCCTCCTGTACTCGTGTCGGTAACTCTGCGCGCCGAGATGACCTCCCGGTGCGTGAATCCCACCATATGTGTTGCCGCTCATTGCGACAACCTATTTTCTACCTGCGGTTTTGTGGGCTTGACCGCAGCCGTGATGCCACTATCGACAACACCTCGGCCCCGTACTGCTCGAGCTTCTTCGCCCCGATTCCGGGTATGGCGGCGAGTGCGTTGTCATCGGCGGGCAGTTGCTCGGCGATCGCGGTGAGTGTCGTGTCGGTGAAGATCACGAACTCGCGCACCCGCAGATCCTGCGCTTTCTCCTCGCGCCACGCCTGTAGCGCCGCGAGTAGCTCGGCGTCCAGTTCGGCCGGGCAACGGCGGCAGCGGCCGAGCATAGTGGCGTAGGTGCCGATCAACGGTTTGGCACATACCCGACAGGTCGGGCGCGCACCATTCGAGGCACTGTCGGCAACAGGTGCGGCGATTCGCGAGGCCGGCGAGTCGTCGGGCACCAGGCCGTTGAGGAATCGCGAGCGCCGGCGCGTGCGCCTACTGCCCCCGCCGCGCGAGAGCGCCCAGGACAATTGCAGATACTCGCGTGCCCTGGTCACGCCCACGTAGAGCAGTCGCCGTTCCTCTTCGAGCGCCGCCTGATCGGCAACCGAGCCGTCGTCGCCGAGCACATGCGCGATCGGCAGCGTGCCGTCGGCGACGCCGACCAGGAATACCGCATCCCACTCCAAGCCCTTCGCCGCATGCAACGATGCGAGGGTTACGCCCTGGACGGTGGGCGGGTGCCTGGCCTCGGCGCGTGCTGCCAACTCGCGCAGCAAGCCGATCAGGTCGAGTGCGTCCTCGTGGTCGACCAACTCTTCGGTCAGGCGCACCAGCGCCATCAACGATTCCCAACGCTCACGCGCCTGGGCTCCCGCGGGTTCGGTTGCGGTAAGTCCGACGGGCGCGAGTGCGGCGCGCACCAAGGTAACCAAGGCCTTACCACTGCGGGACTGGTCGGGTAGATCCTCGCGAGCGGCTACCTGGCGCAGTGCGGATATGGCTTGCCTGACCTCATTTCGGGCGAAAAACCCCTCGCCACCGCGGACCTGGTAGGGAATGCCGAGTTCGGTCAGCGCCTGTTCATAGGCCTCGGACTGCGCGTTGATCCGATAGAGCACCGCGATCTCGGCAGGGGGCGTGCCCGCGGCGACCAGTTTCTTGATAGACCGCGCGACCGCATGAGCCTCGGCCGGACCGTCGTCGAATTCGGCGAATACCGGTTCCGGGCCGTCGTCGCGCTGGCCGACCAGTTGCAGCCGGGTGCCCGCGATGCGACCGCGCGCGGCGCCGATCACCCGGTTGGCCAGTGAGACCACCTGCGGCGTCGAGCGATAGTCGCGTTCCAGCCGGACCACCGTCGCCTCGGGAAAGCGGCGGGAGAAGTCGAGCAGATAACTCGGGGTAGCACCGGTGAAGGAGTAGATCGTCTGATTCGCGTCGCCGACCACGGTCAAATCGTCGCGGTCGCCGAGCCAGGCGTCGAGCACCCGCTGCTGCAATGGCGTGACGTCCTGATACTCGTCGACCACGAAACTGCGGTAGCGCCCGCGGAATTCGTCGGCCACCGACGCGTAGTCCTCCAGCGCGGCGGCGGTGTGCAGCAGCAGATCGTCGAAGTCGAGCAGTAGTCCGTCCGGTGTTGCCTTCAACTTCTCGTAGCCGCTGTAGGCGGCCGCGACCCGCATCGGGTCATACGGCGGCTCGCGGCGGTGTTTGGCCACGGCCGCCGGATAGTCTTCCGGTGCGATGAGAGTGGCCTTCGCCCATTCGATTTCGGTGAGCAGATCGCGCACGGCTTCGGTGTGCGAGGACAATCCGGCCTGATGCGCGGCCTGTGCAACGACCGGAAATTTGCGATCGAGCAACTGCCACGGCACATCGCCGACGATCTGCGGCCAGAAGTATTTGAGCTGGCGTAGCGCGGCCGCGTGAAAGGTGCGCGCCTGCACCTGATTGGCCTCGCCGCCGAGACCGAGCGCACGCAGACGGTTGCGCATCTCCCCCGCCGCGCGCGCGGTGAATGTCACCGCGAGCACCTGGTCGGCCTTGACGTGTCCGGCGGAAACCAGATGCGCGATGCGGTGGGTGATGGTTCTGGTTTTGCCGGTACCGGCACCGGCGAGCACACAGACCGGGCCCCGGGGCGCGCGGACGGCCGCGGCTTGTTCGGGGTCCAGCGAGTCCAACTCCGGGCGGGTGGGCTCGCTCGTACTGGTTGCCGACACGACACACATCATGGCAGTGCCCGCCGACAAGTGGTCGCGCAAGGGATCCGGTCCGGATCGGACTCCGCCGTTTCGCGGGCTCGGTCGCGCGGCTAGCGATCGCGTAGGCGACGCAGTGCACTGGCGAACGCGCTCGTATCGCCGTCGAGCGGGGCGAAGAATTCGTGGTCACAGTTCTCGACCGCGATTATCGCCCGATTCGCCAGTGCCACACCGGCTTCGGTGGGTACGAGGGCCTTGGCCCTGCGGTCGTGCGGATGGTCACGTCGCTCGAGCAGCCCCTTCTGCTCGAGTGCGCGCAACACCTGGGAGGTCATCATCGGGTCGGTGGCGGCGTGGGCGGCCAGATCGCGTTGCATGACCGGTTCGTCGCGTCCCGCGGCGAGGTAGGTCAGCGCGGCCAGTAGGACGAACTGCACGTGGGTGAGGTCGTAGGAAGCGAGGGCCGCGCGCTGAGCGGCCTGCCACCGGTTGGTCACCTGCCAGAGCAAGAGGCCGGGACTTTCGTCCGCCTCGGCGAATCGGCTGCGCAGGCCTCGGTCCTCACTCATCTGCCTCCTTGACCACTGGTTCGTCGATCATCGCCTGTGCGATCACGGCGAAATCGTGCGCGGTCAGTTCGACCAGTCCACGGCGCAGCACCATTCCCCAATTCGGCGCACTCGTGAGATCCAGTTCACCGCGCAGTTCGTCGATGGGAGCCTCGCGAGCATCGGTCCGATAGTGCACCGCGCGCCGCCACGGCTGGAAGCAGCCACCATCCTGCGGATCCGCCTGCCAGACCGGCCGGTCGTCGATGGTGCCGATAGCGGTGAAGGATCGGATCTGCGCACCGCTGCGCATACCCTCGCGCGGCGAGTAATAGAGGAACCCATCGCCGGGACGCATGCGTTCGAGCGGCGTCCGCTTGCCATGGTTGACCTGGGCGATGCCGAGTTCGACACCGCGGCGCACATGTTCCCGGGAGACCACCCCCAGCCAGTACTTCATACGAGCACCGCCTCCGCTGCGGCGACGAGCGCACGCAGATCGGGCTCCACCGATTCGGCGATGTCCGCGCCCATCACCTTGGTCCAGAACCAGCTCAGCGGTCCCTCGATCGAGACGGTCACCGTCACCGTTGTTCGCGCGGGGCCGGTGGCGACCTGGTGGTCGAAGATCAGGCGGGCGCCGATGAGCTTGGAGACATCGACGAACTCGCTCTCGGAAAGCCGCTCGACGATGAACGGCACCTTGGGACCGCCCTTCGGCTTCAAAGCGCCGGTGGCACCCTGCGCGAACGGCCCGTCCAGACGGACCCATTCGGTGTCGTTGTTCCATTCCGGCCAGGTGGCCATATCCGCCCACTTGGCGAAGAAGGCGGCGGGCGCCGCGGTCGACGTGGCCTGTGCGGTGGCGATCGTTGTCATGAATTTAGTATGCGCGCTTACTAAACCCTGTGCAAGCCCGGTTTCTGAGTCCGGTGGAACAGGATCAGGCCGTCAAATGTTGAACCGTCCGTGACTGACGTGACTCCCGCTCTGACGATGTACTCGACCACCTGGTGCGGCTACTGCCGACGGCTGAAGAAGCAGTTGGACGAGTCCGGCATCAGCTATGTCGAGATCGATATCGAAGACGATCCCGCATCGGCCGAATTCGTCGGCAGTGTGAACGGCGGCAACCATGTGGTGCCGACGGTGAAGTTCGCGGATGGGTCAACGGCGACGAATCCGTCGCTGGCCGCGGTCAAACAGGCATTGGCCGCGCTGGCCTGATCAGGCTGCGATCGTTCCGTGCGGACCGTGTAGCCCGCACGGAGCTTTCGTATGTCTTCGATCAGAGCGCGGCCCAGGACTCCACGATCGTGCGTGCGATGGAAATCGAGCCCGGCAGCAGTAACCGTGCGCCCTGGTTCTGGGCGGACCAGTCACCGACGGCCAGCGCCTCGCGCACCTCGGCCCGAGTGAACCAGTAGGCCTCGGCGATCTCGCCATCCGAAAAAATCAGCGGCTGATCGGGATCGGCGATGGCGGCGAAGCCAAGCATGAGCGAGCGCGGGAACGGCCACGGCTGACTGCCCAGGTAGGTGATATCGCGCACGTCGAGTCCGACTTCCTCGCGCATCTCGCGCTCGACGCATCGCTCCAACGACTCCCCTGCCTCCACGAATCCGGCGAGCAGCGAGAACAGCGTCTTCGGCCAGGTGTGCTGGCGGGCCAGCAGAACCCGCTCGCCGCCGTCGTGGATCAGGCAGATGACGGCCGGATCGATCCGAGGGAACTCCTCATGGCCGTTCTCGGTGACCCGCGACCAACCGCCCTTGGTCGCAGTGGATGCCGTGCCGTCGGCGGCATTGAATCCGGCCTTGTCATGCCAGTTCAGCAGGGCCATGGCAGAGGTGAGCAAGTCGGCGGTGAGATCGTCGAGACCGCCCGCCATGGCACGCAGATCGGTCAGCGTGCCCTGCAGTTCGGCATCACGCACGGCCCACACGTGTTTGCCGCCGTGGATGCCGAGGAACACCGCGGCCGGATTCGGCTCGGCAGACAGTTCGATCGCCGGTTCCAGTACCAGCGCACCGTCGTCGAAGCGGAACTGCCCGCGCTTGTTGATACGGAGCAACTCGGCCTCGGCCCAGCCCTCCTTCAGCGTCTGTTCGTCGGCCCGGATCTCCTCGGCCCGGTCGAGCACTGAACGCGAAAGCAGTGGAACACCATTGAGCTGAAATCCAGAGGCCACGGTCCGAGACTATCGCGCCGGTATTACCGGCCTGCGTGCCGGATGTAGAGCAGCTTGTCGGTCGCTTCCAGCGCGTCCACCTCGGCCTCGCCGACCCGGATCAACTCACCGCCGCGCACCACGCCGAGCACGATATCGCCGAGATGGCGCGGGGAGCCGCCGACCTCCGACGGTTCCACATCGCGTTCGGCGACCGCGAAGCCCTGTTCGGGGGTCAGCAGATCCTCGATCATCTCCACCACGGTCGGGGTGGTGGTGGCGATGCCGAGCAACCGGCCCGCGGTCTCGGAGGAGACGACCACCGAATCCGCACCGGACTGGCGCAGCAAGTGGGTGTTCTCGGCCTCCCGGATGGCGACCACGATCTTGGCGCTCCTATTGAGTTCGCGCGCCGTGAGACTCACCAGGACGGCGGTGTCGTCCCGGTTGGCGGCGACCACGACCGAGGCGGCCCGCTGCACACCGGCCAACCGGAGCACATCGGATTGGGTGGCCGAACCGTGCACCGTCACCAGACCCGCATTCGCCGCGCCCTCCAGCGCGACCGCATCGGTATCGACCACGACGATATCGGCGGGCTGTACGCCGTCGCCGAGCATGGCGTCGATCGCGGTGCGGCCCTTCGTCCCGTATCCGACGACCACGGTGTGATTACGCACGCTGCGCCTCCAACGCTGGATCTTGAATGCCTGCCGGGAGCGCTCGGTGAGCACGCCGATAGTGGTACCGACGAGCACGATGAGGAAGAGCACGCGTAGCGGCGTGATGATGACGATATTGGCCAGCCTGGCCTCGGCGGTCACCGGCGCGATATCGCCGTAACCAGTGGTCGACAGCGATACCGTCGCGTAGTAGAAGGCGTCGAGGAACGACAGCTCGTCACCGGAATTGTCGTGGTACCCAGCGCGACCGAAATACACCACCAGCGCCGCGGCGAACAGCAAGCCGATAGCGAAGAGCACCCGGCGCACCAGCGAAGCCCATGGGCTGTTCTGGATTTCGGGAATACGCAGCACCCCGACCAGCGCGAAATCCGGACGACTCGACAGTCCGACACTGCGTGCGCGATCACCGAACACCGCAGGCACCCGCCCCTGTACTCGCCACGGCCTCGGCCGTCTCCGGCGTTGCTTGTCCCTCCGGCACGCACGGCAGCCTACCGGGTCCCGGCAGCCACGCCTGACCCCGACGCGAACGGTTGGTGAATCTCTCCGATCATTCCGGGGGCGTCGGCGCCGCATTCCGGATCAGCTCGGCCAGTTCGTCCGGGCCGGGAAGTTCGGCGGGCGCGATGGTGCGTCCGGTGCGCACGTAATGGAATGCGGCGCCGATCCGTTGGAGCATTTCCGCTTCGGTGCCGTGGTCGCGCGCCGCCATAAGCCTGGCCCAGGCCAGTCGGTAGACGGCCAGCTGCATGGCGACCGCCGGCTCGTCGGCGGTTGCGGGTTCGGCACCGGTTTTCCAGTCGACCACGATCCAGCCGCCGCCGGGTTCGGCGAAGACCGCGTCCATCCGGCCCCGGATGACCGTGCCAGCGATCGAGGTTTCGAAGGGGATCTCCACTTCGAGCGGGCTGCGATGGGCCCATGGCGAGTTGAGGAAGGACTCCTGCATGGTGACCAGCTCGGTGTCCAGGCCCGCGTCGGCGGCAGTGTTGTCGGCCGCGCCGGGAAGTTCATCGAAGCCGAGCAGCCGGTCGGCGGCGAACCAGCGCTGCACCCAGGCGTGGAATGCGGTGCCGCGGCGGGCCAGTGGATTCGGCGGGAAGGGCAGTGGGCGGCGCAGGCGAGCGGCGAGTTGGGTTGGGTCGGCGCGCATTTCGACGAGGGCGGTTGCGGCGATCTGGCCGGGGAGTTCGACTTCCTGGGCGATGGCTTGGTCGGCTTCGAATTCGGCGAGGAGGGCGTCGACGTCGGCGGACCAGCCGTCGGGATCGGCGGGATCGGGCGCGTGGTCGGCGGAATGGTCGTGCGGCGGTGCGGGTTCGGAGGTCGGCGAGCCGAACTCGTCCGGGGGGGGCTCGAAGTTGTCGAACGGCGGCGCGAAGCCGTCTGACGGCGGCTCGAAGTCGTCGAAGGGCGGTGCAAAGCTGTCTGACGGCGGCTCGAAGTCGTCGAAGGGCGGTGCAAAGCTGTCTGACGGCGGCTCGAAGTCGTCGAGCGTCCGCGCGAAGCCGTCTGACGGCGGCTCGAAGTCGTCGAGCGTCCGCGCGAAGCCGTCTGACGGCGGCTCGAAGTCGTCGAGCGTCCGCGCGAAGCCGTCTGACGGCGG
>NZ_JBITIL010000017.1:0-53876 GCF_044458905.1 Nocardia sp. NPDC050408 | reverse complement strand
GCGGCTCGAAGTCGTCGAGGGGTGGCTCGAAGTCGGGTGTGGGCGACGGGAATTCGGGCTGGCCATACGGATTCGGCGCACCGGGGGCGCTCGCGGGTGGTTCGTAGTCGTCGAACGGTGCGGGTGCGTCGGGGTAGTCGGGCGGGGGAACGTCGGCATACGGATCGGCCGACAGCGCGACCGCGGCAGGATGGTCGACCGTTGTTCTCGGGTCGGCCAAGTTGTCGGTGGCAGGGTCTACAGTCGGTGTCATGTCGAGATCATGGGGCGCGCGGTCCACGAAATCGGCTGCGGCATTTGCCTTGTCGCGGGTTGCCGGTGGGCCCGCACGATTCGTCGCCGCGGGCTGTGCCGCGAGTTCGGCGAGGGCGGCGCGGACAAGGGCCGCACCCTGTTCGACGGGGTCGCGGCGGTTGCCGAGAGGGTCGCGGGGCCATTCGGCGGTTGCGGGGTTATCGGTGAAGGGGTTGACGGCGTCGACGTCGGGGGCATCGTCCCAGCGGTCGATGGTGACCGCGCCATGGGCCGGGCTGTCGGGGGTTTCGCTGGCGAGTTTGAGTTCCAGGAGGAAATCCGACGGCCCCTTCGAGGTCGTGCCGGTTTCGGCCCAGTGGTGGGCGGAGACGAACAGGACGCGTTCGGTTCTGGTGAGAGCGACGTAGAACAGGCGGCGGTCTTCGTCGATGCGGCGGCGGTCCAGGGATTCCTTGTGGGACTTGATCGCTCGTTCCAGATCGGCGCGGTCGTAGAGGTCGGCGAGATCGAGTACGGGGACGCCCTCGGCGGCATCGTCCTGTCTGCGGTCACCGCGCAGGGAGGTTGGGAGTTCGGCGAGCGCGCCGAGCCAGGTGCCCGAGGCCGCACCGGAAGGGAAGACGCCGCGGGTCACATGCGGTACTGCGACGATCTCCCATTCCAGCCCCTTGGCCGCGTGTACGGTCAGCACCTGGACGCGATCCCGTGCGACCTCGACTTCGCCCGGTTCGAGGCCGTTTTCGACGGATTCGGCGGCGGCGAGGAAGGCGAGCAGGCCGCCGAGCGAGGCGCCTGAATCGCTGGCGTAACCGGCGACTACCTCGGCGAAGGCGTCCAGATGTTCGCGTCCGGCACCGGCGCCGAGCATGGCGCGGCGGGCCTGGGTTTCCACGCCGACGCCGATGGTGCGCTCCACATCCGAGACCAGTTCGGCGAGCGGCTGACCGCTGCGCTCGCGCAATGCGGCGAGTTCTCGGCCCAATGCGACGATGCGTTTGAATCCGGACAACGAATACTGTTCCGGCGGACCGGGATCGGCGATCGCATCGGCCAGGCCCGCCTGTTCGGCCGGTTCGGGAGCCACCTCGCGCAGCGCCTCGGCCAGTGCGGTCGAATCGGTGATCTCGTTGACTTCATTGCCGTGCAGACGGCCGATCGACAGATCTCTGGCGCGGCGAGCGAGTGCGGCGAGATCGGCGACGCCGACGCGCCAGCGGGCACCGGTGAGTATGCGCATGGCGGCGCTGCCCGCACCGGGTTCGGCGATCAGCCGCAGCGTCGCGACGATATCGGCGACCTCAGGGGTGGCGAGCAGACCGCCGAGGCCGACGATTTCCACCGGAAGGCCTTGTTCGCGTAGCGCTTCGGCAAGGGGGGCGGCATCGGCATTGCGACGCACCAGTACGGCCGAGGTCGGCGACGGCTCCCCTGCTTCGCGTTTGGCCGACCATTCCGCCGCGATCCGGACGGCCACCCAATTCCGTTCGTCGGCAACGGTTTCGGTGAGTGCCAGTGCGACAATGCCCGGTTCGGCATCGGGTTTCGCGCGCAGTGCGTCAACGGTTACGCCGCCGCTATCGATGGCATTGCGACGCAATGGCTCGGCGACCAGATTCGCCAAAGCCAATGCCTCCGGCGGGTTCCGCCAGCTGGTCAGTAGCGGCAGGATCGGCGCGGGAATGCCTGGAGCGCTCGGGAAATCGGTGGCGAACCTGGGCAAGTTGGCTGCCGACGCACCGCGCCAGCCGTAAATGGACTGCATCGGATCGCCGACCGCGGTTACCGCCAGTCGCTGTTCGCCACGACTGGTTGCCCTTTGCTCGGCATCCGACCGACGCCCGCGCGTCGCATCGCCGTCACTGCGGCGATCCTCGGAGTCGGCCCGATGGGAGCCGGAGCCGCTTGCGCCACCGTCGGGCACACTCCGATAAGGGCCGGGGTCGCTTCCGCCAGGATTGAACGCACCGCGTTCGGAGCCGAACTCGCCCCCACCGGCATCGAACTCACCGTCGTCGGAGCGAGGTTCCCGGCGAACGTCGGGGTCGATCGGCGTATGGGACGACGGGGGCCGGTCGACCCCGGTGTCAGCGGTGGACTTCGATGGGCCGGTGGCCTTGGGTGAGCGCCTGGCCTGCGGTTGCGCAGAAAATCCGCCGAAAAGCGAGGCGAGCAGGATGCGTTGGGCGTGGCCGGTGTCCTGGTATTCGTCGAGTAGGACCAGGCGGAAGCGGGCGCGTTCGGCGTCGGCGACTTCGGGATGTTCGGCTGCGAGACGGGCGGCCAGCGACATCTGCGCACCGAAATCCAGTGCGCCGCGGCGGCGTAAGGCCTCGGCGAGCTGTTTGACCAGGGGCAGCAGGGCGACACGTTCGCGCTGCACCTGGACGATGTTCTGCAGGGCCTGGCTCGGTCCGCCGCGTTGGCGTGGCCCCGCGGGCAGGGTGTGGACCAGTTTTTCGAGTTCGGTGTGGGCCTCGGCGAGTTGTTCGGGTTCCACCAGATGTTCGGCGAGTTGGCCGGACAGCGCGAGAACGGCCTCGGTCACCGAGACCGGGGTGCGGTCGGTGTCGAGGTCGCCGTCCCAGTTGCGGACCACCTGGTGGGCGAGCTGCCACAGCTGGGTTTCGGTCAGCAGCGTCGCGGCGGGTTCCACCGGCAGCAGCAGGCCGTGCTGGGTGAGCAGGCGGCCCGCGTACGAGTGGTAGGTGCTGATCTCGGGTTCCGCGCCGGAAAGTTGGGCGCGCAGCTCACCACCGGTGTCGATGTCGCGCAGCAGCGGTGAACCGGCCAGCCGGGCCAGCCGGGTGCGGATGCGGGAGGTCAACTGCTGGGCGGCTTTTCGGGTGAAGGTCAGGCCGAGTACCTCGTCGGGCAGCACCAAGCGGTTGGCGACCATCCACACCACGCGGGCGGCCATGGTCTCGGTTTTGCCCGCACCCGCACCGGCGACGACCAGGGTCGGTCCCGGTGGGGCCGCGATCACCGCGGCCTGCTCCCCGGTAGGTGGTGGCAGGCCGAGCGCCTCCGCGAGCCGGTTCGGCGATACGCTCACTCGTCGGTCACCTGCCTTCCGGTGTCCTGGACGGGGCAGCTACCCGCGACCGAACAGTGCCTGCAGCCATCGTTGCGCATGGCGAGGTAGCTCGGGCCCTGGGTTGCGGCAGCGGCATCATGAATCGTGCCACGCCATTTGTCGAGCGCCTCGGCATCCAGCGGAGGTTGCATGCGCTGCGTGGCGCCCTCCCTGCTGCTGGGCTTGGCGACGTAGACCAGCCGCGCACCGCCGGGTTCGCTTGTGGTGCCGAGCGGTTCGCCAGAGCCGGTCTCGCTGATGTACGGGCCCGATTCGCCTGCGGCAGATTCATCCTGCGCGCGGCCGGATTCGGAGGTGGACTCGCCAATGGTGATGTCGAGTGCGCCCGCGGCGGCGGCCACCTGATAGGTGGCGAGCTGGGCGTGGTCGGCGGCGGCCTGTTTGGTGACCGGCGACTTCCCGGTCTTCACATCGACGATGACGAACCGGCCGAAGGCATCGCGCTCCAGTCGGTCGACTCGGCCGCGGATCCGCACGGCAGGTTCGTCTTCCGTGCGCGGTGGCAGTACGCAGTCGACCGGGACCTCCACACCGGCCTGGGTCAATTCACCCCGGGTATTGCGCACCCAGGCCATGAAGGTCTCCAGCATGGCCTCGGTACGGCGCAGTTCCTGGCGGGAATGCCAGCCGGTGCCGGGATCGATGGCCTGCCACGCCTTGTCCAGTGCGGCGCGGACCTGCGATTCGGGCACCTTGCCCGCCAGCGCCTGGACGAGGGTGTGGACCAGATTGCCCTTGACGGCGTGCGGGTTATCGCCGTCGGTGCCGCCGTGACGTTCCAGCGCCCAGCGCAGCGGGCAGGTGCGCAGCAGTTCGACGGTGGACGGGGACAGGGCGACGGCGGTGTCGTCGTCATCCCAGAGCGAACGCGACGAACTGAGATCGGCTGTGCCATACCATTCGTCGGGATGCGTACCCGGCACACCGGCGTGAGCCAGCCGGGCCAGTTGGTGGGCGGCGCGACGTCTGCGTTCCAGTTCGGCCTCGGAATCGCAGACCACACCGCGCAATTCGGCCACCAGCGCATGCATGACCAGGGCGCGGCCCGGATCGGCGACCGGAAGCGCGCCGGGTTCGCTGTCATCGTCGTGGCCGAGAAGTTCAGCGAGGAATCGGGACGGCACAAGATCGCGTTCGCCTGACACCGACTCCACGGCGGTGACCAGTAGCGAGCGCCGAGCCCGGCTGCACGCGACCAGCAGCAGTCTGCGCTCCTCGGCCATGATCGGGGCCGCCCGGCTCACCACCGCACCCGCGTCGACAATGCCCGCAGTGAGGTCGACCAGATCCTCGGTCTGCAGCAGGGTGCCGCGCGGGCGCGGATTCGGCCAAATACCTTCCTGCACAGCGGCAACCGCGACCACATCCCACTCCCGGCCCGCGGATGCGTGCGCGCTGAGCAGTGCGACCGCCTCCCGTGGCGCAGTCAGCGATCGAGTGTCATGCGGAATCTCCTGCTGCACAAGGAATTCGACAAAACCCTCAACGCTCGCGCGCGGCAGTCGATCCACATAAGCGGCTGCGGCATCGAATAATCCGACGGCGGCATCCAGATCGCGATCGGCCTGCATACCCGCCGCCCCACCGCGTTCGGACTGCGCCACCCACCGGCGCTCCAACCGCGACCCGGTCCACAGCGCCCACAGCACATCCTCGAGACCGGCACCACGCCGCCGAGTCTTGACTGCCCGATCGAGCGCGTCGAACACCCGCTTCAGCGGTGCCGCCTCGACATCGGTGAGCCGCTCCACGATTCGGCGATCTGCGCGGCCGACCAGCAGGTCACGCAACACCTCCGCCGAGGATTTATCGACATACCCGCGCCATTCCGAATCGCTGTCGTCCGGTTCAGGTGCCGAAGAGTCCCCTTCCTGGTCGCCGCTGCTCCGTGCGGAAGCGACTGTGTCTCCCCGATCGGTTCGCAGTGAGTTCCGTTCGGCCTCGCCCGCACCCAGCTCAGCGCCATCCGTACTTCGCCCCGCATCGTCGACGTCCCACTCGGCGCCATCCATGCTCCGCCGGGTCTGGTCGATGTCCCGCTCCGAGGCATGTGCGCCCAGTTCAGCCTGGTTCGTGCTCGGTTCAGCGTCATCAGCGCCTCGCTCGGCGGCGGCATCCACGCCACGCCCAGCGCCCTCTGCGGCCAACTCGGACTCGCCCCGGCCCCGTTCGGAGACATCTGCACGTCGATGTACCGCTCCCCCGTGTCCAGGGTCATCACTATCCGGAGCGGAATCGTCGATGTCCGATCCGGACTGGTCACTCTGCCATTCCAAATCTCGGCTACTGAATTCCGGCTCGATGCCGTACCAATCGGCATCGTCGGTAATCCGCTCGACTCGGCTGATATTCCGTTCGGACGTCGTCACGTTCCGTTCAGAGCTGTCCGCTCTTGACTCGAAGCCTTCCTGCTCCAGCGGAAACGCTTCCTCCTCCGGTGGGAAACCCTCTGCGGTCCAATCGGGTTCATCGCCCGTCACGGAACTCGCACGCGCCTGTGCGGCCTTGGCTTCGCTGCGTGCGGACTCCAGCACACTGCGCCGAATACCACGACGCAACCGACGCAGAGTTATTTGATCGGCACCGCCGAGCGGCCCTGCCAGCAGATCCAATGCGTCTTCGGCCGAGAACATCGCCTCGGCCGCACGCCGACGCCCACGACGCTGCGCATCCTCCGCGAGTACCGCGCGCAATGCGAGCAGCATCCAGGCCGCGCCGCGACGCCGGGCCAATGGCGCGTCCAGTGCGGGCTGTTGTACGGGCACTCCGGCCGCCAATAGGGCGCGGCGCAGCGGAGCCAGTGACAATGGCACCGAGCGGACGATCACCGCCATGCGCGACCACGGCACACCATCGGTGAGATGGGCGCGGCGCAAATGGTCGGCGATCAGGGCTGCTTCCTTCGCGGGAGTGGCCAGCACCCGCACGCGCACCTCGGTGTCGTCGTCCTTCGGCGCCACCGTGTGATCGGGTGCCGAAAAGCGTTGTGGCGCACTTCCGGGCAACTTGGCCGCGATCCGCGCGACGGCCAGTTCCACCGCGCCGCCGGATCGGTGGTTGTCCCGCAGGATGATTCGCTGTCCATCGGGTGCGGCCAGGTCCGCGACGAAGCGCGAATCCGCGCCGCGGAAGGCGAATACCCCCTGGTCCGGATCGCCCGCCACGACCGCCGTATGCGCGGCCGTGCCCATCACCCGCACCAGCAGTGCGGCCTGCGGATCCAGATGTTGGGCATCGTCGACCAGCAGGTATCGGATCCGATTGCGTTCCGCGGCAAGAAGTTCGGCATCACCGGCCAGCGCATCCAGTGCGGCTCCGACGAGCTCGGCCGCATCCAGCGCGGGCGCGGTCGCCTCGGGTGCTTCCACCCCGACCGACCAGCGCAGCAGCATCGACTGCTCGTACCGGACCGCGAATTTGCCCGCCGCCACCCATTCCGGCCGACCGTGCTCGCGGCCGAGCCGCACCAGATCCTCGGGTCCGAGTCCGCGTTCGGTGGCCCGCAGCATGAGATCGCGCAACTGTTCGGCGAATCCGCCGAGGCCCAGTGCTGGTTGCAGTCGTTGCGGCCACAGTCCGCTCGCCCCGGCCGCGATATCGATCAGGTCGCCGCGCAGCATTTCGCGCAGTTCGGCATCCTGCTCGGCACCGGTCAGCAAACGCGGCGGCGGATTGCCGTGTGCGCTCGCATGTCTGCGTAGCACCGAGAAAGCGTAGGAATGCAATGTGCGCACCAGGGGTTCCCTGGTTGCGCCGGGCACCCCGCCCTCGGCGGAGTTCGGATCGGTCAACCGCGCGGTAATGGCGTCGCGCACCGTGCTCGCCGCCTGCTTCGAATGGGTCAGTACCAGCACCGATTCCGGATCCGCGCCCGCCGCGATGCGCTCGGCGGCCAGATCGATCAGCAGTGCGGTCTTGCCGGTTCCCGGTCCACCGAGCACCTGCCACGGCCGCCAGTCCGGTCGAATCGGGCCGACCGCCGCCACGGCGTCGAACAGCGCGCGAACATCGGCACCCCAGGTCCGAGCCGGGGGTGCCGCCACATTCCGGCGAACAAGTCGCACCGCGCTATCCGATCGCACCACGCGGGCTATTGCAACAGACACCTCCGACACGCCACGCGGGCGATTCACCGATCGGTGAGGTCGGACACAACGCCTGGATCTGCGACGGATTTCCAGATGCGCCAATATGAGACCTGTGTCGCCTCTCAATGTGTACCGGTTCGGACCTGACGACGGGCCGAAGGTCTTGGCCCTGCACGGTGTCACCGGCCACGGCAAACGCTGGGAGGAGCTTGCCACCCGACATCTGCCCGAGGTCCGCCTCATCGCCCCCGACCTGCGCGGACATGGGCGCTCGACCGCATTGCCACCGTGGAACTTCGAGACCATCGTCGAGGATCTGGTCGAACTGCTCACCGCGGAGACCGACGAACCGGTGGTCGTCGTCGCGCACTCCTTCGGCGGCGCCTGCGCGCTGCACCTCGCCCACCACCATCCGCACCTGGTGCGCAAGCTGATCCTGCTCGATTCGGCGATCGCGCTGGCGGCGGAGCGCCTGATGGATATCGCATTGTCCAGCCTGGCCTCACCGGACTACGACACGGTCGAGCACGCCCGCCAGGACAAGATCGCGACCGGCTGGGGCGAGGTGCAGCCGCGCCTGCTCGAGGCCGAACTCACCGAACATCTGATGCCAACCGCCGACGGCCGGGTCGGTTGGCGGATCAGTCTGCCCGCCATCAACTCCTACTGGGGTCAGCTGGCCAGGCATTATGTGCTACCGCCGGTCGATCTGCCGACGATCCTGGTGCAGGCCATGAAGGTGGTGCCGCCCTTCGTCACTCCGGAGTTCCGCGGCGCACTCACGGCGCACATGGGCGCGAATCTGACCGTGCTCGAATGGGACTGCGATCACATGGTCGCCCAGGCCCGCCCGGCCGAGACCGCGGCGCTGATCCGATCGGTCCTGTAATGCCCACCACCGATGCCGAGGTCGAACGGGTGCGCGCGCTGGTCGCGGCCGTGCCGCCGGGCCGAGTGGTCACCTACGGCGATATCGCCGCGGCGGCCGGATTGTCCACCCCGCGCACGGTCGGCTGGATCATGCGCACCGACTCCGCCGATCTGCCGTGGCATCGGGTGATAGGCGCGGGCGGTAAGCCCGCCGCGCATCTGGCCGATCGGCAGTTGCACCTGCTGGCCGCCGAGGGTGTGCCGATCCGCGAGGGCCGAGTGGACCTGCGCGCCGCGCGTTTTCCGCTCCCGTAAACGCCCCCGCCACCCTCGATCGGCGGTTAACGTTGAATCATGTCCACCCGCCTGGCGTGTGTCGTCTTCGACGCAGACCGGCCCCGGTTCGTCGCGAATTTCTGGGCCGAGTTGCTGGGTTGGTCGGTGACGGTCGACCGCCCCGACGAGGTCGATGTGGCGGCCCCGGATCCGGAGGGCCTCGATCTGGCCCTGACCTTCTTGCCCACCGCGCGCGCCAAGGACAGCAAGAACCGGATGCATCTGGATCTGGCCAGTCGCTCGCTCGATCATCAGCGGGTGCAAGTCGACCGCGCACTGGCGCTCGGCGCTCGTCACGTCGATATCGGCCAGGGCGCGGTGCCGTGGGTGGTGCTCGCCGATCCGGAGGGCAACGAGTTCTGCGTGCTGGAGCCGCGCGAGGAGTATGTGGATACCGGCGCGGTCGCCGCCATCGTGATCGATACCCACGATCCGGCGCGGCTGGCCGAGTTCTGGTCCACTGCCTCCGGCTGGCCGCTCGCCTCCGGCGGCGCGCCGGTGGTCGGCCTGCGCTCGGCGACGGGGCTCGGTTCGTGGCTGGAGTTCGTCCATACGCCGAATGTGAAGAGCGGCCGCAATCGAGTGCGCCTGGACCTGGCGTCCTTCCCCACCGACGATCCGGCCGCCGAGGTGGCCCGACTACGTGCGGCCGGCGCGACCCCGGTCGATGCGGACGGCGCGCCCGGGGTGGTGCTCGCCGATCCGGAGACGAACGAGTTCTGCCTGCGCCGACCGGCCCCGGACTATTCGACGATTTAGACCTGCGACCGCTGGAACCAGACCGCCCTCCCCGGATCTATACACCCGACGAATTAGCATGTCGGCCATGCCCTCTCTCGCGCCAGGCGCTGACCGGTGACCACCGCCGACGCGATCGTGCTCGCGGGCGGACGCGCCAGCCGCATGGGGGGCGTTGATAAGCCCGCCATCGTGATCGGCGGTCGATCCATGCTCGATGCGGCCCTGGCCGCGGTTGCGCGGTGTGCGCGGACCGTGGTGGTCGGACCGCGTCGGCCCGAATTGGACGCGCGGATCGTGCAGGTGCGGGAGGTGCCGCCGGGTTCGGGTCCGGTCGCCGCGGTGGGGGCCGGGTTCCGCGCGCTCGGCCCGACCGCCGCCCCGCTGGTGGTGGTGCTCGCGGCGGATCTGCCGTTCCTGTCGCAGGTGACGGTGACGGAGTTGATCCGGCACGGCTCCGAATCCGGTGCGGATGCGGTCTTCGCGGCCGACGAATCCGGTCGGCCGCAGTATCTGATCGGCGTGTGGCGACGGACGGCGCTGGCGGCTGCATTGCAGCGGCTGGATTCGCTGATCAATCAACCGATGAAGGCGCTGATCCCGGCCGATACGGTCACCGTCACCATGGCCGGTATCGCCGATTGCGATACCGAGGAGCAGGTGCGAACGGCCCGGATGGCTTGGGACGCCGGTGCCGTCGGTGAGTATCGTCCCGCATCTGCGGCTGCGGTTTCCGCAACGCCGCTGCCGCTGGACGAGGCACGGGATATCCTGCGCACCAATATCTCTCGGCTCACCGAGTACCGAGCCGAATTGGGTTCGGTGCGCGGCGCCGCGCTCGCCGCGCCGCTGACGGCGGTCGGATCGCTGCCACGCTTCGACGTCTCCGCGATGGACGGATACGCGGTAGCCGGTGACGGACCGTGGCGTCTGCGGCGTGATGTCGGCTTCGCGGGCGGTCGGCGGCCGGTCGGGCTGCTGCCCGGTGAGGCGGTGCGGATCGCCACCGGGGCACATGTGCCCGACGGCACCACGCGGGTGCTCCGTGACGAATTCGCGCGGATCGAGGATGACGAAATGCTGTACCAGCATGAGGATTCCCCGGCGCGCGACGATATCCGCCGCCGCGGCGAGGACCGGGCCCCTGGCGACCTCGTCGCTCCCGAGGGCACACCGGTCACGGCCGGGCTGATTTCCGCCGCCGCCAGTGTGGAGGTGACCGAGGCGGTGGTGCGCGGCCCGGTGCGGGCCCGCATCATCATGACCGGTGACGAGATCCGCAGCACCGGCCCGCTGCAGACCGGTCAGACCCGCGACTCGATCGGGCCGATTCTGCCGGATGTGCTGTCCGGGTACGGAATTCGTGCGGTCGATCAGGTGCACCTGCGCGATACTCCGCGCGGCTTCGACGAAGTGCTCGGTGCGGCGGACGATTGCGATCTGCTGGTAATCGTCGGTGCGACCGGCGGTGGCGCGGCAGACCAGCTGCGCGCGGCGATCGCCCGCGCCGAGGCTCGAATCCTGGTGCACCGCTTGAAATTACGTCCGGGCGGTTCCACTATTGTCGCCGAATTGTCCAGCGGTACCACTGTTCTCGGCCTGCCAGGAAATCCCTTCGCGGCGGTTGCCGTACTTATGGCGCTGTCGCCCGCACTCGTCGAGGGCCGAACCGGCAGCCATCGGCTGCGACCACTGATCGGGCCACTGCGCAATGCGAGCGCGATCTCCGGACCCGTCCCCCGCATCGTCCCGGCGCGTCTGGCCCCCTACGGCGGTTGGCTGGGCGATCCGCAGATCCGCACCACCCATCTGGGCGGCCTCGTCGACCGTGACGGCCTGGTCGTCGTGCCCGCCGAGGCCACCGACGACGACCTCGTCGAATTCCTCCCGCTCCGGGTGTAAAGAATCGATTTCTTCTTCCACTGAAGATGTCCGCTCGCTATTGTGTGATGGTTAGGCGAATACAACATCACTTCGGAAAGGACCGAGTGGAGATGGCTGAAAAGTCGAAGAAAACGCCTAAGAAAATGCCCAAGCAGATGGAACGGCAGCAGCAACAGCAGCGCCAGGACCAGGGCATGAACCGATCCGGCCCGATCAGCGATCGCGACAGCGATCAGCGAGGCCAGGGTTCAGAGCGGCGAGGCGCTGACCAGCGCCGAACCGGACAGCACTGATCTGAAACGGGCCGCCGGTTCCTCCATGTGGGCCGGCGGCCCGGCTGTGCGTGGCCCGCTTCGTTCCACTTCGGCTTCCCGTCCGGGATCGACTGCGAACGATTCAGGCCGGTCCAGGACCGAGTTCCGTATCGTCCGGCACATTATTTGCGTCATACATTTCGGCCGACCAACCAATAAAATTCGAAGTGCCCATCGAACGCCCATACGCGGCTCGAATTGCACTCAAGGACGCCCACCCCGGAAAGTTACTTTTTGCCACATGAATTGTGCGCACTCATCGCATGACTACGTTCGGCGAACTCGGGTGGAGGGGTCAGGCGCAGTAGCGCCGGGTGACGGCGGAATCGGGGCTGCGGACTGCCTTCAGGAGGTGGCGTGTGTAGTCGGCGCGGGGAGCGGCGAATACGTCTGCGACGGGGCCGGTTTCGACGACAGGCCCTCGCGTAGGACCCCGACGCGGTCGGCGACCTGGTGGACCACCGCGCGGTCGCGGCTGATGAACAGGCAGGCGACGCCGTGATCGGTGCGTAGGTCGGCGAACACGCTGGCGAAATTAACAGCCGCCCCACCATGCGGTCAGCGTTTAGGCGCACGGTGCGCCAAAGGCTGGTGACCTCGGCGGGTGGCGGCTTTGACTGCCATGATGCCTGTCGGATCCCATGCTCGCGGTTATGAAGGTTTCACCGGCGCCATCGGGCGCACCACCGCTGACTCCACACCCGAATGGACCTATCCGCCCACCGCCCCCGAGGGTGCGCCCAACATCATCGTGGTGCTCATCGATGACATGGGATACAGCGATATCGGCCCGTTCGGCTCCGAGATCGAGACCCCGACTCTGGATCGGCTGGCCGCCAATGGTCTTCGGCTCACCAATTACCACACCACCCCGCTGTGCTCGCCCTCGCGCGCCTCGCTGCTGACCGGAATCAATGCGCACCGTGCCGGTTTCGGCTTCGTCGCGAATGCCGATCCCGGATATCCCGGTCTGCGTCTGGAACTCGCCGACGATGTGCTGACCCTGCCGGAAATACTGCGCGCCAACGGCTATGCCACCTATGCGGTCGGCAAATGGCATCTGGTCCGCGATGCCACGATGAACCCTGCGGCACATCGGGATTCGTGGCCGACCCAGCGCGGCTTCGACCGCTACTACGGTTCGCTGGAAGGACTGAACTCCTTCTACTATCCGAATCAGCTGGTTTCGGACTCCTCGGTGGTCGATATCGAGGAATATCCCGAGGGGTACTACCTCACCGACGATCTGACCGATAAGGCGATCAGCTATATCAAGGATCTGCGCGCACACGATGCAGCCAAACCGTTCTTCCTGTATTTTGCCCATGTCGCCATGCACGGACCGTTGCAGGCCAAGCCGGAGGATCTGGCCAAGTACCGCGGCCGCTACCGCGAGGGCTGGGACAAACTGCGACAGACCCGCTTCGCCGATCAGCTTGCCGCAGGCCTTTTCCCGGAAGGGACAAAGCAGAAGCCGCGCAATACCGAACCGGGATACGAAGCCGCGGAATGGGATTCGCTCACGCCCGAGGAGCAACGGCGCTTTGCCAGGTATATGGAGGTTTACGCGGGCATGGTCGACAGCATCGACCAGAGCCTGGGCCGCATCCTCGACACCCTCGAGCAATTGGGCGAACTCGACAACACCATCGTTGTGTTCACCTCGGATAACGGCGGCACCGCGGAGGGCGGACCGGAGGGCACCCGCACCTATTTCGCCGAATTCGCCCATATCACCGATCCGGACTGGGTCGGTGACGTACCGCATGACGAGGAGTTGATCGGCACCGCGAAACTGGGTGTGCACTATCCGCGCGGCTGGGGCCAGGCCTCCAATACGCCATTCCGCTTCTACAAGGGCCAGACCTTCGCGGGCGGGGTACGGGTGCCATTCCTGCTGTCCTGGCCGAGAGGACTGCCGCGCACCGCGGCCGATGACGGCATCCGGCACGAGTACACCTACGTCACCGATCTCGCGCCCACCCTGCTGGAGCTGGCCGGGCTGCGGCGACCGAGTGTGCGTAACGGCTTGCCCGCCAAGGATTTCGATGGCATTTCCGCGGTCGAGACGCTGCGCGATCCGCAGGCGATTTCCAAGCACACCGAGCAGTACTCGGAAATGGTCGGCAATCGGGGTTTCTACCGCGACGGCTGGAAACTGCTCTCGCTCTATGAGCCCGGCACCGATATCGATGCGCCGCAGTGGCAGCTGTTCGACGTTCGCACGGATCCGACCGAACTGCACGATCTTTCGGAGCAGTTCCCGGATAAAGTCGCCGAACTCGCCGCCGCTTGGGACGAATCCGCCTGGGCGAATACGGTTTTTCCGCTTGTCACCCGTCAGGATCTCGCACAGCGCCGACCGAAAGAGCGGCGCTTCTCCGCGCCGGTACGACTGCTGCCGGGCACACCGACTCTGGAGCGCTATCGCTCGCAGCGACTGATCGCCTACCGCGACTTCACGATCGAAGCCGAAATCGGCGGGTACCACCCCGGTGACGAGGGTGTGCTCGTCGCGCACGGTGATCCGCTCGGCGGCTATGTGCTCTACCTCGAGAACGGCCGAGTCATATTCGGGCTCAACAGCTATGGCGTCTACAACGCCGTGACGAGCGAGCCGCTCGCGGCGGGTGTCCAGCGGATCACAGTGCGCGCCATCGTGCGTCCCCGGTTGCGCTCGGATTTCGTCATCGAGATCGATGGCGTACCCGGTCCGGAATTGCGCGATCAGGTGCAACTCGTCGGCATGTCACCGTGGACCGGTATCTCCGTCGGCGTCGATGCCCGCGGCCCGGTCTCCTGGGAGCTGCGCGAACGCCGCGGCGCCTTCCGCTTCACCGGCGACCTGCGCGCGATCACCTACACCCCCGGCCCGATCCAGGTGCGCCGGCAGACCATCGACGCGGTCGAGCGCGAGGCGGAGTTCATCGCGGAATGAGCCAGCTGCTCCGACGACTCGGATTTCCGGCGGCACCGCCCGTCCGATACCGTTGACCAGGGACAACACCCCACTCCGCACGACCGAAGGACGCACCTGATGGACGACAGTTCCCTGATCTGGGACGACGGTGCGCTGGTCACCATCGACCAGCGCGAACTGCCGCACGAGGTGCGCGAGCTGCGGCTCAGCACGGTCGACCAGGTCATCGACGCGATCAAGACACTGGCCATCCGCGGTGCCCCCGCGATCGGCATCGCCGGTGCGTTCGGCGTGGTCATCGCCACCGCCGCGCATACCACCGATGGTGTCGTAGATGTGGCGCGCGCCGAGGCGGATGCCGCGCGGATCGCGGACGCCCGGCCCACCGCGGTCAATCTGGCCTGGGGTGTGCGGCGGGTACTGACCAAGGTGCCGTTGGGTGCGGATGCGGTACTCGCTGAAACCCTGGCCATGCTGGCCGAAGACGGCAGGGTCAACCAGGCCGCCGCCACCCATGCCGCCGATCTCGTGCAGCGGCTGTGCCCGGACCGGCCGCTGCGGGTGCTCACGCACTGCAACACGGGGCGGCTGGCGACCAGCGCCTTCGGCACCGCAATCGGGGCGATGCGGGTGCTGTCGGAGCGCGGTGCGATCGAGAACGTCCTGGTCGACGAGACCCGACCGCTATTGCAGGGTGCCCGGCTGACGGCCTGGGAGCTGGCCGAGGCTGGTATACCGCATCGGCTCACCATCGATTCGGCCGCTGCCTGGGCGATGGCGACCGGTCAGGTCGACTGTGTGCTGGTCGGCGCGGACCGGGTGAGCGCCAATGGCGATGTCGCGAACAAGGTCGGCACCTACGGGCTCGCGATCGCGGCCCATCACCATGGCATTCCGTTCATTGTGGTCGCACCCGAGTCGACGCGTGATCCGAAGATGGCGACCGGTGCCGATATCGTCGTCGAACAGCGGGCCGCGGCCGAGGTGACCGGATTCGGTGGTGTCACAACGGCTCCCGTCGGTACCGAGGTGTTCAATCCGGCCTTCGATGTGACGCCTGCGGAGTTGGTGACGGCGGTTGTCACCGAGATGGGTGTCGTGTATGGCGCGAACACCGAAGGTGCGGCCATCGCCGAGGTAGCCCGCGAGTTGTACGGGCGGGGCTGGATGCCGGGCACGGCGGGCAATATCTCGGTGCGGACCGGCGATACCGCGGTGATCACCGGCAGCGGTTTGTCCAAGGGCGAATTGACCAGCGCGGATATGGTGACCGTCCACATTGCCGATTCCGCGCCGACGCCGAATCAGCAGCGGAAGCCCTCGGCTGAGACCACAATTCACACGGCGGTATACCGAACCACCGATGCTGGCGCCGTTGTCCACATTCATCCGCCCTACGCGACAACCGCCGCGACGCGCTCCGGCTCCCCCGACGCACTGACCACCCTGCGAATCACCGACTACGAACTCATCAAAGGGCTGGTGGCCAAGGAGCCGGATGGCACCTATCCGACCGTCCTCGACCTGCCCGTCTTCCCGAATTGGTCCGACGTCGCGCGTATCGGCGCGGATATCGAGGCATATTTACTCGCAAACCCCGCTGCGGCACCAGTATTGGCTATCGCCGGTCATGGGGTCACCACATGGGGAGACAATCTTTCCCAGGCACGCGACCGCGCCGAATGCCTCGAGGCCCTGTGCGAGCTGGTGACCCGCACCGGCCATCAGCAGGCCTTCACCGCCAGCGATTGCTTGCAGGTCGCTCGAAACGATCAGCGTGCAATCCGAACGAGATCCGCGAGATTGGACTGACATCATGACGTTGTTGCAGGTTATGGCCGCCGACGATGCCGACAGGGTACTGCTGCGCACCATCGACGATGCGGTGATCGGAGCCGAATTGGCTGTCCGCGGTATTACTTTCGACCGCTGGCCGGTGCTGGACAAGGCCACCGAGACCGCGTCGGACAAATTACTCGCCGAATACGACGAGCGCGTGGCCGAATTGAATGCCTCCGGCCGCTACAAGCATATCGATATCGCCCGCATCCATCCGGACGACGCGAATCCGGAGTGGCCGCAGATCGCCGAGGGCGCGCGGGAGAAGTTCCTCAACGAGCATCGGCATGCCGAGGACGAGGTGCGGTTCTTCGCGGCCGGACGCGGGTGCTTCTATCTGCATCTCGGTGACGAGGTGGTGGCGACGGTATGCGAAGGCGGGGACCTGCTTTCGGTCCCAGCGGGCACGCTGCACTGGTTCGATATGGGCACTCGGCCCGATTTCATCGCCATCCGCTTCTTCGAGGAGGAAGACGGCTGGGTCGGCGATTTCACCGGTGACCCCATCAGCTCCGGTTTCCCGACCCTCGATCAGCTGCTGACGGCCTCGTGATCACCACCATCGTCGTCGATATCGAGGGCACCACCAGCCCGACCAGTTCGGTGCGCGAGGACCTCTACGGCTACACCCGCGCCCGCCTGCCCGTATGGCTGGCCGAAAACCGCACGGCTGCGGCCGAGCCCATTATCGCGGCCACCCGCGAACTCGCCGGCCGCCCCGATGCCGACACCGACGAGATCGCCGCGATCCTGCGCGACTGGCTCGGCTCCGATATGAAGGCCGAACCGCTCAAGGCCGCGCAGGGCATCATCTGTGCCGAGGGTTTCCGCAACGGCGCGCTGCACGGGGAGTTCTTCCCGGACGTCGCGCCCGCCCTCGCCGCCTGGCACACCGCTGGTGTTCGGCTTTACGTCTACTCCTCGGGATCGGTACGCAACCAAAAGGATTGGTTCACCTTCGCCCGCGGCGGCGAGCTGGCCGCACTGATCAGCGGCTATTTCGACCTGTCCAGCGCGGGCCCGAAACGCGAACCCGCCTCCTATGAAAAGATCGCCGGCGCCATCGGCTCGCCCGCCGATCGCATCCTGTTCCTGTCCGACCATCCCGACGAACTCGATGCCGCCGTCACCGCGGGCTGGTCGGTGACCGGTGTCCACCGGCCCGGCGAGCCGAATCCCGCACGCCCGCCGCATCATTGGATCTCATCGTTCGCGGAACTGACTCTATTCTGAGAGTCTGCACGCCGATCAACGGGAGGACCACGCTAGGCCGCCGTGCTGGTCAGTGATCGACACACCGACTCGGGATGCCGAGGAAGAATTGGATCCTGCCGGGATGATTACCCGAATCCACCCGGAACAGTTGGACATCGAGGCGATGGCACTCCCCGGACCCCAGATCCCGCAGATGCATGGGCCGATCCCGACCGTAGGTGGTGCCGCCCGCGGCCCACATTCTGCGGAAGTCCGGATACGCGCCGAGTTCGTCGAGGAATTCGATGGACCAGGCGGTATCGCCGGACTGACCGATCAGTCCGCGCAGCCAGTCGACGGTGAGCGCGGCCTCGCGCTCCCATTCGACCATGACCTGTTTGGACAGCTCGTTGCCGAAGAACCAGCGCAGCACATTCACATCGTCGATCAGACCGGGAAATGCTGCCGCGTAGGAGTCATTACAGGACAGCACATTCCACCGGGTATCGACATAGCCCGCCGCATTCGGCTCGTGCAGGCGCAGTCCATCGCGCATATCCGCGCCGATCTCATTGCGCAGTTCGAGTACGGAGGGAAATCGGTCCACGCCCAATCCGGCCAGATCGAAAAACAGTCTGCGTTC
This sequence comes from Nocardia sp. NPDC050408, assembly GCF_044458905.1. NCBI lineage: Bacteria > Bacillati > Actinomycetota > Actinomycetes > Mycobacteriales > Nocardiaceae > Nocardia > Nocardia sp. NPDC050408. Next base: position 35,701 of record NZ_JBITIL010000017.1, on the reverse strand, counting down.
GGCATCGGTGAGCGGCGCGATCCGATCCAGATATCCGACCAGCGCATTCACCACCGTCCTGGTGGGATGTTCGCGGTCGCCGGCCTCCAGGTGGGTGATATAGCTAGTGCTCACGCCCGCGGCGAATGCCAGCTTTTCCCGAGAAATGCGTCGATCGTCGCGCAGTCTGCGCAACTCGCCCCCGAACGTGGGCGGGCGCACTCGAGCCCCGTCGGCGCCATCGGTCGACCTGCTTGGCACAGCAATACACTCCCATGAAACTGTAGATGTATCAACAAAGTTGGCAGTCTGCACAGAAGGCGAGCCGATCCAATATTAAACGACGTGTTTGCTCTAATTTCCGACCCCGTGTCCGTTTGCCGACCGCCACACCCAGCACGAATGTCGTAGAGCACCAATAACATTCACGCCACAGCCGCGAAGCTGGTGCCGCCTCCAGATAACTTCCGCCGTATCGAGCCCTGGTTCGGAGGGTTCCGGACGCAGCCGAATGGTGGTCGCCCGCGCCGCATCGACCGCCGCACGACTACGCTCGGCGAGCGGCCGAAGCGGGTGACGGAGCAGGCTATCTGGACAAGGCGCTAGCTCGCCCACTTCTCGATGCGGCACACCGGGCGGGACGCCGCACTAAGGCCGGACCGTGTGAAGCGGGATGCGACGGCCACCCCGAGCGCCGCGGCGGGCACCGCGACCTACGCACAGCCGCCGCTGCGGTACTCGATGGCCCCTCGAAGCGCTCCATGCGCCGAAGAATAATCGGGCGAGATCCCCATCGTCGAAACCATTGGCAAACCGACAGCGAATGGATCCGCAGCCCGCAGAATGACTTTGCGCGAGGCGGTTCGAGCACAGCGCGCGGGTGCGGAATCGACCTCTCGAGCCCCCGCCGGATGTGTTAACAAATGTAAACCGCCTGAGAACCAGTGGTTTCCAAAGCATCACCGGCTAGTCCCCGAAACACCATCCGCAAGCCGCATTTCGGCCGGTCAGGGCGGATCAGCCCTGGTCACATCGATGTCTTCGGCATTTCGCGGCAATCGCGCGGTGACCGCCACGTTGCGTCGACCTCACACCTCACGATCGATCGGTGCGGGCTGTGAGAGATTCGTTTGGACGTGCGTCGCGACCTCCTTACAGTCGGTGCAACAGCCCGATTTCACAGCTCGAAGGGGGCGTCGTGGTTAATTCGCGCACTCAGGCTTCCGCGTCCTCCGATTCGGCCGATCGGCAATCTACCGACGCGAGTGACGCATTGCTGCGTCTCGGCAAATATTTCCACCGGGGCGAGGTCTCGGCGGATCAGCGCAGCCTGCACCAGGTGGGCGGGCGCAGTGCCGACGAGTTCTATCGGGACCGCTGGTCGCACGACAAGGTGGTGCGCTCCACGCACGGGGTCAACTGCACCGGGTCCTGCTCCTGGAAGATCTACGTCAAGGACGGCGTGATCACCTGGGAGTCGCAGCAGACGGACTATCCCTCGGTCGGTGCGGACAAGCCCGAATACGAACCGCGCGGCTGCCCGCGTGGCGCGTCCTTCTCCTGGTACACCTACTCCCCCGCGCGGGTGCGCTATCCGTATGTGCGCGGCGTGCTGCTCGAGCTGTACCGCGAGGCGAAGGAGCGGCTCAAGGATCCGGTACTGGCCTGGGAAGCGGTTGTCGAGGATCCGGAAAAGGCCAAGCGCTACAAGTCCGCTCGCGGCAAGGGCGGATTCGTGCGCGCGGAATGGTGGGAGGCCGCCGAAATCGCGGCCGCCGCACACGTGCACACGATCAAGAAATACGGGCCCGACCGGGTGGCCGGATTCTCCCCCATTCCGGCCATGTCGATGGTCAGCCATGCCGTCGGCGCACGATTCATTTCGATGCTCGGCGGCTCGATGCTGTCGTTCTACGACTGGTACGCCGACCTGCCGGTGGCCTCCCCGCAGGTCTTCGGCGATCAGACCGATGTGCCGGAATCGGCCGACTGGTTCGACGCGGGCTACCTCATCATGTGGGGTTCGAATGTGCCGGTGACCCGGACCCCGGACGCGCACTACATGACCGAGGCGCGCTACCGCGGTCAGAAGGTCGTGGTGGTCTCGCCCGACTATGCGGACAACACCAAGTTCGCCGATGAATGGGTGCCCGCGCGACCGGGAACCGATGCGGCCCTTGCCATGTCGATGGGTCATGTGATCCTCAAGGAATTCTTCGTCGAGCGCAGCACGCCCCGGTTCCTCGACTACGTCAAGCGCTACACCGACCTGCCGTTCCTGGTATGCCTCGACGATCCGGAGGGCTGGGACGCCAATGGCAACTACCACCACGACGGTGCGCTGCCAGGCAAATTCCTCACCGCCGCAGACCTCGGCCACACCGACGAGACCGCCGAGCACAAAATGGTGTTGCTCGATGCGCAGGGCAATCCGGTGGTACCCAATGGTTCACTCGGACATCGCTTCACCGAGGGTGATGCGGGCAAGTGGAATCTGGACCTCGAGGGCGTCGATCCGCTGCTGACCCTGCACGACCGCGCCGACCAGCGCCCGGTCGCGGTGCAGCTGCCGCGCTTCGATACCGATACCGCGGGCGTGCTGGTGCGCGGCGTGCCGACGATCACCGTCGCGGGTAGGCGGGTCACCACGGTGTTCGATCTGTTGCTCGCGCAGTACGGCGTGGGACGCGACGGGCTGCCCGGCACCTGGCCGACCGGCTACGACGATGCCGCGGAGCCCTACACCCCGGCCTGGCAGGAAGTAATTACCGGCGTACCGGCCGCACAGGCGCAACGGATCGCCCGCGAATTCGCCGATAACGCCGATAAATCCGGCGGCCGCTCGATGATCCTGATGGGTGCGGGCACCAATCACTGGTTCCACTCCGACCAGATCTACCGCTCCTTCTTCACGCTGACCCTGCTCACCGGCTGTCAGGGCGTCAACGGCGGCGGTTGGGCGCATTATGTCGGCCAGGAGAAGTGTCGTCCGGTAACCGGTTGGTCCACCCTTGCTTTCGGGCTGGACTGGCAGCGATCGCCGCGTCAGATGCAGGGCACGGTGTTCTGGTACCTCAGCAATGACCAGTGGCGCTACGACCCGTTCACCGCGCAGTCCTTCGCCTCACCGCTGGGCACCGGGAAATTCGCGGGCCGCACCGCTGCGGACAATATCGCGCTGGCCAGCCGCCTCGGTTGGATGCCGAGTTATCCGACCTTCGACCGCAATCCGCTGGATCTGGTGGACGAGGCCGAGGCCGCCGGCAAGACCGCACCCGAACATGTGGTGGACGGGCTGAAATCCGGTGACCTGCGCTTCGCCTGTGAGGACCCCGATGCGCCGGAGAACTTTCCGCGCTGCCTGACCGTGTGGCGGGCGAATCTGCTCGGCTCCTCCGGTAAGGGCAACGAGTACTTCCACAAGCACCTGCTCGGCGCGGACTCCAATCTGCAGACCACCGATGCCGCCGGTGTGCGGCCGCAGGAGCTGGTCTGGCGCGAGGAGGCACCGAGCGGAAAGCTGGATCTGCTTTTGTCGCTGGACTTCCGGATGACCAGCACCACGCTGTTCTCCGATATCGTGCTGCCCGCGGCAACCTGGTACGAGAAGCACGATCTGTCCTCCACCGATATGCACCCGTTCGTGCACGCCTTCTCCCCCGCGATCTCCCCGCCGTGGGAGGCCAAGACGGACTTCGAGGCGTTCCACCGGATCGCGCGCGGATTCTCCTGGATGGCCGAGAAGCATCTGGGCAAGCGCAAAGATATCGTCGCGGTACCGCTGCAGCACGATTCGCCGGATGCGCTGGCGCAGGCCGGTGGCCGCGTACTGGACTGGAAAGCCGGTGAGTGCGAGCCGATTCCGGGTAAGACCATGCCGAAGCTGGTCGTGGTCGAGCGGGACTATCCGAAAGTCGCGGAGAAGATGGCCGCGCTCGGACCGCTGATCGATACGCTCGGTGTCACCACCAAGGGCGTCACCACGCACCCGAACGAAGAGGTGGCCTACCTCGCCGGGGTGAACGGCACCGTGGTTTCCGGTGTGGCCCAGGGGCGTCCGTCGCTGGCCAAGGACACCCACGCGGCCGAGGCGATTCTCTCGCTGTCGGGCACCACCAACGGCCGGCTTGCGGTCGAAGGCTTCCAAGCGCTGGAGCGGCGCACCGGAACCGAGTTGGCCGATCTCGCCGCTGAGCACGAGGGTAAGCGAATCACCTTCGCGGACACCCAATCTCGGCCGGTACCGGTAATCACCTCGCCCGAGTGGTCGGGCAGCGAGACCGGCGGACGGCGGTATTCGCCGTTCACCATCAATACCGAACGACTCAAGCCGTGGCACACCCTGACCGGGCGCCAGCACTTCTACCTCGATCACGACTGGATGGCCGAACTCGGCGAGCAACTGCCGGTATTCCGGCCACCGCTCGATATGAGCGCGCTGTTCAGCGAGCCAGGGGTGGGGTCCGTCGGTGACAACGGCGTCACCGTTCGGTACCTGACCCCGCATTCCAAGTGGTCCATCCACTCGGCATACCAGGACAACCTGCACATGCTGACGCTCTCGCGCGGTGGGCAGTCGATCTGGATGTCCGATAGGGATGCCGCGAAAATCGGTGTGTCGGACAATGATTGGATCGAGGCGGTCAACCGCAATGGCGTGGTTGTCGCGCGAGCCATTGTCAGCCACCGGATGCCCGAGGGCACGGTGTTCATGTACCACGCCCAGGACCGGGCGGTGGATGTGCCGCGCATCGAGGGTGCGCCGGGCGGATTCGATTGGGGCGCACCGGATAAGCAGCCGGGCAAGGGTAAGCGCGGCGGCATTCACAACGCGCTGACTCGCATCATGATCAAGCCATCGCATCTCATCGGCGGTTATGCGCAGCAGTCCTTCGCGCTGAACTACCACGGGCCCACCGGAAATCAGCGCGACGAGGTTACGACCATTCGACGGCGCAACCAAGAGGTGGAGTACTGACATGATCCGACGAGGTCACGACGCTCCGCTCGATGGGCGCAACCAAGAAGTGGAGTACTGACATGATCCGACGAGGTCACGACGCTCCGCTCGATGGGCGCAACCAAGAAGTGGAGTACTGACATGCGTGTCATGGCACAGATGGCCATGGTGATGAACCTGGACAAGTGCATCGGTTGTCACACCTGCAGCGTCACCTGCAAGCAGGCGTGGACCAACCGCGGTGGCACCGAGTACATGTGGTTCAACAATGTGGAAACCCGTCCCGGACAGGGTTATCCACGGCAGTACCAGGACCAGGAGAAGTGGAAGGGCGGCTGGACGCTCAACAAGCGCGGCAAGCTGACCCTCAAGTCCGGTTCCCGCCTGAAGCGCCTGCTCAATATCTTCGCCAATCCGGATCTGCCCACGGTTTCGGACTATTACGAGCCGTGGAGCTACGACTACGACAACCTGCTGTCCGCGCCCGCGATGGACACCAGTCCGGTCGCGCGGCCGAAATCGCTGATCACCGGCCAAGATACGAAGATCACCTGGGGCGCCAACTGGGATGACGACCTGGGCTCCGGACCGGAGCAGGTCGGTAAGGACCCGCTGCTGGCCAAGCTGTCGGACCAGGTGAAGCTGGAGTTCGAACAGACCTTCATGTTCTACCTGCCGCGGATCTGCGAGCACTGCCTCAATCCGTCATGTGTGGCCTCGTGCCCGTCGGGTGCGATCTACAAACGGTCCGAGGACGGCATTGTGCTCGTCGACCAGGACAAATGCCGCGGCTGGCGACAGTGCGTCAGCGGCTGCCCGTACAAGAAGATCTACTTCAACCACAAGACGGGCAAGGCGGAGAAGTGCACGTTCTGCTACCCGCGCGTGGAAGTCGGTATTCCGACGGTCTGTTCGGAGACCTGCGTCGGTCGGCTGCGCTACATCGGCGTCATGCTGTACGACGCGGATGCCGTGGAGGCGGCGGCCTCGGTCACCGAAACCAAGGATCTGTATCCCTCGCAGCTCGGAGTGTTCCTCAATCCGCATGATCCGCGGGTTATCGCGGAGGCCGAGCGGGCCGGGATCTCGCCGGAATGGATCGACGCCGCGCAGAATTCGCCGGTCTATAAATTGATCGTCGATTACCAGATCGCGTTGCCGCTGCATCCGGAATACCGGACCATGCCGATGGTTTGGTATGTGCCGCCACTGTCGCCGGTGGTGGATGTGCTGTCCGAGACCGGCCACGATGCCGAGGACGCGTCGAATCTGTTCGGCGCCATCGACGCGCTGCGCATTCCGGTCGAATACCTGGCCGAATTGTTCACCGCCGGTGAGATCGGGCCGGTGCGGGCCGCACTGCAGCGGCTCGCGGCCATGCGGTCGTTCATGCGGTCGGTGAATCTCGGTGTGGAGCCGGATCCGTCGATCGCACCGTCGGTGCGGTTGGAGCCGGAGGAAATCGAGGCGATGTACCGGCTGCTGGCCATCGCGAAATACGAACACCGGTATGTGATTCCGCACGGCGCGACTTCGCAGGCACACGAACTGGATTCGCTGGCGACCGGATGCAGCCTGGATACCGATGGCGGGCCGGGTATGACGGCATTCGACACGATGGTGGAGAAGTTCCATCTGACCGATACCAATGGCGCTACGCCGGAGGAGAAGTCGAATCGGATCAACCTGTTGAACTGGGATGGGCGCAGCACCGACGGCCTGCTGCCCACCACGCGCAACGGCAACGGGGCCAACGGGCACGGCACCAATGGTTCGGCGAAAAACGGTGCGGCCACAAATGGTTCGGCCAACGGTTCGGTCACGCAGACGCCGACCGGAGCGACCAAATGAATCCGCTGACACCCGGAGGCGCACGATGGCACTACTGAAGGTGCGCCGCAGGCCCGAACCCGTCGCTCAGCTATCCGAGCGCGATTGCCGTCTGGTGTGGCGGATCGCCGCGCTGCTGCTCGACTATCCGAGTGAGCAGATGTTGGCGACCGTCGACCAGATCGATGATGCCGCAACGCAATTGCCGGATGCGGTAGGTGCGCCGCTGCTGGAGTTCATCCACCATCTGCGCGCCACCCCACCGCTCACGCTGGCCCAACAGTACGTCGAAACCTTCGATATGCGCCGCCGTTCCAGCATGCACCTGACGTTCTACGCCTACGGTGACACCCGCAAACGCGGTATGGCGCTGTTGCGGTTCAAGCACGCCTACCGGCACGCCGGTGTCGAACTCGGTGACGAGGAATTGCCCGACCACCTGCCGGTGCTGCTGGAATTCGCCGCGACCGTCGACCCGATCGGCGGTGAACGCCTACTCGGCGAACACGTTCCGGTGATCGAACTCCTGCGACTTTCCCTGCTGGACAACCAATCCCCGTACGCCGCGGTGCTGGCGGCGGTCGTTGCCACCCTGCCGCCGCTGACCACTGCCGATCGGCGTCGCATAGCCGAACTCGCCGCCCAGGGACCGCCCGAGGAAGAGGTTGGTCTCGACCCCTTCGCCATGGACCCATCGCTGTTCGACGGATCGGAAGCCCGCCGATGACCACTGCCTTCTGGATGACGCTGCCCTATGTGGCCTTCACCTCGTTCGTGCTGGGCCACCTGTGGCGCTACCGCAACGACCAATTTGGTTGGACCACACGGTCGTCCCAGATCTACGAGAGCCGACTGCTGCGCTTGGGCAGCCCGCTGTTCCACTTCGGCATGCTCGGCGTCATCGGCGGACATGTACTCGGTGTGCTGATTCCGGAATCCTGGACCGATGCCGTCGGCATCTCCGAGCACACCTACCACGTGGTCGCGGTCGCGGCGGGTTCGGTCGCCGGACTCGCGGTCATCCTCGGCGTCGGCATCCTGCTCTACCGCCGGATCACTGTCCCCGCCGTGCGCAAGGCCACCACACGCAATGACCAGCTCATGTATGCGCTGCTGGCGGCCGCCCTGGTCACCGGTCTGCTCAATACCTGGGGCAGCAATCTGCTGTGGGGCACCTACAATTATCGGGAGACCGTATCCCCGTGGTTCCGTAGCCTTTTCACGGTTCATCCGCAGCCCGAGCTGATGGTCGGCACTCCGTGGACCTTCCAGCTGCACGGTCTCGTCGTGTTGACACTCATCGCCATCTGGCCCTACACCCGCTTGGTCCATATGTTCAGTGCGCCCGTCGGCTACCTGACCCGGCCGTACATTGTGTACCGCGCCAAGGAATCCAACGCACCGGACAAGCGTCGCTACGCGCGCGCCTGGGACGCCCCCGTCACGCCCGAAACCTGGCGCTGACCCACGAGTTCGGGTCCTCTCACCCGATGCCCCACAGCCCCGTCCGCCCTCATCGGGCGAGCGGGGCTGTGTTATTTGCCAGCAAACACACCCGGCGAATACCAAGGACGCGCCACCAGCCGTGATAGGAATTCGACCCATGTACCGCCCTGTGCCGATGGTTCGCTCGCTTCGCTCCGCTGTGCCGATGGTTCGCTCGCTTCGCTCCGCTGTGCCGATGGTTCGCTCGCTTCGCTCCCTTACGCGATGCTTGGTTTTCCTGCTAGCGGTCTGCGCCGCGACCATCCCCGTAACCGCCGGAGCCGATTCCGACTCCCAGATTCTCGATGTCCGGCCGCTGGGCGGCCGACAGCTCGAGGTCGTAGTCCATTCGGCGGCGATGAATCGGCCTATCACGCTGTGGATGTCGCATCCCGGTCCGGGTGCGCCCGCGCTGTACCTGCTCAATGCGGCCGACGGCGGCGAGGACGGCGGCCCGTGGACGACCCGCACGGATGTCGCCGACTTCTTCGCGGACAAGAACGTCAATGTGATCGTGCCGATGAGTGGGCGCGCGAGCTACTACACCGATTGGCTCAACGACGATCCGGTCCTTGGCCGCAATAAATGGACGACCTTCCTGACCCAGGAATTGCCGCCGCTGCTGGGTTCGCGATTCGGGATGACCGGACGCAATGCCATTGCGGGCGTGTCGATGTCGGCGACCTCGGCACTGAATCTGGCCATCAACGCACCCGGCCTGTATCAGGCGGTGGGCGCCTACAGCGGCTGCCCGCGCACCAGTGACCCCGCCGCCAATGCCTATGTGCACGCCGAACTCGCGATCTTCGGCGCGAATGCGGACAACATGTGGGGTGCCCCGGACAATCCGGCCTGGACCGAGAACGATCCCATGCTGCACGTCGATCGGCTGCGCGGTTTGGCGCTCTACGTCTCGTCGGGCAGTGGCGCACCCGGACCGCACGAAATCCTCGGCGATGTCGGCATCGACGGTAATCCGATCCGCCTGCTCGATCGCATGCTGGTCGGCGGTGTCATGGAGACCGTCATCGACGGCTGCACTCGCCCCTTCGTAGACCGGCTGGCCGCGGCAGGTGTTCCCGCCACCCTGAATCTGCGTCCGGCGGCTACACACGCTTGGGCGTACTGGCAGGACGACGTCCACCAGTCCTGGCCGCTGTTCGCCGCCGCCTTGGGCGCGTAACAAACGTTTCGTCACGAACTTGTCGGTACCCTGGTCGACAATGCGGTATGGCATATGACAAGGTGCTCGCCGACCGGATACGGGAGCTGATCGACCCGACGCCGGAGGTGAGCGAGAAGAAGATGTTCGGCGGCCTCGCCTTCCTGATCAACGGCAATATGGCGGTCGCGGCGAGCAGGCAGGGCGGTCTGCTCGTCCGCGTCGACCCGCAGGAGAGCACCACCCTGCTCGCCCGCGAATACGTCGGCGCGATGGTGATGGGCGGTCGCGAAATGAACAACTGGCTGCGGGTCGACGGCGCGGCCGTCGCCGACGACGAAGCGCTCGATGAATGGGTCGACCGCGGCGTCAGCTACGCGCGTTCGCTTCCGCCGAAGGAGAAATAGCGGTCAGTGGACCAGGCGGCGGAAGGTGAGTTTGTCGAATTCCCGACCGTATTCATCCACCGCGACCACATCCATTTCGCTGGCGAAGATGCCGGGGCGGACGTCCACGCGCAGGAACGAGTAGTTGCGGAACCGCACCCGCGACCAGGGGGCCGCCTCGTCCTGTTTGCCGCCCGATGTGGTCCAGACATAGCTGTTCGGGACCGTGGTGTCCGGTAATTCGTGGCCGCGGAAGGTTTCCTGCGAACCCGGTTGGAAGTCGTAGCGTGGGCGACCGCCACCGCCGACGGTGTAGTAGACCGTGCCGTCGGTGTCGGGATAGACGATCGAATTGTCCGCGGCGATCCTGGTCGCGGCGCCACCGCGGATCGGATCGGTGCGTTCGTAGACATGATTGTGGCCCTGCAGCACCAGATCCACCTGATACCGGTCGAACAGCCCGGCCCATGCGTCGCGCACGCCGCCGTCGCTGGCATGGGAGTCGGTGGTCGAGTACGCGCAGTGGTGGAAGAAGCAGACCAGGAAGTCGATATTCGGGTCCGCGCGGTAGGCGGCGAGAGTGCGCTCCACCCAACTCGTCTGCGCCCCACCGGAATACCCGGTATTGGCCTTGATCTCATAGCTGACGTCATTGGCGTCGAGCGAGAGCACCGCGACATTGCCGTAGGTGAACGAGTACGCCGACGGGCAGCCCGCCGGACCGTTGCCCGGAAAGTCCAGCCGCGCCAGATGTCCGCCGTAGCCGTGCTGGCCGTAGGTCGCTTCCATATCGTGGTTGCCGGTGGCGAACATCCACGGTGTCTCGGCGGCACTGCGTTCGATGGCCCCGAAGTAGACATCCCAGACGTAGGGGTTGTACTTGTCGAAACCGGTTTCGAGCTTCGCACCGTTGGCCACGAATTCGTTCGGCCTGCCGCCGCCGGACGGGTCGGCATAGGCGATATCACCGGCGAGAATGTGGAAATCCGGTTTGGCGGCAGCGATTTGGCGCAGCACATTGCTCGCGTGTGGTGCGTTCGGATCGTTATCGGACTTGTAGTACTTGTCGTCGTAATCGCCGGGCACGGTGCCCTGCGGCAGCGCCGGAGTCTCGTCGGTGCCCTGATCGCCCATCATGGTGAAACGGAACGGCAGGATCGCACTGCGCGCACTCGGCATCGCGGGCGCGGCGGCACGGATGTCGCCGGTGAACCCGTCGGAGGTGCGCCAGCGATAGAAATGCGGCACGCGTCCGGGTAGGCCGTCGACCGGGGCGTGCACGTAGAACTGTTCGGCCGCGAGGACACCGCCGTCGGCGGAAGGGACCTGGGTGAGCAGATTGCGCACCTCGGCCTCGACGGTGCCGCCGAGCGCGGGCGTCGGGCCGTGGTCCAGGAAGACCTTGGTACCGGCCGGTGGCCGGGAGAGCTGACCGGCGAAGCGGAGCTGACTCGTCGCATCCGGCCCGTATCCCACGCGTCGACCGCCGACCGCGAGTTGCACGTCCTCGGCGTAGGCGCGCCTACCGAACGGTGAGGTACCCACAGCCGCGACCGCAGCGGCCGCTGCAGTACCACGCAGCACATTGCGCCGGGAAACCGTGTGTCGCCGTAGATAGTCCCGATGCCACTCGTGCTGCTCGTCCATGGTCATATGGGCGGCCTTGGCAGCGGGAATTCCGGTATCCGGCAGATCGCCAGCGGGGTTCATCGGATTCGACGGCACGGCACCGATGCTCTACGGCCCCGGCATATCACGCAACCCGACACCGCTTCCCACCTACGAACAGTTCATGAACTCTGGTCTGGAGTACGGCAACGCCCGAGACCGCGTCTGATGGCCGGGCGCCCGACACAGCGGCGCCTGGCTACGACAACGGGCGCCCGGATGTGTCGGCGCGCAGCGCTGGTCGACACGACAGCCGCACAATTCGCACAAAACGAACGAATACCCCAGCGACAGAGGCAATCTCACCCTTTCCGAACCGCGCCTTCGGGGGCTACGCTGCGGCGATGACGCCAATTACGCGTGCGGCGGTCGCCGCGGTCGCCGCGGTCGTCTTGGGCGGTTCCGTATTCGGTGCCGCGACCGCACATGCGACGCCCGGTACCGATATCACCGCGGTCACCCTCGCCCAGGCACAGATCCCAGCGGGCCTGCTGCCGTTCGTCGCGGGCACCGACCTCGTTGTCCGCGAAATCACCATCGCCCCAGGCGGTTCCACCGGCTGGCACTATCACTACGGTCCGGTCTTCGGCTTCGTCCGCTCAGGCACCCTCACCCACCCAGGCCCCGACTGCGTGGCTCCGGTCTTCCACACCGGCGATTTCATCTACGAACCCGAGGGCGCCTGGAACGTGCACATCGGCCGCAACCTCGGCCCCGACCCGCTCGTCCTCGACGTCGTTTACGCCCCGCCCACCGGCAAGCCGCTCTTCGAAGACGCCGACGCCCCCGACTGCGCCTAAGGCCTGTCTCGAAGTCACTCTCCGAGGCCACCATCCGGCGTCGAGCCGAGCCGAGCCGAGCCGGAAGGCGGTTCCGGACAGCGTGCGGTACCGCCATTCGACTCGGCTCGATGCATGTCCCGTCACTTCGAGACAAGACCTGATCAGCTCGGCCACCGCTGCCGCACTAGCGGCAGGTACACCTCGTCGACGATTTCGATGAGCACATCATCGGGTGCGGCGGGAACCCCGCGCAGCACGAATCCGTTGCGCAACAACACGATTGCCACGATGGCGACCCGTGGCGGCGCTATCTATCCGGACCTGCCATGGGAACCGAAGGCCGCGTTCCACACCCTGGCCGATTTCTACCGAGAGTACTGAAACGACCGAGTCGCCCGCACCTGGAGCCGCGAGGTAGAATCGAACATAAGTTCGAATCGAGGGGAAGCCGGATGCGGTCGTTACGTCGAGCCGAGATTGCCGGGTTGCTGGCCAGCGATATCGTCGCGCACCTGGCCACCATCGATGCGGCCGGATATCCGCATGTCACGCCGATGTGGTTCCTGTGGGATCAGCGGGCCTTTCGGCTGACCAGTTGGGCGGAACGGCCGCATTTGCGGCGGATCCGGGCGAATCCGAGGGTCGGTTTGGTGATCGATCGGGAGGTTGTGGGATCGCGCGATGGTGGGCAGCGGCCGAATCGCCAGGTACGGGTGATCGGGGATGCCGAGCTCACCATCGACGCGGATGGTGTGTGGACCCAGCGCATCTGGGAGAAGTACGGCAGTGGGCCGGTGCTGGGTGAGGTGGAACGCGCGCGGGTGCTGATCACGATCACGCCCGATCGGTTCATCGCCGTCGCGAGCGTCTGACCCGCGCGAGAAATTTCTTCAGAAAATTTCGCGAAGATATGTCGAAGACGTCGAGGCAGCTCCGACCGAAGGATGACAGCAGGTCATCACCAAGCCAAGGAGCCCATCATGTCGGTCAACACTTTCTTCTGGTTCGACAGCGACGCCGAGGAAGCCGCCACCCGCTACACCGCGCTGATCCCCAACTCTCGCATCGTGGATGTCAATCGCCACCCCGATGGCTCGGCGTTCATTGTCTCGATCGAACTCGACGGTCACCCGTACACCCTGATGAACGGCGGTCCCGGACATCCATTCACGGATGCCGCATCGATCCAGGTGATCGTGGATACCCAGGCCGAGGTCGATCGCCTGTGGGACGCCCTGATCGATGGCGGCGCGCCAGGGCCGTGCGGCTGGCTCACCGACCGCTACGGCCTGTCCTGGCAGGTCGTCCCCGCAACCCTGCTCACCCTCATGGACGGTGCGAACCCCACCAAGACCGGCGCCGCCGCCGCGGCGCTGCAGTCCATGTCCAAGCTCGATATCAAGGTTCTGCAGGACGCGTACGACAACGCCTGAGACCGGGCACCCCGTCTGACAGCCGGGCACCCAACATACGGGGTGCCCGGCTAAGACAAGGGGATGGGGTGTGCCGCGCCTGCGCACTCGAGAGCGGCGAGAACGCCGTACTCATAGCCGAAAGCGACTACGACTCGCTGATGGAAACGCTATACGTTCTGCGCACCCATGGCGGCGTGAAGCTATTCCAGTCCGCCGAGGATGCCCGCGCGGGACGCACCGAGGCACACGAACTCATCGACCCCGACCAGGACTGAGCCTATGGCCGACCGGAAACTCACGTTCACCGCTCGAGGCTGTAAGTCCTACACGGACTGGCTGACCACCAACCGGGCCATGCTGAACGGCGCGAACAAAATCGTCGACGCCACACTCCGCGACCCGTTCGAGGGGATCGGCAAACCCGAGCCGCTACGCCACCACCTTGCTGGGCATTGGTCACGGCGAATTACCCAAGAGCATCGGTTGATCTACTACGTGACAGACACCGAAATCGTTGTGGTACGAGTCGGTTCACACTACGAAGACTGATGGCTGAACAACAAGGCTTCGAAGCCCGCCGCATTCGACGCACTCCGGAATGTCGCCGCCGACCGCCGTCGTAAGGCCCGATCAGGATGCCGAAACCACCTCCGCGAACACAGCGTCGAGGTTGCTCGCGGTGAGTCCGAAGATCTCCCGGGTGGTGGTGTCGTCGACGGTGAACTCGCGATGCGACATGTGGTAGGTCTCGAACAATTCGGCCCAGAACGGGTCGGTGTGGCCGAGCAGAGTCAATTCGCGGTCGCTCATCACCTCGAGTCGCGGATGGGGGGCATCCGCTGCGGCGGCGAAGCGCTCGGCCGCGGCACGCAGGGTGCTGGTGATCGTCGGGGCGAGCCAGGCACGTCCCCAAGCGTTTTCGCTACGCGCGACCGCTACGAGTGCGTCGGCCGCGTCACCGATCGCGGTGTAGGAGTGCGGCAGGTCCAGGTCCTGCGGTACCAGAGCGAGTTGGTCCGCAACCACTTTCGGCTGCACCAGCAGCGAGAACAGCGATACCGCACCGCGGCCGAGGAATTGGCCCGCCCTGACCTCGGTGACCCGCACCCGGCCCGCATCGTGCGCGGCCTTGGCATCGAGCCACATCTGCGCGCGCACCCGCCCCTTGGGCCCGGTGGCGGCCAGCGGTGTGTCGTCGGTGACCACACCGTCCACCGGGCCGTAGCCGTACAGATTGCCGAGCATCACGTAGTTCGCACCGGACTGCTCCGCCGCCGACAGTATGGCCCCGAACAGCGGCGGTACCGCCTCCGGCCAGGTGTGATAGGCGGGCATCGCGGTATTGAATACGGTGTCCGCGCCCTTGACGAGATCAGTGAGCGCGGCCGCGTCCACAGCATCGGTGGCGATCAGCTCGATATCGGGATGCCGCGGGCCGGTGCCGCTGCGGCTGATCATCCGCACCTGGTCGCCGGATTCGGCCAACCGGATCGCGGTTGCCGCGGCGGTGGCGCCACGACCGATGATGACATGCGAAGGCATGCTATTCCCTTCTGAGACAAGAGGTTTCACGCATCAACGGCGGGTCGCCGATCGCGTGCCGTCAACATTGCCCGCTGCGGGAGCGCTAGACTAGTGGCCGATCAGCCATCTATCCCAAGGATCCAGCCATGAAGACCGTGGCCGTTGTCGCCGTCGCGCCGGTGAAGCCCTTCGAACTCGCCATGCCCGGAACCATGCTCGGCGGGGTGACGGTCGATGGTGAGCCTGGTTACCGGATGGTGGTATGCACCGCCGAACCGGGCGTTGTTCCCGGTGCGCTGGGCGGTTTCGATGTCGTGGTGCCGCGCGGACTGGATGCGCTCGACGAGGCGGATACTGTCATCGTGCCGAGCACCGGCAGTCGTGGCACCGCCGACGCGGCCACCATCGCCGCACTGCGCAGGGCCGTCGATCAAGGCAAGCGCGTCACGTCGATCTGTAGCGGTGCATTCGTATTGGCCCAGGCCGGGCTGTTATCCGGACGCACCGCGACCACGCACTGGGCGTTGGCCGACGAACTCGCCGAGATGTACCCGCAGGTGACCGTGCGCACCGACGCATTGTTCATCGAGGACGGACCGGTGACCACAGCCGCCGGTGCCGCCGCCGGCATCGACCTGTGCCTGCACCTGATTCGCACCGACTACGGTGCGACGGTCGCCAATGCCGCGGCCCGCGCCGCCGTCGTAACCCCGGTACGCCCAGGCGGCCAAGCCCAATTCGTCGACTCGCCACTGCCGCCCGAGAACGGACTGACGCTCTCAGCCACCCGCACCTGGGCCTTGGAACGCCTCGACACTCCCCTATCCCTGGACGATCTGGCCACCCACGCCCGCACCAGCGTGCGCACCCTCACCCGTCGCTTCCACGAGGAAACCGGCCTCAGCCCCCAGAAATGGCTACTGCACCAACGCATTCAACGCGCCCGCGAACTCCTCGAATCCACCACACTGCCCATGGACCAGGTGGCCCGCCACAGCGGCATCGGCTCCGCGGAATCCCTGCGCCAACACATGATCCGCCATGTAGGCCTACCCCCGAGCGCCTACCGCGCCTCCTTCACCCGCACCCCATCATCGGCGAGATGAACCCGCCATCCGGCATCGGCGAATGCCAGATCAGCGAATCAGGCCCGCGTCGGCGAATGCCGCTGAACCGCGCTGGGGCTCAGCCGAATCCGGTCGATGGGGCCCCGCCTCGATATACCAACCGCCGCCGAGTGCCGGTGTCATGGATGGTCGGTAAAGTGAGCTCGACCGCTATCCAGGCTGTACCAGGAGGCATTCGGTGAATGCGAAATCTTTCGTGAACGGCTTCAACTCGGTGACGCTGACCTTGACGAATGCACCCCTGGTGGGCTCGCTCATGCGCAAGAGCTTCGTCGAGATCAGTTATGTGGGCCGCCGTTCCGGCAAAACCTTCAGCACGCCCGTGAACTACCGCCGTTCCGGCGATTCGATCGTCATCGGAGTTGCACTCCCGGATCGAAAGAAGTGGTGGCGCAACTTCACCGATGAAGGCGCCCCGATCACGCTACACCTCGAGGGCGGCGACCGTCACGGTCACGCGCTCGCACATCGTGACGAGCGCGGGCGAGTCACGGTGCGTGTTCGCCTGGACGATTCGCACTGATCAACCCGTATCCCCTGCCCCGACGCAGCTGGCGAAGATCATTCATCAACCGGGCCAGCAGAGGGCAGGAATCTCAAAATGGTGGCCAACCGGCCACGCAGTAGCCAATTATTCTCCTGAACCAGCGGAGCAGCACAGGTCCCAGTAACGACAAAACGCGCCCTAACCAGATCGATCCGATTAGGACGCGTTTCGCCGATGTCTGCTAGGCCCGACGCTGGCTGCTGCGCAGCTTTTCGCACGCCACGCACGAATTCGCAGGGCGAAAACGTGCGCGGCGTGCGAATCGGTGCGCGAGAGCAAAAGTCCGAGTCAAATGGCACGCGCACGGAGCAGCTCGCGTGCGGCGGCGCGGTAGCGGTCGGCGATCAGACGGACGACCGCCGGGTGGACGCCGATCGGCTCGGCGACACCGTCCGCTCCCGCCTCGTGCAGGCGCTGCTGGAACAGACCGTGGGCCAGCAGGTACGAGGCGACGAAGACACGCTGCGCACCCGACTCACGAAGTTCGGCAACGACTTCCGGGACGCGCGGGGCTCCGGTCGCGACGTAGCCGATGCGAACCGGGACACCGAGATGCTCGGCCAGCATGCCTGCCGCACGTCGAACATCCTGGCGCGCACGGGCATCCGATGATCCGGCTGCCGCGAAGACCACCGCGTCACCGGGACGCCAGCCCGCGGCGCGCAGTCGCATGGCCATGATCCGGGCTAATGCCGGATCCGGTCCCATCGCGGGTGTCACCGCGACCTCGGGATGGCCGCTCTCGGCGACCTCGCGGGGCACATCCTGATACACGTGGTATCCGGAGGCGAGGAAGGCCGGAACCACAACGGCGGGAACCGATTCCCCCTCGGCATCGGTCAGATCGCGCAATACCTCGGACGGCGATGGACCCAGCACGTCCACGAAAGCGGTACGCACCCAGGGCTTCTCGGCGGTCTCCGGCCCGCGAATAACGGTGCGGTGTTCACAGACCGGAGCTGCGGAAGTATCGGCGTCGCGCCCCGAAACCGCGGCGCCGATTTCACCCGCCCCGCTGGCTGCGATCCCCGTGAACTCCTGCACTACCGCCTCCGCGAGCGCGGCGATCATCTGCACACCCCTGGTACTTCTGGTGCCGTGTGCGACCAGGACCAGGGCCGGAGCCGTCACCAGCTCCCCGCAGGCTGTGCGTACCTCGGCGCGCGGGCCGGGGTACCGATTCCCGCTACCGGCGCACGGCCGGTAGCGACGGTGCGCGGAAAGTCATCGGCGCAATCCGCGGCGTCCAGCGCCAGCCGGTAACCCCGTTTGACCACGGTCTGAATGGCTTTCGGCGTGCCGAGCCCGGCGCGCAGCCGCGCGATCGCGGTCTCCACGGCATGGGTGTCGTCACCGCCGCCGGGCAGCGCCGCGAGCAGATCCTCCCGGGACACCACCCGGCCGGGCTGCCGCGCCAGCGATCGCATCAGGGCCATCGGCGCGGGAGCGAGCTGGCGCACCGAACCGTCTACCACCACGCACGCCCCGCGCACACTGATGGTGTGTCCGGCGGCCTGAATTCGATTGGCTCGCCGCGGCAATTCCTCGGCGACGTGCCGGGCCAGCGCACCGAGGCGCGCCCGTCCGGGCATCGAGGTCGCCACACCCAGCTCCTCCAGCGGAGCCGCGGTGATCGGTCCGACACAGGCGGGCAGCACCCGTCCGCGCAGCGCGTGCAGCACACCCTCCAGCAGCCCGGTTTCCTTGGCGCGCATCAACATCGAGGCCACGGCGGGCGCGCTGGTGAAGGTGACACAGTCCAGGCTGGAGGTGATGATGGCCTCGATCAGATTGTCCATCGGACCCTGATCATCCGGCGGCACCCAGCGGTACACCGGTACCGGAACGACATCCGCACCGGCACAACGCAATACCTCGCAGAAGTCGGGTACGGGTTCCCATTCGGTTGTCGCGCCGTGCAATTGGACCGCGATACGCACACCCTCCACGCCTTCGGCGAGCAGGTGGTCGAGCACCTCGGCGGAGGACTCCGACGCGGGCGACCATTCCTCGCGCAGTTCGGCGGCGCGGATAGCGCCCTTGGCCTTCGGCCCACGCGCCAGCATCCTGGTGGATGCCAGCGTCATCCGCAGGTCCTCGGCAATGCCCCAGCCCTCGGCCGCTTCCATCCAGCCGCGAAATCCGATGCCGGTGGTGGCCACCACGATCTGCGGCGGATCGGCCACGAGTTCGCGGGTCACCCGCTCCAGTTCGGTGTCATCGGCCAGCGGAATGATCCGGATGGCGGGAGCGGCGACGATACCGGCGCCCCGTCGGGTGAGCAGCGTGGCGAACTCATCGGCCCGCCTGGCGGCCGTGACGCCGACTGTGAAACCGGCCAGACAGGCGCCCGTATCGATTGTCGTCATGCTTATCCACCGTCCGCGGCGACGAGAGCGGCATCGACCGGCTCATTGGAAACCGAAACGATGCCGTCCTCGACACGCACCGCGTATACCGGCAGCGTCGCCGAATTGTCGTCCAGGCAGTGCCCGTCCAGCAGCGAGAACGCCTGCTTCAGCAGCGGTGAGGCCACGACCGGAATACCGCCGCGGTCACCGACGATCCCGCGCGACATCACTGCCGCGCGGCCGATCGGATCGATATTGCCGACGGCGGCGAGCGTGCCGTCGGTCATCAGGAACAGGGCGGCCTGGCGGCCCCCCTTCAGCAACACCGCGACGCCGCGGCCGGGAATCAGGTAGTCGAGTCGGCACGCCTGCGTCCAACCCGAAGGGGATGGCAAGTCGGCGGAGCCGACGGGGTGAGTGAACACAGTGGTAGTTGCGGCAATGCCGGGGGTATCCATCACGGTCATCGGTGTCATCCTCCAAACGCCTTACTCATTGGTACAGGCGCCCTGTTTCTTCGGGGTTAAGCGGCTATTGCCCGCGTGTGGCAACCGGGATTTCCGGCATGCCGAGCAACACAGGGACCTTCCGCTCCCCGGTCTCATCGAACGAAATGGTCGGATCGGCCTCTTCCGGGGCGTTGACGAAGGACACGAAACGCGAAAGTTTCTCCTCGTCCTCGAGCACCGCGGCCCATTCGTCGCGGTAACCGGCGACATGCTGGGCCATGGCGGCCTCCAGATCCTCGGCGATGCCGAGGCTGTCCTCGCACACGACCTGCTTGAGGTAATCGATGCCACCCTCCAGCGCCTCCTGCCACGGCGCGGTGCGCTGCAGCCGGTCGGCGGTGCGGATGTAGAACATCAGATACCGATCGATGTACTTGATCAGCGTCTCGTCGTCGAGTTCACCGGCGAGCAGCACCGCATGCTTCGGGGTCAGACCGCCGTTGCCGCCGACGTACAGGTTCCAGCCCTGCTCGGTGGCGATCACACCGACATCCTTACCGCGCGCCTCGGCGCATTCCCGGGCGCACCCGGAGACGGCCAGCTTCAGCTTGTGCGGCGAACGCAGGCCCCGGTAGCGCTTCTCCAGTAAGACGGCCATGCCGACCGAATCCTGCTGACCGTAGCGGCACCAGGTGGAGCCGACGCAGCTCTTCACGGTACGCAGCGACTTGCCGTACGCGTGCCCGGATTCCATGCCGACATCGACGAGGCGCTGCCAGATCTGCGGCAGCTGTTCGACGCGGGCGCCGAACAGGTCGATGCGCTGACCGCCGGTGACCTTGACGTAAAGGTCGAATTCCTTGGCGATCTGACCGATGGTGATCAGCTGATCCGGGGTGACCTCACCGCCGGGCATCCGCGGCACCACCGAGTAGGTGCCGTTCTTCTGCAGATTCGCCAGGAAGTGGTCGTTGGTGTCCTGTAGCGCGGCCTGTTCACCGTCGAGGATGTGCTCGCTGGAGGTGGAGGCCAGGATGGAGGCGACCGTCGGCTTGCAGATATCGCAGCCGGAGCCGGTGCCGTACTTGGCGATCAGGGCGGAGAAGGTGCGGATACCGGTGACCTGGACGATCTGGAACAGCTCGGCCCGCGACTGCGAAAAGTGCTCGCAGAGCGCCTTGGACATCTCGACACCGGACTGCTCGAGCAGCTTCTTGAGCATCGGAACGCAACCGCCGCAAGAGGTTCCGGCGGTCGTGCACTTCTTGATACCCGCGATATCGCAGGCGCCCTCGTCGATGGCCCCGCAGATCGCCCCCTTGGAAACATTGTTGCAGGAGCAGATCTGGGCATCATCGGGCAGCGAGTCGGCACCGAGTTCGGCGCCGGCCGGCGAAATCAGCGCGGCCGGTTCTGCGGGCAGCGGGCGCCCGACCAGCGGACGCAGTGCCGAGTACGCGGTCGCATCGCCGACCAGGATGCCGCCCAACAGGATCTGCGCGTCATCGGAGACGACGAGTTTGGCGTAGGTACCCTTGGCGGCGTCGTGCAGTACGACCGATAGCGCGCCCTCGGTGGTGGCGTGCGCATCACCGAAGCTGGCCACATCGACACCGAGCAGCTTGAGCTTGGTCGACATGTCGGCGCCGGGGAATTCGCCTGCGCCGCCGAGCAATCGGTCCGCGACGATCTCGGCGGTGGTGTAGCCGGGGGCGACCAGGCCGTAGCAAACACCTTCTACCGCGGCACATTCGCCGATCGCGTAGATATTCGGATCGGAGGTCTGCAGACCGAGGTCGGTGATGATGCCACCGCGCGGGCCGACCTCGATGCCGCTGTCGCGGGCGATCTGGTCGCGCGGTCGGACACCAGCGGAGAAGACCACAAGTCCGGCGTCGATCACCGTGTCGTCGGAGAGCGTAACCTTCAGGCGCTCAGCCGATTCCGCATCCGCCACGGTTTCGATCGACGAGGTGCCGACACCGGTGTGCACCTGCAGTCCGAGATCGGTGACCAGCTTCTCCAGGATGGCGCCACCACCCTCGTCGACCTGGGCGGGCATCAGGCGGGGATTGAACTCCACCACATGCGGCGTCATGCCGAGCAGGCGCAGCGCGTTGGCCGCTTCCAGACCCAGCAGGCCACCACCGACGACGACACCGGCCGCACCGGGTCCGGCCGCCGCGGCGGCTGCGCGGATGCCGTCGAGGTCATCGATGGTGCGGTAGACGAAGCACTCCGGCAGCTCGTGACCCGGGACCGGCGGCACGAACGGGTACGAACCGGTCGCCAGCACAAGTGCGTCGTAGGCGATGGTGTCGCCCGCCGAGGTGGTGACCTTGCGCGCATCGCGGTCGATGGACTGCGCAGTCTGGCCCAGGCGCAGCTCGACCAGCTCGTCACCGGCGTATTCGTTACCGGGCAGCGCCAGCGCGGCGGCATCCCAGCTGCCGACGTACGACGAGAGTCCGACGCGGTCGTAGGCGGGCAGCTGCTCTTCGCTGAGGATGACGACCTGCCACTGGCCTGCCTCGTCCCGGGACCGCAGCGCCTCCACGAACCGGTGCCCGACCATGCCGTGGCCGACGACCACGACGGTCTTGCGCTGGGTGGGGTCGACTGTCGAGTTCATGACTGTCCTCCGTTGGTGATTCGGCGTCAGGCTCGGGCCGACGTGCTGGTGGACTGGGACGGGCTGCCTGCCTCGGCTTCGAGGACGAGCGCCTCGGCCTCCGCGACGACCTCGGAGTCGACGACGCCGCGTGGGCGGCGCAGGAACACCAGATAGGTCACCGCAGCGCAGGCCACGTAGAAGGCCATGAAGACCCAGAACGCGGTGGTCGCCGATTTGGTCGAGGCGTAGGAGGAGCGCAGGACGAGGTTGATCCCGACGCCGCCGAGCGCACCGATCGCGCCGACGAAACCGATGAGCGCACCGGAGGTGTTCTGCGACCAGGCGGCCTGGGCGGTCGGACTCGCGTCCAGGCTCTTGGATTTGGCGTCGAAGACCGACGGGATGATCTTGGTGACCGCGCCGTTGCCGATACCGGACACCACGAACAGCGCGATGAATCCGGCCACCAGCGCCGTCATCGCGGCGCCGCTCGGCACACCGCCGCTGCGGTCACCCGCGGTACTCGCCACACCGACCAGCACGGCGGCCGCGGTCATCACGGCGAAGGTGTAGAAGGTCACCCGGCTGCCGCCGATCCGGTCGGCCAACTTGCCGCCGTACGGCCGGGCCAGCGAACCGAGCAGCGGGCCGATGAAGGCGATCTGCGCGGCATGCAGTGCGGCCTGCGCGACGGTGTCGCCACCGGCCTTGAAGCTGATCTGCAGCACCTGGCCGAAGGCGAAACTGTAGCCGATGAACGAACCGAAGGTGCCGATGTAGAGGAAGGCGATCGCCCAGGACTGCGGCACCTTGAGCGCCGTGATCATGTAGGAGAGATCGGCCTTCTGGTTCTTCAGGTTGTCCATGAACAGCGCGGCGCCGACACCGGCCAGCGCAACGAGCACGAGGTAGATCGCGCAGATCAGTGAGGCGTAGCCATTGCCGAGGGTGGCGATGACCAGCAGGCCGACCAGCTGGATGACGGGCACGCCGATATTTCCGCCGCCCGCGTTCAGGCCGAGCGCCCAACCCTTCAGCCGCTGCGGGTAGAAGGCATTGATATTGGTCATCGAGGAGGCGAAGTTGCCGCCACCGAATCCGGCGAATCCAGCCACCACCAGGAAGGTCGTGTACGAGGTACCCGGCTGATTGATGAAGTACAGCGTGAGCAGCGTCGGAATGAGCAGCAGCGTCGCACTGAAAATGGTCCAGTTGCGACCGCCGAAGCGCGCCGTGGCCACGGTGTAGGGAATGCGCAGAAACGCACCGACCAGCGTCGGCATGGCGACCAGGAAGAACTTGCCCGCCGGATCGATGCCGAACTTATCGGTGGGCATGAACAGCACCATGACCGACCAGATGGACCACACCGAGAACCCGACATGCTCGGCGAAGACCGACCAGATCAGATTGCGCTTGGCAATGTCTTTGCCACCGGCCTCCCAGGCCGCGACATCCTCGGCATCCCAATGCTCGATGTTGTGGTTACGCGTCAGCGTGCTCAACAGGGGCCTCCCAAAATCGGTTAGCCCCACGGTAGGAAACGGGTATTGCCGAAATGCTGCCCCAAATGACCGTCAAATCAACGGTTGCTCACGATTCCCGGGAAAGCAGGGTGAGTTTCAACGAAATGTTTCGGGCAGGTGACACACCGGTTTCCGCACGTCACAAACAGCCGATCTTCGAAGTAATAGCCGGTGAGGTGGTGACGCGCACCCGTCACGGTGTGCTCTGTCGCACACAGCATGGCCGCCTCCGCACAGCCTCGCAACTCGAGCTGTGAGAAGGCGGACTATTCAATTCCAGGTGTCTTCGAGCATGCGCGGCTTGCATGCCTGCCATGCGCCGGTGAGGAGCACCAGTACCGCGACGACGAGCATCGCGAAGGGCGCGGCCCAGCCCTCGGTCGCGCTGTGCAACATGCCGAACAGCACCGGACCGACGCAGGCCACCGCATATCCGACGCCCTGGGTGAAGCCCGACAGCGCGGCCGAACCCTGCGGGGTCCTGGTGCGCATATTGATCAGTGTCAGCGCCATCGGAAAGGTGCTCGGGCCGAGGCCCAACAGCACGACCCACAGCAGCGGCATACTCATCGGCGCGATCAGCAGACCGGCGAACGCGGTGAAAAAGAAGACGGCACAACCCACTACGAACGGGAACGGATTGCGGAACCGCGCCACCACCGTCGGAGCGGTGAACGCCGACACCAGACCGACCAGCGCGAACACGCCGACCATGGTCCCGCCGAATGCGGCACTCGCACCCGCCTCGGACAGGATCTTGGGCAGCCAGGTGAACATGGCGTAAGTGGTCAGCGAGGTCATGCCGAACATGCCCGCCATGCCCCAGGCCACCGGCGAACGCCACACCTCACCCTTGGGCTCCTTGGTCCGCGGCGGCAGCGCGGTGCTGTCGCCGCGATCGTGGCCGCGGCGATCGCGCAGCACACCGAGCCACGGCAGCGCGGCCGCGAAGCCGAGAATCGCCCACAGCCCCAACGAGATCCGCCAGCCGTGCGCCTCGGCAACCGGCACCGCGATCAGCGCGGGCACCACGGTGCCGAGCTGGACCATGGTGATGTACAGCGAGCTGACCACCGCGAGCCGGTCCGGGAAATAGCGCTTGACCAGCGGCGGGATCACCACATTTCCGATGCCCATACCGCCGAGGGCCAGCGCGGAGAAGATCAGCAGTTCGGCCGTACCGCCGACCACCGCCCGGATCAGCATGCCGAGTCCGGCCATCAGCATCGCGACGAGTGCGGTGCGCTCCAGCCCGATTCGGCGCACGAAAAGCGGGGTGAGCAGACCGGAAACCGCGAACATCAGCGTCGGGATCATGCCGAAGACACCGACGACGGCCGTCGAGTAACCGATATCGGCGCCGATGCGCTCGGCCAGCGGCGAGAACGCGGTGACGGCGACCCGGAGGGTGAGCGCGGACATCACAATGGCGGCGAGGACGAGCAGTCGCCCTTCCGTCAGTGCGCGTTTGCGCCGCTCGACCCGGACGTATTCCGGGCCAGTCGTGGTTTCCGGGAGAGCTGCAGTCACCGCGAAATCATAGGATGACCCCATGATAGGAGGCAAGGATTTGTGACGGGCGGTACTCTGATGCCGTGCAACCCGTCCGGCGGACCAGCCTCATTGCCCAGGTAACCGAGCAGCTGCGTGCCGAAATCCGTTCCGGCCGTTGGTCTATCGGCTCCCGAATCCCTACCGAACCGGAGCTCACCGAGCTCACCGGAACCGGGCGAAATACGGTACGCGAGGCCGTGCAGGCTCTCGTCCACTCCGGGATGCTGGAGCGTCGCCAAGGCTCGGGCACCTATGTCATAGCGGCCTCGGAAGTCGGCGGCACCCTCGCGAAGTACTTCGCCGATGCGGAGGAACGCGATGTGCTGGAGCTGCGCATGGCCCTGGACACCAATGCCGCAGCACTGGCCGCGCGTCGACGCGACGAGACCGATATCGCGAATCTGCGGCGGCTGCTGGAGGAACGTAGCCAACAGCACTGGGACGAACAGAATCTCGCGGCCATCGAAGCCGATGTGGAACTGCACCGCGCGATCGTCGTCGCCAGCCACAACGCGGTATATCTCGAGTTCTACGATTCGCTGCTGCCGATTATCGAACAGGTGATCCGGGCACGGTCCGCGAAATCCGACGATGCCTACGACGCCGAGCACAATGAATTGGTGCAGGCCGTTATCGATGGCGATCCGGACCGAGCGGCGCAGGCCGCACAATGCTTCCTCGCCTCGCTGATCGCCGAATACCCGGACCGCTAGACTTCTGGTCAACCGACCGAGAACGTTTGCGTCCGACGAGGTAACCAATAGGTCACCGAGCGGCTCGCCACCATGTGAGTCGGATTTGCCTGGAACGTCACTCGGGGCCATTCACACGCAACAACCAGCTCATACCTTTGTCTCGACCGCAGCTCGGCGAACCCACCGAGCCAGATCGAGAGGAAGCCGATGACTGCCGCAGTAGCTGCCACCGGCCAGCAGTCGGAAACCCCAGCATTTACGCACCAGAAAAGGGGCCGCTGGCTGGATCACTGGGAGCCGGACAACACCGAATTCTGGGAATCGGGCGGCAAACTCACCGCCCGCAAAAACCTGATCTTCTCCGTCTTCGCCGAGAATCTCGGCTTCAGCATCTGGGTCATCTGGGGCACCGTGGTGACCAGCATGGGTCTGGCGGGCTTCGACTTCCTGGCCGGGCTCGGCAAGGGCAATCCGACCGCGGTGAGCAATGCCCTGCTGCTGACCTCGACCCCGACGCTTGTCGGTGCGGCACTGCGCATTCCGTACACCTTCGCCATTCCGAAGTTCGGCGGACGCGCATTCACGGCGTTCAGTGCGGCCATGCTGCTCATCCCGACGCTGGGCCTGGCCTACTTCGTCAACCACCCCGGCACCCCCATGTGGGTGTTCATGATCCTGGCCGCGCTGGCCGGCTTCGGCGGCGGCAATTTCTCCTCGTCGATGGCAAATATCTCGTTCTTCTTCCCGGAAGGGAAGAAGGGGGCGGCCCTCGGTATCAACGCCGCGGGCGGCAATCTCGGTGTGGCGCAGACCCAGTTGGTGCTGCCACTGCTGATCACCCTCGGCACGCACATCATGGCCAAGGATGCGGCGGGCTACCGCTTCGGTATAACGCTATCGGTGCTGGTCTGGGTGCCATTCATCCTGATCGCCATGTTCGGTGCGCTGCGGTATATGGACGCCATCAGCACCGCCAAGGCCGACGGCAAATCCTACAAACTGGCGCTGACCAATAAGCACACCTGGGTGATGTCGTTCCTCTACGTCGGCACCTTCGGTTCGTTCATCGGCTTCTCCTTCGCGTTCCCGACGCTGATCAAGGCCAACTTCCCGGATCTCGCCAAGATCGGCTGGATCACCACTCTCGGTAACCTCGCCTTCCTCGGCGCGCTGGTCGGCTCGTTCAGCCGTCCGTTCGGCGGCTGGATATCCGATAAGGTCGGCGGCGCCAAGATGACCATTTATGTCTTCGGTGGCATGGCGGTAGCGTGCGTGCTGATCATGGCCGGATTGCAGGCCAAGAGCTTCCCGCTCTACCTGATCGCCTTCCTGCTGCTGTTCGTGCTGACCGGTATCGGCAACGGCTCGACCTACCGGATGATCCCGTCCATCTTCAGCGCCGAGGCCAAGAAGTACGCCTCCGAACACGGACTCGATCTCACCGACGCCACGGCTTCGGCCAAGCGTCAGGCCGGTGCCGCGATCGGTGTCATCGGCGCGATCGGCGCGTCCGGCGGCTACCTGCTCCAGCAGGCACTTCGCCTGTCCAACATCAACTTCCACAGCATGAACCCGGCCTTCTGGGCCTACGCCGGCGCCTTCCTGGTCATGGCCGCGGTCACCTGGTTCTTCTACCTGCGCTCCTCATTCGCCATGACCCGCGTACCCTCCCTGGCCTACGCGAACGTATAACCACATCACCCGCAAGACCCGAATGCCGCGCTGGAAGAGGTCCCCAGCGCGGCATTCGGCCGTCGGTGTCGAATCACATTGCTATGGTGGATATCACGCCAAGTCAGTAGGCAGCACGAGGGGGCTCCGGCGAGATGGCACACATCCGCATCACCACCCGCGACTGAGTAGGGATCGCATTTGGCGGTCTCGGTCCGTCAACTGCGCCAGCACTTTACGCTGGAAAGCAGACTCACACCGGGAGAGTGAGCATTGGACAAATCCGAGGGGGCGGGGGAACCGGTGTTCCGGACCGCGCGATTGGCCGATCTCGACGATATCGCCGCGCTGGAGCGGGAGCACTTCGGCGATCTGTGCTACCCATATGTGACGCTGCGGCAACTGTTCGACCTGCACGGACCCGATTGGGTGGTGGCCGAAATCGGCGGCAGAGTGCGCGGCTACGCACTCGTCGGCGTCGGCACCCGCCGACGCGGCTGGGTAATGGGTCTCGCGGTCGCACCGAACTACCGCAACCGCGGCCTCGGCCGCGCTCTGCTGGATCGGGCGGTGACGAGTTGCCGCACCGCACAGGCGGATTCGGTGTACCTCACGGTGCGACCTACCGACCAGCGCACAGTCAAGCTGTACAAGAACGCCGGATTCCGTTGGGCCGGACATGAACAGCGCTATTTCGGCGCGAACGAACCGCGAGATGTGCTGGTGCACCGCATCGATCATTGGCCGACCACCTCGCAATTCCCCGGACCGAACGACAAGCGGTGGCTCAAGGGGGGTCGCGCACCAGATTGATAGTCGAATCACGTTGGTATGGTGGATATCACGTCGAAGGCGACGGCTGCTCCCGGGGGAATACACGATGACCGAATACGCGGGCCTATCCCAACTACCAGCTGCGGTCAATTCGATGACCATGCTGATCGATCGACACGCCGACCGGTACGCCGGTGAGATCGCCGAATACTTCCAACAGGCCGGAGCCGGATCCGAACAGCGGCTCCTCGACTCCTTCAACACCCACGTCGAGACATTGGAGCTCGACTACGACCCGGTGAAGATCTCTCAGCCCGGTGACAGCCTGGTCTTCTCCCATATCTACGCGGCGGCGCAGGAACCCGCCGCGGACGGCGACGGAGCGCTGCGCGCCCTGACGGCGCTGCTCGCAGCCGAGGTCGAATTCCGCGGACCACGACGGCTGAGTCGCACCCAGAACATCCGGATCGCCGAGATCTATGAGCATCTCGGCCGCGCGCTGGTCGGCGCCGACCTGCCCCAACATGCCGTACTGGCCTTCAAACGCGGGGTTGGACTGCACCGGGTCGAGGAGGACTTCGACGCGCAGGACCGCTGCGGGCACGCCTTGGCGCAGGCGCGCTGCCGCGCCGTCGACCCGGTCTGGAAGCGGATCCCGCATTGGACCCTGGAAGTGCTGTGCGGCTATGGCTTTCGGCCGTTCCGGCTGCTCGGCTGGATCGCCGCCGTGCTACTCATCGGCACCTTCGTACTGTGGACCACCGACGGCCAGCCCATCCCGACCGCGCTGCACATGTGCCTGATCAACTACCTGAATCCACTCGGTCTCGGCGATCTCGAGGACATCAGGGGCGCCGGACGGACACTCCTGGTCATCGAGGCCTACGCCGGACTCGTGCTCAACTCGCTGTTCTTCGCGCTGCTGGTCCGGCGATGGTTCCGGATCTGATGCCGCCGCGGCGGCTAGTCCGCGCTGTAGTCCTCGGTGCCGATCCTGGTGTGGCGCACCGCATCCAGTGTCGCCACCAGCACCCGATTGTGCAGCTGATCGATCAAGGCCCGCCGTCCCGCGGTGAAATCCGGATCGGTGTTCAGCTGCGTCCACAGTCCACGCAGCGCCGGTGGTGTATGCACGCCGGGGACCCACAGATGTGCCAGGTGGTGCAGCACCGGGGCCAGCACCGCCACCGACTCCGGACTGCCCGGTGCGAACAGATCGGACTGCTCCAGCGCCGCGGCGGTGACCGACAGCAGCCAATCGTGCACCGCGAGATCCTCACAGAACCGCTGCACGTCGGCCAGTTCCGCCTCGGTGCGCACGGTGATCAGCGCGGTGCGCACCGTATCGTTCTGCAACCGGAACCACACCACCGGCTGCGCCGGATCGCCGATCCGCGCCGCCCAGCGCAACCTGGTCGCCCCCGATTGCACCGGCGTGTTCTGGTCCAGGCGATGATCCATCCGGATGCGGCCGAGCAGCCGATTGGCGATCGACGCGAGATCGAGGGTGCCCCCCGGCGGCGGCCCCGCGGCCAGGAAGCCTTCCGCCAGCCGGGCGCCGGTTTCCGGAGTGACCTTGGTGATCACCTCGGATACGCCGACCTGGCTCAAATAGTGCGACCACGTCCGGCGCTGATCGCCCGCGGCTCGAACGACCCTGGTCCGTGCCGAACTCTGCAATACTCGCCCACCGACCACAACCGCATGCGTCGCCACCGTGCCGATCGCCCGCACATCGGTATGCGACGGCGCCGCCAACCGGCAATCCACCCCCTCGGCGGTGGTGGGCGAAACCGCGAGCGACATCGGCCGCTCCCGCCACAGCATCGGACGGCCCGGCACCAATTCGAGCAGTTCCTCGAGATCACCGCGCGACAGCGGCGTCGCCGCGGGCAGCAGGCAGGTGTCCACCTCACCGAACACGATGAGCGGGCCGACGGGAGTCCTGGCCTGTGCCGCACCGGCACGCACCAGCAGGCGCACGGCTCGGCCGCGGCGCAGCTGCCGCAGGTGCGGCGTCGAGCGGGCCGCGCGCATGCGGCGCGCGGCCGCATCGTTCGGTTCGTTCACGTCAGGATCCGTCCAGCAGGAAGTGGGTGAGGCGTTCGGTCACCTTGCGCGATACGTCGATTCCCTCCTCATGGCCCCTGGCGACGATCTGATCGACCACTTCGTCGTCGAGTTGGATGTGATCGAGTATTACCCGCACCGCGTGCTCGATACCCAGATATCGCTGCGGCAGCAGCGAAAGTGACCGATATGCGGCAAATGGTTTGGCCCGCGGATTCAGCTGGACCACCGCGGGCATCTCCCACCAACTGCCGGGCCATGGCATATCCGGCTCCCACAACTGCGGCTCGACCACCGGCATACCGTCGAAACGCAGCATGCCCATTCGCAGCAACTGCCAGATGGCGGCCAGATACGGGCAGGACCATTTGGTGAAGACTTCCTTGCGTCCGTTCACCTTTCGGGACTGCTTACTCCACATTTCGACATCGAGAAAAATCGAATGCTCGCGCCGCCCGAACTCCTCGGCCGGTTCGTACGGTTCGTCGTGCATGGCCTGCTCCGAGGGATCATCGGATGCGCGTCGCCCATTGCACAGCCAGCCGGATTCCGCGGTGGGTGGCCTGCGGCCGTTCGCACCCTCGGGCGGTTCGGCCACGATACGGGCCCGGACCAACTCGGCCAGTTCGATACGCGGCGCGCTCACCGCGCCGTATTCGGCGGCCGGCACCTCCCAGCAGCCCGCCTCGCGCGCCAAATAGTCGATGGTCAAACCACATTCGTCGGCATTGCGCAGCAATTTGTCGAGGATTTCCCCGGGATTGGTATCGGATCGGAAATAGTCGTCGACCAGAAAGCAGGTGCTCACCCGGGCACGTGGCCCGAATTCGATTTTCGTGGCCTCGGTGAATGCCGTAACGAGCGGCACTATCCGACGAAACTGCGCGCGAATCTTCTCCTCACCATTGGCCAGATCGTGCATATAGAAGTGTCCGACCTCGATCGACACATGGGAAAGCGGCACCTTGGCGACGCGCGGGTGCTCGGTGGCCTCGCTGTAGCCTGCGGCATGCTCCATGTGCTCGAAATCCCTTTCCTCCGATGGTGTTCTCGAGTTCGGTCGATTCAGATTCGGCGCCAGGTGGCTGGATCGAGCACGCGATCGGCGAGCGTGTCGAAGGCCTCGACGGTTGCCTTGTTGGCAATTTCCTTCTGCACGTCGATATCCAGAATCAGCTGTTCGCGCCATTGCAATACCGGCTCGACCGGGGTCTCGCCGAGCATCGCGCTCGCACCGACCTTGTTCGTCGATGCCAGCCGTTTCAACATGGAGTCCTGTTGATGCAACCAGGCCGCCTGCGGCCCAGGGGATTCGGTCGCCTCGTTCAATTGCGGCACCGCGGTGCGCACGTACCGGATGTTGTCCAGCAGTATCTCGGGATCGTGGCCCGCGCCCGCGCCGCAATCGAGCAGTCCGTACCGGCCGCGTACCAGACCGTGTGCGGCGATGATGTGCTGACGGGTCCAACGATGAAATACCAACCAGCGCACCGTTCGCGCAGCCAGCTGCGGCAAGGCCGTTGCCTTGAGCGCGATTTCCATCGCCACCGAGCGCCCCGCGCTGAGATCGACAATGCAGACGTCGAAGTCCTGATCGAGCTCGAGCAGCAGCTTGGCACAGTTGTCGAGGGTGCGGTCCTCGATTTTGGTGAATTCCGCGCCACCGGCATCGCCGGGCAACAGGAACAGTTTGCCGGTGCGCGTGCGCATCTTACGTAGTTCGCGTCGATCGGTGTTGTCGCGCACATCGATTCGCGTCGCGACACCTGCCCTACCGAGCAAATAGGAATGCAGCCCGTCGCCGCTGGAGATGCCGCGCTCCGCACCACTGATCTCGAAAAGCGCACCCGCGGTCGGGGAACCGAAATCGAAATCCAGATAGGCGACCCGCTTACCCCGCACACACATCCGATACGCGAGATTGCAGCTGGTCACCGAGCGGCCGGTGCCGCCCTTGTCGGAGGTCGCGAACACGATCATGCGCTAGGGGTTCCTTGTCGCATCGCGGCGGGCGGCGGCCAGTCGGTCCAGTTCCCGCAGGGCGTCGAGGGCGTGCACAAAGGTGGTCGCGGAATCCTCGCGCACCAAGCGCCTCGCCTGGTCGATATGGTCCTCCACGCGATCGAGCGCGGCCCGATTTCCCGAGGTGTCATCGATGCTCACACCGAGCATTTCCTGATCGAACCGATGCTCGGCGGTATTCAGCATGACCCGTGCGACGTCCTGCAGATCCGGCCAGTTGGGCGGCGGTTCACGATAGGTCCGGTCCGCGGCCACCAGGCATTCGATGACTCGTTCGGTCATGTACCACGACGGCTTTGTGACCTCGGCATCACCGTTCTCGCCGAACGCGCCCGCCGGATCGTCCCATAGTCCGGGCGCTCCGGCCCGTAGCATGCGCCGATCCAGATGCTCCATCACCGATCTGGCCAATTCCATCAGCTTGTCACGGGCCGCGACATTGTTGGACAGCCTGGCCGCCTGCAGCATTCGCTTGAGCAGCACCGCCGAGAAGTCCGAAACCTCCCACTGCAGCGTCGGTCCGTCATCGATGCCCTCACTGCCCCGCAGGGTCAGTCGCACGCCCGGAGTGTGCAGCGCGACCGCGGGGTCCTCGCGCATGGTCCGGCGAATGATCCTGCCCCGGCCGGCCAATTCGTCGAAAATGGCCACGGCCCTTGTCAAGTCGTCATCGGATGCGGTGCGCGCGACCAGATCCTGGATCAGTACCGCAGAGACGATGAGACTGAAGTAGTCCGACTGCTCGTCGTCGGAGGTACGCCACGGAATATCCTCCAGTGGCCAACTGCCGGAGCCGAAGCGCGCGACCGTCGACCAATAGCGCTGGGTCAGCTCCCATCGGGTGCGCAAGGCCTGGGCCAGCCGATGCTGTTTCTCGTCGAGCAGACCGAGCTCACCGGTGCGCGGGGAGACCAGGTCGTTGATGCCGTCCAGTGCGACGACCGTGAAATAGAGGTACGGGCGCGGATCGGCGATCCCCTTCTCACTCGCGATCTGCGCCTCGACGAAGTCGACCTCGGTAGCGTCGCTGGCAATCCCCCAACTCCACCCGCATTCGAACAGCAGATTCTCGTCCTCGAGCTCCTTGACCGATTTCTCCTGGCCCAGGGTGACATCGCTGCGCAACCGCGCCCGCACCCGTTCCAGACTGCGCCGCACACCGTCGACCATGGCCTGCTCGGGTTCGCCGGTCTGGTTCAGCATTCCCAGAATCGCCTGTCCCTCACGCGATTTCGGCTTAACGGTATTGACGACGAAGCTGCGGACCAGTCCGGTCATCGCCGCGGTGAGCCGCGCACTGAGCTGACCGGAGAGATAATCGATCCGCTCTGTCAGCTCCCCGGGTCGCGCCCAACCGCGGAAGGCGCGCAGGAAGCGCAAGCCCGCCATACAGACAGTCAGCGACATCGAATACGAGTCGACGACCTCGATGCCGCGCTGTGCCGCATTGGGTTCGCGCTCATCGGCGGAGCGCAAATAACTGCCCGCGGAGAAATTCGGCTGCCCGTCGTCACGGGTGTTCTGCTCGATATAACGCTCGAGCAGCCACACAACGAAGCTGCCGATCTGCTTCGGACCACCGAGCGGTTCGAGGACAGAACTGACGTCGTCCTCCATGCGATCCGGATTGTCCAGTGCGAAGATATCTATCTCGGTAGCCGGATACAGCAGGCAGAGCAACTGTTCGGAATCGCTGATAGAGTTGGCCTCCATCCGACCGCCCCAGCGCCACTCCTCACCATCCCAGCACGCGGCGAGCATGGCGCGCCACACATCCAGAATCTGTTGTCTCGGTTGGATTCTCACCTGCCGCCGTCCTCACCCCAAGTCGCAGGCGCGCCGCTCCTCACCGCGTCCACGAACGTCAAATTAGCACGGGCACAACGCTTACGCTGGCTCCACGAGAGTCCGATCCGGTTCCATTCCGGCATCACCTGAATCGGTCGCAAAGCCGTCCGAGCACGGGCAACCACACAGCATCCGATAGCCCGCAAAGCAGGTAAAGCAATCGCCACCTGATGGCGGTCGTCCGAGCATAAAGCAGCCGATGCGGCACACGACGCAGATCGAGTAACAGGGCGGTCGCGCGGTTGAGACGAAACTCAGAGCATCAGACGAACCATATCCGCAGTCCGCGCCAACCCCGGAAACGCTTCGGGGGTCGAGCGCGGGTGCAGCGCATGTACAGCAAGCCGAAACATGACCGCGCGCAACAACATCTGCGGCCACTCGGGTAAATCGGACCAGCGGTCGAGAAGGCCGTCGTCGGCGCCGCCCCAGGCGAGTGCGTCGATGACAATGACACCGGCAGCCCAGGCTGCCGGGCGCCAGTACGGGGTGATGTCGGTGAGGCCGGGGGTGAAGACTCCGGCGAAAAGTACCGTGCCGAACAGGTCTCCGTGCACCAATTGCGCAGGGGTTTGGACCGGCTTGCGCAGGGTAGCCAGTTGGCCGATCAGTTCCATGCTGCGCAGGCCGTCGGGAGAAGTTGCCGGAGTGATGCCACCGGCGCGCAGGCTTCGCAGCGGCACCGCCTCCCAAGCGGCACGATCGGCGGCGACGAAAACATCGACATCGACCCAGGGTGCGACCGGCGGCTGGACCAAGAACCGTGGTCGTTCCAACTGCGCCGTGGCCTTGTGTAGCCGCAGCGATACCGAGACGACCTCGTCATAGCGTGGCTCGGGCACACCCTCCAGATAGGTATCCGCGCGCCAACCGGATACCACGTAGCGGCCGTCGGTGGCGCGCACGGGGCGAGCCAGGCGTAGACCGTCCACCTTCAGGGTTTCACGGACCTTCGCCGACCACGCCGCCCTGGCGTGATCGGCGATCGGGCTCAGCACCACGTCGCCGAGCCGCCAGCCGCCATCCCAGTCTCCCAGCGAAACCGGGGTCACTTCGCGCAGTCCGAACGTGGCGCGCACGTGCTCGGGGGGTTCCACAGAAGTCACGGCCGTACGGTACCTGTGTTGAATTTGGCACGCCTGCGGCGCGCCGTGGGCTCTGTCTTTGGCCGCGCCTGCGGCGCGGCGGGTTCGCGGCCCCCTGGTGTCTCGCGTCCGAGCCGTCGAGACTCGCGACTTCGTCGCATGCGCTTCGACGGCTCG
>NZ_JBITIL010000016.1:0-189860 GCF_044458905.1 Nocardia sp. NPDC050408 | reverse complement strand
CGATATGGTGGTCGTCCACTAGAAACACCCTGGTCATTTCGCTGTGTCTCTATGCAGCATTCACTCAGCCTAGGGCGGTGTTCGTGATCGCGGGTGGAGTTCGTCCGCTGATCAGCGACCGAAGGTGTCGTCCCGCCCGGGGGCGCGCAATCGTACGCATTCGGGGCCGTCAGAGCTGGATGCCGACTCGCGCGATGCCGTTCTGGCGGTAGGCCGTCACGGTGAAGTCCGTGTCGGCGACCAACCGCATCATCCTGGTATTCGCCGGAATCAACTCTGCGACGAATCGTGCGATGCCGCGCTCACGCGCGAGGTGCACCAGGCGGTGCAGGAGTTCGGGGCCGAATGCGCCGGTCCGGTTGTCCTGATGGTGGTCGATGACAATCGCGACCTCGGCAGTCTCGGTCGTGCCGAGCACGACGAAGCTACCGAGGCCGACGATCCGATCGCCGGCGAAAGCGCCGAGCACACAATGCGCCCCATCGCGCAGGGCGAGGGCGCGAGCGACGTTGGGTAACTCCGTCGGACGTGGCACGAGATTTCGGAAGAGACCGTCCGCATCGGGCATCCCAGCGTGCAGATCCGCGACGGTCGCGGCATCGGCTGGGCCGAGCGGGCGGATGGTGATGGTTTCGGTCGAGGTGATCATGCCGTGGACTCCCAGCAGCCGAGATCGAAGTCTTTCTCAAGCAAAGCATCGCTGAAGAGGGCCGGATCGGGGATGGGCCGAAGGTCCCCAATCGAAGGACCGAACAGCACTTTGAGCTCTGGGCCCGGTCCATGCTCGATCCGTTGCCTGTCCATCGAATCGCTCCATGAGCGCCAGCACGTCGGCGACGGCGGTGTCGACATCGACCGACGATCCAGGGCTGTGCGACCAAAGCCGCCCGCGGTCAGGACCTAAGACCGCATCGCCGCCCGGCCGGCCACGTGCATCGTGGACCCAGGAGATAATTATTAAGGAGCGATATGAGCAACTACGGCACGACGGTCCGGGACGAGCTGCGTACGCCCACCCGCGAGCTGCGGCGCGCGCTCCCGCAGGTGTACGCCGGTTACAAGCAGTTGCATGATGCGGCGCTCGCCGCCGGTGAGTTGGATACCAAAACCAAAGAGCTGATCGCTCTTGCCATCGCGGTGAGCAAGGAATGCGACGGCTGCATCGCCGCGCACGCGCACGCCGCGGTTCTACGCGGCGCGACCCCTGCGGAGGCGGCCGAGGCCATCGGCGTCAGCTTCCTGATGAACGGCGGCCCCGCAACCGTCTATGGCGCCCGCGCCTACGCGGCGTTTACCGAGTTCTACAGCGAACGCACGGACTAGCGGCGCCGTACATCCACCGAGAATTTGTGTTCGAGGTCGACATCGACGCCGAACTCGCCCGGCTCGGCATGCCTGCGCGGGGGGCGGTGAGCGTGTGCTGTCGTCTTGTTGCGCCGACCACCGCGATATCGCTCGAGTCGACGGCAGCCCAGCGAGCGGCCTCCATGGCGGTTTCGGAGAAATTTGCCGACGACGGGGAGAGTTGACGGCATTGGCGGACATAGGATGTCGCTACCTTCCCGCACAAGCGGGCCCTACTGCGGGTGCACGACCGTGACCGGACACTGCGCGTGCTGAACCAGCGCATTGCTCGTGGAGCCGAGCAGCAGTCCGCGGAATCCGCCGCGTCCTCGGCTGCCCACCACGAGCAGTTGAGCGGACTTCGACCAGTCGAGCAGCGGTCGGCGCGGCCCGGATAGGTACACCTTTCGGATGATCTGGATGTTCGGGTACTTCGCCTGCCACTGCACGAGCTGCCCGGCCAGGAGCGCGTGTCCTGCGATCTCGATGTCGCGGTCGGAGGGGATGTAGGGGAATGGGGTGAAGATGTCGAGATACCGTTCGCTGCTGGCATGAACCGCGACGAGTTGGGTTTCACGCGCGTCCGCCTCGGCGAACGCGACCGCCATCGCGGCTTCGCTGACCGGGCTCCCGTCCACGCCTAGGACGACGGGACCGACGTTGCGAGTCTGCTGATCGGTGCCGGTGTCGCGGACTACCACTATGGGGCCGTGACCGTGGCTGGTCACCGCAAGCAGGGTGCTGCCGAGGTGGGCGAGTGTTCCGGCGGTGCCCGCCGCACCGATCGCGACAAGATGCGCGGTTTCGGATCGATGGATCAGCAACTGGGCCGGGTTTGCCTCGGAAACTTCGGTTTCCACGGCGAGTGTTGAGTCGACCCGATGGGCCAGGCGCTGGGCCGTCAGCACGTAGTCTTGCCCGCGTTGGCGGATCTTCTCGAGCATATGGGGCACTATCACCTCGTAAGCTCGCAACGCCGCACCGATCGAGGAGAGATCGAGGCCGTGCACGATGCGTAGTCGGCGTTGCCGTTGCGAGGCCGTTTCTGCCGCCCAGCGGACGGCGAGGTCGGATGCCGCTGAACCGTCGACGCCGACGACTACTTCGGCCGAGGTCAGTCGGTGCGGATCATCGTTGTTCGGGGTCATGAGCGCGCTGTCCCTTCGGTTCCAAAGGCTCGATCGCGGTGGTGCTGTCGATGTGGATGAGGGCGTCGAATTGGTCGGCGGGTCTGGTGTGCAAGTAGTGGCTCCGGCGTTCGGCGGCGGGGCGGTAGACCACGCCGATGGCACGCTGTAGGCGCGGTTGCCGCAGCAGGTCGGTAGCCTCGCCCGGAATGTCCATGCGGAGCAGGAATTCCGGGTTGCCGGTGTCGTGTAGCAGCTCTTCCATGCTGGATGACAGTGCGGGGCGGATGGTTTCGCGGATGGCGGGCCCGCCCCACTCCGGCGCGGCGGTAACCGTGCCCGAGCAGGTGCTGAAGCCGATAATGCGGCAGGCGTCGCCGTGGCGCTCACGGATCAGCTGGCCGAGGCTGAGTTCACCTTCGCTGCCCAGTTCGGTGGCGCGGGCATCGCCGACGTGGGAGTTGTTCGCCCACACCACGATTCGGACTGGTGTACCGTCGTCGCGACCCAGATGAGCGACGAGCGCGTCGAGGGTGTCGGCCATATGCCGCTCGCGCAGATTCCACAAGGACATCCGGTCACCGAACATGGCCCGGTAGTAGGCCTCGGCGTCGCGCACCGACCAGGCATTGCGCAATGCGTTGAACAGTTCGTCGGCGCCGAAAGCTTCCAGTTCGCCGCGGGCGATCTCGACGCGCTGTAGTTCGAGCAGTTGCCGGATCACTTGTGCCTCACAGGATTTGCCCGCGCCGAAGGCGGCGGCGAATCCGTAGGCCTGGCCGTCGTCGCCCGCGACGTAGTCGAAACAGCCGTAGCGAATCTTGGCGCGCTGCGCAGCCTGCGGATCGCCCCGGTCGAGGTAGTCCACGACCTTGTGCATGGAGCGATGCAGGCTGTAGAGGTCGAGTCCGTAGAAGCCGGCCTGCGGCTGGTCGTCGTGTTGTTGCTCGCCGTTGTGCACGCGCAGCCAGATGACGAAGTCGTGGACCTCGGTGTTGCGCCACATCCAGGTCGGGAATCGATCGAACCCGCGCAGTGCCTGTTCGGCGGTGCTGTCGCTGCCGCGCCCGTGCACGTACTGGTTCACCCGGTAGGCGTCGGGCCAGTCCGCCTCGGCGGCGACGGCGGTGAAGCCCTTCTCCTCGATCAGCCAGCGCGTGATCGCCGCGCGGGCCCGGTAGAACTCGTGTGTGCCGTGCGAACTTTCGCCGATCAGCACGAACCGGGCATCGCCGATGATTTCCTCGAGCACCTGAGTGGTTGGGAGGCCCTCGGGTGCGTCGATGGCGGCGGCGCGGATGGTCGCCGCTGTGTCGACGGGCGGGACCGCGACGCCGGTGGTCGAGATGCCGAGCAGAGTACGCACCTGCGCGTCGGTGACCTGGGTGAAGTCCCAGAACCATTCGCCGACCGCGCGGAACGGCGATGGCATTGTCGCGCAAACCATTTCGTCGACCGAGGCACCGAGTTCCAGGCAGGTCGACTCCGGCGCGGCGGGGAGCGCGACAACAATCCGCTTCGGCTCGCCCGCCCGGATCACTTCGATGGCCGCGAACATGCTCGCGCCGGTGGCCAACCCGTCGTCCACCAGGATCACCGTCCGCCCGGCCACCTCGATCGGGCCTCGGTCGGCGCGATAGGCGGCCTCGCGCCGGATCATCTCCTGGGCCTCGTCGCGGGCGATGCCACGCACCTGATCGGCGGTCAGCCGCAGTGCGCGCACCATATCCTCATTGAGGACGATGCGGCCGCCGGTGGAGAGTGCGCCGATCGCGAACTCGGGGTGGCCCGGGGCGCCGAGTTTGCGCACGA
Organism: Nocardia sp. NPDC050408; assembly: GCF_044458905.1. Taxonomy (NCBI): domain Bacteria; kingdom Bacillati; phylum Actinomycetota; class Actinomycetes; order Mycobacteriales; family Nocardiaceae; genus Nocardia; species Nocardia sp. NPDC050408. The sequence goes on along the minus strand of NZ_JBITIL010000016.1, from coordinate 185,577 downwards.
CCAGTGCGTCCATCGGTGCGCTCAGCGCGGCGGCGACCTCCCAGGCGACCGAAATACCGCCGCGCGGCAGTCCGAGCACCAGGACATCTGGATCGCCGCGATAATGTTCGAGTAGACCGGCGAGCACCCGGCCCGCTTCATGCCGATTCCGGAAGATCGGCCGCGGCGTTTTTCGCTCGACTTGCGTAGGGCTCATCGAAAGCCTCCTATCACCGCAAATGGGCCGAATTATCGTGTCAGAGTGCCGTATTCGGTGCCCGAAACCATTCCGGTCGGCGGGCGGGCAGGCCGAGCGCGCTGCGCTGGACGGCGAGGCTGAGATCCGTCGCGGTGACCACTCCGATGAGTCGGCCGTGCGGGTCGATCGCGGTAATGACGTCGAAGTCGGGTCGCAGGACCACCGTAGACCAGTGCGCGCCGACTCGGATGCCCGAGACCCGGCTCAGCGGGATCGTTGCACGCAGCATGTCAGCGCTCGGGCGTCTCGGCGCCGACCAGACCTTCGGCGAGCAGAATGCGGTGTGCTTGCTGGGCCGCCTGCGTCGATCGGTCGCGGTCGGGTTCCTCGACGGGCAGCCGTTCGATGCCGCGCGCCAGCATGGCAACGGCGTCGCCGAGGGCTTGGACGCGGTCTTGGAGACTGGCAAGCGGATCGACCGTCTGCGTCTCGGCGACCGCCTGCCATTCGATCAGCGATTCGTCGATGGTCATTCGCGCACCGCACAGCACGCCGTACAGCTGCATCGGCAGGACCGCGAACATCCGGTCCAACTGTCCGGGAGAGAACAGGTCCGACAATGCCGCCGTGACCGCGCCCGCGACCGGGCCGACTTCGTCCTCGTCGACGCCCGACTCCCTGGCGAACTGCCTGAGGAATTCGGTGCTGCCATGCCGGACGGGCACATGGCTGGGCACCCAGCCCTCGTAGTAGGCACCGCGCAGTATCTCGGGCAATTGCGCGGCCAGATGCGCCGAGCTGCTGACGCCGATGCGGTCGCGCACAGTGTGCAGCCAGGCGCGCAGCGCCCGGTAGGCGAAAGCTCGATCGTCGGTATCGAGACTGTCGGCGACAGTGCGGAGCCAGTCGTGGGCAGTCTGCACGGCGGGCGCGAGGGGATCGTCATGGTGCGACATGGTTGGCCTCCTGAATGCTGACCGGGTGCGGTGGTGGGTTCTTATCGCTCAGCCTGTGTCCCGCGCGGCCATCATCCAAGGGCCGAAGGTTGCCCCTGTGTGAGCCGATGGTCCCGGTTTCGGCTCCGCCGCGTGAACGAGTGGGCTGATCGGTCTGTGCTCGGCTGGCCGAAGTCTCCTAGGTGGATGTTCCGAGTCGAATGCGGCGACAGGTGTGGCCCGGGACTCGGCCGCGGCCCAGCCGGCGGGCCTCCCGCGCTGGGTACATCGATGTAGACGGTTCGACCGCCGAACTGCTCAAGGCCATCGCACCCTACGACGTGGTTGACATTGTCAGCCATGAACCGGATCTCGAAGAGGTCTTCCTCACCTACTACGGACAGGAGTGAAGACCACGCGGCGCAACGTCTATCTGAAAAGTCTGCGCGATCCGGCATGGGCTGATCGGCTGGAGCATCGGGATCGTCGCGCTCGTGCTGCTGGAAAGCGCTTTGTGGCCGTCGATCCCGGATGCGCGGCGAGCCGGTGGCGGCCACTCCCAAAGGTGAATGCGAGTTCGGAACGAAGTTGCGAACTCGCAGATAGAGATATGTTTTCCGACCTGTTCTCCGACGAAGTCGCACCCCGACAATGTGCCCGGCGTCACAGTCCGAATCGGCTGTGACGTATTGACCATCGCCGCTCGGTCCAGCATGGTGGCGGGAGGTTAACAAGCGCTCAGTAACTTGCGTGAAAGGTTCACACTCATGCCCGAAGCCGTCATCGTCTCTGTCGCCCGGTCACCGATCGGTCGCGCTGGCAAGGGGGCGTTGCGAGACCTCCGGCCCGACGACTTGGCGACGCAGATCGTGCAGGCCGCGCTGGCGAAGGTGCCGGCCCTCGGCCCGAACGACATCGACGATCTGATGCTCGGTTGTGGCCAGCCCGCCGGTGAGTCGGGCTTCAATCTCGGGCGCGTGGTGGCGGTTCTGGCGGGCCTGGATCGAGTGCCGGGCACAACGGTCAACCGGTACTGCTCGTCGAGTTTGCAGACAACCCGGATGGCGATGCATGCGATTCGCGCCGGAGAAGGCGACGTCTTCATCTCCGCCGGTGTGGAGACCGTGAGCCGCTACATCAAGGGCAACGCCGACGGCCTGCCCGACACCGAGAACCCGATGTTCGCCGACGCGGTGGGCCGGACCGCGAAATTCGCTGCGGGAGGTGAGTTCTGGACCGATCCGCGCACGGAGGATCTGCTGCCCGACATCTATATCGCGATGGGACAGACCGCCGAGAACGTGGCACAGCTGTGCGGTGTGACCCGTGCCGAACAAGACGCTTTCGGCGTGCGCAGCCAGAACCTCGCCGAGGTCGCCATCGCCAACGGGTTCTGGGAGCGTGACATCACTGCGATCACGCTGCCCGACGGCAGCGTTGTCTCGAAGGACGATGGCCCGCGGTCCGGAGTCACCCTGGACAGGGTCGCCGAACTGAAGCCGGTATTCCGGCCCGATGGCACGGTGACGGCCGCCAACTGCTGCCCGCTCAACGACGGTGCCGCCGCGGTCGTGATCATGTCCGACACCAAGGCCGCCGAGCTGGGCCTGACGCCGCTGGCTCGGATCGTTGCGACCGGAGTCAGCGCGCTGTCCCCCGAAATCATGGGCCTGGGGCCAGTGGAGGCGTCCAAGCAGGCGCTGGCTCGTGCCGGGATGACCATCGACGATATCGACCTGGTCGAAATCAACGAAGCCTTCGCCGCACAGGTTATTCCCTCGGCGCGGGAGTTGGGTGTCGACTTCGACAAGCTCAATATCAACGGCGGCTCGATCGCGGTCGGTCACCCATTCGGCATGACCGGCGCCCGCATCACCAGCACGCTGATCAACTCCCTGCAGTTCCACGACAAGCAGATCGGTTTGGAAACCATGTGCGTCGGTGGCGGTCAAGGCATGGCAATGGTGCTCGAGCGCCTGTCATAACGGGCACACATTCTTCAAAGGACATATTTGTGAACAGATTCGAAGGCAAGACTGCGATCGTCACCGGTGCCAGTCGAGGCATCGGGCTCGGCATCGCGCAGCGCCTGGTCGACGAGGGGGCCAGGGTCGTGATCACCGCCCGTAAACAGGACGCGCTCGATGAAGCGGTGAAAGTACTGGGCGGCCCCGACCGGGCGCTGGCCGTCGCGGGTCGCGCTGATGACGTCGACCACCAGATCGAGACCGTCGAGCGGGCGATCGACACGTTCGGTAGCGCCGATCTCCTCGTCAACAACACCGGCATCAACCCGGCTTTCGGGCCGATGGTCGATCTGTCGCTGGAGGTAGCCCGCAAGATCGTCGAGGTCAACTGTCTGGCCGCGCTGTCATGGGTTCAGCAGACGTATCGGGCCTGGATGAAGGACTACGGTGGCGCGATCGTGAATGTGTCGTCGGTGGCCGGTCTCAAGCCCGCGCCGGGTATCGGCTTCTACGGTTCCAGCAAGGCGATGCTCACGCACATCACCCAGGAACTCGCGGTCGAGCTCGGCCCGAACCTGCGGGTCAACGCCGTCGCCCCGGCAGTGGTGAAGACGAAGTTCGCCACCGCTCTCTACGAGGGCAGGGAGGACGAGGTCGCTGCGGCCTACCCGCTGAAGCGGCTCGGCGTGCCCGAGGACATCGGCAGTGTGGTGGCGTTTCTGCTCTCCGACGACGCGAGCTGGCTGACCGGGCAGTTGCTGGTCGTGGACGGCGGCATCACTCTCACAGGTGGGGTCTGACATGGCGCGCATTCGACGAGCATTCATGACCAATCCGATACCGCGGACCGCGGTCGTGACCGGTGCCGCTCGCGGTATCGGCGCCGACGTCGCCCGGCGGCTGGCTGGTGACGGCATGGCTGGCCGAGACGGTCGCGGTGCTGGTGCCGCGCGTGATTGCCGATCAGGAGGATGACAGATGACCAATCCCGACGCGGTTCGTGACGATCTGCGCCGCCGGGTGGAAGCCGTACTCGCGGAGCACGATCCGGCCACCACCGATGCTGTGACCTTTCACCGAGCCAGGTTCGACGCGGGTTTGGCCTGGGTTCACTTTCCGATCGGGCTCGGTGGCCGGGCCGTCGACCGGGAAGCGCAACCGTTCGTCGATGCCCTGTTCGAGCAGGCCGGATCTCCGGACAACAATGCGGCGATCAACGGTATCGGCCTGGGTATGGCCGCGCCGACGATCCTCGCCCACGGCAGCACGGAACAACAGCAGCGCTTCCTGCGTCCGCTGTGGAGCGGGGAGGAGATCTGGTGCCAGCTGTTCAGTGAACCGGGCGCCGGCTCGGACCTGGCCGCGATCGCCACCCGGGCAGTGCGCGACGGCGACGACTGGGTCGTCAACGGGCAGAAGGTATGGACCTCGGTCGCGCACAAAGCGCGGCTGGCAATCCTGGTGGCGCGCACCGATCCCAGCCAACCCAAGCACGCGGGGCTGACCTACTTCATCTGCGATATGACCGCCCCCGGAGTCGAGGTCCGGCCGCTGCGGCAGATCACCGGCGAAGCGGAATTCAACGAAGTCTTCCTCACCGACGTGCGGATCCCCGATGCGCACCGCCTGGGCAAGGAAGGGGAAGGCTGGCGAGTCGCGACCACGACGCTGAACAACGAGCGCGTCTCGATCGGGGGGCGCACTGCCCCGCGAGAGCGGAGTACTCGGTGTCGCCGCCGACCTCTGGCGAGAACACCCGGAAAAGCGCACCCCCGAACTGCACCACCGGTTGTTGCGATTGTGGGTGGATGCCGAGGTCTCCCGGCTGGCGGCAACCCGACTGCGTCAGCAGGTGGCCGGCGGCCAGCCCGGACCCGAAACCTCCGCCGTCAAGCTGTCGTTCGCCCGCGTCAACCAGCAGGTCGCCGGACTGGAGGTCGAACTGCACGGTGAGCACGGCCTGCGATACGACGATTGGACAATGGTGCGCCCGGACCGAGTCGATTTCGCCGGTCGGGGCGCCGGCTACCGCTTCCTGCGGGCCAAAGGCAATTCGATCGAGGGCGGAACCTCGGAAATCCTGCGCAACATCATCGCCGAACGGGTCCTCGGCCTGCCGAGCGAACACCGCGCGGACAAGGACATCGCCTGGAAGGACCTGAGCCGATGAGCGACATCCTGCTCCTCGACACCGATGTCGAGACCTCCCTGCGGAGCGCGGTACGTGACCTGCTCACGAGCCGATGTGACCCGTCCGCGATTGTGGGGGCCTACGAAGGCGATCGGACACTGACCCGGATGTTGTGGAAATCGATTGCCGACGACCTCGGGATCGCTGGTCTGCTCATCCCCGAGGACCGCGGCGGGGCCGGCGGTACGGCCCGTGACGCCGCTGTCGTACTCGAGGAGTTCGGCCGGTTCGTCGCACCGGTACCGTTTCTGACCAGCAGCGTGATCGCCGCGACCGTCCTGCTCGCGGGCGAGTCCGCGCTGGTCGGTCAGCTCGGCGGCGGTGAATGCAGCGCAGCGCTGCTGACGCCGTTCTCCACTGCGTCGGTGACGCAGGTCCCGACGCTGACGGCTGATGCGCAGGGCCGGGTGTCCGGCCGCGTCACCAGTGTCGCCGGTGCGCTCGATGCCGATGTACTGCTGGCCGCCGTGCAGACGGCGAACGGTACACAGGTGCATGCGTTGGCGGCTACCGCGGTGGCGATCGAGCCGGTGGTCTCGCTGGATATGACCCGTCCGCTGGCCGACGTCACTGTCGACTCTGTGCCCGGCCGGGTCGTTGTCGCTGCCGAATCCGGTTGGGCAGCACTGCAATCCGGTTTGACGATCGGTGCCGCACTCCTGGCGTCCGAGCAAGCGGGGATCGCGGCCTGGTGCCTGGAGACAACTGTCGAGTATCTGAAGCTGCGCCGTCAGTTCGGTCGGGTGGTCGGTGGATTCCAGGCGCTCAAGCACCGCCTTGCCGACCTCTACGTCGAGGTCGAGTCGGCTTCGGCCGCCGCGCGGTATGCCGCGGGGACATTCGCGGCGGGCGACCCCGACAGTGGGATCGCCACCGCCGTCGCCGCGTCCTATTGCAGTGATATCGCGGTGCGGGCCGCCGAGGAAGCCATCCAACTGCATGGTGGGATCGGCATGACCTGGGAGCACCCGGCGCATCTGTACCTCAAGCGCGCCAAGGCCGACCAGATCGGGCTGGGAAGTCCCGGCCACCATCGGGGGGTGCTGGCCGACCTCGTCGGGCTGCCGTTGGAATAGGGCTGAATCTGCCCAATTCCGAGAACGACCAATACAAAGGAGTAACCAGTGGCCGATCCGTATGTGGTGGTGGCGACCATGATTGCAAAGCCGGGGGAGGAGGAACTCGTCGAGCAGACCTTGACGACCGCGGCTGCGGCAGTGCACGCCGAACCGGGCTGCCTGATGTATGCGTTGCACCGGAAGACCGGGACAACGGGCCATTTCGTCATGATCGAGAAATGGGCGTCGAAAGAGGCCCTGCGTGCGCACGGTCGAAGCACCGCAATGCGCGAGATCGGGCAAGCGCTGGGCAACGCACTCACCGGCCCGGCCGAGATCTCGGTCTTCGACCCGCTTCCGGCCGGTGACCCGGAACTCGGCGCTGTCTGACCCGGTCTGTTCTGCGTTCTGCGAAGAAGAGGAGTTTACGTGACAACAACCCAGCAGGTGCGGCTCGCGAAACGGCCGTCGGGGCTACCCGACGCGGGCACATGGAACCTGACGACCGAGGAGCTACCCGCGCTCTCCCGGGGCAGATCCTGGTCAAGGTGGATTTCATCTCCCTCGACCCGGCGATGCGCGGCTGGTTGAACGACGTGCGATCGTATGTGCCGCCGGTCGGTGTCGGGGAGGTCATGCGATCGCTGGATATCGCGACGGTTGTCGAGTCGACGCACCCGGACTTCGCCGTCGGCGATGCCGTCAGCGGAATTTTCGGCGTGACCGAATACGCGATCCATAATGGCCGGGGGGTGCAGAAGGTCGATATGAGTACGGCGGCCGGCCCGACCTGGTTGGGGACGCTCGGAATGCCTGGGATGACAGCCTATTTCGGTTTGCTCGAGGTCGGTGGGCTGCAGGCCGGAGATACGGTGGTGGTTTCCGCGGCCGCGGGTGCTGTCGGCAGCATCGCCGGTCAGATCGCGAAGATCAAGGGCGCGAACGTGATCGGGATCGCGGGCGGCCCAGAGAAATGTCGGATGCTGACCGAGGAACTCGGTTTCGACACGGCCATCGACTATCGGAACGAGAACGTCCTACAGCGGTTGCGGGAGGTCGCTCCGGACGGAATCGACGTCTATTTCGACAATGTCGGCGGTGACATCCTCGATGCCGCGCTTGCCAATCTTCGGCGCGGTGCCCGCGTCGTCATCTGTGGTGCGATCTCGGCATACAACGCGGAGAAACTACCTCCGGGACCTTCACGGTATATGTCGCTGTTGGTTCACCGGGCGTCCATGACGGGCTTCGTCGTTTTCGACTATGCGGACCGTTACGGTGAGGCGGTCGCGGAGATCTCCGGTTGGCTGGCCGAAGGCAGGATCAAGAGCAGGGAGCATGTTGTGGACGGCGGTGTCGCCTGCTTCGGTGAAACCTTGAACATGCTGTTCACCGGTGCCAACACCGGCAAACTCGTGCTCACTGTGTAGAGCCATACTGTCCAGGTGACCGATACAGAGGACCTCTCGCGTGCGGACCAGACCCGCGCTCGGCTGCTCGACGCGGCGGTGGTTGCCTTCGCTGAACGCGGCTTCCACGGCTCGACGACCCGCGATATCACATCGATTGCCGGGGTGAGCACGGGTGCAATCTACGTGTACCACCGCTCCAAGGAAGAGTTGCTCTACCAGATCTCGCGCACCGGTCACCTGGACACCCTGGAGCGAATCCGCGCTGCCATCGCTTCGGCACAAGACCCCGCCGACCAACTGATCGCGTTGATGCGGGAGTTCACGATCCATCACGCACGCGCCCACACCGTGGCCCGGATCATCAACTATGAGCTCGCCGCTCTGAGCGCAGAACATCAACAGGAGATCAAGGAAATCCGGCGCTCGATCGAAGGAGAGGTCCGGAGCTTGATCCAGCGAGGTGTCGCCACCGGGGTTTTCGAGAACTCGAATTCCCACATGGCCGCCACTGCCCTGCTTTCGCTGGGAATAGATATCGCGCGCTGGTATCACGAGGGTGGCTCCTGGTCACCGGAGGACATCGGCGACTATTACGCGGAGCTTGCCCTACGGATTGTGGGCGGTCGGAAATCGAGCCCGCCCGGGCGCGCTCGATCGTGAATATCACAAGGTGATCACATGCAGACCGACGCCGCAGAATTGCTCGCGAGGATCGCGGGCGGACTGAGCCGGCATGCGCTGGGCTTGTCCGAACGTTTGACGGAGCAGATGCTCCAGATCGAGCCGGAGCTGCGCGGCGACAGCCGGGTGGAGTCACTACTGCGCGCCAGCGTCACCGGCAATGTCGTGATCGCGTTGCATATCTACGAACTGGGGCTGGACATCGACGAGATCGATGCGCCGGCGGAGGCGTTGGAGTACGCCCGTCGCATGGCCCAGCGCGATACCTCGATCACCGCGCTGCTGCGGGCCTACCGCATCGGGCAGCGGCTGTTCAACGACCACATGCTCGGCGAGGTCACCGCCGCGACGAACGACCTCGACCTGGTCACAGCGGCGGTGGCCGAAATGACCGACCGCTCGTTCGCCTATATCGATCGGGTCTCCCAACAAGTCGTGACCGCCTACCAGGACGAGCGGGAACGGTGGCTGCAGAACCAGATGGCTGTCCGCACCGCTCGGGTCCGCTCGATCCTGTCCGGACAGCGTTACGACCCGGGTGACAGCGAACGTGCGCTGGGATATCGGCTCGACCGAACCCACTTGGGCCTGGTTGTCTGGTCCGACGCGGGTGCCGATCAACTGCGTGCGGCCAAACAAGTGGCGACAGCCATCGCCGACCAGTTGGCCTGCCGAGGACAACCCCTGCTGATCCCGGCCGACGAATCGACCCTGTGGGCGTGGCTCCCGCAACCGGAACTGGGAATGGATTCCGCCGCGATGTGCACTCCGACGGCGACATGGGTGGCGGTGGGTAGACCTGCCAGCGGGCTGGAGGGCTTCCGACTGACTCATCGTCAGGCGACACAAGCGCAGGTGGTCGCGATGTCCGCGCCGCCACCGCAGCGTGCCTCGGTGTCGTGTTCGGCACAGGTCGGGCCGATCGCGCTGATGTGCTCGGATCTGGCCGCAACGCGAGCGTGGATCAACGAAATCCTTGGGTCGCTGGCGCGTGACGACGATGCCACGGCACAGCTGCGCGAGACCGCGCGTGTCTTCCTGGAAACCAACGGCAGCTTCCAGACAACCGCCGAGCGGCTGGTACTGCACCGCAATACTGTCCAGTACCGGATCCGCAAGGCGGAGGCGGTACTGGGGCATTCACTGCGGGAGGGACGGCTGGACGTCGAGGTCGCCCTGCTGGCCTGCCGATGGTTGGGGTCGACAGTGCTGCAGCCCGTGGGTGACTGAGTCATCCGTCGTGCGGTGCGCACGATCACTCCGGCTATCTTCATGCGCTCGCGATATGGTCCACGTCACATCACCTTCCTAACGTTGCATTCACGCCAGCGAGCTGCTGCGTTAGCAAGGAGATCGACATGCACTTCGCCGCCCTCCCGGATGTACGCGCCGGGATCTTCCCCACCAAACCCTGTCTTACCGACGACGACCTGGGGCGGATCACCAACGCCGAGTTCCTCGACCTCGTGCAGAAGTACGCCGATCGGTTGTCGAAGGCGGGGATCGGTGTCGGCGATGTTGTCGCCGTAATGCTGCCCAACCGGCTCGAATTGATCGTGGCATTGTTCGCGACCTGGCGGCTGGGTGCCGCGGCGACGCCGATCGCCCCGTCACTGACCCCGGACGAGGTGGAATATCAGCTGACCGATTCCCGCGCTCGCGTACTGGTCTGCGCCGATAACGGTGAGTCCGGCAATGTCCGTGCACCGCAGCCGCTTTCGGTGCCAGAGCTGGATCGGCACGAAGGCCGCGTCGGTGGTGCGGAGGCGACCGAGTTCTCGAACGACGCGCTGGCGTTGATCATCTACACCAGCGGTACCACCGGACGCCCCAAGGGCGTCGAGCTGACGCACGCGAACATCATGGCGATGGCCGAGACGATGGTCGTGGGCATGCGGCTGACCGCTGACGACCATAGTCTGCTGATTCTGCCGCTGTTCCACGTCAACGGCATCGTGGTCAGCGTGCTGTCGCCGCTGCTCGCCGGCGGCCAGACCACTGTCGCGGGCAGGTTCTCGCCGCGGACCTTTTTCGACAGGGTCGAGGCGGCGCGGCCGACCTTTTTCTCCGCGGTGCCCGCCATCTACGCCATGCTGTCGGCGCTGCCGGCGGAGATCCAGCCCGACACCTCCTCGGTCCGGTTCGCCCTCTGCGGTGCGGCTCCGATGCCTGTCGAACTGCTCGCGCGGTTCGAGGAGCGCTACGGCGTCCCGATCTACGAAGGCTATGGCCTGTCGGAGGGGACGTGCGCGAGCACGGGCACTCCGCTCGACGGTGTCCGCAAACCCGGCACCGTCGGTATCGCCCTGCCAGGTCAGGAGATCGCCGTCGTAGACAGCGAGGGCAATTTCCTCGGTGACGGATCGGCGGGCGAGGTCGTGATCAAAGGCCCGACCGTAATGCGGGGATATTTGGGTCGGCCCGATGAGACGGCGAAGGTGATCGTCGATGGCTGGCTGCACACGGGAGACGTCGGCCGCATCGACGCCGAGGGCTACCTCACCCTGGTCGACCGCATCAAGGACATGATCATCCGCGGCGGCGAGAACATCTACCCCAAGGAGATCGAGTCCGCGATCTACACCCACCCTCGGGTGCTAGAGGCCGCCGTGATCGGGCGACCGCACCCCATTTACGGCGAAGTACCCGTCGCCTTTGTGTCCTATCGCGATGGGGCCGGGATCGAGCCGGAACAGATGCTCGATCATCTTCGGAAGTCCTTGGCCGAGTACAAGATTCCCGAAGTGATCGTGGCCGTCGACGAGATCCCGAAGAACCCCGTCGGGAAGATCGACAAGCGGACTCTGCGCGCCCGCCCGGTCGAAGCGCACCTCTGACACCCCTCAGCTTCCACTCGAAAGAAATCTGCCATGGGATTCACAAAACCGGACCTTCCGGACATCGACTACGCCGAATGGAAGACCCGCCCGCGCGGCGAACGGCTCCGCACCGTCGCGGAACACTGGGTCGAGCACGGCTTCGGCACCCCTTATGCCGTCTACCTGCTCTACATCGTCAAGTGCGCCTTGTACGTCCTCGGCGCGGCAGCGGTAATCTCGCTGACCCCTGGTCTCGGAGTGCTCGCCGACATCACGTCGTGGTGGACCGAGCCGATCGTCTACCAGAAACTGGTCGTGTGGACCCTGCTGTTCGAAATCCTCGGGTTCGGGTGTGGGTTCGGGCCGCTCACCATGCGGTTCCTGCCGCCGATCGGCGGGCTGCTGTACTTCCTGCGCCCCGGCACGCTGCGCCTGCCGCCGTGGCCGGCGAAGGTGCCGTTCACCCGGGGTGACGAGCGCGGCACCATCGACGTCGTCCTGTATGCGGTCGTCCTCGGATCCGGAATCTGGGCGTTGCTCGCCCCCGGTCAGGGCACTGCACCGGTAGACGGCACTCACGTAGGCCTGCTCGATCCCACGATCGTCGTGGCTCTGGTCGTCGCCCTCGGCGCGCTGGGGTTGCGGGACAAGACGGTGTTCCTGGCCGCCCGCCCCGAGCACTACCTGTTGATGCTGCTGATGTTCTTCGTCCCGTTCTCCGACATGATGATCGGATTCAAGCTGGTCATGCTGGCACTATGGTGGGGTGCGGCCACGTCCAAGCTCAACCATCACTTCGGGCACGTGGTAGCGGTCATGATGAGCAACAGCCCGGTCATGCGGATCAAATGGCTGGAGCGCAAGATGTACCGCAACCCGCCGCAAGACCTGCGCCCGTCACGGATCCCGGTCCTGCTGGCCCACGGCGGCACCGTCGTGGAATACCTGGTTCCCGCCTACTTGGTCTTCCTCGGCCATGGTGGCCCGCTGACCTGGGCGGCGATCATCTTCATGGCGGTCTTCCACCTGCACATCATCTCCACCGTGCCGATGGGCGTTCCGCTGGAATGGAACATCTTCTTCATCTTCAGCCTGTTCTACCTGTTCGGTCACTACGGTTACATCCATGTCTCGGGGCTTCGATCTCCGCTGGTGTTCATGCTGATCGGGTTCTCCACACTCGTTGTCATCCTCGGACATGTTCGGCCGCAATGGGTTTCGTTCCTGACGTCGATGCGCTACTACGCCGGCAACTGGGCCACCAGCACCTGGTGTTTCCGTGGGGACGCCGAGCTGAAGCTCGAGCAGCATGTGACCAAGAGCGCCGCGCTGCCGGTCATCCAGTTGACCAAGCTGTACGGCCCCGAGATCGCCGATATCCTGATCCAGACCGGGATGGGCTGGCGATCGATGCACACCCACGGCCGAGCGCTCAACGGTCTGATCCCACGGGCCGTCGACAACGAAGACGACTACGCCATCCGCGACGGAGAGATTGTCGCCGGCCCGCTGCTGGGCTGGAACTTCGGTGAAGGGCATCTGCACAACGAACAGTTGCTGGCAGCGCTGCAGCGTCGCTGCCAGTTCGAGGAAGGCGAACTGCGCATCGTCGTCCTCGAATCCCAGCCCATCCACCGGCAACGCCAGGCATATCGCATCGTCGACGCCAGGACCGGAGTCATCGAGGAGGGCTACGTGCTGGTCGAGGACATGCTGGCCCGCCAGCCGTGGCCGGAGCCGGGCGATCCGTTCCCGGTTCATCCTCTCCGCCGTGACAACCGGGTTCTGCCCTCGGCGCGTGTGCGATGACCACGGCGATCGTGGTCGGCTCCGGCCCGAACGGACTGGCCGCCGCCGTCACACTGGCCCGTCACGGCGTCGAGGTCACCGTGCTCGAGGGTGCCGCCACCATCGGCGGCGGCACCCGCTCCGGCGAGCTCACGCTGCCCGGGCTGCTGCACGACCACTGCGCGATGGCCCACCCCATGGCCGTCGGGTCGCCGTTCTTGACCGGAATCGATACGGCCCGATACGGATTGGAATGGGCGTGGCCGGAAATCGACTGCGTGCACCCACTCGACGACGGAACAGCGGGAGTGCTGTACAGGTCCCTCGAAGACACCGCCGTGGGCCTCGGCGCCGACGGCTCGATCTGGCACCGCCTGTTCGCCGGCCCCTCCGCTGGATACGATCTGTTGGCGGCCGATTTTATGCGACCGCTGCTGCGGATACCGTCACATCCGCTGCGGTTGGCACGATTCGGCATCCCGACCCTGATCCCCGCCGCCGCGCTCGGCCGGTTGTTCCGGACCGAGCGGGGACGGGCACTGTTCGCCGGGAACATGGCGCACGGCTGGCAACCACAGCACCGGATCCTCTCCGCGGCAATCGGTCTCGGCATCACCACCGCCGGCCATCGCTACGGGTGGCCGGTCGCGGTGGGCGGCTCGCGCGCAATCGCGGACGCCATGGCGGCCGCATTGACAGATCTGGGTGGAAAGATCGAGACCGGCCTGTGGGTCGAATCGCTCGATCAACTGCCGCCAGCCGACCTTGTGATGTTCGATCTCGCCCCGGCCGCGATCGCCGATATCGCCGGTGACCGGCTGCCGTCGCGGATCTCCCGCGAGTACCGGCGATTTCAACACGGGCCCGCCGCCTACAAGGTCAGCCTGGCCGTCGAGGGCGGCATCCCGTGGACCAACCCGCACGCCCGCAAAGCGGGAAGCCTGCACGTCTGCGGCAGCGCCGCCGACGTGGTTCACGCCGAACGCGCAATCCATCGAGGCCGGCTTCCCGACCGGCCCTTCATCGTGGTCGGACAGCAGTACCTCGCAGACCCCACACGATCACGCGGAAATCTACACCCCATCGACCTGTATGCTCATGTGCCACAAGGCTATTCAGAGGACGCCACCGACGTACTGCTCGACGCGGTCGAGCGCTTCGCGCCCGGGTTCCGGGACCGCGTCGTCGCCACCACCGTGGTCGGCCCCACCGCCTTGGAGGCCTACAACCCCAACTATGTGGGCGGAGACATCCTCACCGGCGACAAGAACATTCGCCAACTACTCTTCGGCGGATCACGTATCACGCTGCGCCCCTACCATATAGCGGACCGGATGTTCATCTGCTCGGCCGCCGCCCCACCAGGGCCCGGAGCGCACGGGATGAGTGGATACAACGCAGCGGCCGCGGCGATGCGAACGTTCGCCGCCCCCAACCAAGCATCCGCGTAGCGCTCGATGTCGAGATCCATTACGACCATCGACAACAAATCGCCGCAGTGCCAGCCGACCGGTCGGCACGACTACGGGGTGATGCCGTCGAATTGCATGACCCAGTAGGGGTTGTTCGTGGTGGTGTTCCATTGCGAGACATACAGAGTCACGTCGGTGGGTGAGGTGGAGCGGGGGTGGATGTAGCCGCCGTAGAGTTGCGGGAAGGAGCGGACCCAGAACTGCCACCACGGTACGGCGCCGTGGATCTGTTGTCTCGGATTGGTCCACACCTGGTCGATCGCCGCTGCGGTACGGGTGGAGATGCAGTAGCCGTCGACATCGAAGTAGGACATAACCCAAGTACCCGCAATGTTTTTCACACTCAGCTCCCCGATCGGGCCCATCCCCGCGAACAACGGGGTGGGGGTCGGGTTGCCCCACTGCCAGGCCGAGCCGTTGTAGCCCCAGTACTGGTAGCTGGCGCGGGTGGCGATCTGCTGCCACGGCACGCGCATCAGAATCGGCCCGTTTCGGTTGTGTGCGCGCCCCCATTCCTTGGACACGATGTAGAGGTAGCCGTCGCCGTTGTTGTTGCCGATGCCCGCGAAGGACTGCATCATGAACGGGCTCCAGCCGCCGTAGCCGTCGCTGCCGTCGTTGCGCCACACCGTCGCGTAGTCCGTCCAGGTGGTGCCGTCGTTATCGGAGTAGGCGAGCCCGCAGAACAGCGCCCCGTACCGATCGACGGAGGCGTTCCAGTCGTGGACGCTGGTGTAGGTCAACCAAGTGCGCCCGTTCGGGTCGACGAAGGCGTCGTTGGGGATGCGGGTGACCTCGATCCCGTAGCCATTGTCGGCGTTATGGGTGTAGGTGAGGACCTGTTTCGCCTGCGCCCCGCCGGCGGCGCCGGTGAAAATGGTGGTGGTGTCCGGGACGTTGGGGCTGAACAGCACGATCGGCGAGCCGAGCCAGGTGCCCGAACCTTCGCTGTCGCCGGTGAAGGCATCGCCGAACACGAATCCGGATCGCCCTGCTCCGAAATGGCTGCGGTCGTAGGGGATACCGAGATCGGCGCCACCTACCCCGAATTGCCGCGCGGTACTTCCGCTGTACCCGTTGATGGCCGTGCCCCAATGTGTCGACATCGCCGAGGTCCTCCCTGCTCATGCGTTCATTCGTTACTGGTGTGCCTAGGCGAGCGATCATCGTCACCGGGCTGACGGCCGACGTCCACCGCCAGCGCGTCGGACGGAACCGGTGCCGCAGAACCCACTGCGGCTGACCAGGTTTCGGCCGCTATGGATCCGGTCTATTTGGCTTCAGCGAGGACGAATCGGGAAAATGCCGCTGCCCGTCTGGAGTTGTCGTTGAAGACCTGCCCGGTGGTGAGATCGATGGCGTACACGCTGCGCTCGGGGACCCCGCCGTTGAAGGTGCCGAACCATGCGGTGGGCCCGGCTTGTGATGTGTCGCAAGCTTGTACGTCCGTGAACGCCCCCTTCGGAAAGCTGAGCTCGGCGAGGTTGGTGGAGGTCAGGCCGGCCAGGGTGCCGCCGCCGGCGGCGGCGGCGGTCGCGGCCGCCTGGACCTGTGGCACACAGTCGGTGATCACGAAGAAGCGGCCGTTCGCGCTGGGGATTGTGGGCATGCGAGTACTCCGATCACGACTATTGGGCGGGCGGCTGGAAGCCGGCGATGTCGAGTTTCTGCCCGATTGCCGCGACGGCGTCGACGAGGGACCGGCCGCCGAGTTGCGGCCAGCCGTTGCCTTGGTCACCGCGCATCTGGATCCACTCGTCGCGGATGCGGCCGTCGGTATCGCGGGGCAGCGGCACCTGAGTGGGCCCCGAGGGTGGCGCAAACCCGGGGAGACCGAGGGCTTGGCCGACAGTCGCAACGCCGTCGACGAGGGTGCGGCCGGCAAGTTGGGGCCAGCCGTTGCCACCGATGCCCATGAACTGAATCCACATGTCGGTGACCGGATCCGGCGCGACCACCCCGACGCCACACTGGTTGGCGAAGTCCTCCGGCGAGAATCCGTCGGCGGAGTTCATATCGCAGTTGCCGAAAGGCGAGGCGCCCTCGGGGAGGCCGCCGCCGTAGCCTTGGCCGTCGGTGTACTGGTGGGCGATCTGGCCGGGCAGGTTCGGGTTGCTGCCGTAGCCGGCGCCGATCATGTTGAGCCCGTCCGGGCGCACCGGCCACATGCTGTTGAAGTCGGACCGGTTGGCGTAGCCGATGATCCGGCGCGTCGAGCCGAGCCAGTCGGCCAGCCGCCAATAGGCGCGATTGATGCCGTCGGACTGGTCGCCGCCGGGATTGCCGCCCGATTCCACATCGATCATGGAGATCATCCTCGGGTGCGGACCGCCCGCCTGGCCGACCATGCTCCTGTGGGTGTCGGCGGTGTCGAGCCAGTTCGGTCGCCAGTAGAAGTAGACGATGAAGCAGGAAATTCGTCCGGCGTCGGCTGCGTCGGCGGCCCACGCATAGTTCGTGAAAAAGTTGTGGTCCCGGTACGTGCCATCGTTGGATCTGAACGAAAAGATTTGGTACGGGTAAGAGTCGTCGACCGGTACTTGGAACTCGGACACGTCGGCGAAAAGGGAATCAACCATGACTACCCTCCGAGAAGGTCGACCGGACCCGTGGGACCGGAATCGAGTGGTAGCTACCGATTTTCCGGCCCCGCGGCCGCGACGTCAGCAGTAGTGAACTACTGTGACCGCGTCGTAATCGGCGATGCCGCAACGAAGCCTGGTCGCCGCCTCCGGGTCAGCGGCCGCTGGTGCCCGCTACGACGGTGTGGATCCTCAGTTGGGTCGTGGTCGCCTGCGCGAGACTGCATGCTGTCCCGGCGCGTTCGAGGTAGAGCGATACGGTGTTGTCGGGCGGGTAGATTCGCAGCCCCGGCACCGACACCGGTTGACATTGCTCGGGCGGAACGTTGTGCACGTTGATTGCGAACACCAGCGCCGACGCCTGCCCACCGGGCGCCAACTGGACTGGGCCGGACGAGGCACCGTCACGCGTGGCGGGCGCGCCTACGGGTGCGCTGTCCGGGCCGATAACGTAGGAGACACCCGGGAATCCGTCGAGTACGCACGGACCGGACCCGTTGTTGGTGAACACGATCGGGAAGGCGACGGTTCCGGCGGCCGCGGTTTCCGGTCCGAGACCGGCCGCGAGATCCGACGTCCGACATTGCGTGGCAACGGCATCCGAAGTACGCGCGGCCGGTGGCGGCGCGGTCGACGGCGGCGAAACCGCATGCAGCGCCGAGTCCGCGCTGGGGCTGGTCGTCCCAGGCGGGGCCGACTGTTCGGAGCCACAACCGGTGACGGTCGCCGCCGTAGATGCGGTGAGCAGCCACCACGCCATCCGCCTTCTCCTCACAGCAGCTCACCGTACTCCGCGGGTGGACGAAAGCGCAGCGGAAACGCCATTGCCACAACCGAATACGGACCGGTCCCGGATGCTCAGGCCCAACGAGGGGCTCGTTTCGACATTTCGACAGCACCTGAACAACGGATCTAGCACCCTTTGCGCGATCAGTGATCGGTCGGGGCCGGTGCTGGCTTCCAGAAGACCAAGCCGTCACGGTGGTGGGCTTCGAGCCAGGGGGAAAGTTCCGTGCTGGAACGGATTCCGCCGTCGATGACGGCGCGGTAGATGTCGATGGAAGGGCGTTGTGGAATCGAACCGGCTTGGATCAGTGCTTTCAGTTCCAGGATCGTGCGCCTGGCCTCGGGTGTCAGTGCTGCTCGAATGGGGTCGATCAAGTCGGCGGAGCGGGGACCGGGATGATCACGGCGTAGCGACCACATGTCGATTTTCCATTCGGTGCCGTCGTCGGCGTGATAGCCGAGCCGCCAGTACAGGCCCTCGTCGGCGTCGGTGAGATGGTTGCCGAACCGCGCGTTGCGGACATCAGGGTGCAGCGCGCACTCGCGCAGCACGGCGAAGCCGTCTTCGATGCGCGGTTCGTCGCAGTAGATTTCGATATCGATATCGGGTGCCATGGCCAGTTCGTAGGCCAAGGCTCCTACCAGGACTGGTGTTCCGAATGCCCGCCAGTGCTCCAGGAGCCGGAGTCTCGCGAGAATTTCGTGTGCTTGCTGGGTTCGTTGCCGGCTCTGCTCGACAGCATCGGGCATACTTTTCTCCGCTTTCACGAGGGATTCGATGATTCTCTCGCGTTGGATCGTTCAGTCGCTCAGCAGGATTCGTTTTCGGAAGCGACCGCGCGCAACATCACGCTGATGAACCAATAGGCTTGCGCGGCAAGCAGATTCCAGTACGTGGAAGGTGGCGAAGAGGCCGACCGGTTCGCAGCCGTGCTGTTGCCCCGGCTCAACGGCGCCACCCGGAGCGTCAGGATATATCCCGCGTTCCGGCAAACCCGGCCTGCGCGTCCGGCTGGCCGGGGCGGACGCGGTCCGCATCTGCACGCTGGGCGACGTGCCGATCGTCGAGGCCGGTTCGCCGCGCGACGGTTTCTATCTGTTGCGGCGACTTCTGCGTTCGGTCTCCGACGAGGGATAGCTCCGTATACGCCGATCTCGCAAATGTGCTGCCAGCCATCGGGGTTTTGGACCGTCGGTTTCGCACTGTATGCCTTCCCAGCTCAGCATCCCTTCCTTTGCTGTTTTCGGCATACGCTGGGGTTGGCGAAAGGTGAGCGCATGTTGCCTGGTTGCCGGAGAATGTCTCTTCGGATTGCCCCTACCGATGACCGATAATGATTCGCCGCGCACCCGTCGTGAGGTGATTACGCCGGTCACGGCGGAGCTGGCCGCTGCTGGCTTCGAGGATGCCGTGGAGATCGGACGCGGCGGTTTCGGGGTGGTGTATCGCTGCTGTCAGGTGTCGTTGCACCGGACAGTGGCGGTGAAGGTGTTGACAGTGCAGTTGGACACCGACAATCAAGCGCGATTCGTTCGCGAGCAGCGGGCGATGGGGCGGCTGACCGGGCACCCGAACATTGTCACCGTGCTGGAAACCAGCGCCACCGAAAGTGGCCGCCGCTACCTGGTGATGCCGTATTACCCCCTGGATTCCCTGGATGCGCGGATCCGCCGGCATGGCCCACTTCCGGTGGAGCAGGTGTTGTCGATCGGGGTGAAGGTCGCCGGCGCGCTCGCCAGCGCGCATCGTCTCGATATCGTGCATCGGGACATGAACCCAGGAAACATCCTGCTCACCGAGTACGGCGAACCGGTGTTGACCGATTTCGGTATCGCGCACATGGCCAGCGGGTTCCAGACCGCTGCGGGCACGTTGACCAGGTCGCCGACGTTCACCGCACCGGAGGTACTCGAAGGAGACACTCCGACGTCGGCCGTGGATGTGTACGGGCTCGGAGCCACGCTGTTTTGTGCGCTCACCGGGCATGCCGCTTTCGAACGTCGCAGCGGGGAGGACGTGGTGACGCAGTTTTTGCGGATTACCACCGAGCCGGTTCCGGACCTGCGGGACAGCGGCGTCGCGGACGAGGTGTCGGTAGTGGTGGAAGCCGCGATGAGCCGCGATCTCCATGAGCGGCCCTCGGCCGTGGCTCTGGGGGAGAGGCTTCGGCAGGTGCAGCGCCGCCTCGGATTCCCGGTGGGCGAGATGGCGTTGTGGGGCGAACCGATTCACGACGGCCCAGACCAGCAGCCACCAGCGCGGAAACCGCACTCGCCAGCGGTGAGCGGTGCTGATGGTGAAGGTAATCTGCCGCTCGAGCTGACCAGCTTTGTTGGTCGGCGCACCGAGATGTCCGAACTGAAGAATTCGCTGGTGGCGTCGCGGCTGGTGACGTTGACCGGGATCGGAGGTGTTGGGAAGACGCGGCTGGCGCTGCGGGCGGCATCGCAGGTGCGCCGCGATTTCCCCGACGGGGTGTGGTTGGTCGAGCTGGCCGATGTGTCCGACCCAGCCTTGCTGGTCGATGTGGTGGCGGCCACCCTCGGCATGCGGGACGCGGCGGCGAGTTCGTCGATTCTTGCCCGATTTCTGAGCTCGCGGGAAACACTGCTCGTGCTCGACAATTGCGAGCAAGTGGTGGCGGCCGTGGCAAAGCTGGTCGAGACGCTGCTGCGGACCTGCCCCGGGGTGCGGGTGCTGTGTACCAGTCGTGAACCGTTGGATATCGCAGGGGAAGCGGTGCTACGCGTGTCGCCGCTGACGGTCCCGGATCCCGACCGGGAGCCGACGCTCGGTGGGCTGCCCGGTTTCGACGCGGTGACATTGTTTGCCGACCGCGCGGCAGCGGCGGTGCCGGGCTTCGAACTCGACGAGGACAACAAGGTCGCCGTGTCCCGGATTTGTGCCCGGCTGGATGGTTTGCCATTGGCGATCGAGTTGGCCGCGGCTCGGATGCGCGCGATGTCACCGGAGCAGATCCTGGCGCGGCTCACCGATCGGTACGCGCTGCTCACCCGTGGCAGTCGTACAGCCCCGACACGGCAACAGACGCTGCGGTGGTGTATCGACTGGAGCTACGGGTTGTGCACCCCGGTCGAACAGCGGTTGTGGGCCCGGCTGTCGGTGTTCGCAAGCAGCTTCGAACTCGACGCCGTCGAACAAATATGCGGCACCGACCTCGGCTCGGAACTCGACGCTGCCGGGCACAGTCCGCTCGATGTGCTGTCCGCCCTGGTCGACAAGTCGATCGTGGTTCGGAATGAATCGCATGCCGTCGTGCGTTTCTGGATGCTCGAGACGGTCCGCGACTACGGTCGGGAAAAGCTGCGTGCGTCCGGTGAAGACGCCGAGCTGCGCCGACGACACCGCGCCTGGTATCAACAATTGGCGCTGGACGCCGAGGCCGAATGGATCAGCCCCCGGCAGCTGGATTGGATCGTCCGGCTCGAACGTGAGCAACCCAATCTGCGTGAAGCGCTCGAGTCTTATCTATCCGAGAACACTCCGGCGGCGGCTGAAGCAGGGTTACGCATAGCCGCGGCGATGCACGAGTTCTGGAGCTTTCGCGGTCTGTACGGGGAAGGCCGATTATGGCTCGACCGGGTTCTCGCCCATCCCGGCGCGCAATCGACACCCGACCGTATCGCTGCGCTACGCGCCGCTTGTGAGGTTGCCGCGCCACAGGGAGATTTCCAGTCTGCCGCCGCCTTTCTGGCGGAGGGACGCGTGCTTGCCGCACAAACCTCAACCCCCACGATTCAGGGACAGCTCGCCTACGCCGCCGGCATTGTCGCACTCGCGAGCGGTAAAGCCGACGAAGCATCCACCTGTCTCGAACGCGCGGTCGAAATGCTCAGCTCGAACCAGGTGGGAGAGCTCTACGTCAGCGCGCTAGCCATCCTGGCTTGGTCATACGAACTGCGCGGCGACATGACCCGGGCGAGCGAGCTTTACAGCCGGGTATTTTCCATCACCGAAGCGCAAGGCGAACTGCTCTATCGTTCGACTGCGCTGCGCGGCTTGGGCGTTGCCGCCTGGCGACACGGCGAGCCCGACCGTGCCCGACAGTTGCTCGAGGAGGCTTTGCGCGTCAACCGACGGCCGAGCAGCCCGGTAATCGCCGCGTTCAGTCTCGAGGCGCTGGCTTGGACTGTCGCCGATCACGGCGACGTCGAGCGCGCGGCCGTTCTGATGGGAGCCGCGCAGGGCAACTGGCTGGTGGGCAGCAGCGTGCGGGCCGTCTTGCGGAGTATGTCGCGCTTTCACGAGGAATGTGTGCAATTGACGCGTCGTGCCCTCGGCGCTCGCGGATTCGATGCGGCCTTGCGGCAGGGCCGGGGGATGAGCTTGGGCGCTGCTGTCGCGTACGCGCTCGGGGAACAGTCCACCGACAAGGTGCCCGCGTCCGATGGGTCCGCGAGATTGACCAAGCGGGAGCGGCAGGTCGCCGAGCTTGTCGCCCAAGGACTCAGCAACAAGCAGATCGCCGCCAAACTGGTGATCTCGCAACGCACCGCACAAGGCCACGTCGAACACATCCTGGCCAAACTCGGATTCACCTCACGCACACAAATCGCGGCGTGGATCGTGAACGAAACCGAACAACAGAGTTCCCGACACCGATCTGAACGGTAGTGCTGCTGTATCGATCGCGAGAGCCTCAATGAATCACGTCGTGCCGCAACGTAATCCGAACCCGTCAGCGTGAGGTTCCTGAGGGATCGCCCGTTCGCGACGCTGCTTGGGGATTGCGGCAGCCCGCCCGCTAGCGGTGGCGTGGCAGCACCTGGGTACCGCGCTCCTGGTCGGCGATGCGCCGATGGACAACCGAGCCGAGTGGATGTACTCCGAGAAGATAGCGCGGATCCGTCCGCTGTGTCCGGAGGGGGTCGACCACTTCGCACAGTCTTCCGCCAGCGGAGACAGGTGATCATCGAGTAATGTGCCGCCCCGACTTCGGGTCATGCCCCGGGATGGGCCGCCGTAGGTTTCGAAGGTGATTCGGTTGAGGTCGGGGACCCCGCGTACACCCTGTGTCCGGTGCGTCGGCGGCTCAGGGCTGCTTGCGGCGCGCGGCCGCCGCCGAGCGGGCGCGGTTCAGCTGATCCGATGACAATGCGGCGGGGCGCAGTGGCAACTCTGGGGCAGCGTCGGTTCGGAAGCCGTTGAGCTGCACGGCAAGATACCGCCGCCAGTTCTCCGGATCGACCGGTTCGGTGATTGCCGCGACGAAGTGGATCATGCCGATGATTGCGAGAACATCGACCGGTTCCATGCCTTGTACGACCACGCCGGCCTTTTTCGCGCGGTCGAGTAGCACCGCGATCGGGAGCATGAGCTCGCCGCGATGGATTTCGAAAAGGCCTGCGTCATTTTGCAACTCGCTCATCGCGGTGGCGAATCCGCGATTGCCCGCGATGATTTCGCAGGTGGCTTCCAGAAATCGCGTGAGCCCTCGCCAGGGGTCGGGGTCGCGAGTTGCCGCTTGGGCCGAGTCGATGATCTGCCGAAGGTATCCCTCGAACAACTCGTTGATCAGCTCCCGCTTGTTCGAGAACTGGCGGTAGACGGTGCCAACGCCGATACCTGCCGCGCCGGCAACGGCGTCGAGCGTAATTTCCATCCCGCGCTCGGCCAGCAACTGTTCCGCGGCGGTCAGGATGCGCTGACGGTTGCGAACCGCATCCGCCCGTTTGCGGCGAGGTTCGACGTCCCGATCGGCAGTCACGGTTTTGTGCCTACTTCGCGGTCACTGTCGGTTTCGCCGGGCGTGCCGCAAGCCCGCGGATGGCCTGGTCGACCATGAGTCGCATCCAAGATCGCTTGGCGACTCGATTCGGTTCGTACAGCCACATCAGGATGGTATCGCCAATTCTGTTCGGAACGAGCAATCAACAGGTGCCACGACGCTCCGATATGACACGAACCGTTTCGAACACACACTTCGCCGTTCGACGCTGCGGGGCTACGCGGTGTCCACGCCTGCGTCGGCGCACGGTTGCCCGCGTAGAAGGTGAGACGACGATAGGTCGGCTGCTCGATGTGACATCGCTGTCGAGCAGAGGGCCCGCGGGTCGGACTCAGCTGCGGCGTTTCTCAGCGACGTCGGCCATGCCGTACATGAGTTTCTCGAGCAGGCCGATGAAGATCGTCTGTTCTGGTTTAGTGAGGGCGTTGGCCCACGCCTGCTCGCGCTCGTTGTGCTGACGGAAAGCGTCCGCGATGGCGTCATGACCCCCTTCCGTCAAGGCGATCCGCACCGCGCGGCGGTCGCGCTCGGCGCGTTCCCTCGTGACCAGGCCGTCGCGTTCCAGGGTGTTGACCAGGGCTGACACCGTGGCTCGGCTATTGCCGGACAGTTCGGCGATTCGCTTGGCCTCCAGCGGCCCGGCCAGCCACAGGACGAAGAGGATGCGGAAACCGGGCCAGCTCCAACCATGGGGGCGGTGGACCGACGCTTCGAGGTCGTAGACGAGTGCGCTGGTGACCCGGTGCAGGGTCAGCACCATCCGCATGGCCGTGGGATCGACTTGGGGGAGTTCGCGATTGGCCTTGTTCACCGCGTAGTCGACGAAGGTCAGGTAGTCGAGGTTGCGGGGTGACTCCGGAGCCGTGGTCATGAGCACAGCGTAATGACGTCCGCGCAGCCGGCGGGAGTGACGGGGAACGGGTCTTGCCAATGGTGTGGTTCAAGCTACACTCGGCTGAATTAATCAAACCATTTACTAATGGAGGGCTGATGACCACGAAGGCTTTCGCCTCTTCGGCGGATCTCGGCGAGAAGGTGCAGACGCTCGAGGTGCTCGCCGACGGCGTGTACGCGCTGACCGCCGAGGGGGATCCGAATATCGGCGCGATCGAGGGTGAGGATTTCGTCGTCTGCTTCGAGGCACTGGCCACGCCGGTCGCGGCGCGGCAGTGGCTGGCGAAGCTGCGCGAGCACACCGACAAGCCGGTCAAATACCTGATCCTGTCGCACTACCACGCGGTGCGCACACTCGGCGCCAGCGCCTACGACGCGGAAGTGGTCATCGCGCACGACAACACGCGCAAACTCATCGCCGAACGCGGACAACAGGATTGGGATTCCGAGTATGGGCGCATGCCGCGGCTTTTCAAAGAGCCCGACACCATTCCCGGACTGGCCTGGCCCACTCAGACCTTCTCCGACTCGGTCACCATCGACCTCGGTGGCAGCCGCGGCGACCTACAGCTGAAGTTCCTGGGCCGCGGACACACCGAGGGCGACATCGTGGCCTGGCTGCCCCAGCACAAGATCCTGTTCGCCGGGGACCTGGTCGAGGCCGAGGCCGCCCTGTACACCGGCGACGCCTTCCATCGAGAATGGGCCACCGGCACCCTCGACGCCGTCAAAGCACTGGGCGCCGAACAGCTCATCGGTGGCCGCGGCGCGGTGGCCCGGGGGCGCGATGCGTGCGAGGCCGCGATCGAGCAGACCCGGCACTTCCTGCGGGTCATGCTGACCGAGGTGGGCACGGTGCACCAGCGTGGCGGAACCCTGAAGGAGGCGTTCGAGGCCACGCATGTGGCGCTGTTCGACCGCTACGGGCGCTGGCCGATTTTCGAACACTGCCTGCCGTTCGATGTCTCCCGCGTGTGGGACGAATTGTCCGGTATCGAGCGGCCCGTCATCTGGACCGCCGATCGTGACCGTGAAGTCTGGAACCGGCTGCAGGACTGAGGAATTCGACATGACAACCGATAAGACGGTCGCCGTCGTCGGCAATGGGCCGGTCGGTCAGACCACCGCGCTGCTGCTGGCCCGCTGGGGTATCCCCGTGATCGTGCTGGACGCCCGGCCGCAGCGCGACGAGATCGGCTCCAAGGCCATCTGTCAGCAGCGTGACGTGCTCGATGTGTGGGAATCCATCGGTGCTGGACGCCGGATCGCGAAGGAAGGTGTCACCTGGACCACGGCCCGCACCTTCTACCGTAATCGCGAACTGTTCTCCTATGACCTGCCGGATTACGGCAAGTCGGCGTTCCCGGCGTTCGTCAATATTTCGCAGACCCGCACTGAGCAGATCCTCGACGAAGCCATCGCGGCGTCCGAACTGATCGACGTGCGCTGGGACCATACCGTCACCGGAATCGCGCAAGACGACACCGGTGTCCGCCTGCACTGCGCCACTCCGGCGGGGGAGGCGACCGTCACGGCTGCGTACGCTGTCGCGTGCGGCGGCCCGCGCAGCGATGACCTGCGCGGTGAGCTCGGCGTCGACTTCGGCGGTGAATCCTTCGATGATCGGTTCCTGATCTGCGATATCCGGGTCGATCTGCCGGACTGGGCCACCGAACGCCGCTTCTACTTCGACCCGGAGTGGAATCCCGGGCGGCAGGTGCTCATTCATCCCTGCCCGGACTCGACGTTCCGCATCGACTGGCAGGTGCCCGGCGACTACGACCTCGACGCGGAGCGAGCCAGCGGCGCGCTGGACGCGCGGATTCGCCGGATCATCGGCGACGCGGACTACGAGATCGTGTGGAACTCGGTGTACCGCTTCCACTCTCGCGTCGTCGACCGCATGCGCGTAGGCCGGGTACTGCTGGCCGGCGACTGCGCCCACCTGGTGTCGCCATTCGGCGCGCGTGGATTGAACTCCGGCGTCGCGGACGCCGAGAACGCCGCGTGGAAGCTGGCTTTCGTGCTCAACGGCTGGGCGCCGGCGGAACTGCTGGAGAGCTACCACGTCGAGAGGCACGCGGCCGCTCTGGAGAATATCGAGGTCACCACCGACACCATGAACTTCCTGGTGCCGCGCGATGACCAGCAGCGCCGGGTGCGCCGCGACACCCTCGAACGCGCGGCGGTGGATCCCGCTACCAGTGCGGCGGTCGACTCAGGTCGGCTGTCAGAGCCGTTCTGGTATGTCGATTCGCCGCTGACCACCCCGGATCCCGGCCGTCCCTTCCATGGTCGGCCGCCCCGTGGCACCGTTGCTCCCACTGCCCCGGGCATCATCGTGCCCGACGCGCCGGTCACCCTGCCCGATGGCGGGCACGGGCGGCTACGGGAGTTCGCTCGCGACGGCTTGCTGCTGCTGGCCGGACCGGGTGTGGATGTGCAGACCCTGGCGCGGTGCGCGACCACCGCCACGCTCGCGCCGATCCGGGTGCTGGAGATCGCGGCGATCGACCGCGACGGGACCCTTACTGCCGCACTGCGATCCGAACCCGGTGAAGTCTGGCTGGTGCGGCCCGACGCCTACATTGCCGCGGCACTGGTCGAACCGACTGTCGAGGAACTGACCGGTGCGATCCGGCGGGCCGGCGGTGCGCCGGCCGAGGTCGCCGTGGTGGCCTGACAGCGCGACCTTCGAGGGCTTCGTTTCAGCATGGCCGACCACCTAAACGGTCAATGCTTTGACTATAACCGAGGAGATTGACATGGCGTACTACCGCCAGGTGGGACAGATCCCACCCAAACGACACACCCAGTTCCGCACCGGCGGCGGTGCGCTGTACTACGAGGAATTGATAGGGGAGGAGGGCTTCTCCAGTGACTCGTCGCTGCTGTACCACCGGCATATCCCCTCGGCGATCCGGGAAGCGGCGACATGGGAGCCCGGAGACCTTTCGCTGACTCCCAACCATCCGCTCATCCCGCGGCATTTGCTGTTGCCCGCGCTGTTTGCAGGTGAGGAGTGGAAGTCGATCGACGTGGTGACGGGTCGTCGACTGGCACTCGGCAACGACGACGTCCGTATCTCCTATGTCGTCGCCGGTGCGGAATCACCGTTGTACCGCAACGCCATCGGCGACGAGTGTGTGTACGTCGAGTCGGGCGCGGGCCTCGTGGAGACCGTGTTCGGAGCGCTGCCGGTGCGGGAGGGCGACTACGTCGTCCTGCCCCGGGCGACCACGCACCGATGGCTGCCGGAATCAGGAAAACCGTTGCGCGCCTATGTTATCGAGGCGAACAGTCATATCGCGCCGCCCAAGCGCTACCTGTCGCGCTTCGGCCAGCTACTCGAACACGCCCCGTACTGTGAACGCGATCTGCACGGCCCCGCTGAGCCGCTGCTGTCGGAGAAGACCGACGTCGAAGTCCTCGTCAAACACCGGGGACCCAACGGGATCACCGGTACGCGCTATCTGGTTCCGCACCACCCATTCGACGTTGTCGGCTGGGACGGCTGCCTCTACCCGTATACCTTCAATATCTCCGACTTCGAGCCGATCACCGGCCGGGTGCACCAGCCGCCGCCGGTGCATCAGGTGTTCGAGGGGGACAAATTCGTCATCTGTAACTTTGTGCCGCGCAAGGTGGACTACCACCCGCTATCGGTGCCGGTGCCGTACTACCACTCGAATGTCGACTCCGACGAAGTGATGTTCTATTGCGGCGGCGACTACGAGGCGCGCAAGGGCACCGGAATCGGGCAGGGATCAATATCGCTACACCCGGGCGGGCACGCGCACGGCCCACAGCCCGGAGCGGTCGAGCGCAGCCTGGGTAAGGAATTCTTCGACGAACTCGCCGTCATGGTCGACACCTTCCGGCCGCTGCAGCTCGGCGAGGGCGCAATGGCCTGCGATGACGGCGTCTACGTCGGCAGCTGGTCGCGGGCGAACTCATGACCGGACTGCTGGACGGCCTGGTCGACGATGCCGGACTGTTCCCGCCGACCGCATTGAGCATGCCCGAAGCGGTCGCGCGGCACCGGGCCGACAGCCTTGCGACCAATCCGGTACTGACGCACCGATTCCTGTGCCCGGCGAGCCGTATCGGCGAACTTCGCGCCCAACTCGAAATCGACGACCGCATTCGCGTCGGCCTGATCGCGGACAAAGGCGTGTCCGGACTGGCCACCGTGCTGTCGGACATAGCAGCCGATCCGGCTCTCGATTTGGTGCTGATCGAGTTCCCACTCGCCGCGGCGAACGCGCCGGTGGCGGAGGCGGTCGCCCAGCTGCCGGACCGCGTGCCGATTTTCGTCGAGCCCGCGGCCTACTCCGACATCGCCGACCTCGCCCCCGAACTGGCACGGCTCGGCGTCGGCCTGAAGCTCCGTTGCGGCGGCATTCGGTCGGAATTGTTCCCCTCGGCGCCCGCACTGGCGCAGGCACTGGTCGCCGCTGCTGGAGCGGGCGTTCCCGTGAAAGCCACCGCTGGTTTGCATCACGCGGTTCGTTACACCGATGAGCGGACCGGATTCACCCACCACGGATTCCTGAATCTGGTGCTCGCCGCCGCGGCCGCTGCGGGGGGCACGGACGCGGAAGCGATCGAGGCCACCTTGCTGACCGACGACTCCCTGCGGTTGGTGCGCACCGCCACCACCCTGGATGGCGCGGCCATCATGGCCACACGCAGCCTGCTCACCAGCTACGGATCGTGCAGCACGACCATCCCGGTGGCCGAGGCCCAGGCCTTCGGACTTATTGACACGGAAAGGGTTTCACAATGACCACCACTTGGGCGCCGGTACCCGAGGGCTCCGGCTTCGGAATCGACAACCTGCCCTACGGAGTCTTCTCGCCATCGGGCGAAGTTGCCCGCGTCGGCGTCCGGATCGGCGATCACGTGCTCGATCTACGGGCCGCTCTGGGCGACCAGGTGTTCGAAAGTGCTTCGTTGAACGACTTCATGGCTTGTGGGCGGGAATTCTGGACAGCAACCCGCCGTCGGATCATCGACTTGCTCACCGACCCGATGCAACGAGCCCGCGCGGCCGAGATATTACATCCGGTGGACCAGGTCGGACTGCACCTACCGATAGAGGTAGCCGATTACGTCGACTTCTATGCCAGCGAGCACCATGCCACCAACCTGGGCACCATGTTTCGCCCGGATTCGGCTGCGCTGCTGCCGAATTGGAAGCATCTACCGGTCGGCTACCACGGCCGGGCGGGCACGGTCATCGCCTCCGGCGTTTCGGTGATTCGTCCCCGGGGGCAGCGCAAGGCTCCGTCGGATCCGGTGCCGATGTTCGGGCCGTCAGCGCGCCTCGATATCGAAGTCGAGGTGGGCTATGTGGTCGGCGCACCGAGCAAACTGGGAAAGCCGGTGTCCACCGAGGATTTCGCCGACCATGTTTTCGGGGTGTGCCTGGTCAACGACTGGTCGGCCCGCGATATCCAAGCCTGGGAATACGTACCGCTCGGGCCGTTCCTCGGCAAGTCGTTCGCCACCTCGATCTCGCCATGGATCGTTCCGTTGGAAGCACTGGCCGCCGCGCGGGTACCGACGCCGCCACAGGATCCGAAACCGTTGCCGTATCTCGCGGAGTCGGAGCCATGGGGACTGAATCTGCGGCTGGAATTCGCGCTGAACGGGCACACGGTGTCTCGGCCGCCGTACGCGCAGATGTATTGGTCTCCGGCGCAGATGCTCGCGCACATGACGATCAACGGTGCGAGCCTGCGTACGGGTGATCTGTTCGCTTCGGGCACGGTGTCCGGACCGGCTGTGGATCAGCGCGGTTCGCTGATCGAACTCACCTGGAACGGAACCGAGCCGGTGCACCTGCCCGATGGCGGCACCCGCACCTTCCTGGAAGATGGCGATATCGTGACGCTGAGCGGATCCGCCCCCGGTCCTTCCGGTGCGCTGATCAGCCTCGGCGAGGTCACCGCCCGCATTCAACCGCCGGAAGCGGCGGGTTCCTGACGCATTGTTCTGTGCGACGGCCAGTATCGCGAGTCAGTCCGGAGTACCCGCCGCTGATGCCGCGAGTCCACGGATAGCCTGGTCGACGAGCCGCTCCGCAAGCGAATCGTCTAGCGGGCCGGTACCGAAGAGCAAGTGAAAGTAGATCGGCGCGTAGATCATCTCGGCCGCATCGCCCGGTTCGATGTCGGAACGGAACACGCCCTCGTCGACCCCTCGGCGAATCAGCTTGTCCACCGCGGCGTATCGGTCGTTCCAGAACCGGGTCTTGAAATCGGCGAGGGTCGCCGGGTCGTACTGTCCCTCGGCAATGATCTGGGCGATCAGCCGCCCTTGCGGTCCGGCGTACCGCGCGACCAGTGACTTCACATGGGTTTCGAGGGCCTTGCGGACCGGAAGATCCTCCGGGATGCGGACCTGTGGCAGATGCCCCTCCATGAAGGCGTCTATGACCACGGCGGCCTTGTTGGGCCACCACCGATAGATGGTCGCCTTGCTGACCTTCGCCCGCTTGGCGATCATCTCGATGGTCAGCTTCTGGACGGTTGTCGCCCGTCTCCGATCCCGGACCAGTAGGTCCATGGTTGCGTCCAGGATCGCCTGTCGACTCGATTCGCTTCGTACAGCCACAAGTGGATGTTATCCCGAATCCATTGTCAAACACGGTATTGGCATGGTTCTATATCCATATACGATACGAAACGTTTCGGATGACATAAAGGGTGGTTAGCAATGAAGCTCAGCCGAATCTCCCGTTCGACGCCGGACGGCGACCAAACCAGGCTCGTAGCGGTCGAACCGGACCGAGACCGAGTGGTGGATCTGGCCCAGGCGTACCGCATCGGCCGTCAGCGCGGGTCGGCGTCCGACGCGGCCGCACGGCGGCTCGCGGCCGCGTACTTCCCGTCGAGCATGGCCGCCGCGATCGCGGCCGGTCCGGTATTCCTCGAGGCCGCGCATTGGGCGGTGGATCAGGCGGGTGACGATGCGTCGCTGCCGATCGGCGAGGTCGACTGGCAGCCCGCTGTCGATCCGCCGGTGATCCGCGACGGCCTGACCTTCCCGCTGCATATGAAGCAGTTCCACGAGAAGGTCGGCGGCGGTCTGCCGAACCCGCAGCTATTCAAGACTCCCGGCTACTTCAAGGGGTCCACGGGTGTGGTCTACGGGCACGACCAGGAGGTGCCCTACCCGGGCTACTCCGAATTCGTCGATTACGAACTCGAAATCGGATTGATCGTCGGAGGCTACGGCAGCAACCTCACGCCCGACGAGGCGCAGTCCAAGTTGTTCGGTCTCACCATCTTCAACGACTTCAGCGCCCGCGATGTGCAGGGCTCCGAAATGGGGATGGGTATGGGCCCGCAGAAGTGCAAGGACTTCGCCTACGGTATCGGCCCGTGGATCACGACCATGGACGAGTTCCAGGACTTCGACGCCATCACCGGCTCCGTCCATGTCAATGGCGAGGAGTGGACCAGCACCAAGGCCGACGGCATGATCTACACCCCCGCCGAACTGCTGGCCTACGTCTCCATCGGCGACAACCTGCAGCCGGGTGACCTCATCGGCTCGGGCACGCTACCCAACGGCTCCGGCCTCGAAATCGACAAGAAGCTGCGGCCGGGCGATGTCGTCGAACTCGAGATCAGTGGCGTCGGCGTGTTGCGCAACCGGCTGAGTGCCGAACCCGCGACCGCGCCGTGGTGGCCGGAGCCCCGTCCGTACCCCTTCGGCACGGCCACAGTCTGAGAGGAAACGCCCAATGACCGAAAACACCGTGATCGCGCCCGTTCGCCGGATCGTGACGGGCCACGACGAGAACGGCCGATCGATCATCGTCAGCGTCGGCGATTGCCCGAATATCTTTGTATCCGAGGATATTCCGGGATTCGGTGCGAGTGTCGCCTGGCTCACCGAACCCGGCGATATCTCCAATGCCGGCAACGAGGACACGGCCACCGCCGACACGCAGGTGCCCATGTACCCCAAGGTGGGCGGCAGCATCTTCCGGATAGCCACCTTCCCGCCGGATGCCGCATACAGCGACCGCGCGGCGAAGACGATGTTCAGCGAATTCGGTGGCGAGCACGCGCGCGCTGCGGCGCAGGAGGATTCCCGGCACTTCTGGTTCCACCGCACCGACTCCCTCGACTACGGCATCGTGCTCGACGGTGAGATCTGGCTGATGACCGACGAGGGTGAGTGCTTGATGAAACCCGGCGACGTCGTCGTCCAGCGTGGCACCAGCCATTCGTGGTCCAACCGCAGCGACAAGCCGTGCCGGATGGCGTTCATCCTGCTCGGTTCGCTGCCGCTGTTCGACGAGGCGCGGCCGTGACCAGTGATGTGGTGTGGCGGCCCAGCTCGGAGCGTGTGGCCGCCGCGGAGGTGACCCGCTTCCGGGCGGGTTTGCCCCCCGAACTCCGGGATGCCGAATACCTGGATCTGTGGCGCTGGTCGACCGAACATCCGGACCGGTTCTGGCTGGCCATCGCCGACTTCGAGGATGTCCGGCTGGGCGGCGCACCGACCGGTCCGGTCGCTCCGGACGAAATGATCGGTGGCGCTTGGTTTCCGGGCCGCACCGTCAACTACGCCGAGCACATGCTGCGCAAGGCCCCCGAGACTGCGCTGATCATTGTGGACGACGACAACCGGTCGCATGCCGTGTCGCGCGCCGAGCTGCACCGGCAGGTCGCGGCCCTGGCCGCGGCGCTGCGGTCGATGGGCGTGCTGCCCGGTGACCGGGTGGCCGCGGTACTGCCCAACCGATCCGAGGCCGTCGTCGCGCTGCTCGCGTGTGCGGCGGTCGGTGCCATCTGGTCGGTGTGTTCGCCGGAATTCGGCACCAGTGCAATCGTCTCCCGCTTCGCTCAACTGAGCCCGCGGGTACTCATCGCCGCGGACGGCTACCGGCACGGTGGGCGCGAGCACGAGCGAGCCGCCGAAATGACCGAGGTGGCAGCCGAATTGCCGGATCTCGAGCACGTGATCTGGGTGGATGATCTGCGTCCGGGGCAACGGCCCGCCTTCGATGTTCCGGTGCGAACCTGGGCTGCCGTCACCGACGCAGACATCGAACTTCAATGCACCGATCTGCCATTCGAGCATCCGCTGTGGGTGCTGTTCTCTTCCGGCACAACGGGAATCCCCAAGGGCATCGTGCACGGCCACGGCGGTGTGCTGTTGGAGCATCTGAAGATGCTGCGCATCCACAGCGATGTGCGGGCGGGCGATCACTATATGAATGTCGCCAGCACGGCCTGGGTGGTCTGGAACATGCTGATCTCCGGCCTTGGCGTCGGCGCGACGGTGGTGCTGCTCGACGGTAGCCCGGTCCGGCCCGAACTGGGCCGCGTCTGGCAGGTCGCGGCCGAACACGACGTCGACATCATGGGACTCAGCGCTGGCTATATCCACGCCTGCCTGAAGGCCGGCGTGCAGCCGCCCCGAAGCCGGTTGCGCACGCTCCAGGTGACCGGATCACCCCTGTCGGAAGCCGGATTCGATTGGGTCTACGAGCATTTCGACGATATGTGGCTGTCATCGATGAGCGGTGGCACCGACATCTGTTCCATCTTCGTCGGCGGCGTCCCGGAACTGCCGGTTCGCAAGCCGCGACTACAGGCACCGGCGCTCGGTGTCGCGGTCGCCGCATGGGACGCTGACGGTAATCCGGTGGCGGGGGAGCAGGGCGAACTGGTCATCACCAAGCCGATGCCGTCTATGCCGCTGCGATTCTGGAACGACCCGGACAACAGGCGTTACCTGGCCAGCTACTTCGAGATGTTCCCCGGCATCTGGCGCCACGGCGATTTCATCGAATTCGACGCTGACGGCAGTTCGGTGATCCATGGGCGTTCGGATTCCACATTGAACCGCCAGGGCATCCGGATCGGATCGGCGGAGATCTACCGTGTCGTCGAGGATTTCCCCGAAGTGCGGGAATCCCTGGTCGTGGGAGCCGAACTCGGCGCCGACGACTACGACATGGTGTTGTTCGTGGCGGCGATCGACGGTGTGGATCACGACGCGCTGCGGCCCCGGATCGCGGAAGCGCTGCGTACCTTGCTGTCGCCGCGGCATGTACCCGACGACATTGTGTTCATGCGCGCCATCCCGCATACGCGGACCGGGAAGAAGCTGGAGGTCCCCGTCAAGCGCATGCTCCAGGGCGCGGCCCTGACGGATGTGGTGGACCTGGGCGCGGTGGACGACAGCGGCCTGCTGCGGGAATACGAGGACTTCGCACACCGACGACACACTCTGGAGACAGTATGAGCAACGACGTCAGCTTTCACATCGGCACCTTCGCAGACGGAGACCAGCCGCCGTATCCGGGAATCGTCGTGGCCGGGCGCGTGTACGACACGCGCACAGTCCTGCCACATACGTCGACGGCGGCGATGCTTCGCGACTGGGAGCCCGTCCTACGGTCCTTGCAGGACTTCACGAATACGGTGACCGGCGACGGCCGCCCGGTGGAGGAATTGCGCGTGCTCGCGCCGGTGCAGCAGCCGGGGCAGATCTTCGCGGCGGGCG
The DNA here is from genome assembly GCF_044458905.1 of Nocardia sp. NPDC050408. NCBI lineage: Bacteria > Bacillati > Actinomycetota > Actinomycetes > Mycobacteriales > Nocardiaceae > Nocardia > Nocardia sp. NPDC050408. The sequence continues at coordinate 150,528 of NZ_JBITIL010000016.1, read as the reverse complement.
CCAACTACCGCGAGCACATCATCCAGATCACGGTCGCCCACCGCATCGGAACCCCCGGCGCGTCCGAGGCGGAACTGCGTGAGCAGGCAGCCCGGGAGACCGACGAGCGGGCCGCCCATGGCGACCCCTATGTCTGGGTCGGCGTGCCGACAGCCATCAGCGGTGCCTATGACGACGTGATCCTGCCGTCCGTGGGCGAAAACCACGACTGGGAACTGGAACTCGGCGTGATCATCGGACGCCGGACTCGCGATGTCGGCGTGGCCGAGGCCATCGACTCGGTCGCCGGATACACCATCTGCAACGACCTGACCACGCGGAGTCTGGTGCCCCGCAGCGATATTCCGATGATGGGCACCGATTGGATGCGGGCGAAGAACGCGCCCACCTTCTATCCGACCGGGCCGTATCTCACCCCGGCGAAATTCGTGTCGGACCCGCTCGATCTGGAGATCACCCTGCACCTCAACGGCGACCTGATGCAGAAGGGATCGACGAGCGACATGCTGTTCGGCCCCGCGCAGCTGATCTCCTATATCTCCCGCTACACCACGCTCGAGCCGGGCGACATGGTCATCACCGGTTCGCCTGCGGGCAACGGCTCACACCATGGGCGGTTCCTGCGCGCGGGGGACGTGATGGAGGCCGAGATCACCGGCCTCGGAAAGCAGCGCACCGTCTGTCGATCGGCCTCCACCCAGGGCTGATCGGGGGCGAGCGCACCGAGGGCCCGACCGCAGTACCACCGCGGTCGGGCCCTCGGTCGATGCCGCCGGGGCATCCAGTGCTCGGCCCCCGGCGGCACCGAATCTTCCAATGCGGCAACCGAAGAAGGTTTGGTCAGACGGTGCTGCCGCCGTCGCCGAGCAGCGTGCTGCCCGTCATGAAGGCCGACAGATCCGATGCGCAGCAGAGGACGACGCGGGCGATGTCGTCGGGAATACCGAGCGGCCACAGACCCCACATCCCGCGCGTCGAGTTCTTCATCGGCGCTAGCGCATCCGCACGCGCTTCAGCAGCAGTGCGCTACCCCCTCGATGGACAGCGCGTACCTATCGGCGGACGAGAAGGCTACCCGGGTGCTCGCGATGATGGACGGCCTGCGCATCCAATCCCTGCTCGATCCGTCTCGGGAAACCCTCGGGCTGCTCGAGGTGATCATGAAACTTGTCGTAACGCCCCGGGATCCGAAAAGGGCGGGGGCAGCGGGAAATTCGCTGCCTCCCGCCCGCTGACCGAGCCCGATATCTCACATAGGCGGTGCGACGAACTGGCCCTTGTCGGGGTCGTTGAACATCTGCTTGCTGATCCACTCGTCCGCGGTCTCCGCGATCCCCCACATATCGGAGGTTGCCGGATCGGAGACGTCGTAGATGCTGGGGTGCCAGGTGTCCTCGTCGATGGTGGCGAGCTCGGTGGTGTACTCCATAGTGTTGCCGTTGGGGTCGTGGAAGTACGTGAAGGTGTTGTCACCGGCGCGATGCCGGCCGGGGCCCCAGATCTTGGGGACTCCGGCGCGCATGAGACGCCCGCTGCCATAGAGGTATTCGTCCAGGCCGCGCAGTTCGAACGAGACATGGTTCAGCGCGGTATGCGGACCGCGGGAGACCGCGATGCTGTGGTGCTGGTCGCTGCAGCGCAGGAACCAGAACAGCCCGCCCATCCGGGGATGGGTATTCGTGTCGGACAGCCGGAAGTTCAGATGCTTCTCGTACCACGCCGTCATCTTCTCCGGCTCGGGCGAATTGAACACCACGTGCGACAGGCGCACCGGAATGTCTTCCTTCTCCTCGATCTTGCGATGCTTGCGGGTCTCCACATCCGACGACACCTCGATGGTGCGGCCCTCGAGGTCGAAGAACCGGAAACCGTAACCGCCACCGGGGGTTTGGAGGATATCCGGCTCATTGATCAGCTGCACGCCCTCCCTGCCGAGACGGGCGGCGAGTCCATCGACGGTCGCGCGGTCGGCCGCGCCGAGCGAGATCAGGTCGAGGCGTTTCTCCGCAGCCTTCCGGACCCGCACGATGTACTGCTCGGGTGAGCCTTCGGCGGCGAAGTAGCTCACGTCACGCTCGCCACCTGTGCTGGCCAAACCCCAGTGTTTCGCATAGAACTCGACTTGTTTGTCGTAGTCGGGCACGGCGATGTCGACGTGACGCAGATGGGTGATCGGACTGAACGACATTCATTTCTCCTTCGAAATTCGGTCCGCCGGCTACGAGGCCACAACGGGTGCGGCGGCCACCCGGGGCGCGGCGGTAAGGGCGGGGATTATGGTGAGCAGTTCCGCCAGTCGCGCTGCCGTATCGGCGGTGCCGAGCACGTAGCGGTCCGGCCGCACGACAATGGCCTTCGAGTCGACTGAGGCGAGGAGCTCTGCGACCTGTTCCGTGCCGGTCAGAACGACGATCTCGGGATTGGTCTCGACTTCGATCCGCGTATTCTCGGGGAGTCCGGCGAATATCTCGGCAGTGGTCGCGAGCAGAAAGCGCACGCCCACGATGTCGTCGAGGCGAGTCCCGTCGGCCAGCATGGGTTGCTGCGAGAGGTGTCCCGCATTCGGGTCGCCGGGACCGGTGTGCAGTCCCGGGCCGAGTGCCGGAAGCGGCGGATAGACGTCCTGGGGATGGCTGCGGATATGCGCATCGCGACCGGCCGCTGTCGCCGGATCGGTTGTCTGGACCAGATGCGCCATGGTGGCGGCCTTCTCCACCCAGTAGCGCGCATGGGGTAGCCGTTCGCTCTGGTAGGTGTCGAGTAGTTCCGGCGCAGCGGTGCCGCGTGCCACCGCCTTCAGCTTCCAGACCAGGTTGGTGACATCACGCATACCGGCACAGAGACCTTGGCCGAACAGTGGCGGCGCCTGGTGGGCGGCGTCGCCCGCGAGGAAGACGTTTCCGACGCGCCACTGTTCGGCGACTCGAGCGCGGAAGGTGTAGACGGCGATCCGGTCCGGCTCGAAATCGGCGACCGGCAGCACACCGCGGCTGATGCGCTCGATCGCCGGACGAGTCACGATCTCCTCGAGGTCGTCGTCCGGCATGACCTTGAATTCCATCCGGACGCGTTCGCCGGGCAGTCGAACCCACAGTCCCGGCCGGGAATGGTGTCCGAGGAAAGCCATCGTGCCGGGCAGGCCCGGGCTGTCGCGCAGCAGTCCGTCGACGACCAGCCACGGGTCGTCGGAACCCAGTTTCTCGGTCTCGATACCGAGCTGGCGCCGAACCTGGGAGTTGGCGCCGTCGCACGCGATCACCCAACGGACGCTGATGAACTCTGTTGTGCCATTGGCATTCTCGACTCGGCATCGCACGCCGTCGATGTCCTGTGTGAAGTCGAGGAGCGTGACACCCGAACACAGCCGCACGTTCGGGTATCGCTCGAGTTCGCCGCGCACAAGTGTTTCCATATCGGGCTGATGGAACATGAGATCGTCATGCCATGCCTGGGGGCCGAACTGACCGGTGGGCAGCTCGAACAGGAGCTCACCCGCCTCGTTCTCCATGCGGAATTCGGTCATCGGCTCGCAGAGCGCGCAGGCCAGCTCACCGATACCCAATGCCTGCAGTGTCCGCAGCGTTTCGCCGTCGAAATGCACGGCCCGGGCATGCGGCCAGGTTGTGGCTTCGCGCTCGATTCCGATCGCGGAGATGCCCGCACGTCCCAGCATGGCGAGAGCGATTGCCCCTACCGGTCCGCAACCGACGACAGCAACTTCGTAGTGGTACGACACCATCACTCCCTTGTGTACTAAACGTATCGTATCGAATCACAACTGTACGTCGGTGCGGCGCGGATCACAATCCCTTGGTGTCGATTCGAATTCGTGCAGGCCGCTGGGACTATTGCCCCGCACTCCGCTCACCGAGCAGGCTGCCGCGCGCCCGGAATTCGGCGATCACCTCGTCGCTACGTCGGATGGTTACGTCACAGACCAGCGTCCGCCCGGAGCGAGAGCGAACGGCCGCCTCGGCGGTCAGGACGTCACCGAGGTATGCCGGGCGCAGGTACTGGATGTCGGCGGCCGCCGTCACCGCGGGTCCGAAACTATTCGCCGCACACGCGAATACCGTGTCGGCCAGTGTGAATACCAGGCCGCCGTGCAGGATCCGGTGTCCATTGACCATGTCCGGGCGGACCGGCATGCGTGCCAGCGCGCTGCCCCGATCGGCGGACAGGATCTCGATGCCGAGCATTCTCGAGACCTGATCGGCATCCAGCAGTGCGCGCACCGTGTCGACCACGCGGCCGTTGTCGATGTCGTCGATGGCGGCGTTCACACGGACACCACGGCGGCCAGCGGAGCGGGCTCGAAAAGTTCGCCGGCTCCGGGTTCGCCGGGTGGCATCATCTCCAGCTCAGCGCGGATCGAGTAGAGGCGGCGCAGCCCGGAGGGTGCCGGGGTGAGCGACTCCGGGGTGGCGTGGAGGCTCGCGCGTGCCGAGGGTTCGGTGTATCCGCCCCGGACGAGAACATCGATCGCTTGCCCGGCCTCGGCCGTGGCGAGCCAGCGCCGGGCACGGTCCAGGCAGGACAGGTATTTGCTGATCGCTTCGGTGGATGCCAGCCCGGCGGTGCCGGCCACCAGACCCTGCCCCGGATAGTCGGGCACTTCGTCGCCAACCGCCAGCAGAACCGGCAAGCCCTCGGCTCGGGCCAGTTCGTCCAGGGGCGGGCCGAGCAGGGTTGCCGCGATGTCGCCGGCGAGCAGGGCGTCGTAACGTTCGCGCACCCCGCCCACCGGGATCAGGAGATAATCGTCGAAGTTGAGCCCGTGCGACCGCAGGACGTGCCGCAGTACGACGGCGAACCCGTTGTCGACGGCGTCCACGCCCAATTCAGCCCCCCGTAGCGAATCGATCGTGCCGAATCCCTTGCGCCCCACCAACTGCAGCGGTGTGGTCCGCTCCAACTGTGCGAGCAGCCGGACCTCGGCTCCGGTCGCATTCCAGACGATCAGATTGTCGATGGCGGTCACGGCCAGGTCGCAGTCGCCGCCGACGAGCTGGGCGCGCTGTTGGTCCGAGGATCGGGTGAGCGTGGTGTCGACCTCGACCCCGGCTTCCGTAAGGAAGCCGAGTTGGTCGGCCACGACATACAGCGGCGGGTGGACGAACACCGACTGGTGCAGTCGGACAGTCATAAGGATCTACCTTTCTGAGTCACCGGATGACGCATGGTCCTTATTCTGAACGATACGTCTAGTTCACTACCGGCTCGGCGGAGATCAGGTTCACGTTGGGCAATTTCTGCACACCGTCAGTGGGCCGCCGCCCGGAGGGAATCGTTGTTCCGGCGCCGCCACTGCGTGAATTCGCGGGGCATGCTCCAACCCAGCACCGCGGTGACGGCATCGTCACGGCGCTGGACCGCCACGAACCGGGCATCGTCGACAGCCCCCTCGACGATGTCGACCGGAAGATCCGCCTCGATTCGGCCGACCATTTGAATCCGATGGCCGAACTGGTCGGACCAGAAGTAGGGTGCGTCGAGATGCGGGGCACAAGGCGATCCGCCCGTGAGGTCAGCGAGCAATGTCCGCGCCGCGGTGGCCGCCATGCCCGAAGCTGTCGTCCAGTGCTCGATTCGGATCTGGCGGTCGCCGCGCTGGAAACGCGCCACGTCGCCAGCGGCCACGACGCCCGCGATATTGGTTCTGCCCCAGGGATCGGTCAGCACGCCGTTGTCGCAGAGCACACCGGAGCCCTCGAGCCACTCGGTATTGGGGATCGCACCGATTCCGACCAGGACCAGGTCGGCGGGCAGCCGTGTACCGTCGTCCAGTACGACTGCCGAGACCCGCTGTGCGCCATCGAATTCGGCGACGGTGTGACCGGTGATCATCTCGACGGTGTGATCGCTCATGGTCCGGCGAAGCAGATCGGAGGCCACTCGACCCAGATGGGCGTGGAAGGGCTGTTCCGCGGCTTCGACTACGGTCACCCGTTTACCCAGAGCGCCTGCTGTGGAGGCGACTTCGGCACCGATGAAGCCAGCGCCCACGATGACAACCTGCTGCGCGGACTCCATCGCCCCCCTGAGCGAGACGGCGTCGTCGAGGGTGCGCAGGACGTGAATTCCGGTCAGCTTGTCGCCCTTCGGAATTCGCCGGGCCCGCGCGCCGGTGGCGATGACGATACCGTCGACGGCCAGGGTTTCGCCGTCGCCGATGGTCACCTGCCCCGGCCGCAGGCTCGTCGCCGCCCAGCCGAGCACCCATCGTGCCGCAAGGGACTCGCGGGCAGCGCTGTCCGCCAACGCGATATCGACGGTCTCGATCTTGCCGAGAAGGAAGTCCTTGGACAGGGGCGGTCGATCGTAGGGTGGATGGGATTCGTCGCCGATGATCGTCATTTCGCCGTCGTACCCCTCCGCACGCAGGGTTTCGGCGGCGCGAAGGCCGGCCAGCGACGCGCCCACCACGGCGATATGAGTCACGATCGCTCCTCGAGGAGGAAGACTTCGCCATTCTCGACCACCACCGGGAAGGTGGCGATCGGCTCACGGGCCGGGGGGACATCGGGTGCCCCTGTCGCCAGATCGAAGCGCGATTCGTGCAGCGGGCACTCGACGCATCCGTCCTCGACCCAGCCGTCGGACAGTGCGGCCGTCTGATGGCTACAGGTGTCGGCGATACAGAAGATCTCGCCATCGGACTCGGCCACGGCCAGCGGGGTGTCGATGCCCGGCACATCGGTGACGCGGATGATGCCGTTCGCGGGGACGTCCGCGCGGTCGCACAGTTTGATTCGAATCATGGTGTCGCTCATTACTTCTCCATCTGGTCGAACAACACCGGCACGGATGCCGGACCCCGGAACTGCCAGCCGATGAACCGTGGTTCGGCGGCCGGCCGAATACCGGGCAGGTCGAGGATCAAGGGGACGGCGGCGCGCATCATCGCGCGCACCAGGTGGCTGCCGAGGCAGAAGTGCGCGCCTACGGAGAAGCCGAGGTGATCCTCGAGTGCCGGGCGGTCGATGTCGAACTTCTCCGGATCGGCGAACTTCCGCTCGTCGTAGTCAGCGGACATGGCCAGCACCAGAACGGTGTCGCCGGCCTTCAAATCCGCTGCGGGGCCGGAGAAGTCCTGAATCAGAAGGCGCGGGTAACTGCCGACCGGTGTCAGCCACCGCACGGATTCGTCAATGGCGCGTTCGAATGCCGCACTGTCCTCGCGAACCCGCTGGCGGGTCTCGGGGTGGGTCATCAGCAGCCACGGCAGGGTAGCGATCGCGTCACGGGCGTCATTGAAACCGCCGGCGATCATGAGCTGGATATTAGCCGCGATCTCCTCGAGCGACAGCGGCTCGTCCGGGCTAGCGTGGACCATGGCCGAGACCACCGTAGCGTCGGGCTCGCGGCGAACACGTTCGATGGCCAGCCGGACCGCTTCGGTGTTCTCGGCGCGCGCGTTCTCGACGACCTTCCACACATCGGGGTCGTCGGTGTTGTTGATGAATCCGCCGATGTAGGCGTCGGACCAGCGGTGGATGTCCTCGGGTGTGGCGTCGAGGAGACCGAGCACCTCCCGCAGGCAGGCCCCGGTGAAGCCATTGGCGAAATCGGCCGCCAGCTCGGCCTGGTCACGACCGCGAAGTGGCTCGAGGTACTGCCGGGCGAGGTCGTCGATGACCTCGGGCCAGGCGCGTTGGATCGAGCGGCGCTTGAGCGGCTCGTCACCGGAGCCACGGAGGCGTCGGTGGAGGTCTCCTTCACTGCGGATCATGGTCTGCCCGAGGGTGCGAGTGAGCAGCGCGCCCGGAATCTCGGTCGAGAAGATCTCCGGATGCGAGTCCACGAAGACGACGTCATCGAAACGGCTGACCAGCCACATTTTCATGGTTTCGGACCAGGTCCAGCGTTCGGCCTCGCGCAGGGTGGCGAAGGTGGGAAAGGGGTCGACCATCATGGCGTCGAGGTCGAGATCGATTTGCGGTGTCGGCACCGAATTCCTCCTCATCGAGGGTGTTGCACCCTCATGAGTGTGATCCGCGCCATCTCGTATGAAAAGCACATATATCGGGCATTTGACCTAAGTTATTCTTATGAAGTCGCTCGACGTCACCTTGCGCCAGCTCGAATTCTTCGTGGCCACCGTTGAACGCGGAACATTGAGCGCGGCGGCTGCGGAGTTCCACGTTTCGCAGACCGCGGTGTCATTGGCCATCAGTCAGCTCGAGAAAGCGCTCGGCGTTCAGGTGCTGGTCCGCCGACCTGCCAAAGCGCCTGCGCTCACGGCCGCGGGACGGCAGTTGCTCGTCGATGCCCGGCAGGTGCTGGGCCATGCGGGTGAGCTCGAAAGCGCCGTGCGCACCATCGGACAGGACATTTCGGGACAGCTTGCCATCGGCTGCTTCCCGACGATCACCCCGTTCGTCATGGGCAGGATTCTCGAGGAGGTGCCGATCCGCTATCCGGAACTGGAGATCGATCTCGTCGAGGACACCGTCGAGGGCCTGCAGGGGCGGCTCGCCGACGGACTGTGCGATCTGGCGATCATGTACGACATCGGCTTGGGCAGCGATGTCACGACGCTGCCGCTGTACTCCTGCCCGCCCTACGCGGTGCTGCCCGCCGGGCATCGATTCGCCACGCGACGCACTGTGGCGCTGTCCGAACTGATCGACGAGCCGATGGTGATGATCGATATGCCGCCCAGCTTGGAGTTCTTCACCGGCCGAATAACCGAGGCGGGCTATACCCCAGATATCCGCTTCCGGACCAGAAGCGTCGAGACGGTGCGCACGTTCGTAGGCCGCGGCATGGGATGGGCTGTGCTGCTGCACCGCCCGGGGACCGAGCGCAGTTACGACGGCAGCGAGGTCGCCTCGATCGATCTCGAGGGGATGGGAGCGCCGGTCGAGGTCCTGCTCGTCATGAACTCCACCGCGCGGATGACTCGACGGGCACGGGCTTTCGCGGACCTGGCTCGTGAACTGCTGCGCACCGGCCCTGCCCCGGCCCGCTGACCGGATGTCACAGCGCCACGACGCCCTTGTCGATGTCGATGCGCTGCGCATCGGTGTAGATGTTCATGGTCTCGCCGCGCAGGAAGCCCACAAGAGTGATCCCGGCGTCAGCGGCCAAGTCCACCGCCAGTGAGCTGGGGGCCGAGACCGCGCCCAGCACGGGAATGCCCGCCAGCACCGCCTTCTGCACCAGCTCGAACGAGGCGCGGCTACTCACGATGAGGGCGAGATCCGCTGCGGGGATCCGGTTTTTGCGCACAGCCCAGCCGATCACCTTGTCGACCGCATTGTGCCGCCCGACATCCTCGCGGACCACGAGGGCGGTGCCGTCCCGCGTGAACAAACCCGCCGCGTGCAGTCCACCGGTGACGGCGAAGGCCGCCTGCTGTGACCGGAGCTCATCGGGCAGGGCGTACAGGACCGTCGAATCGATCGTGAAATCGCCGTAGCGCGGCCGGAATCGGGTGCGGGTTCGGACCTCGTCGAGCGAGGTCTTGCCGCAGAGGCCGCACGCGCTGTTGGTGATGAACCGTCGGCTCGGCAGCGGTGTGGGAGTGCGCAACCGGATATCGAGAACGTTGTACGTGTTGTGGCCGTCGGCGTCGGTTCCGGCGCAGTAACGGGCGGAGGCGATGTCATCGACCGAGTCGATGATGTTCTCGCTGAACAGGAATCCGTACGCCAGGTCGATATCGCTGCCCGGGGTGCGCATGGTGACGGTCAATGGTTCGCCGGCGATGCGCAGTTCGAGGGGTTCTTCGACGGCGAGGGTGTCGGGGCGGCGGACTTCCCCGGCGTGGGTTATCCGAATCACCTTGCGACGGGTCGTGATTCGACTCATGCTCGCACCTGACCGCTGGCTTCCAGCCGGATCGTGACGGCTTTGGAGACCGGTGTATTGGACCGTTCGGCGACGTGGTCCAGCGGGACCAGCGGATTGGTTTCGGGGTAGTAGGCGGCGGCATTGCCGCGCGGGGTGGAATAGGGGACCAGCCGAAAATCGGTGATTCGGCGTTCGATGCCGTCGGTCCACTCCGACACCAAGTCCACGAGGTCGTCCTCGGCGAAACCAAGGGCGGCGATATCGTCCGGATGCACCAGAACGACCTTGCGCCCGTTGTGGATTCCGCGATAGCGGTCGTCGAGTCCGTAGATGGTGGTGTTGTACTGGTCGTGGCTGCGCAAGGTCTGCAGGATGAGACGGCCCTCGGGGACTGGCAGCCAGTGCAGGTCGTTGACCGCGAAATTGGCCTTGCCGGTGGCGGTGTGGAACTCGCGGTTGTCGCGGGGTGGGTGCGGAAGCTGGAAGCCGTCGCGGTGACGCACTTTCTTATTGTAGTCGGCGCAGCCGGGCACCACGCGGGCGATGGCGTCGCGGATGGCGTCGTAGTCGTGCTGGAATTCCGCCCAGGGGACGGGGTGGTCGGAGCCGAGGAGTTCCTCGGCCAGTTCGCACACGATGGCGACCTCGCTGCGCATATGATCGCCGACCGGTCGCAGCCGTCCGGTGGACAGATGCACCATCGACATCGAATCCTCCACCGACACTTGCTGTTCGACTCCGGTGGCGGAGAGGTCGAGGTCGCTGCGGCCGAGAGTGGGCAGGATGAGCGCTGTGCTGCCGTGCACGACGTGGCTGCGGTTGAGTTTCGTCGAGACGTGGACGGTCAGCGCACAATTCCGCAGCGCGGACTCGGTGGCGTTCGTATCGGGAGCGGCGGACACGAAATTGCCGCCCATTCCGAAGAACACCGTGGCGCGCCCGTCCCGCATGGCGCGAATGGCGTCGACAGCGTCATAGCCGTGGCGGCGCGGGCTGGTGATGCCGAATTCGGAATCCAGTGCGGAGAGGAAGGTTTCGGGCATCTTCTCCCAGATGCCCATGGTGCGATCGCCCTGTACGTTCGAGTGCCCGCGGACCGGACACACGCCCGCACCCGGTTTGCCGATCATTCCGCGTAGCAGCAGCAGGTTCGTGCCCTCCTCGATGGTGGCTACCCCGTGGCGCTGTTGGGTGAGGCCCATGGCCCAGCACAGAATGGTCGCCTTCGACCCGGCCAACAGTGCGGCAGCCTGTTCCAGCTGTTCGCGTGTCAAGCCGGTCGCTTCCTCGACGAGGGCGAGATCGACTGCGCGCATGTGCTTTTCGTATGAGGCGAAGCCGGCGGTCCGAGTGTCGACGAACTCCCGGTCGACCACGGTGCCAGGCGCGCGGTCCTCGGCCTCGAACAGCAATCTGCCCAGCCCTTGGAACAGTGCCATATCGCCGCCGAGGCGGATTTGCAGGAATTCATCGGCGATGGTGACGCCGGTGGTGAGGCCCTTGACCGTCTGTGGATCACGGAAGCCGATCAGCCCGGTCTCGGGCAGCGGATTGATCGCGATGATCTTCGCCCCCGCCGCCTTGGCCTTCTGCAACGCCGACAGCATGCGTGGATGGTTGGTGCCGGGATTCTGTCCAGCCACCACGATCAGATCGGCCTTCTCGAAGTCGTCGATCGACACCGAGCCCTTGCCGATACCGATGGAGCCGGTCAACGCGGTGCCGGAGGATTCGTGGCACATGTTCGAGCAGTCCGGCAGGTTGTTGGTGCCGAAGCTACGCACGAGCAGTTGATAGAGGAACGCGGTCTCGTTGGCGGTGCGGCCGGAGGTGTAGAACAACGCCTCGTCAGGAGTGGCGAGGTCGCGCAACTCGGCCGCGATCAATCGGTAGGCGTCGGCCCAGTCGATGGGGGAGTAGTGAGTGTCGCCGGGCCGCAAGGCCATTGGATGGGTCAGGCGTCCCTGCTGGCCGAGCCAGTACCCGGTCTTCTCCGCAAGCTCCCGCACCGAATGCCGGGCGAAGAATTCCGGTCCGACGGTGCGCAGCGTCGCCTCTTCCGCGACGGCCTTCGCTCCGTTCTCGCAGAACTCGGCCGGGCGGCGGTGCCCGGCAGGCTCCGGCCATGCGCAGCCCGGGCAGTCGAAGCCGTGTCGCTGGTTGACGCGGGTCAGGGTGCGCGCCGTGCGGAGCACACCCATCTCCGCGACGGCACGGTCCAAGGCCACCGTCACCGCTGTCACGCCCGCCGCCTGGGTTTTCGGGGCGGTGACGGAGAGCTCGGACTCGTCGAAGTCCCGTGTCGGCGCGTTGCGGTTCATGGCGGGAATTCACTCTCTCTTTCGAAATGCGAAGGGGCGCTGGGCAGATCAGAACCCGCGGGCGATCCACTCCGCCAGGTGGGGTGCTTCGGCGCCGATGGTCGTGCCGTCACCGTGGCCGGTGTAGACACGGGTGTGCTCCGGGAGCGTGAGCAGGCGATCGCGGATCGAACCGATAATGGTGGGGAAGTCCGAGAACGACCGTCCGGTGGCTCCCGGTCCGCCCGCGAACAGGGTGTCGCCCGAGAAGAGCGTGTCGGCTTCGGGGAGATACAGGCACACCGAACCCGGCGAATGGCCCGGCGCGTGGATGACGTGCATTTCCGTCCCGGCTATGGCAATGCGCTGTTCGTCGGTGAGCGGCCAGTACGACTCACTCGGGTGTGTCAGCTGCCAGAGTGCGTCGTCTCCCGGGTGTACCAGGACCGGTGCGTAGACGTCTGCGGCGAGTTGCGGGGCAAAGGTGACGTGATCGTTGTGCCCATGGGTGCATACGACGGCGATGACATTGCGGTCGCCGATGGCCTCCAAGATGGGTTTGGCGTCATGGGCCGCGTCCACGACAATGACCTCGTCGTCGTCACCGACCACCCAGACATTGTTGTCGACCTCCCAGGAACCGCCATCGAGTTCGAAGACTCCGGAAGTCACCACCCGCTCGATGCGGAGCCGGCCACTCACAGCACGACCACCGACCGCAGCACCTTGCCCTGGTGCATGGTGTGGAATGCCTGCTCCACCTCGTCGAGGGTGATGCGTTCGGTGACGAACTTGTCCAAGGGCAGGCGTCCCTGCTGGTACAGGTCGATCAGCATCGGGAAATCCCGGTCCGGCAGACAGTCGCCGTACCACGAAGATTTCAGCGCGCCGCCGCGGGAGAAGAAGTCGATCAGCGGCATCTCCAGCCGCATTTCAGGGGTTGGTACGCCTACCAGCACCACGGTGCCGGCCAGATCGCGGGCATAGAACGCCTGCCGCCAGGTTTCGGGGCGGCCCACGGCATCGATGACCACGTCGGCACCGAACCCGCCGGTGAGCTCTTGGACGGCGGCTACCGTGTCGGTGGTGGCGGCATTGACGGTGTGGGTGGCGCCGAGGTCGGCAGCCCACGCCAATTTCCGCTCGTCGCGATCCACGGCGATGATCGTGGACGCTCCAGCCAGCCGTGCACCGACGATGGCGGCATCCCCGACTCCGCCACAGCCGATCACCGCCACCGAATCCCCACGGCCGACATTCCCGGTATTGACCGCGGCGCCGAGGCCGGCCATGACGCCGCAGCCGATCAAGCCGGCGACCGCCGGATCGGCGGCAGGGTCGACCTTGGTGCATTGGCCGGCATGGACGAGGGTCTTCTCGGTGAACGCGCCGATACCGAGCGCTGGGGTGAGTTCGGTTCCGTCGGTCAGCGTCATCTTCTGCGTGGCGTTGAAGGTGTCGAAACAGTACTGCGGACGGCCCCGCCGGCAGGCCCGGCAGCTGCCACACACGGCCCGCCAATTCAGAATCACGAAATCCCCGACCTCGACGGAATCGACTCCCGCGCCGACGCTTTCGACCGTGCCCGACGCTTCGTGGCCGAGCAGGAAGGGAAATTCGTCGTTGATACCGCCCTCCCGATAGGTGAGGTCGGTATGGCACACGCCGCACGCGGCGACGGCGACGACGACCTCGCCCGGCCCGGGGTCGGGGATGATGATGTCGGTCAACTCGACCGGTGCCCCCGGCTTACGGGCGATGACTCCACGAACCTGCTGCGGCATAACTGGCTGTTCCTCCGATGAATGATCGAGCCATGCGTTCACGCGCATGCTTAGGCAGCGACGCTAGCTCCGGGCGATCCGATCGAGGACCTGGCCGGACGGATAGTGCGACCTATCCCTTTGGCGGGCTGACTCGCGCTCGACTCATTCTATACGGACCGTTTCGTTTTGCAATCGACGACGTGAGAACTCCGGTAGCCTTGCCTCCTGTGGAGCGAGTGTGCACCCTCGAAGGGCTGCGGGAAGTGGTCGATGGTCCACTCGCCGACATCGCCCGCCGACTCTCGCGCTTCCTCGCCGAACAGTGGCCGCATCGCGCACTGGTGATCTTCACCCGGGAATGCACCGGCCGTCCACGCAAGCTCGCCGGTGCCGCCGACATCATCGATCGAATCACCATCGCTGAGCTCGAGGAGCTGAAATCGGCGGTCGCACCGGGTGGCTCCTATGCGGGGTCGGCCACCCTGAACGGCGAGGGCCGGTGGGTCTGGGCGATTCGGGACACCTCGAACACCTTGCTGGTGCTGGTCCCGCGCACGCCAGGGGAGCTACCCGACCAGGCGGAGTTGGCGGCGGCATTCGGGATCGTCGCGACATCGATTCGGCAACAGGTGATCCATGCGAGCCCGGAGTACCTTGCCGAATCGCGTGCGGCGTCGGACGCGAGGGCTCGCACCACCACGGAACTGACCGCCTCACATGAAGCAGCACTGGCGGGCATTCTCGTGGCCCTGCGATCGTCGGGCCTGGACGACCATCAGGCCCGGACAGTAGCGACGGGCGCCGCCTCGGATGCGCTGATCGCACTGCGGTCCCGGCAGGCCACTGATCGGGCATTCGCCGAGGAACCGCCGGTCGCGGCGTTCGAGCGGATGCAGCGCGAAATCGGATCCCTAGTGCGTCACCGGCAGATACAAACGGAATTCGTCGCGCCACCACTGGACGGACGACCGATTCCAGGTGAGGTCGCTGTCGGCGCCCGCGCGATGACGCAGGCCGCAGTGTTCGCCCTGGCCACTCAACCCGATCTCGACCGCCTGCGCATCGCCTGGGGATGTGAATCGGGTGCGCTCGTCGTCGATATCCGAGATCGTGCCGCGGGCCGCTGGAACTCGAACACGTTGCGACGCAACCTCGAAGGCCGGGTGCATACACTGCGCGCGGATCTGGAGATCGAGTCCGTGCCGGACTGGGGGAGCCGGGTGCTGATCCGGCTTCCGCTCGACCCACCGCCGTCACAGCCCGACCAGCCGGAACTGGCGCGCTTGAATGCCCGCGAGCGAGAGGTGCTCGCGCTGGTCGCGGAAGGTAAGCGCAACAAGGCCATAGCGGTGCAGCTGGGTGTTGCCGAGAGCACGGTCAAGTTTCATGTCACGGCGCTGCTCAGGAAGCTCGCGGTGTCCTCGCGTGGAGAGGCTGCGGCGATCGGCATACGGGCCGGACTCGCTCCGTAGCCGCGCGACGTCACGCCGATACCGTTGGTTCCCAACCGGTTTCGAGCAGGGCGACTTCGAGTGCCGAACCCGGCGAAATCCGGTAGCCGTCCGGCATCACCCGCAGGTGGACCGCGAGCAGGTGATCACGGGTCGCCGCCATCGCCTCCTCGACTTCGCCTGCCGCACACGCGCCGAGTATGCGTTCGTGCTCGGCCACGGCATTGCCTCGCCGGAGGTCGAAGTGCATTCGGATGCGCTCGGCCTGCGAGGACAGGTCGCTCGTCATGCGCGACAGCGTCTTTGAGCCGCCCGCTTGGTACAGCGCCTGATGAAACGCGCAGTTGAACCGTCCGAAGGAGGTCTGCGCGGCAGTCGGGCCGGCCATGGCCCGGGTCAGTTCCGCATTGGCCTCCCGCATGCGGTCCAGGTTCTCCGGGCGCAGACGAGGCACCGCGATGCGGGTGGCGAACGTCTCCAGATGGATGCGCAGCGCGGCGATGTCCTCCGCCTCGGCCAGATCGATGCCGGTCACCACCACGCCCCGGTAGGGGAGTCGCTCGATCAGCCCTTGCGCCTCCAGTTGCAGGAGTGCCTCGCGCACCGGGGTGCGGCTGACGCCGAGGGATTCGGCGACTTCGGTCGGGTCGATGCGGTCTCCGGGAGCCAGTTCGCCACCGACGATCCGTTCACGCAGTCGATCGCAGACTTTGTCCGCGACCCGTCGATGGATCGAATCCATATTCACCACTCCCTGTGCTGTCGCCAGCTCGTGGCTGTCCAGCAGATCCAATATCCAATGTCCAACGCTATGGTGCATCATATCCGCATCCGATACGATCCGTTTAGTATCGCTACCGCTTGGAGAGGAAGGGGAGACGATTGACGCTCCTGCTGGATGACACCACGGTGCAGTCGGTCTTCGACTGGAAGACGGCGATCGCCGCGCTGAGTGAGGCGTACGGAGCGGCGTCCGAAGATTCGCGCTTCCCGGAGCGGACGATCGCACGCGGCGGCACCTCGATGCTGCGGACGATGAGCGGTGTGCCGGGCAGCGGTGGACTGATGGGCTCGAAGACCATCGCCGGTGCGATCGGCGTGCGTCAGTTCTCCTATCTCATCTCCCTGTTCGATCAGCAGTCCGCGGAACTGGTGGCGCTGCTCGACGGCAACTCGATCACCGGCTTCCGCACCGCGGCCACCTCCGCGCTCGCGGCCGACCTGCTGGCCGTACCCGGACCGGTGACCGTAGGCGTCATCGGTTCGGGCTTCGAGGCGAAAAAACACGTTCGCGCACTCGCCGCCGTACGCGAGCTCGATGCCGTGCGCGTGTTCAGCCCGCGCGCGCAGAGCCGCGCACACTTCGCCGAGGAATTGGCGGATCTGGACACCTCGATCGTTCTGGCAGAGTCGCCGCAGGCGGCCTTGGCGGGCGCGAATCTGGTGATCTGCGCGGCACGCTCCTATGACGAGTCGCCGATCCTGCTCGGTGAGTGGCTCCAACCGGGCACGACAGTCGTCTCGATCGGCTCCACCGTGCGGGAACAGCGCGAAGTCGATCCAGAGGTGATCGCGCGCGCTGATGTCGTCATTGCCGACGTACTCGAGGAAGTGCTGCACGACAGCGGCGACCTCATCGCCGCGGCCGCAGCGGGAATCGACGTGACCGACCGGATCGCCGCACTGTCGGACCTGGTGTCCGGGCGGCACCCCGGCCGCACGACCGCGGAGCAGATCGTTGTGTACAAGTCCGTGGGCTCCGCTGTCCAGGACCTGGCCGTCGCCGCCGTGTGCGCGGATGCCGCCCGCAAAGCAGGGCTCGGGTCTGAACTGCCGATCCGGATCCAGCCCGTTCGAAAGTAGGGACGCACCATGGGAATTCCTCTCACCGATAAGCCGACGCTCGCCGACGCCCCGCTCTCACGCAGCGCGGCCTATATCGACGGCGAGTGGGTCGAACACGGCGACTCCGGCAGCTTTACCGTCGAAAACCCTTCGACGGGAGAACAATTGGCCGAGCTTCCGTCCCTGAGCCGGGCCCAGGTGGCCGGTGCCATCGATGCCGCGCACCGGGCGCTGCCTGGGTGGCGGGCCAGGTCCGCGAAGGAGCGCGCCCAGATTCTGCGGAGGTGGTTCGACCTCGTGACCGAGCATGCCGAGGACCTGGCCCGGCTGATCGTCGTCGAAGAGGGCAAGCCGATGTCCGAGGCACAGGGCGAGGTCGCCTATGCCGCGTCGTTCATCGAGTGGTTCGCCGAAGAGGCCAAGCGGGTGCGCGGTGACATCTTCCCGGCGCCGGATCCCGCGAACCGAGTTCTGGTGCTCAAAGAACCCGTGGGTGTTTGTGTCGCGATCACGCCGTGGAACTTTCCCGCCGCCATGATCACCCGCAAGGCGGCGCCAGCGCTGGCCGCAGGGTGCACGATGGTGGTCAAGCCCGCGGAGCAGACGCCACTGACGGCGCTGGCGCTCGCGGAGCTGGCCCGGTGTGCCGGAGTGCCGGCCGGTGTGTTCAACGTGGTGCTGGGCAATGCGCGCGAGATCGGTCCGGAACTCACCGGCAATCCGCTGGTCCGGAAGGTGAGTTTCACGGGTTCGACGGAGGTCGGGCGGCTGCTGCTCGAGCAGTGCGCGGCGACTGTCAAGAAGGCGTCGATGGAGCTGGGCGGTAACGCGCCAGCGATCGTCTTCGACGACGCGGACCTCGAAGTCGCCGTCTCCGGTGTGCTCGCGGCGAAGTACCGCAACACCGGCCAAGCGTGCATCAGTGCGAACCGCGTGTATGTGCAGTCGGGCATCTACGAGCGCTTCACCGCGCGGCTGGCCGCGCGAGTCGCCGAGCTGACGGTCGGCGACGGCTTCGAACCCGGTGTCGCGCAAGGCCCCATGATCGATCGTGCGGCGATCGCCAAAGTCGAGGAGCACGTCGGCGACGCCGTCGAGCACGGTGCGCGGGTGGTGTGCGGCGGCGCGAGGCACGAGCGCGGCAACCTGTTCTATCAGCCGACCGTGCTTGCCGATGTCGCCGCGGGCATGAAGATCACCCGCGAGGAGACCTTCGGCCCGATCACTCCGCTGATTCCGTTCACCGACGAGGCCGATGTGATCCGGCAGGCGAACGACACCGAATTCGGTTTGGCCGCTTACCTTTTCAGTCGCGATGCGGAGCGGATCTGGCGCGTCGCGGCGGCCCTCGAAGCCGGCATGGTCGGCATCAACTCCGGCCTGATCTCCAACGAGACCGCGCCCTTCGGCGGCATCAAACAGTCCGGCCTCGGCCGGGAGGGATCGATCTACGGCATCGACGAATACCTGGAGATGAAGTACCTGGCATGGGCGGGCAGCGGAGCGCTCTGATCGCGGCCGCTCGAGAAGTCGCCCCCATCTATCGAAACAGCGGCAAGGAGGCCCACATGGCCGAGTACAACCTTTCTGAAGTCCGGGACTGGGCTCGGGAAAAGCTTGTCGGTGCGATCAACTGCACCATTCCGTCGTTCACCAACGACCTACGCGACATCAACGAGAAGGGCATCCGCCACGACATCCGGCTGGCGAAGGAGCACGGCTTCATCGGCAGCCTGGGGATTTCCGAAGTCAGCATCACGCTGCCGGAATACGTGAATTTCCTGCGGATCGCCAAGGATGAGGGCAGTAATGACTTCTACATCGTCCACCACGCGAGCTGGAACGACCTCGAGCAGAACATCGAGGCGGTGAAGCGAGCGGAGGAAGTCGGCGCCGACCTGGTGCTGCTGTCGTACCCACCGAACTTCTATCCCGAGTCCGAGCAGGAGATCTTCGACTACACCAAGGCGGTGGCCGATGCGACGAATCTCGCCATCATTCTGTTCCCGATGGTGTCCTGGGGCTTCAGCAGCCGGATCCACCCATCCGATATCCCCACCCGGCTCATCCGCCGCATGATCGACGAGATTCCCAATGTCGCGGTGATCAAAGCCGAGGGCGGATTCCCGAGCATCCAGAGCGTCATCGAATGCACGCGGCTGTTCGGCAAGGAAGTCGTTATCTCGAACCCGATCGAGGGTGAGCTCATCCCACTCTCGCAGGTCATGCCCATTCAGCTGTCGGCCACCAGCGATCACGAGTTCTTCGGCCCGATGATTCCCCGGGTCATGCAGTTGCTGCGGGACGGCAAGTACGACGAGGCCACCGAGATCTATTGGCAGCTGCACCCGGCCCGCAAAGTCAAGGCCGGCCTGTTCGGCGCAGTGCACGGCGGCTCCGTGCTGAACCGCCAGGCGTGGAAATTCCAGGGGTGGCTCCAGGGCTACAACGGCGGGCCGCTGCGCATGCCCACCATGCGCATCCATGACAACCAGATGGCCGCGCTGCGCAAGGGCCTGATCGATTCCGGCCTGGAGCCGAGCATGGACCCGTTCCGGGACTTCTTCATCGGCCGCAACCCCGCGTAGAAAACGTCCACTGATCAGTGGCGTCGGCCGACCGGAGGGTGGCATTTCCGGTCGGCCGCGCCCTTCAGGCACTAACGGACGAGACGACTCCGAACCGATCAACGGCATGCCGTCTACGTAGTTGCGGATCGCGCAGGACGGCCAGGATGACATGTTCCTCGCGGACCCTGGAGTGTCCGCTGGTACAGGCGAGATCGGTGGCACACGACAGGATGTGGTCGAGCCGCAGGGTTCGGGTCGGTTTCGGCGCTGCCATGGTGGTGCCCCATCTCAGTCGGGCAGTGTTACGCCGCGGGTTTCGGGCGCGGCGCGGACCAGGCCGATGCCCAGCACGAATACCAGCGCGGTTGCGCTCAAAGGGATGGTGAGAGATCCGGTTTCGTGGATGCCATAGCCGATGAGGAACGTGCCGGCGGCGGCGAACCAGCGAGAGAACGTAGTGGTGAAGGCGAATGCGGTGGCGCGCATCCGAGTGGGGTATTGCTCGGGCAGCCAGATGGTGAAGACCGCGAAGTTCGCTCCGCCCAGGCCGAGGATCGGCAGGAACACGAAGATCAGTGGGATCGAGTGGAGCGGGTACGCGACGGCATACGCACCGACAGCGCCGATGATCATCAGAACGTACAGCCCGGCCAGGGTGGCCCGGCGGCCGTACCGATTGGCGATGCCGGGGACGAGGAAGCAGCCGAGAATAGTGAACGCGGCAACAGTCATGGAGGACACGCCGGCAAGGCGGACGGTCGCCTCTTTGGTCCATCCGGCGTGCTGGGCGAGCTCGGTTACGGCGGTGGGTACGTAGGTGGATCCGGCCCACAGGCCGATGACACAGACCACCAGCAGAGACAGGTTGCCGAGGGTGCGTGCCCGATACGGGGGAGTGAGGACCTCGATGACCGGCTGCCAGAACGATCGGCGGGTGTTCTCGGTCGATTCCTGTTGCCAGCGTTCAGGTTCCGGGGTCGTTTTGCGGATAAGGAATACCGCCAGCGCAGGCAGTCCGCCGATGAGGAACATGCCGCGCCAGCCGAGCTCCGGCCCGGCCAGCAGGTACAGCGTCGATACCGCGAGCACGCCGACATAGGCGGCCGAATGCATGGCGCCGCCGAAGCGGGCACGCACGCGTTCGGGGAGCACCTCGGCCAGCAGAGTTCCGGCCATGGCCCATTCGCCGCCGACGCCGATGGCGGCCAGGAAGCGGAAGGCGTTCCATTCCCAGATGTTGGTGGCGAGGCCTGCCAGTGCGGTGAATACGCCGTATATCAGGATGGACAGTGTCATCGCGGGTTTGCGGCCGAAGCGGTCGGCGATCGGGCCCCAGATTGCCGAGCAACCCCAGCCGAGGAGGAACAGGGCGGCGCTGATCTGGCCGTACCAGCCGATGTTGGCGGCGGTGGGCTCGATGCCGGCGCGTGGCAGCAGGGCGGTCATGGTTGGGGCGAGGACGAGTCCGAAGACAGTCCAGTTGAATCCGTCCATGGCCCAGCCGCCGAAAGAGCCCCAGAAGGCGCGACGCTGGGTGGAGGTGAGCCGGACGGGGTCGTCGGCGGTGGTGGTCTGTATGGGATCGTCGTTGATCTGCACTGTATTCTCGATTCGCAGGTGGAACTGGAGATAGCCCTGGGGCGCAGGGACATTCGGTAAGCTGCCGGGTCAGCTCGCGGTGTCGATCCGGACCAGAAACTGGCGCATTGTCTTCTCCTGACCGAGAGGAGAGAGGAGTCGGGCGGCCAGTCCGACTGCCCTCGAATCACGTACCCACGCCGGCGAACAGGTCGGCGTAGCGCTTCCGCAGTTCGGCTTTCTGCACCTTCCCCATGACATTGCGGGGCAGCGACTCTACGACGCGGACCGCACGGGGCTGCTTGAATCGGGCGAGGTCGCCGGCGATGAATTCCAGCAACTCCCCGGCCTGGGGCGCCCGGCCCGGAGCTGGGACGACGACGGCGACCACGGTCTCCCCGAAGTCCGGGTGGGGGACTCCGATCACGGCGGATTCCAGCACGTCGGGGTGGGTGTCGAGCAGCTCCTCGATCTCCTTGGGGTATACGTTGTAGCCCCCGGAGATGA
The DNA here is from genome assembly GCF_044458905.1 of Nocardia sp. NPDC050408. Lineage (NCBI taxonomy): Bacteria > Bacillati > Actinomycetota > Actinomycetes > Mycobacteriales > Nocardiaceae > Nocardia > Nocardia sp. NPDC050408. The sequence continues at coordinate 128,713 of NZ_JBITIL010000016.1, read as the reverse complement.
CGAGGTCCTTGTCGCGGCCGACGATGCACAAATAGCCGTCCTCGTCGATACGGCCCAGATCGCCGGTGATGAAGAAACCGTCCGCACGAACCTCGGCTGCGGTCTTCTCGGGCATCTGCCAATAACCGGCGAAGACATTGGGGCCGCGGACCTCCACGACGCCGACCTCGCCGTCCGGCAGTGCCTGACCGCTCTCGCGGTCTACTACTCGAATCTCGGTGCCGGGGAACGGTTTTCCGACGGTGCCGGGTTTGCGCGGCCCGCCTTCGTAGGGGTTGGTGGTGTTCATGCCGGTCTCCGTCATGCCATAACGCTCCAGGATGGCGTGGCCGGTACGGGTTTCGAAGGCCTCGTGGTCGCTCGCGAGCAGCGGGGCGGAGCCGGAGACGAACAGCCGCATCGAGGCGCAGGTCTGCGGGGTGAGCCGGTCGTCTTTCAGCAGGCGGGTGTAGAAGGTGGGCACACCCATGAGCACAGTGGCCCGGGGCAGCAGATCGATGATCGCCTCGGAGTCGAACTTGGGTAGGTAGTACATGCTGGCACCCGCCGCCAGAGTCATGTTCGCCGCGACGAACAGCCCATGGACGTGGAAGATCGGCAGGGCATGGATCAGCCGGTCCTCGGCGGTGTACTGCCAGGTCTCCAGTAGCGCACGGCAATTGGAGGCGAGGTTGCCGTGGGTGAGCACCGCACCCTTGGAACGACCTGTAGTGCCGGAGGTATAGAGGATGGCCGCCGGGTCTTCGGCTGTGGCGTCGTAGACCTCTTCGTAGCGGTCGTCGCCCTCGAGGAGGGTGCCGTCGCCGGAGACGCCGAGGGTCTCGACAATGAGCCCTTCTCCGTCGCGGTGGGCGTGGTCGGTTCGGCGATCCGGGGAGCAGACGAGCACGCGCGGCTGTGCATCGCCGAGGAAATAATCCATCTCCGCCCCGGTGTAGGCGGTGTTCAGTGGCAGGAAGACGGCTCCGATCCGCAGGGTGGCGAGGTACAGCGCGATGGCCTCCGGAGATTTGTCCACCTGCATTGCGACCCGGTCGCCGGGGGTGACGCCGTCGGCGACGAGTCGGGCGGCAATCCGTCGCGCAGTCTCCGCGGTCTCGCGGTAGGTGATGCACCGGTTGTCGGGCAGTTCGAACAGTGTCTTGTCCGGCCGCCGCCGCGCCTGCTCGGCGAAGGATCGGTAGATGGTCGGGAAGGGCGACATCGGGGATGTTCCTCTCTCGTCGTCTGTGGTGATGGCGGTATCTCGAAGCTGGGATGCTGCCGGAGAATCGGTGAACATGTCCCGCAGTGGCCCGTCGAGTGCCACGATGCGGCGGCGAACGAAGTCCTCGTGCTGGCGCTCCAGCTTCGCCGGTTCATAGCGGTAGTTGATCATCGCGCCGTAGGACTGCCGCCAGGCCTCCGGTGAGGTGTTTGCCGGCCAGTTCAGCCGCCAGGCCGTGGCGCCGTTGCCCAAGTGGAATCGCGCCACCGGGTCGAGAGGTCGTCCGTCGTTATCCCGCTCGCCGGCGATGTAGTGGGCCAGCGCGTGGCAGAGCCGGGAATGGATCTGCTCGATGTCCGCCGCCCCCAGATCCGTCGGCGCCGCCATGTCCGCCAACTCCCGGACGATCAGCCGCAGATTCTTATCCTGTTCGGCCTGCCTGTCGAGCCAGCGCCGGAATCCGGGGATGGGGGAGAGCGTGACGAATTGCGTCAGATGTGGCAATTGCTCCCCGATCTGCTCGATGACCTGCTTGATGAGGAAACTGCCGAAAGACACTCCAGCCAATCCGTCCAGGGCATTGTTGATCGAGTACAGCGCCGCCGTATCCGCTGCCGAGGGGTTCAGCTCCGGGCCGGGCTCCAGCAATGGGGTGATCGTGTCCGGTATGCCGCGCACCAGGGCGACCTCGACGAATATCAGTGGCACGTCTGCGGTCGCTGGATGGAAGAAGGCGTAGACGCGGCGATCCTGGGGCTCGAGACGGCGGCGGAGTTCGGCCGCGCTCGCCATCGGGTGGACCTTCTCGTAGTGCAGGAGATGCTGGTGCAGCTCCTGCGGTGAATCCCAGGTGAGTTGCTCCATACGGAGGAAGCCGCGATTGAACCAGGAGGTGAGCAGATGGTGGAAGTCGTGGTCGAGGGGCCGCAACTCCGGGTGACGGCGCAACAGCCGTCGCAGGTCCGCGCGCATCTCGACCAGGGCCAGGGTGGCGTCGGGGGCGTGGTTCATCCGGCGGAGCAATTGCTGGCGGGCCGGTTCGACTACGTCGAAGAGCCGGACCAGCTCCTCCTCGCTCCGGGATCCGGCGTTGCGTGCGTCATCCCACCGCCGGAAGGCGGCCCGGACCTGATCGCCGTCGACGTCGTAGGTCGTGGTGATGTGGGTGAAGAAGCCGAGTTTGTCGCTATCGCCCAGCTCGGCGTAGGCGGCGAGGGCCCGAGTCGCGACCGCGCGCATCGAGGCCTCGCCCATATCGCTCATCAGCACCTCGCAGGCGGCGAGCAGCTGGTCCAGCGGGGATACCAGCGAATGTCTGTCCGCCGGATCGCTGTCGTGCTGTCGCCCGAGAGCTCGGAACAGGTCGGTCAGCAGCCAGCCATCTTGTTGCCCCATCGCGATTTCCTTCCCACGGCCTCGGTATGCATTAGAGGCCGTGATGTATACAACAGAGACGATAGGGTATAAATGTGAGGCGCGCCACCCCTGGCGGTCGAGTAATCTGCTCTCGGAGGTGTACATGGCTCGAGTCCCGGAATCCCAGCGGGTACGCGACGCGCTCGAGGACGCCGTCGTCCACGGCCGTTACCGACCTGGCGAACGCCTGGATGCCCTACAGCTCGAGCAGCAGTTCGGATGCTCGCGCACGCCGATCCGAGAAGCCCTGCTGGCCCTGGAGCGCTCCGGACTGGTGCAGATCCGCCCCAAACAGGGCACCTACGTCACCGAGCTCAGCATCTCCGAGCTGGCCGAACGCTTCGAGGTCATGGCCGAACTCGAAGGGATGGCGGCACGGCTCTGCGCACGCCGCATCGAACGGGCGGAGCTGGATGAACTCGAACGCGCGCTGAAGGAGTGCGAAAACCACGCGACGACCGGCGATGCCGACGGCTACTACTACGCCAACGCCCGGTTCCACGGCGTCGTCTACGACTCCTGCGGCAACGAGTATCTGCGGCAGCAGGCCCTTACTCTCAAACGAGCCCTACAGCCGTACCGGCGGCTACAGCTGCGAGTACCGGACCGCATGCGCAGATCCTTGGCCGAACACCGTGAGATCGCCGACGCCATCGCTTCCGGAGACTCCGAAGCCGCGGAGAACGCCGCCCGTGAACACGTGCTCGTGCAGGTCAAGGAGTTCAGCCAACTGGTGCGGACTTGGCGGCAGCTGACCGGGCGCTGACCGAGGCCGAATCAAGAAGCGCTTCAACAAGATTCGACTCGAAGGCGGGTTGGCTTCGGTCACTGTCGTGGCAGCTAGCGGTCCCAGTAGTAATCGTGCGGAAAACAACGACAATGGCTTGACCAGCGGCGATGGGGTGCCGGTAAGAACGTGTCACCTGGTACGTGGCGCGGTGGGCGGGTGGTGCCGGAGAAGCCTTTTGTCGATGAAGACCCGTTCGCGAGGTACTCCGAGCACGAGTAGTTGCTCGGTCTGGATCTCGACGTCCTGTTCGTCGGTTGAACAGCGGCAGTACCCCACACGAAATGGCTCACCCATGCGCGCCAGGGTTCCGGATACCGGGGGTTGACCGGGACGATTCACGGAACACCTCTCCGGAACACCCGTGACCTGGGTTCCGAGCCGTGCGACGGGGTGTACCGGTGGCGGATCGCCTTACGGAACACCATCGGCCCGTGTGAGATGCGACTGCCGCCCGACAGAACGGCGTCCTGCTTCCGAAGCTGTCCCAAACCCCAAAGGGTGTAGCTATGAGCTAGATCACGATTGCAGTTGACCTTAGGTCAGGGTGGAAGCTCGTCGCAGCGGCACGACGCCGACCGGGACATAACAGATTCGATGGAGCAACCACCATGTCGATCACCCTTTCCGACCAGGACAAGAGCACTCTGCGGACTGCCGCGTACGGCGCCGTCTCGCTGATCGCCGCCGCCGGTGCCGCCAGCAAGCCCCACAAGATCGCCACAGAAGGCTCCCTCGCCCTGTATACCGCGACCGGCCCGGTCGGGCACGTACTCGCCGCAAAATCAAAGGACATCGACGTGACGGGCAAGTCGGTGGCCGAACTCGCCGACCAGGTGCTGCCGGCCCTGACCGAATCCATGAACCTGCTCGAGCAGCAGGATCCGGCCGAGGCCGACAACTTCCGCACCACCGTCCTCGTCGCCATCGAAGCAGCCCAGACCCACCAGAGCCAGCCCAGCCCCACGACAGCCGAGATGGCCCGCAAGATCACGGCCGCCCTCGACGCCACTGGGGTAACCACCGCGGACAGCGGGGCCGCCGTGCCGAATACCGCTGTCGGACAGGATCGCCCGGCGCTGCAAAAGGCGATCGAGGAGATCGTCGAATCCGGTTTCCTCGGGGTGTCGCTGCGCGTGCACGATGAGCGGGGCGAGTGGGTCGGCAGCGCCGGGGTGGCCGAGCTGGGCGGGACCGCGAAGCCGCCGATCGACGGGCACGTCCGGATCGCCAGCAATACCAAGACCTTCACCGCGACCCTGGTGCTGCGGCTGGTGGCCGAGGGCAAGATCGAGCTGGACACCCCGGCGGCGGACTACCTGCCCGAGTTCGGGCTGGACGAGCAGATCACGGTGCGAATGCTGTTGCAGCACACCAGTGGAGTGTTCAACTTCACCGGCGAAATGTACGAGGACGGGACGATCGTGCTGGGGATCCCCGCGCCGGGTACCCCCTTGGGTAAAGAGTGGGTGGACAACCGATTCCACACCTACCGCCCGCAGGAGCTGGTGGAGCTGGCGTTGTCCAAGCCCGCGCGGTTCGAGCCGGGGACGGGCTGGAGCTATTCCAACACCAACTACGTGCTGGCCCGGCTGCTGATCGAGAAGGTCACTGGCCGATCGTTCGCCGAGGAGATGCAGCGGCTGATCCTGGGGCCGCTCGGGCTGTCGGGCACCGTGGTGCCGGACGCTTCCCCGGAGATTCCCGAGCCGCACCCCCACGCCTACTACCGGTACGAGGAGGACGGCGAGGAGAAGACCGTCGACGTTACCCGCCACAACCCCTCCTGGAACCCCTGCGGCGGTGACATGATCTCGACCACCCGGGATCTGCACACATTCATCTCCGCGCTGCTCAGTGGCAAGCTCCTACCGGCCGAGCTGCTAGCCGAGATGTGCACGCCGCATCCGACGGGCATCCCGACCATGGACTACGGCCTGGGAGTGTTCGTGCGAGACCTGGCCCCGGACGGCGGCATCGTCATCACCCACAACGGCGGCCATGCGGGCTACGCGACGCTGATGTACAGCACGCCCGACGGCAGCAAGACCATGACCGCCGCGCTGACCTGCGTTGACGACTCCGCAATGTCTGTGGCGGTGCTGTTTCAGAACGCACAGCACAGGCTCCTCGCCGAGGTGTTCGGCGGCGGACAGGCCGATCTGGCTCAGTAGCACGCGAACCGGGGCACGCCGAACTCAATCGGCGTGCCCCCGTTCACATGTCTTGTTCCACCTGCCCGGCTGGGCGGGCAGTTTCCGACTTCACGTACCCATTCACAAACTGCTCGAGGAATTCTTGCCATGCGCGCCTTCGAAGACACCCGACCGAACGGAATAGTCAAGCGACTGCTGGGCGACCGACACCCCCTGCCGATGTCCATCGTGTTGCATCTTGTCCCGGGCGCCCTGATCGTTGCCGCCTACCTGCTCATCGGCGAGCCATTCGTCACCGTCATCGGTTATCCGGCCTTCGCGGGCTGGGCGGTCGCCCTGTGCCTGGTTCTGATACCGCTCCAGGTGGGGCTGCTGTGGCTGGGCCACACGCACAACGGCCACTTCTCGATGCACGGCGTGCTGCACTACACCGACAAGCCGGTCCCGCGCGGGAAGCTTGTGGCGATGGTCATCCCGCTCATCTTGTGGATGATGGCGCTCGGGTTCGCGCTGGCACCGTTGAACAACTTCGTCTTCGAATTCCTCTCATGGCTCCCGTACGCGGACACCGGCGGCAGCGGCAACAACACCTACCTCGACCTCGACGGATACTCGCACTCGACGCTGCTCACCACAATGGTGATCTGCCTGCCGCTGACCGGAATCTCCCTCCCGCTCATCGAGGAGCTGTACTTCCGCGGTTTCCTGCTCCCCCGCATCGCCCATCTGGGCAGCTGGGCGCCGGTCCTCAGCACGGTCTTGTTCGCGCTGTACCACTTCTGGTCGCCGTGGGTGTTCGTGTCGCGGGTGATCTTCACGTTCCCGGGATACTGGCTCGCCTGGCGGCACAAGGACATCCGGCTGTCGATTGGGATGCACGTCGGCGTGACCTCCATAGTGGCGACGCTCGGCACCATCGCGGTTGCGCTGAACCTCATCTAGTGGCGCAGGGGTTGCGAGCACAAGGAAGGCTGAGCAGATGAGGAACGGAGTCACGATCGGGCAGGCGGCGGCCTTCGTCGGTGTCACGGTGAAGACGGTGCGGCACTACCACAAGCTCGGCCTGGTTGCGGAGCCCGAACGCGACAGCTCCGGTTTCCGGCGGTACGGATCGGCCGAGTTGTCGCGGCTGGTGCAGGTCCGGACGCTGGCCGCCGCCGGGGTGCCGCTGGCCGAGATCGGGCCCCTGCTCGCCGCCGACGCCGTGTCGTTCGCGACCGCGCTCGCCGACGTCGAGCGTCAGCTCACTGAACGGATCGAGGAGATGATCGCGCGGCGTGACACCCTGCACCGGCTCACCGACGGGGACCGGGCGCTGCTGGGCGACCGCGCCGTGGCGCTGCTGAAACGGATGGCCGGCCTCGGCCTCCCCGCGGACGAGATCGCGACCGCCCGGGAGGGCTGGGTGCTGGCCAAGGCCCTGGTCCCGGAAGGCTTCGACGACTACCTCACCCATCTCGAGCACGCCCTTGAGGATCCCCGCTACGTCGCCTTGATCAAGCGCGCCGCCCAGGCCGCGGCCTGGGAACCGGACGACCCTCGCATCGCCGAGCTCGCCACTGCGATGGCCGACCACTACCTCGCCAACCCCGCTCACCTGAAAATCGTCACCGCCCTGCAAGCCCGCACCGAGGCCGCGACCCGGTACACGCTGATCGCCCGCCACGGCGAAGAGCAGACGTCGGCCACGACACGGGCGGCCGCGCTGTTCGAGACCAAGCTCCGCGCTGCCGGTATCCGCATCCCCAGATCGGACTCCCACTGAGCGCACCGTGCGCGGTCCTCCAGCTCAGCCTGCCCACAGACATCGCGCGGCTGCACGGGCGTCACGCGGGTAGTGCACCGGGGTGCCATCCGTTCGCAGATAGCCGACGAATGGCTCGGTGACCTGCGGGCGCTGCGGAATCTGAAGCGGTCGACACTGCGGAACTACCAGAACTCGATCAGCCTGTTCTGCGCCTACCTGATCGATCCCGCCTATCAATGGGCTGGCGAGTGCGAGCAGCGCTTCGGCACACATCCGATTCAGGTTGTCCACGAATGGAATACCGCCGTGCACGTCCAGGAGGCCGAGGCCGATGCCGGGAAGCGAGCGTTCACCCGAGACGAGTTGCAGGCGTTCTTCGACCATGCCGACGCCCAGATCGACGAGGTCCGCGGCCGCGGCCGCAAGGGCTGGCTTCCGGCGTTCCGGGACGCGGTGCTGTTCAAGACCGCCTACGCATTCGGGTTGCGCCGCAACGAAACTCGCATGCTCGACGCGGTCGACTTTCGGGCGCAACCCCGAGGGCGCGGAGTTCGGCGACTACGGCGTCGTCTATGTCCGCCACGGCAAGGCCAAGAAGGGCTCCCCGCCGAAACGACGCAGCGTGTTGACGGTCTGGCCCTGGTCGGCCGAGATCCTTGAGCAGTGGAAGGAGGAGGTCTGGCCACTGCTGACCACTGCAGCCCAGGGCGCATGCTGGCCATCCGAACGCAGCGCCCGGATCGGGTTCACTCGGATGAACACCCGCTTAGCCGCCTATCGTGACGCGGTCGGGCTGGACCCGGCGCTCGATTTCCACTCGCTGCGTCGCTCCTATGTCACCCATCTGATCGAGGACAACTGGGACCCGCGGTTCGTCCAGGAACAGGTCGGCCACGAGCACGCGTCCACGACTTCGCTCTACACGGTCTCCGCCCTGCGGCAGCTCGTCCTGCAAGTACCCGCACCTGTCATCGCCGACGCCCTCGGCATCCACTACACGACCGCCCACCGCCACCGAGACCACGTCGGCGGCACCTGGAACCGCTACGCACCAGGCGACCACATTCGCTGATCGTTACCGACCCAATGGCTGTGCTGGTGAGATCGGACGTCGATCATCGGCCAACTGTGACGTCGCGCAGCACAGTCGGGATCCGTTGGTATCGACTAAAATTGACGTCGCCAGTTGGCATGTCCTGATCGTTCGGCGCGGCTGTCGAACGCACTCTTCTGCCGATGATCGTGCCCTCTCCGGGCGGTGTCGCTGCATCGATTTTTGATGGCACGTGCATATCAAATACGTGATGCGTTCGTACGCAGGGGTTGAGGATCTGTCGCAGGTGAAGCGGTACCGCCTGACACCGAGTAAGCCCTCCGCGCTTGAAGCTTCCTCACGGCGCTGGTACGGCGCCGATCTGTTGCATGACCCCGAGCAGATCGGGCAGGCCCCGCTCTTTGACGATCCGGCCGTTGGCGAGGTAGTAGAAGTTCATGGCCTGGACCGCGATCTTGTTGCCCGTGGCAGGGACCCCTAAGAACTCGCCTTCATGGGTTCCGCGCATGGTGAACCGCGCGGCCACTGTGCTTCCCTCGGTGACGCTCTCGTCCAGCGTCCACCGCACATCAGGAAACGCGCCGCGCATCATCGCGATGATCTCCAGATAGCCCGCAGGGCCGCGCAGGGGTTCGGCGTGACTGGGTGCATGAAACACCGCGTCGGGAGCGATGACCTCCCGGGCAAGATCCTCATCGGCTGTGTTGATGAACTCGACGAAGCGATGCATCACTGATTCAACAGATTTCGACGACATTTAGCACTTCTCTCTCCCCGCCTGCGATGTGGTGTTCGAAACGAACCCGGCAGGACCATCGCCACGATAACATCGATTCGATGTACACATCGAATCGATGTGCGACACTGGAGGAGTGTTGGAACTCTCCCTCCTCGGATTCCTGGCCGCCGGCCCCCTTCTGGGACACGAGCTGCGCCGTCGCATTACGCAGCTCACCGGATACAGTCGGCCGGTCAGCGACGGCACCCTCTACCCGGCGGTCAACCGCCTGGTCAAGGCGGGACTGATCGAGCGGCGACCCGCGCCGGAAGCAGGGGCCGGCCGGTATGTGCTGAATCTGACCGACGCGGGCCACGAGGACATGCTTCGGCGCCTGCGCGAGCCGGCCGCGCATGAGCTCACCGACTTCTCCCGCTGGTTCACGATCCTGGCGTTCCTGTCCCTGTTGCCCGATGTCGCCGACCAGCACGCGGTACTCCGACGTCGGCTGGCCTTCTTGGAGGAATCGGCGAGCTTCTTCTACGACGGTGACAGGCCGCTGCGCGCCGAGGATGTCAGTGACCCCTACCGGCGCGGCATGCTGCTCACCGCCCGCGCCACCAGCCAAGCTGAACGCATCTGGATCCGCGAGGTCCTCGGCGATGGCAATCCCCAGCCAGACCCTTAGGGCCAACCCACACGATCTCCTCGCCGCTGAGCGGATCGGCGAGCTGCAGACAACGAAAGGCACCACCATGCTTGCTTCCTGGTACGACGAACAGGGCCCCGCCGCTGAGGTACTGCAGGTCGGTGAGGTGCCCGACCCCGCTCCCGGCCCCGGGGAGGTCCGCGTCCGCGTCGCCGTCTCAGGTGTCAACCCCGGCGACACCAAGAAGCGCGCTGGCTGGACAGGGTCAGGTATGCCCTACCCGCGGGTGATCCCGCACAGTGACGCCGCCGGCGTTGTCGACGCGGTCGGCGCCGGCGTCGAGGCGCGCCGTACCGGGCAGCGTGTGTGGATCTACGGCGCCCAGTCCTACCGGCCCTTCGGTACCGCCGCCCAGTACGCCGTCGTACCCGCGGACCTGGCTGTCCTGCTGCCCGACCATGTCTGCGACGATCTGGGCGCAAGCCTGGGCATCCCCGGCATCACCGCGCACCGCACCGTGTTCGCAGACGGCCCGGTCGACGGGAAGGTCGTTCTGGTCAACGGTGTCCTCGGCGGGGTCGGGTCACTGGCCGCTCAACTCGCCGCCTGGGGCGGGGCCACCGTCATCGGCACCGTCCGCCGCGCCACCGAATTGGACCGGGTCGATCCGTCGGTCGTCCCCCACGCCGTCGCCCTCGACGCTGACGATCCCGCCACCGGGATCCGCGCCCACGCCCCCGGGGGAGTGGACCGGATCATCGAGGTGTCCCTGTCTGACAACGCCGACCTGGACAACGCCGTCGCTGCGAACGGTGCAACCATCGCCGCGTACGCAACTCGCGCCGACCGCACTGAAATCCCCTTCTGGACCTTGCTGTTCAACAACGTCACCCTGCGCCTGATGGGCAGCGACGACTTCCCCACCGCCGCCAAGCGACTGGCCGCCCGCGACCTGACCTCTGCGGCCGCCGTCGGCGCTCTCACCGTCGATGTCGGCGACCGCTACCCGCTCACCGACATCGCCAAAGCCCACGACCGCGTAGATGCTGGCAGCCGCGGCCGCGTCCTCCTCACGATCCCACGCTGACAGGGGAGCACCCCGAACGGCGAAATTCCGGAGGAATGCACCGACACCAGTCTCTAACTAGCCGCATAGTGCGCGGTTCGAAACGGCCACCGACGACTGTCAAGTCCGATCGTGACGTTGCCCGCCGACACCGCCGTCGAGATTCTCCGATGAACGACCGTCACGGTTCACCGATGTAGCCAGACCCAACGAGTCCGAATTCCGCCTATTTGAATACCGGGCCCTGCCAGTCCGGAACCCCGAGTACCTGGACTACGCGTTGGGCTTTGCGGCGCAGCCGTCGGAGTCGTTGCGCTCCGCAGCGTGGTGTCTTGCCGGCCGGGGTGGTGAGCTGCCCAGGGAACCGTGATCGCCAACGCGGTTGATCATCCGCCTCGTGATCAGGACGCGGCGGTCAATACATTCAGCCGAACCATCGGCAGCGTGGCGACCGGCCTGCCGGTTGCATGTTCGATGGTCTCGCGCAGCTTGTCCCAAGCGCCGGGATGGTGGTCGACGTAACGCTCGAGCGCGGTCGCTGACTCGTCGTCGGTCATCGGAGTCGCGATCGCGGCGATGTTGCGCCGCAGGCCGGTGGAGAGCCGGACTTGTGGATGAGCCTGAATATTGCGGTACCACTGGGCTTTCGTGCCGAACCCGGAGACGATGACGAACTCGTCCGGCGCGGGCCGGTCGACGACCTCGAGTACGACGAATCGGCGTTCGCCGGATGTGCGCCCGATGTGTTGCAGCATGAGCATCCGTGTGCCGAACAGGAACCCGAGCCCGGCTCGGTAGAGCCAGATGGGTGCGCGCGCCAGCCATCGGGTCTGCAGGGCGCGGGCGCCCACCTTTGCGACGAGGTTTGGTGAGGTCATTTCCGTTCCTCCCGTAGGTTGCAGCAGCCAGGCGCACCAGGCTCGTTCCCGTACCACGCGGGCGACGTCGATCCGTTCGACGAGCCGGCGGCGGGTCATTGGTGCTCGAACACGATGGATCGCCGCCCAGTGCGGCGCCCATGCCGATCAAGCCGTAAGCGCGGCATTGCCCCGAGTATCACCCCGCCTTGTGGAAGCCCTGAACGCATTCACCGCGAACGACAGGGTTCGGCGGGAACTTCCGCGACTCATAGCTGAAAGGCGATAGACCGAACTGACAAACCCGTCGTCCATTCGGCCCCCACACAGGACCGGACAAACCGGACAAACTTCTGTCCTAGTGGAAGCTAGGGTGGTTCGGGTGAACGTTGAGGTGACTCCCTTGCCGGGTATCGGTATACGCAAAGATTTTCCGCTCAGAGGGGGGCGCCGCCGGATAGGAATCATCGACCACAAAGACGGCTCGATCGATCTGATCGTGAGCAAGGCCGACAACTCCGAAGCAACCGAACAGATTCCGCTTGCCGCCGAGGAAGCCGCGGCACTGGCGAACCTCCTGGGGGCCCCGCAGTTGGTGGCGCAGTTGCGGGAGGAGCATCGGGAATTCGATGGAGTGACTACCCGGCAGTTGCCGGTCCGCAAAGGTTCCCCCTACGACGGGCGTCGCCTCGGTGATACCGAGATGCGGACGCGCACAAAGGCATCCATCGTGGCGGTGATGCGGGCTGGGAACCCGTTACCTTCGCCCGGCCCCGATTTCGTTTTCACTGCGGCGGACCTGCTGGTTATTGTCGGTACCGCGGAGGGGCTAGACGCCGCCGCCAGAATTCTGACCGACGGCTGATCCGATGGTGGCACACGAAACCGCGCTCGCGTTGATTCAGCTGGGCGCGGTAATTTTCGGTTTGGGTCTGCTGGGCCGCGTCGCCGCACGGATCGGTTTGTCACCGATTCCCCTGTATCTGGTCGGGGGGCTGGTGTTCGGCTCCGGTGGGCTGGTCGAGCTGCGGCAAATCGATGAGTTCATCCACCTGGGTAGCGAGATCGGCGTAGTACTGCTGTTGCTGCTACTCGGCCTCGAATACAGTGCCGCCGAACTGGTCACCGGCATGCGAAGATCCTGGGCCGCCGGTGTTCTCGACATCGTGCTCAACGCCACCCCTGGTGTGATGGTCGCCCTGATGCTCGGATGGGGTATCACCGGCGCGATCGCCATGGCCGGTGTCACCTACATCTCCTCCTCCGGCATCGTCGCGAAAGTTCTCAACGATCTCGGTCGCCTCGGTAACCGGGAAACCCCGACGATCCTGTCGATCCTGGTGTTCGAAGACTTGGTGATGGCCGGATATCTGCCAGTGCTGACCGCGGTCCTGGCCGGACTCGGATTCCTCGCCGGACTCGAGACCCTGGGTATCGCACTGGCAGCGGTCATGATCGTACTCATCGTCGCATTGCGGTACGGCAGATACGTGTCGATGCTGGTCGACAGTGAGGACCGCGAGATCTTCCTGCTGCAACTCCTCGGCTCCGCGCTACTGGTGGCCGGTGTCGCCTCCGCGGTGCAGGTGTCCGCGGCGGTGGGTGCGTTCTTGCTCGGAATCGCGATCTCGGGCTCGACCGCCCACAACGCCACCAAACTCCTCGAACCACTGCGGGACCTATTCGCGGCGTTGTTCTTCGTGCTCTTCGGGTTGAGTACCGATCCTGCCAGTATCCCTCCGGTGCTGGGCTGGGCGTGTGTGCTGGCGGTGGCGACGGTGGCGACGAAGATCGCGACCGGATGGTGGGCGGCCAAGCAGGCCGGGGTAGCCAGGTACGGGCGGGCACGCGCGGGAACCGCGCTGGTCGCCCACGGTGAGTTCTCGATCGTGATCGCCGGTCTCGCTGTCACCGCCGGCGCGCTACCAGCCGAGTTCGCAGCGATGGCGACCACGTATGTGTTGTTGATGGCGGTGCTCGGTCCGATCGCAGCGCGAGTGGTGGAGCCGATCATGGTGTGGGCCGACCGGCGAAAGGTGCCGACAACCTGATCCTGTGCGGGCTGGTGTGGTGGTCAGGGTTCGATGAGCCCGGCGCGGATGGCGTAGTGCCACAATCTGTCCACGTTCGGTGCTGCAGTCCTGAATCCATCAATGTGGCGTCACGTCGTTTGCGTCAAGGTTGGATTCGGACTGTTGCGGTTGCGGGTTAGTGCACGGCTGCGGCGGCCGCGGCAACCGGTTTGGTCGCGATGGTCGCGGTGCGGATGCCGGGCACCGTGCGGGTGAGGGCGACGGTGATTCGCCGTTCGGATTCGTCGGCGAACCGGCCGGAGATGGTGGCGTCGCCTTCATCGACGGTGACGTGCCAGCGCCGTGCGCCGGTGTATTGATCGAGGAGGTTTTGTGCACCGGCGGCGAGTGCGTCATCGGGGGTGAGCATGATTCGCAACGCGTCGCCACGGCTGAACATGCCGATCACGCGGCCCTCGGCATCAACGACTGGCACACTGCGCAGTCCGTGCGTTACCAGCCTGCCCATGACCTCGGCCAGTGCCGCGTTATCGGGGACCGAGATCGCTGGTGTGGTCATCACCGCACTGACCGGGTCGTTGAGTTCGCCGGCCCGCAAGAGGTCACCGCTGGTCACTACCCCGATGAGGCGATCGTCCTGGTCGAGAACGGGCAACGCAGCGTAGCCCAGTTCGGCGAGCATCAGCGCCGCCTCGCGTGCCGTGTTGTTGTGCCGCACCGCGATGATCGGTCGTTGCATGACCTCGCATACCCGCATGTTCTTCATTCCGTTCAACTCCGTTCAGGGCTAGCTACCGGTTGGGCACGACAGGGCAGATCCTTCGCTGGACTGTTCTCGTGTTTTCCGGGGCTGGGTTCGTCAGTCCGTAGGGGACCGCGTGTAGCAGCGTCACCGCGATGGTCGCGCCGCTGGGTGTGTCGTAGATACGGCGTTCGCCCGGTCGCGCTCCGGCGATGGCACTGCCCAGTGGCGATTGCGTGGAGTAGACCTCCATTTCGTTGTCTTCGGCTTCGCGTACTGCGAGCAGGAACGTCTCGACCTGTTTGGTGTCGTCGTAGCGGACGGTCAAGACCATGCCGGGCTCGGCGATACCGTCGTCGGGCGGGTTGCGACCGATGAGGGCGTTGCTGAGCAGATGGTGGATCCGGCCGATGCGTGCCTGGCGCGCGGACTGTAGAGCCTGGTTGCGTGCGTAATCGTCACTGTCCCCATCGGGCTCGATGTCGCGTCGGGCGAGCAGTTCCTGCAATTCGGTCTGAAGCCGATTACGGGCTCGAGATGTCATCCAGACAGCTGCGGTGCTGGTCACGTGTTTGTGTCCTTCCTTATAAGACGGGTTGGAGTTTGTCGTCAGGGGCGGGCCAAGGCGGCGGTGCCGCCCCTGACAACGCGCAGGCCCTGATGTCGGGCCGGGTCTGAGTCCCGGGATCCACGGCTCTCGCGGTGCTCGTGCCGAATCGATTCGCGCGGCGTGTCCGGTCCGTAGCTGCGTCTTCGGCGACTGGCTGGCTTATGGTCGGTTATCGGGCCGATCGATGCTCACCATGTCGCTCCTGCTACCTGCGGCGTTCCTGTCAACTCCATGATGGCGTGGTTGTCGAGGCGATCAGTTGCGCTGATCCGACAATCGCGGGGTCGAGATTTGTGGCGATGGCACAGCACGGTCAGTCGTTGTCGGTGACGGCGAGTTCGATCATCATGGCGAGTCGTTTGCGGGGGTCGTCCAAGCCGAGGTTGGTCACCTCTGCCATCTTGCGCAGACGGTTACGGACAGTGTTCTCGTGCACGCCGAGCTGCGCGCCCGCCTGGGCGGGGTCGCCTTGGGCATGCAACCAGGCGCGCAGCGTTGCCACGTACTCGGTGGAGTTTGCGCGGTCGTGGCGGCGCAACTGCGACACCGGCCCCCGTGCGGGGATACGTTCAGAAAGCCCCGCGGCGCGCAACCGTTGCAGCAGGATCTCGTCCCACGACTCGTCATAGGCGGGGGGCACCGCATCCGCTGAGCGGGCCTCGTGCAGCGCCAGACATTCGTCGGCCTCTCGGCGTGCCAACGCCAATTCCGTGGCCCGGGCGACACCACTGATGCCGGCCAGAACCGTTATCTGCGCAGGCAGCGCCGCCTGTAGCTCGCTTATCCAGCGTCGTGCGGTCGCCGCCTGATCGGCGGGCAGCACGGTGTAGATGGTGTCACCGACCAAGGCGCTGCGGCTCGAACGGGACCAGCCGAATCCGGTTGTCGCTCGCTCGAAAACCTGGAGCAGCGCGGCGTGCTGCTCGTCGGCGATTCGTGCGCGCAGCGCGATCGCCCGTAAAGTCTCCGGCGCCAACCCCAGCCTGCTGGCCACCGTCGCCGCGTCCGCGGCGCCCTCCAGCAAACTGATCACCAGTTCGGATTCCACCTGACGTTCCAGGTCCGCGCTGGCCCGCGACCGCAACAGATGCAGGGCCACCGTGTGCGCGCCGTCGGCCAAGGCGATCCGTCGAGCCCCGTGCAACGGTGCCGGGCACGACACCCATACCGAGCCCAGCAATTGCCGGCCCACGCGCACGGCCACGACCATCCGCCCCGTCACACTATGTTCTTCCTGCGCGGGAACGAACAACGGTTCCTCCGAGGCCGCCAAATGTGCGAAGACACCACGCGCGTCGAACAAGTCCCGCAACCACTGCGGCATTTCCCGGCTCAGGATCGTCTCGACCCGTGCGGGGTCGAGGTGCTGCTGCGGCCTCGAATACGCCAGCACCCGAGACCGGCGGTCCTCGATCGTCACCGCACCCCCGACCGCGTCGGCCAGACTGTCGGCCAAGGCGAACAAATCGGTCGGGCCGCGACCGGCCTCGGTCTCGCGGCCTTCCAGCACCATTCCATAGACCACCGCAGCCACCTCGCTCCAGGTCACCGCAGGATCGACCACCATCACCGCCACCCCCTCGATCTCCGGCTCGTCCGCGGTCTGCTCACCCCCACGGACGAGCGCGACAACAGCCCGCGCCGACACCGCCCAGTCCACCACCTCCGACACTGAGCGTGCCCCGATCCCCAGCAGCACATCACCCACTTCCGTGGGGTCCTGATCGGCCCCGTGGATCACCACACTCCGCAATTGGGTGGACCGTGGAACCGAACACAACCGCAAACGGATCCCATAGCCACCCAGTACGTTCGCCAACCGGTCCAACGTCACCATGAGCCGCTCCTGTGTCGAACCAGAGGTGCAGTGCAATCAGGCGGACGACAGAAGTTCGCGGACAAGGAAGTCGGACCATTTCGTCGAGCGGTCCATCGAAATGAACACCAGCGCGAGTCGGCGACCCGCTTCGCATCGACGAGATGAGATTCCCACTGCCGCGCCCTGTGCGACATAGCCTCTACCTGTAGACGTCGGCGATACGTATGGCGTGGCTGCGTTTCCGCAGCCAACCTGGGTCGCGTCGTAGCCTGTCACTTTCTGGGGGATCTGCCCGTTCGTGCGACGATATCGGCAAGTACGGCTGCTTCGCTGATGTCGGTGTTCTTGGTGCCGGTGAGCAATGTGAGTTTGTTCTGGCCTGCCAGTTCGCGCAGGTGGGCGAGCGCTTCGACGCGCTCGGGTTCGGTCAGTTCGTCGCGGTAGCGGCGGGCGAATTCGTCGAAGAGTTCCGGGTCGTGGCCGTACCATCTGCGCAGTTCGGTGGATGGAGCGATCTGTTTGCACCATTCGTCGAGGTGGGCCCTGGTTTTGCTGACGCCGCGGGGCCAGAGCCGGTCTACCAGGACACGGGTGCCGTCATGCGAGGTCGGGTCGTCATAGATTCTGCGGATTTGCACATCGTGTCGAGTCGACATCATCGATCCCCGGTTTATCGCTGCTCGAGTTGGCGGGTTTTGGTGTGTAGTGCGGTCAGCACATCGGCGAAGGAGGCGTGGAAACTGGCGACTCCTTTGGTTTCGAGGGCGCGACCGACATCGTCCATGTCGACTCCGAGGGAGGCAAGCTCACGCATGACCCCGGCGGCTGCCTGAGGTGCGCCTTCGGTGTCAACGCTGCGGGTGAGCGTGCCGTGGTCCAGGAAGGCCGCGATGGTGGTTTCGGTCAGTGTGTTGATGGTGTCGGGGCCGATGAGACGGTCGACGTATTTCGTGTCGGGGTAGGCGGGATTCTTGGTGGACGTCGAGGCCCACAGCGGCTTCTGCGGGTGCGCGCCGTGAGCGGCAAGGTAGTCCCATCGTGGGCCGGTGAAGCTGTCGCGGAAGATCTGGTAGGCGAGTTGGGCTTGCGCGATCGCGGCTCGCCCCCGCAGCGCGAGCGCGTCGGTGGTGCCGACGTGTTCGAGACGGTGGTCGACTTCGGTGTCGACGCGGCTGACGAAGAACGACGCGACGCTGTGGACGGTGGCGGGGTCGCCGCCGTGTGCGGTGAACGTCTCCAGGCCTTGCAGGAAGGCCTCGATCACCTGCTGGTAGCGGGCCAGGGAAAAGATCAGGGTGATGTTGATACCGACGCCTTCGGCGATCATCGCCGTTATCGCCGGTATTCCTGCGGCCGTGGCCGGGATTTTCACGAACACGTTCGGGCGGGCGACCCGCTGGTGCAGCATGCGCGCCGCAGCGATTGTTGCGTCGGTGTCATCAGCCAGTTCCGGTGCGACCTCGACAGAGACGAATCCGTCGGTACCGCTGGAGGCGTCGTAGGTCGGTCGCAGGACGGTCGCCGCATCGAGGACGTCATCGACGACCAACTCCCAATAGGCGTCTTCGACGGTGGAGCCCGCGGCGATGAGGGCGGCGAACTGGTCGTCGTATGCGTCGGAGGCTTCGATGGCGCGAGCGAAGATCGTCGGGTTGGCCGTCACGCCACGGATCCCATCGGCCACCATTGCCGCGAGAACACCGTCACGCAGGTAGGGACGGGTGAGGTTGTCCAGCCACGGGCTTTGACCGTGTTCGGTGTAGAGCCGAACCAATCTGTTCATCGCTGCTGCTCCTGCCCGGAAGACACGTGGAGTCCGCAAGGGGACCGAGCGGGGGGATCGCCCTTCTGCAACCCGGGACGGCCGAGTTCCGCACGCAGCAAAAACGCCATCAACCCGCTGCCGAAGAAAAACGAAAACGACGTGAACAGAGACATGATCCCCAACTGCTTGGGATCGGTCGTCGTGACGAACTCGACGATGTAGGAGCTCTCGAGGCCGACCCTGCGCGGATACGGCCTCACGACCAGACCATTAGCCTCGACGGGCGTCATAAGCCCTCCAGCGGTTGTTCATCTCACCGATTGCGCCTGCGGAGTCTCAGCGGGGACAGCACCGCGGCCGGGCCGCGCGGACGCTGCCGAGCACCGGTCACCGGTCACCGCGGCCGGGCCCTTGCCACATATCGAACGGTACGCGCCCGACCGACCAAACTTTTACGATTTGCGTTGGGCGAGCACATCATGGGTTCAGGCGGTATCGGCAGGCCCAGGATGGCAGCGGGCGCTCGATGTGAGGAAGGCGCCGACACCCTGGGTGGGATCCTGGCGATTCTGCGGGCTGCCGACCCCAGCAGATCCCCTTCAACCGGCGATAGGATTGAAGTCGCAGTCCGCGACTACTCGTTGGCGGGGCGGTGAGATGTGGGGTAAGCGCAAGGACATGATTGTGCGGGGACGGCTGCCGTTCAACGCCGAGCCGCCGCCATCGGTGCTGGCGAGCAGCGAAATCACCGCGGTGGACGCGTTCTATGCGCGCAATCACGGTCCATTCCCCGACATCCCCACCGAGCAGTGGCGGTTGGGCGTCGATGGCCGGGTGGACAATCCGCTCACCGTGACCTACGACCAACTGACGACCGGTTTTGAGCAACACAGCGTGGTAGCGACGCTGGCGTGTGCCGGCAACCGGCGCGCTGAACTGCTGGCGGTGCGCCCGATCCCCGGCAAGGAGCCATGGGAGCACGGCGCGATCTCGACCGCCGAGTGGGTCGGGCCCAGGCTGGCCGATGTGCTGCAGGCGGCCGGGGTGGACCACGATGACCGTCTGCACGTCGCATTCGCTGCGCCCGACGTGGCCCAAGAGGCCCGGCCGGTCCAGTCCTACGGCAGCTCCATCCCGCTGTCCAAGGCGCTCCGCGAGGAGGTGTTGTTGGCCTGGCAGATGAATTCTCAGCCACTTCCGCGCGCTCACGGTGGCCCGGTGCGTGTGGTGGTGCCTGGCTACATCGGGGCTCGCAGCGTCAAATGGGTCACCGCCCTCACCGTGCAATCCATGCCATCACAGAACTATTTTCAGGCCTTCGACTACCGTATTCTTCCGCCCGAGGCCGACCCAGAGGCGGTCGCACCGGGCGAGGGCATCTCGCTATCGTCGCTGGCGCTCAACTGCGACATCCTCGTGCCCACCGAGGGCGATCAGATTCCGCGTGGCTCCCGTACCGTTCGTGGATGGGCAATCGCCGGCGACGGCCACGGCATCGAACGGGTCGACGTCTCCGTCGACGACGGCCGCAGCTGGCGGCAGGCCGACCTGCACCCCGCACCCAGCCGGTGGGCGTGGCGGCCGTGGTCACTGACCGTCGACATGCGACCCGGGCCACTCAACATCACCGCTCGCGCCTGGGACGATGCCGGAGCCACACAACCCGAATGCCCAGCATCCATATGGAATCCCCGCGGATACGGCAACAACGCCTGGGCCCACATCAAACTGACGATCCTGTAAGTGAGCGTCTGACAACTGTGTTAGATGCGGGCGAAGCGGCGTGACATGACGGCGATCATGGCGATGCAGATCATGGCTTTGTGGTGGCCGGGGCGGGATTCGTAGTCGCGCTTGCGAACGATGCGGCTCCACCCACAAGGTCGAGGTCCACCACTCGAGAGCATTGAAGGACCTCAACCCGAAAAGCCGGAAATCACAACCGGATTGGGTCAAGCAGATGGCGGCTCGTCGCGGCAAGACCCGCCTCGTCTGCCGCGCCTGCCACGCCGCATGCCCAACTGGCAGGCCACGATGAGCACTGGAGAGCAAGCCGCCACGGAAATCGGGCACGGCTGGTTCGGAGGGGGCCGTCGGAAAAGGGCCAGAACCACTGGCACCCCCGCCGCGCGGCCGACCCATCGGCCTGGATCAGCAAACACCGCCGCTGCGTCCCTAGCGATTGCGATTCGGCACCGGCGACTATTTCGCAGCGCAGCGGGTCGCGACCTTCTAGCCGGAGGTCACCATCGCCTTCACCGTCGCTGACGAACGGCAGTGTCACGGACCGCTGCCGCTGTCACCGTTCTCGTATTCGCCGTACGGGGGGGAGCTGAGCGTCACGGCTGCTGATTCCGGACCGTTCGCAGCCAGTCCCCGATCGCGACGAGATCTGCGTCATCGAGACCGCGGACGGCATCGACGAGGTGGAGCAGAGCATGCCCGGGATGGTTCGCGCTCACCCAGTGCCGGTCGGCATCGGTGATCTCGTCATCGATCCAGGCGAATGGGCGTCCGGCCGCCCAGTCCACCAGATTTCGTGTCTTCCAGTGCAAGCCGATCCGCCGGTCTTCTCGATATTGACGTTCGTCGGTGGACCGCGACCACGCGACCCGCGGCAGCGGCGGTAGTCCGATCCGCGTCGCGATCTCCGTATTCGCCTCCTCTTCCCACGCAGTCGCCCAGACGAGCACACACGGCAGCGCCGAAAGCGCAAGCCCGGCCGCGCGTTTCAGCCCCGCGAAGTGCCACTCCGGATCCGGAATCGGGGGTCGCGGGCGTGGATCCCCGCCGATCGGCAGCAGCGGTCCGTCGATATCCAGGAAAAGTAGGGGGAGGGCCGTGCGGTCGCTCACCCGCATCACCTGCCGTCGAGCGAGCCGATCAGTATCCAACCGGCGACGCCGATGCACAAGACGCCTAACGCGATCTCTATGCCGAGACCGACCCCGGGCCGCAGGCCGTAGGCCAAGGCATCCGTCGTCATACCTACCGGCACGAAGCCGATGAACATCCAGGCGAACGTACGGAAGGCGAGCATGAACAACCCGTCCCACCAGCCGAACAACAGTCCCCACAGCAGAACACCGAGGCCGAAAAAGGCCAGGAACAGCCAGTAGCCGAGCGTCTTACCGGACTTCGGCAGGAACCACTCGCTCCCGTCCGTCACCTCCACGCCGACGACCTCCCCGCGCCAGAGTCGCAGTGTGGCCGGTTGTCCCTCCCGTGCCTTACCGTAGAAGCTCGACGACACCTCGCAGGTCTGCCGGGACCCGTCGGTCCGCTGCCAGGTGACCTCGTAGTGGGTGGTCGTGGTCGTGCTCATGTGGCCGTTGGAGTCGGTCTCCGTCGTCGTCGTGGTGTAGGTGCGCCGCTCCGCAATGGAACCCCGCTCACTGGCCAAACAGTCGCCCGCACTCGCCCCGCACCCCACGGCCGCCCGGAACTCCCGGGTCTGCCGGTATGGGCCAGCGGCGGAGGCGAGCGCTATGACAAGCACACCCAGACCGAGCGCGACGACGATCCACTGCGGAAGAGAACGCCCACACAAGGATCCTCCGTACGGCAGTCGACGGAGCCTCACAACCCACCCCCACACGATCCCGCGCAACGTCGCGACCATGTCCGCCCCTGCTCGGTTCGGCCACTGTTCATCGGCGCACCTCCAGTGAAAGTCATTGGCATCGACCTCCTTACAGGAAACAACCACCACGCATGCCGAAAGGTTGGGCCGCCCGTTGCGAGCCATTCGCCCCGCGCAGCCCAGCCGTCGAGCGGGTCGCGACCTTCTACCCTGAGGTCACCATTGCCTTCACCGTCGCCGACGAACGGCACTGTCACGTGCCGTTGCTGTTGTCGCCAGCGGAGCCCCTGTCCAAGCCCAATCCACGCCGACGAATACGGTGACGCGCAAGCCCATGCCCATGCCCATGCCGACACCCACGGTGACACTTCCAGGGACCGTCGTCACGATCGCCGCACCGCCCTGGCCGCCCACGAAGTCTCACGGCCAACCGGAAAAGCGGTCGACGTGTCAGAAATATTCATGCGGCGACGTTCACGTTCCGTCACCACAGTCACCGATGCCCGCAGGGAACACATGGATACAGCTGTCCTGGTTGCGCGCGGCGGTGACCCGTCGCGGGGGCCGTGGCCGGCGTCGACGGTGGAGCGGTTCGAGCCGATCGCGGCGAAGCGTGCCGAGGAGTGGCCGGTGTGGGGGCATCGCAAGATCGCGGCGTTGATGCGCGCCGACGGCTATGAAGTTGTCCACGTCGACAGTGGAGCGGGCGCTGCGGCGTCGCGGGCTGCTGCCGCCGCGGGGATATCGCGCCGACCGCAAGTCGTGGGCCATGTTGCGGCGCAAGGTGTTCCATGACCCGCCCACGGACCGGAACCGGGTGTGGCAGACCGACTTTGCCATGGGCGGATGTTCGGCCGTCAGGCACGCCCAGCTCGTCCGTCGCGATCGCTGATGGCCGACTGTCGCGATGGTGGCATCACGGTTGCACGATCTGGACCAACTGCTTGCCGAGGTTGCCGCCCTCGAAGACCGCGCGCAACGCGCTCGGTGCGGATTCCAGTCCGCTGCTTACGGTTTCGGCGATCGTAATGTTTCCCTGGTCGTGCCAGTCGCGCAAGGCTGTGAAGGCTTCTGGGAATCGGTCCACATAGTCGAGGAAGATGAAGCCTTCCATGCGTGCTCGATCGAGGGCCAGGCGCATGTAGTTCCGTGGGCCGTGTGAAGGGTCGGAGCCTTGATAGCCGGACGAGATGGCTCCGGCCAGCACGACACGAGCGTGGCGTGCGAGGTGCGCCAGACCACATTCGAGGATATGACCACCGACACCGTCGAAGAAGACGTCGATGCCGTTCGGGGCCAAGCGGGTCAAACAGGCGTCGACGTCGTCGTGCTTGTAATCGATGGCGGCGTGCAAGCCCGCACAATCGGTGATCCACGAGCATTTGCGCGGGCCGCCCGCGATCCCGATAACCGTGCACCCTAACGCTTTCGCGATCTGGCCCGCGATGGATCCGG
The DNA here is from genome assembly GCF_044458905.1 of Nocardia sp. NPDC050408. Lineage (NCBI taxonomy): Bacteria > Bacillati > Actinomycetota > Actinomycetes > Mycobacteriales > Nocardiaceae > Nocardia > Nocardia sp. NPDC050408. Next base: position 105,049 of record NZ_JBITIL010000016.1, on the reverse strand, counting down.
TCACGCCGGCTGCGGCCGATACCAGCACCGTCTGACCCGGCTCAGGGCGACCGACGTCCGTCAGGCCGAAGTACGCGGTCAGGCCAGGTGCTCCGAACAGGCTCAGCATGAGCGTGGGCGGCACACCGTCGGGAATCACGTTCAGCCCGAACAATCCGCTTTCGGACGCCCTAGCGTAGTCCTGCCACCCCACCATTCCCGCAACCCAGCTTCCGACCGGATAGCGCGGATCATTCGAGCGGACCACCTCGCCGACACCGCTACCACGCATCACCGCGCCGACCGGTACGGCGTCGATGTAATTGTCGGCCTCGTTGAGCCAGCCACGCTGGGTGGGATCAATACCCAGGGAGTGCACCCTGACCAGGGCTTCCCCCGGCCCCGGAACCGGCACAGGCCCCGTTCGCAGCTCGAAATCCTCGTCACGCAAAGCGCCCTCCGGCCGCCGCCGTACGACCCACTGCCGATTCACCACATCCGCCACCGGGCGATGCTAGTTCACCGTCCACATCGCCTTCGAACCATTTATCGTCCCGGTCAACTCATACGAAACTCGGCACTACCGGACATCCTGCGGCGCAGTCGATCTCACCGTGACGACCGCTCAACCAACGGCAATACAGGACGTTCCCTTCGAGGACAGGAGACCGCCGTCTCCCGTAGGGAACGGAGTGACAGTACGTTGGTGGCGCCGAACAGCCCAGGACGCAGGTCGCCCGCATCCAATTCGTTCATACTCGCACTGTCAGCAGCTCCGAATCGGTTGATGAATTGGCCGATACCCTCCGTTCCGCTGCACGCGTGCGGATCTGGAATTGGCCACCGCACCCTCGAAGCCCGTTATCGGATGTCTCGAGTCTGCCGACCCAGGTCGGTCAGCCTCCGGAATGCCGTGGTTTGCGCACGGACGGTCAGAACGATTCCATTCCGATGCCGGTCAGCAGTGTGGTGATCACCGACGCCGCCGAAACCGGGGACGTTCGGCGGGCACCGCCGGGAAGGAGCGCTGCCAGCACCTCGTCGTGGCAGATCCCGACCAGGATGGTGACGGTGGCGTCGAGATCCGCGTCGGGGGCCAGGCGCCCGAGATCGCGTTCGGCGTGCAGGTAGTCGGCCAGTACGTCGCGCCAATCGCGTTCGCGGCCTTGGGCCGCACCGAATTTCGCCAGAATCGCGGGCTGGGCGAGCAGGCCGACCATGACCGGGAGGATGGCGCGGTGCAGGGCCAGCCCCTGCTGCAGGTAGGCGGTCAGGTTGTCGGCCACCGAGGTGGTACCCGGCGCGGGCAGCGGCGGCAGTCCGCGATGCACGGCGTCGACGTGGGCGCGCAGCGCGGCCGCCAGCAGTTCCTCCTTGTCGGCGAAGTGGTTGTAGAGCACACCGTCGGCGACCCCGGCGGCCCGCGCGATCGCACGCACGGTCAGGCCCGCGCCGCCCTGCTCGGCGAGCAACCGCTCGGCCGTCGCGATCAGATGCTCGCGCAGGTCGGAATCGTCGCGATCGCGCAGGACCGCCGCCTTTCTCGGTGACATACGACCCTACGGTAGCGGCGTCACCGCGGTGACCAGCCAGGCGGTGGCATTCAGATGCACACCGGCGGGACGGGCGAATGGTTCCAGCGCACCGGCGATCGCGGTCCGTACCCGGTCGTCGGTAGCGAAGTCGTGCCTGCCTCGGTGATACCGTACCGGGCCCCAGTCCATGATGAACTCGGCGGCGTCGGCGATGTCGCGGCCCCAGATGCTGTCGGCGACGATGTGCTGCGCCCGGACCGCGGTGAAACCCGCGGCGGAGAGCAACTCCCGCACCGCGTCGGGATCGGCGAATCCGCTGAAGCCGTGCCCGATCTCGAAGCCCGGCAGGTGCACCGCTGCCGCCCCGAACACGACCCCGATGTCCGAGTCGGCCAGCGGCGGCATGGACACGAACGCGAGCCGACCACCGGGCCGCAACGCGCGGGCGATGTTGGCGAAGGCCGCTACCGGGTCGGCGAAGAACATGATGCCGAACCGGCTGAGCGCCACGTCGAATTCCGCGTCCGGGAACGGATGGACCTGCGCGTCGCCCTGCGCGAAGGACACGGTGCCGACCCCCTCGGCGAGAGCGCGTTCCCGCGCCCGGGCCAGCATCGGCCCCGACAGGTCGATCCCGGTCACCGCGGCCGCGCGCCCCGCCGCCAGCCGCGTCAATTGTCCGTTACCGCAGCCGATCTCGAGCACTCGGTCTCCCGCGCCCACCTCGGCCGCGGCCAGTAGCGGCTCGTTGAATCCACTGTTGACCGCGTCGTATCGGTCGTAGTTCGCGGCCCAGTGATCACCCTCGTATCCGTTCCAGGCCTCGGACTGGGCGGTGTTGACGATATCGGTCATTGCATCGATCTCCTCACATGCATTATGAACACACATTCATGAACTTATGTTCATAATGCTCCGGAGCGGCCACCGAGTCAACCGGCGCTGGCCTTGTTCACCAGTGCACCAATCGCGAAGTGCGGGCGATGATCTCGTCGGCCAGCCAGTCCACCTCCGCGAGTCGCGACAGGTCGGCCAGGATGATCTGTGGCGCGTGTCCGCTCACGGCTGTGACCTCGGCCGCGACTGCTGGGCGTTGATCGCGGCCGAGGTCACCTCCAACCGGGGCCCTCGCGTTCATTCGGCACGCGACTGGACCACTGCGGTTCGTCGATATTGGCACTTTTCCTTGCAAGTTCGGAAATATATGGTGCATCCGTACGAGGAAAGAAATCGCGGACCGGGTGGGCGAATTCTTGTCCACCGCGCCGGGAAACAACACCGTCCGATCCGGTGCACGACCGTATTCCGAGTGCCTCGTCCATGATAGAAATCATAATTGTCAGGATATGAATATGGTCGGATCCGAACAGTGGTACGGCGGCAGTAATTGTGACAGGCTTCGCGCTATTACGGCCGAAGTGCTCGAGATGAACATCGATGGTGTGGACGTGCGGGCGCATTTCTACGAGGATCTGGGCGCTTCCTCGCTGGAAAAGGCCGAAATACTCGCCCGTATAGAACGCGAATTCTCGGTTACGCTTTCGGACGGTTCGATCGCGCGCCTGGATTCACTTGGCGACGCGTTGGCGGTCGTCGAGGGCTCGGGTGGGGTGCACCGGTGAACCTCGTCGAATTCTTCGTCGGAAGTCACCTCGATTCGCCCGGAAAAGACGCGCCCGCCTATATCGATTCCGATATCGGCGAGGTCGGTTACACCGAGCTGTTCCGGGCTGCGGGCGCATTCGCGAATCTGCTTTCCGACAATGGAGTCGTGCCGGGCAGCCGGGCCATGGTGTTGGCGGACGACTCGGTTGCCACGGTGGTGGCGGTGCTCGGGCTGTGGTGGCACGGCTGCGCAGCGGTCCCGGTGAATCCGGCGCTGTCGGACAAGGAGATCGGGTTCATCGCGGCCGACGCCGGGGTGAAGTTCGGATACGTCGACGTCCCCGGGACGCGTCGCAACAGACTTGCCGCGGTGCTGCCGGATATCGGGCAGCTCGACGGGGACCAGATCCGCGAGTCGGTATTGCGGCAACGGCGCTCCGGCGAGCGGGCCGCGCTGCCGCCGCAGCAGCAGTGGCTGCCCGATCAGGAAGCCCTGGTGCAGTACACCTCCGGCAGCACCGGCGTGCCGAAGGGGGTCGCGCATCGGGCGAGCGCGCTGCAGTGGGTGCCCTCCGGGTTCGGGCGGATAGCCGCGCTGGCTCCCAGCGACACCGTGCTGTCGACGGCCAAACTCTCATTCGCGTACGGGTTCGGCAATTCCCTGTTATTGCCGCTGCGCGCGGGTGCGACGACCGTGCTGCTCAACGGCGGCGTGGACGCCCAGGTCGTCGCGAGCGCGCTGCGCCGCCACCGTCCGACCGTGCTGTTCTCGGTGCCGCGCCTCTACGCCGCGCTGGCCGAATCGTTCGAGGACCCCGACAGTAGGCTGCGCCTGGCGGTCTCGGCGGGCGAAGCGTTGCCTGCGGACCTGAGCGAACGGGTCATGCGGCGACTCGGGGTTCCGCTGGTGAACAGTCTCGGGACGACCGAAGCGCTGTACATCATGCTGGCAACGACACCCACCGAACCGGGTCCCGGCACCATCGGTGTGCCCGTTCCCGGGGTGCGGGTCACGGTGCGCGACCAGGACGGCGAGATTCTCGAAGGTGACGAGGTGCAAGGCCGCCTGCACATCGCGGGCCCATCCATCGCGGCCGGGTATCTCGACCGGGCGGAGGCGACGCGGGAAACCTTCGCCGACGGCGGCGCGTACACCGGCGATATTGTCCGGCGTGCCCGCGGCGGTCCGATCCAGTATGTCGGTCGAGCCGACGACTTTCTGAATCTCGGCGGCTACAAGGTGGCGCCTGCCGAGATCGAGAGTGTCGTCCGCGCTCTCGCAGGCGTCCGCGATTGCGCCGTGGTCGGGGTGTCGGACGGCCATGGGCTGCAGGAGGCGCTGCTTTTTGTCGTCGCGGACAGTGACCGGGAGCCCGGTACCGTCCGTCGCGCTGTCATCGCATGTCTGCGTGCCGAACTCGCGTCGTTCAAGCGTCCCGGCCGCATCGAGCTGGTCGATGCCCTGCCGACGACATGGACCGGCAAGCTCGCGCGAAACCGGCTCCGGGCGATCGGAGCGAACTGATGGCCTGGGATGTCACCGGGATGGCGGCTGTCGCGTCCGTCGGGGAGACGCCCGACGCGATCTTCGAGTCGCTGTGCGCACGGCGGAGCGGGATCTCGAAGCTGCGTGCGTTCGACGCGGCGAAATACCGGACGTGCCACGCGTACGAGGTCGACGACCGCACGGCAGAAGGCGACCGGCCGTTCCGCGCTACCGAGTGGCTGCGCGCCGTGATCGAGGCGGCGCTGGCCGACGCGGACCTCGCGGCGGCTGCCGAGCGGTATCCGGTGGTGGTCGGAACCACCCTGCGGGAACAGCGGTCCGCCGAACTCTGGTGGCGCAAAACCGGCGGAAAGACCGGGGATGTGCTCGATCCCGATCGACTCGACTTCTCTGCCGCCTTGCGGGACCTTCCCCAGGTCGGACGTGTGCACACCGTTGCCTGTGCCTGTGCGGCGTCGCTGTATGCGCTGGGAATGGCGACCGACATGATCGAACTGGGCCTCGCCGAGACCGTGGTGGTCGCGGGCACCGACTCGATCACCGAGAGCGCGTTCGGCACCATCGACCGCGTTCAGACCAGGACGCCGCAGGCGCTGCGTCCGTTCGACGCCGCGCGCGCGGGCATGATCATGGGCGAAGGCGCGGTGGCAGTCGTCGTGCGCCGGGCGGGGACCGACACCGCACCACACGCACGCCTGCTCGGTATCGGCATGAACTGCGACGCCCGCCATGCCACGGCGCCGGACCGGGACAGCATCCGCGAGGTCATCGCCGACGCCCATAAACGGGCCCGCATCGACGCCGCCGATGTAGACCTGGTGATGTTGCACGGCAGCGGAACGCAACTCAACGATGCCGTCGAAGCGTCCGTGCTGACCGACGTGTTCGGCGGGCCCGCCGCGCCACCGGTGATGACCGCGATCAAGTCGATGACCGGGCACACGCTCGGCGGGTCCGGGCTGCTGAGTCTGATCGTCGCGGCCATCGCCATGCGGCGCGGGCTGGTGCCACCGATTCTGGGTCTCACCGATCCGATCGCCGAGGCGGCTGGGCTGCATTTGGCTCGCGACGTCGTGCGGGCGGACCCGGCCGTCGCGCAGATCGACTCGTTCGGCTTCGGTGGCATCAATGCGGTCGCCGTGATCGGGAAGGGGACGCGATGACGAGCCGGGCGGTCGTGGTCACCGGAGTCGGCCTCGCCGTCACGGGCTTGCAGACCGCTGCCGATCTGCTGTCGACCGATCCGGTCGAGCCGGGAGCCGGACCGGCACCCGACCTCACGGGACGGCACATGCGACACAAGGACCGTGCCTCGCGACTGGCGCTGCGCGCGGTTGAGCAGGCGCTCGCCGACGCGAGCCTGGCCATCGACTCGACCGACCGCGCGGACACGACGACAGCCACCGTGGTCAGCTCCAACTTCGGCAACCTCGACAGCGTCTGCGAGTTCACCGACCGGATCGCCGAGCAGTCAACTGCCGCACTCAGTCCGCTGGGTCTGCCGCATGTGTCGTCCAATGCCATCGCCGGGTGGATCGCGATCCGGCACGGGCTGCGCGGACCGAATATCACCCTGTGCAGCGGGCGCGCCAGCGGGTTGGACGCACTATTGTGGGCCGCAACGCTCATCGGTGCGGGTCGGGCCGACGCTGCGGTCGTCGTCGGGGTCGAACCGGACACCGGACCGGTGCGCAGCTTGTTCGGACCGGGTCGACGGGTCCTCGACGGAGCCGCAGCGGTGGTCCTCGAATCGGAAGCGCACGCGGCGAATCGGCAGGCAATCGTCCGGGCGTTGGTCGGCGGTGGTTACCACAGCGACGGTGTCGATCAGGTGGTCGCCGCCATCCGCACGGCGGCCCGCCCGCCGCGATTGTGGCTGACACCGGCGGATGTGTCGCCGGAATTCGGTTCGCCGATTCGGGTCCTGGATCTGACCCGACGGCTGGGGGAGTGCTCGGGGGCGCTCGGAGTGCTCCAGTGCGTGGTGGCGGTGGCGCAGTTCGACGGCGGCGACCGGAACCCGGTGTACGCCACCTGTGGCGATCAGCACGGCGGCGAGGTCATGACCCTACACCTGCGCGCGCCGCATGCGGCGGCATCCGTTCCGGTCGGACGCAGCGTCGGAAACCGCGAGTTCGACCTGGAGCAACGATGACAAGAAGCATCCCCGAGCGGGTGGACCCGGAGGACCTGCGGCAATTGGTGGCGCGCGTGTTGGAAGTGCCCGCCGCCGAAATCGGTGACCACACAAACTTCGTCGACGAATGGAACGTCGATTCGCTGCTCGAACTCGAGCTCGCGACACGCATCGAGGAGCGCTACCGCATAGCGATTCCGGAGACCGAGCTCGCTTCGCTGACATCACTGGCGAATGTCCGCGAACTCGTCGACCGCATGCTCGGTGCGGACCCGAATTCCTGAAGATGGAGAACCAAGTGACCACCCCGGAATCCGTCCGAATAACAAGCGCGGTCGATCCCGTGACCGCGGTGTCGCGGCTGGCCGGCTCCGGCCGCTTCGGTGACCACGTCGTCTATGAGCGGCCCGGTCGATGGGTGTTCGCCGCCGACCCGCTCGGCCGGGTCGAGCTGGACACCGACGAGCTGCGGGTGAGCGCAGCCGGAGCGTCCACTCGCGAACGCTGGACCGGCAGACCCGTGGACGCGCTGGAGCGAGGGTTCGACTCGCTGCGGGTGGCCTGCGGCGCAGGAGCCTCCGGCACCGCCTACGGCTGGATCGCCTTCGAGTTCTGCGCCAATGCGTTCGGCGCGCAACGACACCTCAGCGAGCGAACCAGCTTGGCACATATGATCATTCCGCGAATCGAGGTGACGGTCACCGAATCGGAGGTCACCGTCGACGGCGCGACCGCCGCCGATGTCGAGGTGATCGAGCAACTGCTGCGCTCACCGGCCGAGCCGCTGCCGACACCGCACTCGGTCGACGTGCGCACCGACGTCTGCGGCTACCGTGCACGGGTCGCGACCGCTGTCGCGGAGATCGCCGCGGGCGACTACCAGAAGGTGATCCTATCTCGCCGGGTCGAGCTGCCCTTCCGGGTCGACCTGCCTGCCAGTTACCGCCTGGGCCGGGCACACAACACACCCGCCCGGTCTTTCCTGCTGCGGCTCGGTGGGCTGGCCGCGGCTGGATTCAGCCCGGAGTTGGTGGTGTCGGTCGACGACGAGGGTGTCGTCACCACCGAACCGCTGGCGGGTACCCGGGCGCTGGGGCAGGGCGTCGCGGCAGACCTGGCCGCCCGCAATGAGCTGGAGTCGGACCCGAAGGAGATCGTGGAACACGCAGTGTCGGTGCGAACGTCGTTCACTGAGGTCGCCTCCATCACCGAACCGGGTTCCGCGGCGGTGACAGACTTCATGACGGTCCGCGAGCGCGGCAGCGTCCAGCATCTGGCCTCCACGGTGCGTGGCAGGCTCGCTCGGCACCGGACCCGGTGGGATGCGCTGGACGCGTTGTTCCCGGCGGTCACAGCGTCCGGAATCCCGAAGCGGGCGGGTGTCGACGCCGTGTTCCGTCACGACGCTGCCCGCGGACTGTATTCCGGTGCGGTGGTGACACTTTCGGAAATCGGCGCACTGGAGGCGACTCTGGTGTTGCGGGCGGTGTACCAGGACGAGGACGCGGCGTGGCTGCGAGCGGGCGCCGGTATCGTGTCCCAGTCGCGGCCGGACCGGGAATTCGAGGAAACCTGTGAGAAGTTGGGCAGCGTCGCTCCGTATCTGGTGCCCGTGGTCTCTCGTGGACCTGGGTCTACTCCGCGATCACCGATGGTGACGGGTGGCTCGCGCCACCCGCGGCGTTAGGGAATCGTCGAGTTTCGCATCCGGCGTTGTCGGTATAGCGGAGAAGTTGCGTCGCCCGTGCATGCCTGATTACTCTCAGGCATGCTCGGCTGGATTCACCTGTGATCGCGGCGCTTTCGGTTGCCCCGCGTGACGCCGGGCAGGCTTGGCGGGCTACCGGCCCTGCCCATCCTCCGTCGTCGGCCCAGGGCTGAGGCCGACTGTGGACTTGCATGTGAGCCTCACCGGCCGCGGGGACCTCGGCGGGCAGATATACCGGCAGATCAAGGACGCCGTGCTGGACGGGCGGCTGGCGCCGGGCCAGCCGTTGCCGCCTTCCCGGGAACTGGCGCGCAGGCTGGCGGTGTCGCGCAATACCGTGACCGGCGCCTACGACCGACTGGTCGCCGACGGTTTGGCCGAAAGCCGGGTCGGCGCAGGCATTTTCGTGCGCGCTATGGTCGCGCGGCAGCGGCGTCGCCCGGCCGTGCCCACATCGGTCGCGGTGGTCCACCCGTCGCCGTCGTGGATGGATATCAAGGTGCCCACGCCCGGCTTCTTCACCGACGCGCCGCCGTACGACCTACGGCCCGGCATCCCGGACGTGCGGTTGTTTCCGTATGAGGCGTGGCGGCGGTTGACCTCGCAGGCGTTCCGGGCATCATCGATCGGCACCGGAATGCCCATCGATCCGGCGGGGCTGCCCGCGCTGCGGGCGGCCATCGCCCGGCACATCGGGGTCTCGCGTGCCGTGCAGGTGACCGCGGACAACATCATCATCACGCAGGGCATCCAGCAGGCGCTGGACCTGGTGGGGCGGGTGCTGCTGCGGCCGGGCGACTGCGTGGCGATCGAGAATCCGTGCTATCCGCTTGTGCGGGAGCTGTTTCGCAGTCTCGGAGCCGACGTCGTGGGGGTCGACGTGGACGCGGAGGGCATGCGGGTCGACCTGCTGCCCGATCACACGCGGATATTATACGTCACCCCGTCGCATCAGTTTCCGCTCGGCATGCCGATGTCGGCCCAGCGCAGGCGGGCGCTGCTGGAGTGGGCGAGTAGCCGCGACGTGGTGGTGATCGAGGACGACTACGACACCGAGTTCCGATACGGTGGCCGTCCGCTCGAGCCGCTGCACAGCATCGACCCCGCAGGCCGGGTCATCTACGTGGGAACGTTCTCCAAGGTCATGCTTCCGGTGCTGCGGATCGGTTTCGTCGCCGCCCCCGCGCCGCTCTTCGCGGCATTGCGCGCCGCGAAGTACGTCACCGACTGGCATTCGCCGCAGCCCGCGCAGGCCGCGCTTCTCGGCTTCATCGAGGAAGGGATGCTGGCCAAACACATCCGGCGGATGCGCCGGGAGTACCAGGCCCGCCACGACCGGATAGTCGAACTGTTGACCACGCGCTTCGCTGACTTGCTGACGGTCATTCCGTCGGCGGTGGGCCTGCACGTGTCGGCGTGGACCCAACCCGGTGTCGACGCGGCTTCCGTCGCGGCTCACGCGCGGACGGACGGCGTCGGCATCTTCCCGATCTCCCGGTATCGCATGGGCGACGGTCCCGACGGCCTTATCGTCGGATACGGGGCCATCGCCGCGACCGACGTCGACCACGCGCTCGACCTGCTGCACACCGCGCTGGAGCGGAACCGGGCGACCGCGCAGCGAAGCCGGGACTGCCACGCCCAGCGGCGGTGCAGTTGACCGAGACCTCCAGCCTCGTAGGGCATTTCAGCGAGAAGCTGGGTCGGGCCTATCTGAACATCTGCTCGTGCCGACGATTCGACGCCGAACTTGCGCTGCGGTTCAGCGCGGACTGGTTCGGCTAGGTCCGCTCCATCGCCGCCGCGGTCCCCGGTCCTGATCGGTCGCGTCATCGACCGCATCGGTCCCCGCAAGATCATGACGGCGGGGTCCGTGCTCGCTGTCCCGCGTTGACCGCCGTCGCCACCGCGCCGAATCTCGTGGTGTTCTATGGCGGTTGGCTTGTCGCGGGCGTGGTACTTACCCGCCAGCCTTCGCGGCCCTGACCCGCTGGTACGGCACCAGCCATGTCAAAGCGCTGATGATCCTGCCCCTTGCCGCCGGACTAGCGAGCACCGTATCGCGCCACTGACCGCCGCTCTTGTGCAGCACACCGATTGGCGCGCAATCTATCTCCTGCTTGTCACCATTTTGGCGGTCGTCACGATCCCGGCCCATTGGATCGGGTTGCGCGGCCCATGGCCACAGGCACCGACGCCCCCGAACCGCGCCTACGCCAACCACGACGCCATCTCGTGTAGCCCCGCATTCCTGGCGCTGGTGGTCGCGCTGAGCCTGGGCGCGTTCACCGCGTTCGCCCGCGTATTCAATCTGGTCCCGCTGCTGCTGGAACGTGGGTTCTCTCCATCGCTGGCCGCGCTGGTTGAGTTCCGCGGCATATCCGCTAATATAAGCAAACACTTATAGAGAAGACTGTCACGCTCTTCCTGACCGATCCGGGCAGCGAGCACCGCCTGGCGGTTGTCCCGGTGTAGGGACTTCGGTCGGTTACACAGTCCCGTCGAATCCTCCTCCGCGACGCTCGTGGCCGGTCGTCGACCCGGAACGAGCACCAAGCAAGCTGGCGGTCCGGAGGTAGAAGGGGAGGCCGAGGGTTGAGTTCCGCGATATATCCGCTAACGTAAGCATCCACGAATATAAGTACAAATTTATATAGGAGACTGTCATGCCGCTACTGACCGACCCTGCCGCGATCGCCGGGCTCGTGGCCCGCGAAATCCGCACCAGCTCCCGCGACGGCGCGCCGACGAAGATCGCCGTCGCCCGGCGTGCCTACCCCACCGACCAAGCCGATCTGTGGGATGCGCTGACCAATGTCGAGCGGATACCGCGCTGGTTCTTGCCGGTGAGCGGGGATCTGAGCGTCGGCGGTCACTACCAGATCGAGGGCAACGCAAGCGGTATGGTCGAGCAATGTGAGCCACCGCAGCGGTTCGCCGTCACCTGGGAGATGGGGCCGCAAGTCTCGTGGCTGGATGTCAGCCTCACTACCACCGATGGCGGCACCCTCCTCGAGCTGGTGCACGAAGCGCATGTGGATCCCGGGCTGTGGACGCAGTTCGGACCAGGTGCCATCGGTGTCGGCTGGGATCTTGCCCTGATGGGGTTGGGTCTGCACATCTCGACCAGAGAGGAAGTCGACCAGGCTGTAGCGATGACGTTTCCGGCCACACCCGAGGGAGTCGAGTTCATCCGGGCCTCGGCCGTCAGCTGGGCGGACGCGGCGATCGCCGACGGTGATGACTCGGCGTCCGCGCACAGGGCCGCCGAGCAGACGGTGGGCTTCTACACGGTTGCGCCCGAGGAAAGTCCCGAATCCTGATGAGCGCCACTGTGGCGAGGATCTTCGAGGCACTGGGCGATCCCGTTCGCCGCTACATCCTCGAACTGGTGGCCGCCGACGAGCAGTCGGCCGGCACGATCGTCGCCGCAGTGCAACAGCGCGCGGCGATCTCCCAGCCCGGCGTCTCCCAGCACCTCAAAGTGCTACGCGATGCCGGGCTGGTGAGCGTCCGCGCCGAGGGCACTCGACGGCTCTACCTGCTCGACCGCAGCGGTCTGGACGCGGCCTGCTTGTGGCTGACCAGATTGGCCGACCCCATCGAGCAGTTCGCCCAACCACTCGACGCACTCGCTACGGAGATCGCCCGCGGTAAACGACCACGACGCGCGGCGAATTCTGGCCATTCCGTCGAGGAAGCAGCAGACCCGGACGCACGACACGCCTGACGCATCCAGGGTTTCTGAGCCCTGGAGACCCGCCCGTCAGCTCGTGACCTCCGTTGGACGTGGTGCCGACCGGAACCCGATGACGAAGCCATCACCGTCACCGCAACGCACCGAGTTCCCAGCGCTTCGGCGCCACCCGCAGACACCGGCAACGCAACCTATTGAGATTGCCGAGGCAAAGAAAGAGGAGAAATGAGCGGGAACATTCAGTTGACCAGGCCATTACTCATAAGTGGATTATTTGCTGGGCCTATTTATATCACCGTCGTAACCGTGGTTATAAAAAAGGGACTGGCTGCGCACCGGCAGGGTGGGGGTGCTGGCGTGGCGGTCCGGCACGACGGTCGGTGCATGCGTGGTGACGCCGCTGCTGGGTGCGGACGGTCGGCCCGTCGTCACTTCGACCCTGTCGATGACCGCCAAGATGCGCCGGATCGCTGCTGATCCGCGCGTCGCGCTGGCTGCGGCCGGTAGAAAACAGCATGCTCAACGTCCCGCCGTCTGTCGCGGCCGAATTGCCCATCTGCCCGCGGGCCGCGAGCCACCACCGCACGTTTCGGAGATCCCGATGACCAGAACGCATTCCGGTCGGACCCTGCGTCCGATCAAACGGACCATGCTGGTGACCGATCTCGGTTTCCTCGCCTACTGGGGTGCCACCGTCTTAGGGCTCATCAGCGTCGGCTCCGATGAGTTCCTCCAGCAATGGAATTGGTCGTTTATCGGGCTCGACCTAGCCGCAATCGGACTGGGCCTGGTCGGCCTGGCACTCGGGCCACGGCGGCCGGTCGCCCTACCGATGATCATCGTCGCGCTGCCGCTGACTTCCGCGGCCGGATTGATGGCACTCAATTTCTACCTGATCCGCGGCGAGTACAGCCTCATGTGGTGGATACCCAACCTATGGCTGTTCGCATTCCCGATCGTCGCACTGGCCAAACTGTTCCGCATACTTGCTCTCATCGAATCGGCGGACTGACACCATGAAAGAATCGCCCCTGCCCGACTCCGCTATCCCGACCCGATCCGGCACCGAAATACGTGCCAAGGTTCTGCGGCGGCATCGGATGGCGAGCAACCCGCACGGCTTCGAAATCGAGGTGGATACGACCGAACTCGTCCTGACTCGATGTGCGGCGATGTCTGGATCCGAATTTGCTTTCTTGCCTGTGCGAGCAGGCGTGCGCCGCGCACGATCGCCGCGACGCGTTGGCGACGGGGCGTGTCGACATGGGAACGGAAACGACCTGCGGTTTCGGGTGGGCGACCGGTGATCGAAGCCGATTACCAACTATAAACGGCCCCAGCGGTGATCATAAGACAACTCGAACTCCAGAGTGGAGGTCAGGGGTTCGAGTCCCCTTAGCTGGCGCAAGGGGTCTACTTACTACTTCCACCGAAAACGCCGTTTCGGGACAACGCCGATCCGAAAAGTTTTCAATTTCGTCACGACAGTAATGATCCTCGTCGTCACGGTGACTGCTGATGAACTCACCACCACGTCCGTCCGGCGTATGGACTGACTTCCAGCGCTTGCCAATTCGGAAACACGCTACTGCTGTGAAGAACAGCGAACTTGGCCAGAGGATCACCACCAGCGATGAAGTCAACAGCGTGACCTCGATCGCAGGTGCGTGGTTTCGGCCCAAATGCTCGTGACGTGACGTCTGATACCGTGAGGATGGGGAATCCGTTCGGTCACAGCGAATTTCACCCCCACAACTGCGAGCACGGCAATGTTGGAAGGTCTTCGGTCAGGTTGTCATCGACCATGACAACGACCTCCGGCGATCCGTGGGCCAGCTCATCGGGGACATTCTGGGCCTGTTCGGCCGACCCCTGATAGTCCAACCTTAGCGCACCGGATTCGATCCGGATGTGTCGCGGCCTACGCATGTCCACCACTCCCGTTCCGCTTACAGCCGAATTGCCTGGTAACGAGGGTGAATCCGCATGCGGGACCGATCCATATCGTGACCCGTTGGTCGGTATACGTTCGGTGTATATCGCACCGATGACGGGAGATCTAGGCTCGGTGCGTTCAGGGGCTCAATGCATCAAACAACCAGTTCAACCACTACGAGAGGAGACAACCAAGCGATGACTGACACAACGACCGCACTCGCCCGAGAAGCAAAGCCGCAGCGGCACAAGGTGACTGGTGACGTTCACCTGCTGCTGCGCCGAGGGACTGAAGTGCTGTTCGGCCAGCGCAAGAACACCGGCTTCGAGGACGGAGCCTGGCACCTGCCGAGCGGTCATCTCGAAGCCGACGAATCGGTGGTCGACGCCCTGATCCGCGAAGCCAGGGAAGAAATCGGCGTGGCCATCGCGCCGGAGGATGTGCACTTCAGCCACATCATGCACAACTCGTCCTCAGGCGGGCGCATAGCGTTCTTCTTCACCGTGTACACATGGCAGGGGGAGCCAACCAACCTGGAACCTGAAAAGTGCAGTGCGCTCGAATCTTTCGCGGCAGATGCACTGCCCGATCACATGATCCCCTACTGCCGCACAGCGATGGAGTGCATCGCGGCTGGCGACTCCTTCTCGGCCTACGGCTGGTAGGTCACTGTGCCTCCGTCTGGCCCGGTGATGTGCGTCAGCTACCTGGCGCAGGCGGAATTATGGACCGTGCCCGTATTCCCCCTCGCCAACCACGGAGCGGAAATCCGCACCATCGAATGGTCGGTGGCGGCTGACGGGCCAACGACAGCGGCGGTGCTCGCATCTCTGGGAGCACCGACCCTGCTGATTGCCAACGACATTGGCGACGATGAGCACGGCCGAGGGGTTGCCCGCTGGCTGGAACAACGCGAGGTCCAGCATGCCTTCGCGATCGGGCCGGATGTCGTCACACCACGAATCGTCGTGAGTGGCGACGACCAGCACACCCGCACCTGGTTCGCCCATTTGCCGGGCGTTGTCGCCAGTTTGGAGCGTGCCGACCTGTCGCCGCTGGCGGATGCGGCATTCGTTTACCTGGATTGCTACGAGCTGATCGAATCAGCTGCACTGCGCGTGATCGAGGTTGCCTGTGCCGCCGAGGTGCTCTTGTTGCTCAATCTCGGTGGCTCCGTGCTCGCGCCTGAGGTGGCAGCTGCTGTACGCGGGTACTCCAGCCTGCTGGTGCAAACGAATGTCGATGACACTGCCCACGCCGATGCGCCAGCTCTGGCCCGATCCATCTTGGACCAGACTCGTGCAGCCTGGGTGATCGTGACCGCTGGTGCCCATGGTGCCGTCGGGCTCAGTCGGTCGGAACTGGTCTCGGTGCCAGCGTTTCCGGTGGAGGTTCGACATACGCACTGCGCGGGTGCTGCCTTCACGGGTGGCCTGCTTTATGGCCTCTGGGCTGGCTGCTCCATGGGGCAAAGTATGTTGCTCGGATCGGCCAGTGGGGCACTCCGGTGTTCACGACACCAGGGTGCCCCACTGCCGACCTTGGCCGAACTGCGGGCATTAATCGCCAGTCGCCAACAGTTCGCCGCCAGCTAGAACAACCCCCACTCATCCATCCAGCCAGTTACTTCCGCGAATCGCGTACGGCTCATCTGTTTCTTCTTGGCCTCCGCTTCGGACTCATCCTTGGCCCCGAGCTGCCACCACGCCTCGTTCGTCTGCCGATCCATAACCAAGAACCGGTCCTTGACGGCTGGCCCGCGTATCACGAGCGACACCGTGAACGGCTCCGCGACTACTGCATGCACCATCGAGTGGTGCAGCGCGTAGCTGGTGCCCACCGGCTCCTCTCGAACGTGCAGCACTGGCAGCTTGTTCGGCTCCACCTGTTCGTCCAGCTCGGCGTTGCCGAACAAGTAGTGCCGGTAGTGCCCGCGCAGAATCTTGCTGGCGTAGGACCAGCGGTGATTGTGCGGGCGGTCGAAGTAGCCCGGCAGGAATACATGCAGCCGTACCCGTACTCCCGGATCGTCCCCGCTGGCCAGCACGATTTTGTCCAGGATGTCGTAGTGCTCGCACAGGTCGAGCAGCTCGGGCCGGTTGGGTAGTTCCTCCAGCCGTGCACGCACAATTCGCGGTTCGGCCGCAAGTTCGTTCAATGCCTCACGACAGTTCAGCTCGACATCGTCGATGTCGCCCCAGTCGATCCAGCGCAGATTTTCGGCGATCCGATCCATATCGTCCATTGGGTTCACTCCTCGGGCTTGGCGCTGGATTTCCACAGGCGGCAGACGGGCACAATGTCCTCGTAGGCCGTGCACGAGGACTGGCCCATCACCACCTCTTCGGCCGGACACCCGCCCATGCAGGCACCGGCTTTGCATCCGCCGCATGAGCTTTCGGCGAGGACACTGGTGAACAGCTCGAACTCGTTGGCACTGTGGTTGAGCTGCACTTGCCCGTCGACCATCTGGGCGAAGTGCAGCTCGGTGTCGAACAGGTAGGAGCAGACGTAGCAGCGGCCGTCCGGGAAGATCGAAATCCGGTCCAGTGTTCGGCCGATGCACCCCTGATAGCCCTCGGCGGCGTAGCGCTCCATCTGATCGCGCCGGGCATACGTCGGCTGGTACCACACCCTTGTCTTGTACTGGGGCGCAACATCATTGAGCGTGTCGCAGAAACTCACCCATTCCGGCGGTGTCATGGCCATCTCCGCATTGCCGTGCCCGGTGCCGATGGTCGAGAAGACGTGAAACTTCACCAGGCTCACCCCCAGGACATCCGCAATGTCGAGGAGTTGGAACACATCTCGTTCGTTGGCCTTGTTGACCGTGCAGATGATGCGAGTGTCGAACCCGCGTTCGGCCAGCTCCCGCGTGGTTTCCATGGCTTCATCGAACGTGCCCGCACCACGCACGGCATCGTGGGTCTCGCGGCTGCCGCCGTCGAGACTCACCTGTACGTAGGCGAAGTCCTCCGGCCCGAGCTGCCGGAAGCGCCGAAGTGCCGGTTTCTGAGCGTTCGTCGTGGTGATGACGTGCTCGTAGCCGAGCTGTTTGCTCAGTCGGATCACCTCGCAGTAGTGGGGGTGGAGCGTGGGCTCGCCACCGAGGATGGTCAATTTGCTCCCGCCCAGCCGACGCCACGTGGTGAGCGTGTCCACGATCTTGGGCAGCGGCATCTTCAACGCCCGGTCTAGCCGTTCGCCCATGTAGCAGTGCTCGCAGCGAAGTTGGCACGCCTCGGT
The DNA here is from genome assembly GCF_044458905.1 of Nocardia sp. NPDC050408. Classification (NCBI taxonomy): domain Bacteria; kingdom Bacillati; phylum Actinomycetota; class Actinomycetes; order Mycobacteriales; family Nocardiaceae; genus Nocardia; species Nocardia sp. NPDC050408. The sequence continues at coordinate 87,699 of NZ_JBITIL010000016.1, read as the reverse complement.
GATGTAGAGGTATACGTTGCGGAAGCGGCCGTAGGCCACGCGGTCGATCCGGTCCGGCTGAGGAACGGTGGCACCGCGCGGCATGCGGGCGTGGCCGTACCCATCACTGCTCGGTTTGAGGCTGGGCATGGGCAATGGAACAGTATTCATCGTGTGGAACTCCGTGAAATAAGGAGCGGGGCAAGCAGGTTCGCCGCCCCGTCGATGGTGTTGGTGGTGTCGAGCTGAGTGAGGGCAATACCGGAGTCGGTGAAGCCTGCTCGTATACCGGCAGCCGTCTGGTGGTAGCGCTGCAACCTGGCCTTGAACAGCCGGGGCGAGTCGCCGCGCCGTGGATGCAACAAGCCACCGCAGTGGGCGCACTGCCAGGGGTCATCCCGGCTGGGTATGGCTGAAAGTCGGGGATCGCGGATGGGATCACGCTCGCACTGGTGGCACACCTTTCGGTTCTTCGCCCGCTGCTTGAGCGTCCTTGCGTCGGTTACGATTTCGATCGCCTCGATATGACCGGGTGGCGTCAACGCCCAAAGGGTGGTGAGCAGTTGGTCGACCTGGCTCGCAGAACCGGGGAAGTTGTCCAGCAGCACGGTATGCGCGTCTGGATCGGCGTGCGCGGCATCGAAGTACGAGCGCAGCGCTTCCCCGACAGTGAACTCGTCGATCCAGCCCAGTCGTTCGCTGCTGGTCGCGGTGGCGGCCAGTACGTCTGTGGGGACGTGCTCGCGCAGTCGGAAGATACGCCGCCCTGGTGCCGATCCGAGGCGCAGTGTGAGAGCGGTTTTGCCTGCGGCCGGTGGACCGAAGATGGGTACAACAAGGGACAGGGCCACGGCCTACTCCTTTCGTTTGAGGGCCTGAATGTGTCTGGTCCCCAAGCGTCGGATTTCGGCCAAAAAACCACCACGACCACGGCGAATACGCGATATACATGGAACGCATACCGATCACGGAAGCCAGTGGTAGCTTTCTCTGACCAGGGCAAACGGGGGATAAGGCAACCGTCGTGGACGATCCGGAGCGGTTCACATGACCGAAACGCCGCACTACCAGCGCTATTGCGCGCGCTGTGGCAACCGCTTGAGCCGCTACAACGCCGAATCTGTTTGTGGTGCTTGCGAAGTCATGGCACGGGGACAGCGGCACCGCCCGCCGACGCTTCCGCCGGACTTTTGGCAGACCGACCAAATGCGCGATGCTCTCGCCACCTGGCACATGGGCCGGGTCTTCTTCGCGTACCGCAACCACCCGTATCACGGACAACAGCTGCCGCAGGAACTGATGGGCAGTTGGCTCGGTATGACACAGGTGCAGATCAGTCGAATCGAAAAGGGTTCAGCGCCAGAGCAACTGTCCAAACTGACGCGGTGGGCACAGATTCTCCGAATTCCGCCCGAGTTGCTGTGGTTCAAGCTGCCCGACGACCTGCGCTCGGCAGCTGTAGCCGTCGAACCTACAAGCACGACAGGTAATAACGCGCTGGCGCTTGCCCATTGGTTAGCTGGCGATGGCACCGGCATCCCGCCGATTAGCCACAGTGACGATCTGGAGCGAGTGAGCCGGGCATTGGAGGACGCCCACCGCTACTTCGATGGCTCGGTCCTGGAGTTCTTCCGTGCTCAGCTTGCGCGTTGCAAAGCCGATGACGGTTCCCTCGGTCCAGCCGAAGCGTTGCCACTAACGCTCGCCGTGCTCGGCGCAATCCAACGGCACAGCAAGGATGTTCAGTCAGACGTGCGTCGGCAACTGCTGGCGGTTGGATCAGATGGCGCGGAATTCGCAGGCTGGCTGTACCGCGATCTCCATGACCCGGTAACGGCGACCTTCCTGTATGACCGCGCGATGGAGTGGGCGCAGGCCGCGGGCAGCCTACCCATGCAGGGATACGTCCTGCTCAAGAAATCCCAGATGGCCTATGACTCGCGCGACGCGGGGACGCTGCTCGGATTGGCGCAAGCCGCTAAAGAGGGGCCGTGGCAGCTTCCGATCCGGGTACAGGCGGAAGTTGTGCAGCAGGAAGCCTTGGGGCTCGCCATGATTGGCGAACCAGCCACTGCCGTGGAGCAAAGCCTTGGTCAGGCTCAGCACCTCCTCACCGAGGCTAACGGTGCCGACGACCAAGGGTTGGTGAGCTACTTCAACGAGAGCACGCTTCTGGTTCGCTCAGCCTGCTGCTACACCGAGGCGGGCAAGCCGCAGCGGGCCATTGAACTGTTCGGTCAGGTGCTCGCCGATGGGGGACTGTCCCGGCGCGATGCTGGTTTCTTCAGTGCTCGACAGGCAAAAGCGCTCGCACTCAGTGGCGAACCAGACGAGGCCGCCACGGTGGCAACCAAATCGGTCGCGGTGGCACGCGAGACCCGTTCGGAGCGCACGATGAATGTCGTTGTGGATGTAGTGCGGACGCTCGACCCATGGAATCACCGGCCGAATGTGCGACAGCTCCGTGAAGCCTTGATGCCGTCGCGCTAGGCCGTGAGCCAGTCCGCCGCGATGCGGATCACTTCGGCCTGGAACTCCTGGCTTTTCGGGTTGAGGTACTGCGGATCGTCATGGACGGCGAATCCGTGCTGTGATCCCTCGATTTCGATCAGCTCAACGGGTGCGGTGAATTGGGCGACGGCGGAGCGGGAACCGTCGATCGGGACCAAGGTGTCTGCGTTGCCGTGGACGATCAGGGTCGGTGCTTTGATCTCGCCGAGGACTTTGTTTGGCTTCAGCCAGAACACCTCGTTGAGCAGCGGCCGACCATGCCGCAGTGTCGGCGTGAACTGGATAGCTCCGGTTTCGTCGAGTTCTTCGGCCTTCTCGTCGCTGATGACATCGTTCGTCCAGTAGTCGCGAGTGTCGATGGTGCGCTTCTTGTAGTCGAACTGCGGATTCAGCAGCACCAACCGAGACAGATCCTCTGGGCGTTTGGCAGCGTAGTAGCCACAAATGCCACCCCCGAAGCTGGCACCGAGCAGCGCCAGGTCACTGGCACCTGTGGCGTCCTGCACAGCGGCGAGGCTGACGCGGATGTCGTTGAGGATGGTAGAGAGGGTCAGCTCCTCTTGGCGGCCTTCGCTGTCGCCGTGGCCGCGAAGGTCGAACCGCAGCGAGGCGATGCCAGCATTGGCGAGGCCGGCCGCCAGTCGGGTGAAGAAGCCGCCCTCCTCGCGGGTGACGCCACCACCATGCACCAGCACAACGGCGCGCGTCGTGGGTTGATCGGGAGTGACGAGGGTGGCTGCCAGGTACAGACCGTCGAGGGAGCGGACGCGGGTGATGGTGCTCGTCGGAACCACGGAGCCAGTCAACCAGAGCAGGCACACCGCTGCCAGACGATGATCACAATGCGAGAACCGCTTCCGCGGCCGCACTGCGTGGCTCATTAGTGCGATGCCGGACGTCGACCACTACCCCGGCAATCTGACGATGAATGCAGATCTGGACGTCTGGCAGCGCAGGCAGATCAACGGCGTCACACTGCACATCGTCCACGCCGGAACGCCCATCGGCGACTGCGTACTGCGTTGCAACGCGAAGGACCCTTGGCATATGGCCACCGATCTGGGATCAGGGCTCGAACGAATCGGCTGGGCACCCACCCGCCGCGATTGGCGGCACCTCGTGCACGAAAGCCTTTTCCGAACACTCTCGACGCGCTACGAACAGCGACCCTCGCACTGGCAGCGGGATACCGTTCTGGATGCTCTTATGCTGTTTCAGATGGTCGGCTACGCGTTGCTGGACTTCCAGGACGAGTTCACCATCCGTGAGGTCACCTTCTTCAACGCGCGCGATGGTCACCCAGCTGCTGGGACTCCAGGAGCTCTTGGACTTTCTGTCGGGGCGTCAGGTCGATTTACCCACTCTCAGAAGCGAATTCGCACGCTTCCTGGCCAGCTATTGATCGCTTGTTCAGGTTCATGCGAATACCGTTGGGCCGGTTGATATCCCAAGTTGTGTCGGTGGCCGGGTGTAACGTTCGAGCAGCTCGGAGTGAAGCCATGATGAAGGTGCTGCGCGGGCGCGCGGCTGACGATTGGAGTGCCACGGGATGGGCATTGGGGACGAAGTTCGGCGCAACGTAGAGCTCAAGAAGCCGCTCACCGCGCTGATCAACAGGGGGTGTCTACCGGTCGGGGGCATCTTCAGGCTCGACTACGATTCTGCGGTCGTCCTCACTGACGACTTCAAAAAGCGTGAGGCGGGCGGCGTGCCCCGGGGCGGATTCCTACTCGCGGTTGCGGGCGAAAACACCGACTCCGGGTTCATTCTTGAGGATCAAGAGATCATTCTGCTCCGAGTGCGCGGGACGGCACCGCTGCCCAACGAGTCGGAGCTGATCCAAACTCGGTTGGCGGTTGTTCGTGATGCTGGCGCATCAGGCGTCGGATTCGACGATGTCACCGACGTGCTCACCCGGAACGAGCTGCAGCAGTCCGCCTTCGATTGCGAGGTGCTCGGCACGTTCTATACCGAGACCGACGATCGAGAAGCGCGGATCGAGTACGGGGCCGATATTGACAACGTTGTGGTATCTGCTCGCTATCAGGTTTTCCTGCCTTCGACGGAGATTCTGTCCTGGCTGGGTTCGTACCCGGAGCCGACCGAGGCACGTGATTCCTTGCCTATCGGAAAAGTTCGATTCGCTGCGACTCGCCGGAAGGCGCTGATCGCTGGCACCGACCAGGCCGAGGTCCGCATCGACGTTTCGGACTTCATCGGCCGTAAAACTGCGGTCTTCGGCATGACCAGGACTGGAAAGTCCAACACGATCAAGACTTTGGTCACCGCAGTCCATCGGTATGGCTCGGAGCACGACCGGGCAATTGGTCAGCTGATCTTCGATCCTCAGGGTGAATACGCCAACGTCAACAGGCAAGACGGTACGGGGCTTCGCCTGCTCGGGGACGACGACAGCACGGTCCGGATATACAAGGTGGAGCCGAGCCAGTCAGACAGCCGTGAGAAGTCACTTCGGATCAACTTCTACGACCGTGAGGTGTTGGAAGCCGCCTGGAGCCTGGTGAGCGAGGCCACCGCGCCAGTAAATACGAACTACGGCAAGAACTTCCGATCTGCGGTTCTTTCCGAACCCGAGAACAATGACCGCAGCGCGCAAAGTCGATGGGGCTGGGCAATGGTCGCGTTCTACGGCTTGCTGGCCAAATGTGGCTTCCATGGCGACTCGCTACCGCAGATCCTCACAGTTGCCGCACCGGCGCCACCGATGAACGCCTTCATTGCCGCGAATCCCGGCGCTGCTGAACAGGCCGGTCGAGCTGGAAGCTATCGCGTGAAATCCCCATCCGGGGCGCGGGCTCTGGCGGAATGGGTGGGCGAACACCCCGACGACTTCCCCAAGTGGCACGAAACCGAGAAGTGCCACTTCAGTGCTTTGTATGGCGTCTACAAGTACACGGGTGTGACGGCCGCAATCCGGTCCATCCGCGCATTCCATGGTGCTCAATCCGCTGGAGATGTCAGTGAACATCTGTGGCAGGACATGCTTGCCGGTCGGCTCGCCATCGTTGATCTCTCCAGCGGCAACGACCAAGTGGCCAAGGTCATGTCGGAGCGGATTGTCAGTCACCTCCTGAACCGGGCAGGGGAGCGATTCCGGGCCGACCACGAACCGGTCAACATGCAAATCATCGTCGAAGAAGCCCACAACCTGTTCGAACGCGGCGGGCGAGACGTGGCCGACGACCCTTGGGTGCGGCTGTCCAAGGAGGCTGCCAAGTACAGGATGGGACTGATCTACGCGACCCAGGAGGTTACCTCCGTCGACAAGCGAATTCTGTCGAACACTTCGAATTGGCTGATCGCCCATCTGAACTCCGACCATGAGACGCGGGAGTTGGCGCACTACTACGACTTCAAGGTCTGGACACCCAGCATCATTCGAGCCGAGGATGTCGGCTTCGTCCGGATGAAGACCTACTCCGGCAAGTACATCGTGCCTGCGCAGATCACCAAGTTCGACCACAGTATGGTCAACGGCGCTCGCAAAGCTGCTGGCCTCGCAGCCGTGGATGCTCAGGCCGAAAGCGAGTAGTCGATGCCCTATCCAGGAGAGAAAGCCTCCCGTCTGGGGCACGTCGGTACAGCCCGCAACAAGGCCGTCAAGGATGCCCTTGAACGGTGGGCCATTACGAGCGCTCGCCCCACCAGCGATGATGACATCGCCGCGCTGTGTGCTCCGATCGAAGAACTCCCCATGGTCGGAAACTCTGACGATGTGGACTACTCGATCACGGTCGATGGTTCGGATACCGAGGTTGAGGCCACCCGCGAGCACCCCACCGTTAAGGTTGGCTACCTCCGGGTCGCGGGATCAATGGTTCGACTGGATGTATTCCGAGAACTTGCCCGTGCCCGATACATCGACCCGCGGGACGTCCGGCAAGCCCACAGCGAGTATGCGTTCGATGTTGCCCTCCCAGGCTCCCAGCTCGCGCGCCCGGGCCTGAGCGGTGTCGAAACCTGGCGCGCCGAGCTTGATGCGTTCCTTGGCAGTGCGCGGTTCGACTCGAGCACCGAAATGACGCTCGCTGATGGACTTTTGGCTCTGCATGGCACCCGTGATGCGCCTGCCCGTCAGATTGAACTGCGGGTCTGCCCTAGTTGTGGGCTCAAGGCTGCGAGCGCGTCGACCCTCACCGTGACCCGCACCGGCGGGTCCTGCCCGTCGTGCAAGCTGCCTTTGTTTCTCGCGGATGTGCTCCGCACGCATGAGGAGTACAAGGTCGAGGGATCGAACTTCGAGCCGCTCGGGCGCGTCATGACAGCAGCCGAGCGCCTGATGTCGTTGTGCTACTTGAACTTCTTTGCTGATACCGCGCCCGATGTGCTGCGGCATACGATCTTCATCACCGATGGTCCGCTAGCACTCCATGGGCCCTTGGCCCCGCTCAAGCGACGGTTCCAGGAACATCTCAGCGATCTGAGTGGTTGGTGCGTGCAACAGGGGCTGGCGGCTCCGCTCATGGTCGGTATCGAGAAGCAGGGGGCCTTCGTCGAACATGCTGAGCTGATCAAGGATTTGATCCCGGTCGGTCATGTCATGCGGCTCCCGACCAGCTACATCAACCGCGTCCTGGGAAGGGCGGAGGCAAATCAATACGGCAAGGACGAGTTCTACGGTCGGCGCTTTATCTATCGCACTCGTGCTGGCGATCCGTTGGTGATCACGGTCCTACCAGCAGCAGGATTTGCACCCTACGATGGAGGCGCCGAGGTCGAGGGATGGAAGGCGTACCCGACACTGCGCCTGATCTGCGAGGTTCTGGACTCGCTCAGAACGCGGATGTATCAGCACGCGGTCATTCCCGTCGCCCTCGCGCACTCGGCTGCCGCGCTGCCGTTGGGTGTCGGACGATCCGTGCTGACCATGATGGCGCAGCAGAACATTCCAGGACTGAAATTCGACTTCCAGGCGGTAAAACCACCGACATACTTCACCAGGTAGGCGGACGGGATGCCCGAACGTTCAACTGTCCGGCAAGATACCACTATGCCGTCGTTGATCTTGCCGCCCACCAACCTCGTCGCTCGCGAACTCGCCCAGGGCGCACATCTTTTCGGCTCCGGCGAAGCGATCAACGCTAAGGCGCGTCCGCTGGTTGCAGAGTTGGAGCCAGTCGCACACGACCTCGCCCGCGGCCGCTACCAATCGCCCTTGCGCTACCCCGGGGCCAAGTCCTCGCTCGCGCCGGTCATCGGGCGAGTGATTACATCGGCGAAGCAATCGCGGGAAGTGCCCGAAATCAACCTCCTCGTAGAGCCGTTCGCGGGAGGCGCGTCAGCATCACTGCGCATGATCGGAGACGGCACCGTCGAGCGCATCCTTCTCGCCGATGCCGACCCTCTGGTCACCGCCTTCTGGCAGACCGCAGCCGATGACACCGAGCGTCTGGTCGATCGAATGCATGACGAGTGGAAGCGATATGTCCGGGTCGGTGGCCAGAAAGCCGTTGAACGATGGGACTACTGGCGTGCCTGGACACCCCGGTCGAGAATGAGTCCACGCAACCGTCGGCTGGCCACCGCGACGCAGTGCTTGTTCCTCAATCGGACCACCTTCTCGGGCATCCTGCACGGCAAAGCAGGGCCCATAGGGGGGCGAGCTCAGACCAGCGCGTACCCCATCAGCTGCCGTTGGAATTCTGATGCACTCGCAGACCGACTCCGATATATCGGCCACCTCTACAACACGGGCCGCCTTGTCGACGTGTGGTGCAAGGACTGGCGCCAGACTTTGGACGACGTTCCCGAGTATTACCCGCAACTCCTTCCCTCGCGGGTGGTCGCCTACCTGGATCCGCCCTACGTCGAGAAGGCATCGCACCTGTACCGGGCCTCGTTTGATCCCCTCGGAGGCTACGGCGGCGATGGACTTGGGGCAGCCCGGCCCAGCGATTACACACTGCACCTCAGCCTTGCCGACTACCTGAGGACGAAGGCACAGTTCCGGTGGTTGCTCAGTTACGACGACCACCCGTTGCTCACCGAGAGCGAGTGGCTGTACGCCCACGACCAAATGACACCGTCGCGCTCAGACCGCGAAGTGCTCGGTGTGCGCTGCTGGCGGATCAGCAAGCGCCTGGTCAGCACTCGATACTCGGCGGCGGGCCGAGTCGGAAAGCGATCTGCCGAGGAGTTGCTGATAACAACCCTCCCACCGGCAACCGTTCCGATCGACGACGAACTGCGGGTCCTTGAGAGCCCTCCAAAGTAGGGAGTTTCCTGCGCTGGTTTCCCTGGTGAATCTCAGCGGACCAGCGCAATCGGACACCCCTCGAACTGGCCAACCCTGGCGGGAGTGAGGTTCCCGCGATCCTGGTGCGCGAGCTATCCGCGCAATTACAGCACATCAATTCACTGTCTTACTCTCCGCTGTCGTGCTGACTCTGCTGTATGCGACCACCGCAGAGAATTCCGGAGAGGCCTTACCCCTTACCTCTGACCGGGCCCACCAGCTGCGCGTGGGCGCCATTGGTTCCACCCGCGCAATGCGTTACGAAACCTGTGATGGTCGGCACAACGCCGATTTCGCGCAGATGACCTGCACGTTTTCGATCCAGGGCGATTGGGTGGATGCCCGTGAAGCGCGCTACTATCGCTGCACACGGGCACAGGTGTGCCCCGGAGCCTCAGTCGCACGGCGACTGGGGCTTTCGTCGTTTCTACGCCCATACCGCTTAGGCCCTCAGCAGATGCTGGGGGCCTTTCTCGTGCCCGGAGGTCTGATTGTCTTCCCCCGCCCCTGCCGTCTTCTCCTCCGTCTTGGCCGTTGGCTTGTGGCCGCTGGTGATCCTCGTGCTGGCCGTGGTCACCGTGACCATCGTGGCGCTGGCCCGCGCCGACAAGCGTGATATCCCGGCGGTGTTCGGTGCGTTCGCGCAGGCTTTCGGGTTGCACAAGCGCACCGAGGAGCGCGACGAGCAGCGCGATACTAATCACGTGGCTCCCACCGATGAGACCGAGCAGCGCGACGAGGCGGCGTAATGACGCACCGGCGTCCGGCCCGTCGGCGCGTGGTCGAGAAGGATGCCGCGGCCAATGTCGCCATCGGCGTCTTCTACACGGCCGCCGCCGCGTGGTGGCACGGCATGGATGAAGCCCTCATCGAGCAGATCGAGACCTGGTGTACGAATCTGGAACGTATCGCGCTCGCGCCGGACGGGGGTACGGGCCCGATCGCGTTCGTCGAAAACATCGCCAGGATGTTGTGGCCCGACCCGGAAGGCAGGCCGACCACGGAGGAACTCGCTCGCACCATGGCCAAGATCGGCCAGCGCGGGAAGGACGCGCAGGGGCTGGTCGAGTGCGAAGTGCACGGCTGGCTGGAACCGTTCCTGTGGGGTGAGTGCACCGAGTGCCCTTGCCAAGTACCAAATTACGACGCCCGACAGGACCAGGGAGGCCGTCCGCGCCTCTACTGCAGTGACGCCTGCCGACAGCGCGCCTACCGCCGCCGGAAGCGCGAGGTACGTGGTTCACGGCACTGATCTCGCGGTCAGGGTGACTGGGGGGCAAGACTTCGACCATGAACAGTTCCGAGCTTCTTGAGGACATCGTAAAGATCGCCGAGTACCTGGCACGCAACGCTGAGGCGTCGGGCGGTGCGATGAAGTGGAACGAGGAGGCCAAGATCAAGGCCGGCATGATGAACGAACCGAAGCGGTGGGCCCCTGCGTGCGTTGGTGATCATCGATCAGCGCGCGGACAGTGGCGAAGTCATCTGCTGCCCACCGCTCCTGAACCCGTGAGGGTTCACTTCTAACGCCGTGAAATTTACAACTACTAACGCCTGCTTCCCTCGGGTCTTGGGGCGAACAGGTAGTTGGCTGCCGCCACACTGATCAGCGAGGAGAAGGGGATCAGGAAGAGAAGTAGGGTGATCGTGCCGTATGTGGCGAGGTAGGCACCGCGGTCGTCTCCTCCGGGCTGCCCGCCGTTGGTCGCCACCTGCCCGCAGCCGACGAAGCCGACGATGGCCGCGCAGATGATGCATAAGAAGAACGGGATGAAGAGCAGCTTCCCGAACATCCCCGAGATGTCCTGCCCCAGCTCCACGTCCTTGACGAAAAGCGCGTCGACCAGGACCACCAGGCCGACCGCGACGAAGAAGAACCACCTTGACACGGTTGACCACTCGTCGGGGCGGGTGATCGAGAGCAGCATGCTGTCGAGGAACCTCGCCGCGACGGTAGCGCCGTCCGGTCCGCTGACCGAGCCGTCCTCGTCGTTGAGGATCGTGAACACGTCGTCCATGTTGGACGCCGAGTACATCGTGGCTACGAAGAGTCCCTGCGAGAGCACGATCAGGAAGAATGCCCAGATCGTATGGGGGACGCTGCGTTCGAGAAGCGCCTGCGCCCCGGAGGCAACCACCGCGCTGCCACTGCGTAGCTTTTTGGCCGCGTCGATCCAACCTAGGACGAACATGACGATGGTGATCACGAGGATCAGGCCAGCTGGCACTCCGATCCAGCCCAGGAAGATCGTGCAGAGTCCGGCAAGGTCAAGCTCGAGAACTTCTTCCATGCCTTGGTAATCGCTCAGAGCAGGCTGGCGTGCTCGGATCTGTAGGAAAAAGTCTTCAAAGCTTGTTCAGTACAACCGCTTCCGCAGCCGAGCCTGCTCGGCACCAGTACGCAGACGAACGCCCCGACCCAGCACATCCGGCGGACCGTCTGGGGTGTTCACCTCAGTGATAGGGACGCCGCGTGATCTTTACCAAGTCAGGGCGAACACCAATCTCGGCGCGAGATCACCTGAGGTATGGGGCCAGCTTGGCGGTGGTGCATAGTGAGGGGCGGCCGTCCAAACCCACGGACAATGCGGTTCCCGTTGATCTTGGCCAACTCCGTGCGGGCCGCGCCATCAATGCATAAGTCGCGGTCGCGACTACGGTTCGATTCCAGGGGATGGCCATTGGTAACCCAAGTTTCGCATCCGTGCCGCTAGGCGTGAGGATGCATCCACTCGCCGGTGTTCAAGTTCTTTGAGAGATGGGCTGTATTGGTTGCCCCAAGTCAGATAACAATCGACCAGCTGATTGCGTTCTCGGGCTACCAACTTCCTGGCACGTGCAACGAGATCGGTTCCGACGGTGTCAAGAATTGGTGTGTACGCATCAGAAGCGGGTGTGCCGGAGTCGTCAACGCGGTTGTGCAGCTGGTTGAGGTTCTCCTGATTGGTTATCCACCAGTCAGTGAAGAGGCCGACGACCTGTTCGTCGTTCAGGACCCTTAAGCCGGTGAGGGCATTCTGAAATCGTTCGGCAAAATATATGCGCGCTCCGTCGAGCGGCCGGTCAGTGAGCACACTCTGGTTCAGCCGGAACTTATCGAACCAGTCTTTGACGGCACCCGCGAACACGGCCTCGGTCGGCGCGGCAAGTGATGGGATGGTTGAGGCAGCGGCCTCGTAACCACGTGGGGGGAACTTGAGGTATCCCGGCTTGTCATGGACGAATAGGTCGGCCAAGTCGATGCCGAACGCGGCGAACCGGTCGCGCTGCACCTCGACTTCGCCGACGGGTACTCCGCCAGTGAGGAGGGCATCGATACTCGGTCTGGCATGAGTCGGAGGTCGCGTAGAGATGTATTTGCCGACGTTGAGGTTGAATTCCTTTTTCGTGATCTCTTCGATCGACACAAGCCGTGAGAAGTAGCTAATATTCTTGCGATTGTGGAACGTGGTCGCAATTCTTTCCACATGACGAGGGGCCAGGTGAGTTCGCGAGCGAGCGATATCGACCTCGTGTTCGGCATTTATGAACAGAATGTCGCGTTCACTGCCCGGTGCCGTGTTTTCTCCGCGGAGGACGAGAATGCTGAATGGTACTGATGTAGTGGGGAATAGATTGCGTCCGAGAGCGATTACGGCTGAAATCCGATTGTCCTGGATTATTCTGCGACGGATTTCCCCTTCTTCTCCGCCTCGGAACAGAACTCCGTTTGGAACTGCCATTACGCCCACACCATCGGGAGTCAGCGAGGCTACGGTATGTTGGACGAACATCAGGTCTGCCGAGCGGCTGTGTCCGTACCGTGTTTGCGCCGGAATGCGCGACACCTCATGTCGATACCTCAAACTAAAGGGAGGATTAGTCAACACTCGATCGAACTGCTTCGGTGATCCAGCGCTGTTGAGGTGGCTCGGATCGAGGATCGCGTCGCCGATCCGGACGGATGCGTTGGTGACCCCATGCAGCATCAGGTTGAGCCACGCCACTGTACGCAGCTGCACACTCACATCTTGTCCGAAGAGGTCAAGTGCATCGTGCCGACCAGTGCGCTCCGCAACGTATGCGTCAGCTGCGATGAGTAAACCGCCGGTACCCATGCTGGGGTCGTAAACCGACTGACCAGGCCGAGGATCGGCCAAGTGCACCATGAGCTGGCCGACTGAGCGTGGGGTGCCGACGTTACCGCGCTTGCCGTCATCCATGAACGTGGCGAGGACCTGGTCGTAGATCCGACCAGTTGCGTGATCTAGCTTTGGATCCTCTCCGTCCGAGGGGACCTCGTCGAGCATGGTGATCAGCTGCCAGGCCTCGGCGTTGCTCAATCTTTTGCTGAGGTCCATGCGCTCGAACGAGTCGTCAAAAACATCAGGGTTGCTGAAAACCAGCGCGGATACAGCGTTCCCGAGCGCGTCACGCGGTGAGCTGTCGACAGCTTCGACCAACCGATCCCACTGTGCCTCCGGCGGGATCTTCAGCCTTGTGGGATGGTCGTGCGCCCACTTGAGAACGAGCACAACTGACATGACACGCATGTACGCTGAGGCGTCCATCTTGCCGCGGAGAACGCTGGCGACCTCGAACACCCTGTACGCGAGATCTGTGGTGCGCATGCCCTACTCCCCGTCCAGAAAGTCGTCGAGCAGTGTGAGCTTGAGGATATCGAGGCGATCTGCAGTTTCTCGATGGGCGAGGGCGAGTTCATCCATGTCAGCGATAGTCGCGGCAATGTCATGCTGGCGCTCCAGCGGGGGCAGCGTGACCGGGAGCTTGCTCAAGATCTTGGCATTGAGGGACTGGACGGTCCCGGGGAGTGCACGTCTGAGCATCTCCTCCTGCATCCCGGGCGAGGAAAGGTATAGGTGCAAGTATTCGGGCAGTACGCGGTGGTCGCGACTGCGGACCCGTGCACAGGAGGAGTTGTACAGCGCGCCCTTCAATTGCTGGCCGATCAGTGCCGACCTGCCGAGCGATCCCTGGCGGACGAGCACGATGTCATCTCGTTGGAGGGTGAATCGGTCCAGCCGGGCTACCTCATCGTGCGGCAACCTGCGTAGCTTCCGTGTGTTCACCTGGTTTCTGTCGGTGATGTCCGAAGGTGTCACGACAGGTACGCCGTCGGGTTCGTCACCAAGTTTTTCCAGCAGCGAGCCGGAGGGACCAGGTGTTATCTCTGCCAGGTCTCCGAGTGCGAAGCGCTCGTTCTTTGCCACGGCATCCACCTCCTTCTTCTGCCCGCAGGGTCGGGGGCATGACGGTCACCGTCACGCCCCCGCTCGGTCATGCGTTGCGTGGCCTGGCCCGAAGGCCAGCCTTGATCATCTCAGTCGTCCCAGCGCCGACCACCGCTGTGGGGAATGCCACGAGCACAGCTTCGCCGTACCCGGCGGCAAAGCAGACTGCGACGACCAGGATGACGATGACCACACCGCACCAGGCGGTGCGCCTATCGCGTCTGGGCCAGTACCATGAGCTGTTGAAGCGGACGGTCCTCATGTCTATCTTCTTCCTGCTCGCCGTCGGCGAAGCGGGTAGGGGCCGCATCGCCCCGCGTGGACGCCAATCTCGACGGGGTGATGCGGTATCTCTCGGGTGAGACCCCAGGCTAACACGCCATCTGCGAAGTGTCCTTCGCAGATGGCTGAGGATGAGTTCGACGCGGACCGCGTGTGCTTGAGCCAAGTGCCGTCGCGGGCAGACCTGCATTGCAGGCCGCCATAGATACGCTGCGGAATCATGGGGTAGCGCTGACTCGGTCCAAGTTTGTACGGACCAGGGTTGATAGTGACTACCTGGCCAGCCCAAGCCGTGTCAGGGTTTCATCGGCGCAGGCATGGACCGTCGACTCCGTGCTGAGGAGTTCTTCGGAACTCGTGTCACTGTCGGACCAGCCCACGACTGGTTGTACAACGCGCTGGCTCACTCCACCAACCTCGCCGATGCACAGCACCCCAACCAGCCTTCACTCCCATGAATTCACCACGCTGATCCACGTCACCGACGCCATCCGTCATTCCTGGCCGCGCGCACTCTCACCTGAGTAGCAGGTTTGGTGACCATTTCGAGCCGCCTGATGCCAGGGGTGCGGGATGTGCGGGGCGAGTGAGGATGTCGGTGGCTTCTGGGTGGATCGGGTCAGCGGCGAGGTGGGGTTCAGCGATGACGACGGTGATCTCCTGTAGTGGCCGCAGGGTCCGAACGAGCCGTTGAATGCTGACACCGGTGGTTTCTTGCAGGTAGCGGGCGACGGCGAGGGCGGTGAAGACGATCGTCAGGTGCGCCTCGATCGCGTCGCGGGTGTGATGGAACATCGGCCGACCTTCAGATCGGTCTTTGACATCCGGAACGACTGCTCGACGTGCCAAAGGTCGTGGTATTTTCCGATCACCTCGCTGTCGGCCACCATGGCGACGGGGATGTTGGTGACATAGCCTTTCAGCCCGACCAGGGATCGCGCCCTGGCTAGGGATGCCTCGTCCACCGATCGGTCGGTGCCGGCGACTTTCACGAACCGTGTCGATTTCGCGGGTTTGCTGCCGTCGACCGCTGCCCGCGCCCGCGCTTCCTGGGCGTTGAGTGTGATGGTGTCGCGGCGGGTGCGAGCCGAACTGTAGTGCCAGACCGCTCGCCACGCTTTCTCGTCGGTGGGCATCCAGACCGGTTCGGCACGCTTGTTGATGTTGTTGACCGTGGTCCCGTCGCGTCGGGGTGGACGGTGTCGATGATCTGACCATCGGCGAAATGGTCACCGTGCCAATGGAAGTGGGAGGCCAGATCGCCCGGCGCTTTGACTTGCCGAGACCCGACGATGAACTTGCAGCCGGCCTCGTCCAGGGGCGGGCAGGTTCGTCACACAGCATCCCGGCATCGGCGGCGACGACCATGTCGGTGCCGGTCAGATCTGCGATGAGACCTTGACGAGGCGGTCCAGGTGCGTGGTCTCGGCGGGATGGTCTCAAGTCTCGCTGGTGGTCTCGGCACGATGCTGTTTCACCGCGCCGACTCACCACGCGACGAGGTGCTGAACATACTGGAGAGCGCCACGTGCGGACATTACACAGCAAACGTGGAAGATCGTTCGCGCGGGCCGTCAGATCGAAATTGAATCGCTAATCGTCGACGCGGCAACGACATCCGCTACCCGATGCGAGAATGCGGTTCGACGACGCTGACGGCGCCCGACTCGTCCCACAACCCGACGTCGCGGCCCCGTTCCACCGCCCTGCCGCATCCTGCCGGGCATCTGTTGCGTTGCCGCCCTAGGTATCCGAGTGGTACGTGGGGCGAGACGGCAGGAGACCTCAGCGCTTGCCGATAGCGGTGAAAATGACCGTGCTGAGTGCCTCGTCGACACCCGACGCGTGCTTATCGGTCATCACCGCCTGCTCATAGAGGCGTCCGGTGTTGATGTTCCACTCGGCGGTGACATCGTCGTGCGTTGGCACACCGCCCGACCACGCCAGACCCGACCCGGGGCGGCGTGCTCTGTGCCCGAGCGCCCATTCGTAGGCATCGATCTGCCCTGCGCAGTAATCGTCAGAAGCGTGGCGGCGGTTCTCCGCGAGTTCTCGTTGGATGACCGCGTAGGGCGACTGCACAGCGGGCGGGGCCAGAATGCGCAGTGCGCGCGAGACCGATACGGGATCTGCACCGGTTGCGCACATCATTGCCAAAGCGACGCAGCCGGACCACGGGAGTGGACGATCGACGGGGGTGATCCATAGAAACGGTTTGTCGGGAAGATCGTTGCGCCATAACTGAAGGAAGTAGTAGCCCAGTTCCCATCCCCACAGGCTCTGGTAGTCCCAACCGTCCAGAAACACAGCTTCGACGAACTCGTCCCCTGGATGATGCAGGAAGTAGTCGTAATCATTCACGGTCTCAACCCTCCCTCTGCGGCTGCTCGCCTCTAGTCCGGAGGACAGCAGTGGCGCAGGTTGTCGTGTTGGCGCGCCGGAATCGACGGCGCAGCGGCATGAGGTTCCGGTAGATAACGCAAACGGACGACGGCAGCCGCATGGCCGCCACCCGGTGAACGATTCCGCTCAGGACAACCCGGCTTGCCCGGCGGGTGGGGTGCCGAAGAACGAATTCCCTAGCCGAGCACGATCGGCCGCAGGGATGTGTAAGTCGGGATAGCCGTTGACGATCAGCCGTCCCCGTAGTACTGACAGGTCCAATTCCCACGCGAACCGGTCCAACGCCATGCATCGATCGCTCGAACGGTTCAGATCCTGGTCAGCCTGGGCTTCCGTCCAGTTGTTCAACCTGCGCAATCGATCGATGACCTCGTGCTCGCGGCCTTGCACACGCGCTAACCCGGAGTGCTGCGCCTGGTGGCAGCCGGGGCATAGAGCGATCAGGCGAGCCAGTCGCTGCACTGGTTGCCGGTCGCGGAACCCGAACACCCACTTCTCGTGACAATCTGGACGAGACGGACGGCCGTTCCTAACTGTCTGCGAACCGCAGATCTCACAGCGGTTTCCGGCTGCCGAACACACCGGAATCCGCAGCGCATCCCAGACGTTCTTGTCCACGATCCCGCGGATGTTCGACCCGTGTGTACTCGGCGGAAGCAGGTCCGACCGGATCACCACCCCATCCGGAGCGCCCGGGCCTGCCAACGTGTCGATCGCGAATGACGAAAACTCCCCTGTGGTCATGGTCGCAGAGTGTATTTGAGACCACTGACATGCGGTCCGCAGATTGGTTGCCCACAGGCCCTTGCTCGCTGCTGTGGGAGCGAACCGAATCCGAGCGGGTGCGATGTGTCCGACGGACGAGCAGAATCGACCGTATGCGCGCCATCCTGTACGTTCCCGCCATCGACACCGCAACCTCGGTATCTCCCAGCGACGAGATCGCGTAGTGTCGCTCGACCCGCAACCCGGTCGGCGCGCGGCGAGTCTGACCGAGATCGAGCCGAAACGTGTCCTGAGTCAGGTCATGTGGAGTCGGCGCTGGAATCCCACACCGTATCTTCGCGTAGCTGTAGTCCTTTCCTGTGCCGAATCCGGCACAGCACCCCATCGCCGCCGTTCCTGCACGGCAAACGCGTCGATGTTGGCTGGCCACAGATTTCGTACCAATCACCGGTGAACTTGTTGCGCGCCAGGAACATGCGCGCGCCGGTCTCGGCAGTGCCCTCAACCGTTTGGTTGGCGTAGGTTCGCTTGACAATAATGCGGTCGGGGGCATCGGGAACCCGTTCCCACGTTGGGGGCTCGACCGGTTTCCATCGCTTGATCTCTATTAGTGATCCGACAGCGGGCGGCGTTGCCATCTCGCGTTTCCGCTGCTCGGCGGCTAGAGCTTCCTCACCGGCGATCCGGTCCGCTTCCTGTTTCCGCTCAATCTCTTCCTGTGCCCGCTCAATATCCCAGCGGCTACGCCCCTGAGACCGTTTCTGATGCGTCCCACGAGGCTGTCCCTTCTTGTCCACGCACGGCGCACCGGGCGGAGCTTCGCAGACCGGGCATTCGCAGTTCTCCTTGGCGGGGTCGTCGACAACGACAACGGCGTCGTCGTACAACCCAGTGCCCCGTGGGTCCACGAACCGGCAGATGAACTTCTTGTCGCCGTAAGTGACCGACCGAAAGCCGCCGTTGCGGCCCAGCTCCACTTCTGTGATCGGACCGTACTTCCGTACCGCTTCGGTCGGGCTCAGACGCCCGGTAATCGCTAGGTAGCCGTGCTCAGTCCATTCCTGCTCGATGACAGGTTCGCCGACCCGCGCCCAGGCGACGGGCTCACCACACCAGCCGTC
This sequence comes from Nocardia sp. NPDC050408, assembly GCF_044458905.1. Lineage (NCBI taxonomy): Bacteria > Bacillati > Actinomycetota > Actinomycetes > Mycobacteriales > Nocardiaceae > Nocardia > Nocardia sp. NPDC050408. The sequence continues at coordinate 69,190 of NZ_JBITIL010000016.1, read as the reverse complement.
ATAGAGAACTCCGCCGCTCATAGTCTCATCGTGCCAACAGCTCACTCGATCCGTGAGCGTTCGGGGCCGACCGCACCCGGCCGGGCGGTAGACCGGCACCGGTGATTCGGCCCGACTCACACCACCGCCGCAGTACGCGCCGCCCATAGTTGTTCGTTCCGGCGATTCGATCCAGCTTCGCACCGGTTGGTGTCCGGCCCTCGGCTCGCTCGGCGCAGTAGTGCGCCCACATCTTCTGTTCGGCCGTCGACGTCTCGTGCCGAGAATCACCCGAGACGACTACGAGACGGGGCGGCCATTCGGTCTCGGTGGTCTCGTCTACGGGCTCGCGGCCCGTCTCGGCGCGGTGTTGCTTGAGCGCGTGGTTGAAGCAGCTCGACCGACAGCAGTAACGCCAGCGGCGGGCACGCAGCCACCGCCACCGCGAACACGTTCAACTCGGGCGCGGCGGCGATATTGGCGCACAGGGACAAGGTGATCCCGAACAGGAACGCCAGTCACGCCGACCACCGACTGCCGGTCCGTCGCTTGCTGGTCTGCCACAACTCGATCGTGGCCGTCATCATCATGCCGTCCACGATCAGCGGCCAGATACCCGCCGTCAGGTCGTCCGCGCCGAACCGGTGCGCGAACTCGCGCCCGTGCCGGTAGGAGGCGTAGGCCGCACCTAGGCAAACCAGCGTCACGCATGCGCACTGTATCCACAGCGCCCGGTCCGCCGGGGCCGCTGGTGATCCTGGTTGCTGGTCGCCATCACCGCTCACCACCGGAGACCGTGCGTCGGGGACCTACGGGCTTGACCCGGATCTCAGGACCCTCCACTGTCAGAGTGTTCGGGTTGTGGAGCGTTAGGCCCACCAAAATAGAAGGTCAGGACCGGTATTGTGCCGGTCCTGACCTGTTTCTATTTGGCCCAGCCCCGCGGAAACCCCACGGTTTGCATTCTGGTTTGTATCGGATTCTTCGGATGGGCCGGCGGGTGTAGTGATCCAGGGCATCCGATAGCGCATAGCCGACTTTCGGTGCACCCTATGTGCGGCATAGAAAGACGAGAAATCAGGGGAGGACGAAGCGTAACCAAGCGTCCGCGGACATGGCGAGCCCTCCTGGGATCCGGCGATCTCTCTGTGCGCGATGTTGCCGGAGCCCGAGGAGGGCTTCGATTACCCGTGGGATCAGGCCGATGGCACGGTGAGTGCGCCCCCGACCAACGAGGTGTCGATCAGATCGTGGCCGTATCGATCACGAAGCGGTAGCGCACGTCCGAGTTGTCGACCCGTTCGTACGCTTCGTTGATCTGGCTCGCCTCGATCAGCTCGATCTCTGCGCCCAGGCCGTGCTCGGCGCAGAAGTCGAGCATCTCCTGGGTCTCGGCGATGCCGCCGATCATGGAGCCGGCGAGGATCTTGGCGCCCCCGATCAGCGAGAACAGGTTCAGCGAGATGGGTTCCTCGGGAGCGCCCACGTTCACCAGCGCGCCGGCCGTCTTCAGCAGGCTCAGGTAGGCGCCGAAGTTCAGCGGCGCGGACACCGTGGAGAGGATGATGTCGAAGGAACCGGCCAGCTCCTCGAACGTTTTCGGATCGCTGGTGGCGTAGTAGTGGTCGGCGCCCAGCTTCAGGCCGTCGTCCTTCTTGCGCAGCGACTGCGACAGGACGGTGACTTCCGCGCCGAGAGCGTGGGCGATCTTGACGCCCATATGTCCCAGGCCGCCCAGCCCGATCACAGCGACCTTCTTGCCGGGGCCGGCGCCCCAGTGCTTGAGCGGGGAGTACGTGGTGATGCCGGCGCACAGCAGCGGCGCCGCGACGTCGAGGGGGAGGCCCTCGGGGATGCGTACGGTGAATGCCTCGGCGACGACGACCTTCTGTGAGTAGCCGCCGTAGGTGGGTTCGCCGTCCTTGCCGATGCCGTTGTAGGTCTGCACATTTCCCTGCACACAGTGCTGCTCCTGGCCGTTGCGGCAGGGCTCGCATTCGCGGCAGGAGTCGACCATGCAGCCGACGCCGACGCGGTCGCCGACCTTGAACTTCGTCACACCGGAACCGACCGCCTCGACGACGCCGGCGATCTCGTGCCCCGGGACCATCGGGAAGATGGCCTCACCCCAGCCCGCACGGGCCTGGTGAATGTCGGAGTGGCAGATCCCGGCGAACTTGATGGCGATCAGTACGTCGTGCTCGCCGACCGTGCGGCGCTCGATGGTGGTGCGCTCCAGCGGAGCCTTGGCGCTGGGCGCGGCATATGCGGCAACAGTGGTGGTCATGGCTTCCAGCGTGCTGGACGAACCGGCACTCGCCTAGGCCGTGCTTTGCGTACGTCCAGTGGTCCTACCACTGACAGGATCAGGCTCGTAGTCGTACGACCGGGAATACTGGAGAGCATGAGCGACAATCCTGCCCCGGACGACGCTCAGGCCGCGCACTCCGACGGCCTGGACCAGCGCGCCGAGCTCAGCGAGTTCTTGCGTACGCGCCGGGCCCGGCTCGAGCCGGGTGACGTAGGGATTCCCTGGCAAGGGCGGCACCGGCGGGTGCCGGGCCTGCGTCGCGAGGAACTGGCTCAGCTGGCCGGGGTCTCGGTGGCTTACTACACACGGCTGGAGCAGGGCAACGGGCGCAATGTGTCGGCGGAGGTGCTCGACTCGATCGCGCGCGCCCTGCGGCTGACCGACGCCGAGCACGCGCACCTCACCCGCCTCGCCAAGCCCAAGCAACTGCGGCGCAAGTATCGGGCACCCAAGCAGCAGCAGGTGCGGGTCACGTTGCAGCAACTGCTGGAGTCGATGGACGGGATGCCCGCGTACGTGGCCGGGGCGCGGTCGGAGATCCTCGCCTGGAACCAGATGGCGGCGGCGCTCTTCGGCGACTGGGGGCAGCTGCCGCCCGCAGAACGCAATTGGGCGCGGCTGACCTTTCTTTCTCCCGACTACCGGCGGCTGTTCCTGGACTGGGATTCCAAGGCGTCCGACATGGTCAGCTATCTGCGGCTGTACGCGGGCCAGCATCCGGACGACCCGGAACTGTCGGCGCTGGTGGGGGAACTATCGGTCAAGAGCGAGGAGTTCCGGCGGCTGTGGGCCACGCATGACGTGAAGGAAAAGGGGCATGGTGTGAAGCGGATGCGGCACCCTCTGGTCGGTGAGCTGACCCTGGCGTACGAGACGTTGTACCTCCCGGACGACGCGGAGCAGTACCTGTGTGTCTACCACGCGGAACCGGGCTCGCCGTCGGCGGAGGCGCTGTGTCTCCTGGCCAGCTGGGGCACGGACGCCGCCCAAGCGCCCATCAACTCAGCCCGCCCCTGACGCCCCGGCTGGGCTGGGTTCGCGTCCGGTCGCATCGCTCCCCCCGATCATGCTGGAGGTGCAGCACCAGGTCGGGTACGGCGTATGTCGAGTTCCTCATCGTCGACGAGGAGATCAACGGTGCGGTTGGGTACATCGAGGCGAATGCGATCGCCGTTGCACACGAGTGCGAGCGGGCCCCGCGATGTGGTGACGCCGCCGCTGCTTTGATGACCGCGCCCTCGGGTGCGAGTGATCCCCGCAGTGTGACCAGTGCACCTGTGCCCTTCGTCCGCGAGCTATCTGCTGCAGCACAGTGGGCAGGAGCGTGTGTTCGGAGGTGAGCGCACGTGCGCCAAGCGTGTCTACCGTGCCATCGGTTAGCGTCGGCACCTCGAGTTGGGCGATGATCTCGCCCCGCTGATCTTGCGGCCGCTGGTTCGGGTGCGCTCGACTTCGAGAACTTGCCGGGCACCTGGGAAGCCGATCCTGGCCAGGCGGGGGTTCGTTCGTCTGTGTTCGTCAAGCTGCTGGAGCGGGTTTGGTCGTAGCCTGTTCGGTGGCGGGTTCCGGAAGTGACCGATCCGAAGTGTTGGTGTGCGGGGTTGAGCCGGCCGCGCAGGATTTCGTAGTCGCCCTCGACTGTCCTGCGGAGCCCGCCCCGATCGTGTGGTGTTGTTCGTCGGCGATCATGATGCGCCAAACATGGTCGGCCAGACGGCGTTTGAGTCCCTTGAGTCAAGTCCTCATGCTGTGAGGCGTTGTTGACGGTTGGTACGGGATACGACTATCAGAAGCCGTCGACATGCCCGCTTGTCTGTATCCGTCGCCCCCGTTGGTGGCTGTCCGTCGTCCGGCGGGGCAGCCGTTGTCTCAGAAGCTGACCGTCCGGCCGAATCTCGCGCAGGCTGTGACCGGCGGAAAACCGCTCGGTAAGCGGCCGTTCAGCGCCTGCTTACGCCGCCGTGGTAATCGGTCAGGAGTCGCGCCGCCGCGTCTGCTATGAACGCGGACAAGGCACCCTCCACCGCGCGCTCCCGGGATTTGAGATCTGTCAAGTTCTCGGCCTTGATCAGATCGTTGACCTGGGCCGTCGCTGTGTCCAGCAGTGGCTCGGGACGCGCGGACACCAGCTCCAGACGCAGCTTCGCGGCACTCCACCACCTCACATGCACGTCGGTCGTGCGCCGCCTGGCTCACCTCGATGGCGGTCCGGCGCGAAGCGGATGTTTCGAGCGACAACGTTCTGGTCCGCCGCACTGGCGGTCACGCCCCACCCATGGGCATGTTCGCCGATACCGCCGCCTCACGCACCGCCGTTCGAAGGGCAGGCGTGTCAGCAAAAGCCGACCTCGGCGAAGGTGCACCCACCCCGTTCTGCGTGAGAGAGCGCATGTCGAGAAGCGAGTGTCGGGGTCTTTCGGAAGTATTGGTGGTAACCGGTTGCGCGGAACTTCAGATCGAACGCATGACCTTCGATGTGCCAGAGCGGAAGGTCCTCCCGTCGATCGTCGGGTACCAGTCGGTGCAGGTCATCGATCTCCAGGTCCGGGGTCGTGCCCTTGAAATCGAGGTCCCCCTCGAGGTCCCAAACGTCTTCGAAGACGAGCGTCGCCGGGGCCATCCAGAAGGAGAAATATGTCGCCGGTGGGACCGGATGGACCCAGCGGACGATGTAGTCGAGATCGAGGAGAAGCCGCGGCAGGACGCCGTCGGTCGGCTGTACACACAGGCCGTGGATGGTGGCGTCGTGCCAGCCCATCTCCGAGAAGTCGGCGTCGGTCCAGACGCTTTTGGAAAGACCCGATTCCAGGTGGCCGCCGTCCATCCCCGTATCCAACCATTTCAACCAAGTTCGGGCGCCGTGGCGGACGGTGGCGGCCAGCGGCTGGATCTCCAGAATGAGGACGAGCTCGACGGCGACTGAGCCGGCGGACTGCCTGTCGACGAGGATCTCCAGGTTCGGGCGGTAGGTGTGGGTGGTTTCGTGGGCGAGCAGCTCGACGATTTCCTCGGGGCCGCGCCGGGAGCGGAGCGGAGGTGATCGCAGCGGCGCCAGCCGGCGACCGCCGCGTCACCGAGATCGATGTCGAGCAGGCCGTCGACGGCCTCGGCGATTCTCGGCAGGGCGATACCGCGCACCAGGTCGCCGAGCGCCGGTGCGGCTGTGTGCAGTGTGTGGTCGGAGCCGACCTCGCGCAGGCGGGCGGTGAGCTCGGCGCAGCCCATTTCGCGGGATCCATTGTCGTAGACCACGGCTCGTGCGGTGAGGGTTTCGGGGAACATCAGCGTCGGACCTCTCACACGGTCGTGATGGGTTCGGCCCACTCATCCCAGGTGGGCCCTTGCTTTCGAGCGCAAGATCAGGGTCATGGAGGCTGGGGGATGTCGCCGCGGGAGGCTGCGGCATCGAGCACGGACGGATATGACCGTGGACCGCATTGCAGGCCCGGTCGGTTTCGCCACCGGCAGTTCCCTGCGTCCGCACCTGCATGATTCGATCGGTGTCTCGCCGCTGGCCTATCGCCGGACATTTCGCGCGGAAGCGGATTCGCTGGGCTGAATCGCTGTTCGGCGTATGTCAGCTGGCCAGTGGCTGCCGTGCCGGTGGATCGGCGGCGGGCAGCAGTTCGTGGGTTCGCGTGGTACGCGCGACTATCCGGCCCGCTTTGATGACGTAGCAGCGGTCCGGGCGATCGAGTAGGGCATCGGCGACGCGATGGGTGGACAGGACGACGAGATCCGCGGCGGCGCCGGGGCGGATGCCGTAGCGATCGGCGATCCCGATGACGGCGGCGGCCTGGGTGGTGGCCATGGTCAGGATCCGGGTCAGCTCGGCGGGAGTGGATAGGTGGCTGGTCTGGGCCAGGAACAGGCCGATGTCGAGGAGGTCGGCGTTGCCGTAGGGGGTGAACGCATTGCGAATGTTGTTGGAGGAGTACGCGGTGGTGATGCCCGCGTCCCAGAGCTCACGGATCGGTGCGATGCCGCGGCGGATATTCGTGGTATCAGCGCGTCCGCCGAGATGTATGTCGGTGGCGGGCAGGGGGACGACCGCGATGCCTGCTGCGGCCAGACGGTTCAGGGTTTCGCGGCGCTGCCTCGGTGGCTGTCCAGCCAGGGAAGTCATGTGGCCCAACGCAACTCGGCCTCGCATGCCGGTGCGCTCGGTGACCTCGGCGATGTAGTCGGCGAGCGCGAAGCGGGGATCGGTCGCGTCGTCGGCGAAATCGGCGTGGATATCGATCGGGACGTCGAATTCGGTGGCCAGTTCGAAGATGAGATCGATATGGCGACGGCAGTCGGCGACGGTCGCTTCGTTGTAGGCGCAACCGCCGATGACATCTGCGCCGCGACGCAGGCTTTCGCGCAGCAGGTCGATGGTGCCCTGGGCACGCAGGATGCCTTCCTGCGGAAAGGCGACGATCTGCAGGTCGATTCTGCCGCGATATTCCTCGCGCAGGTCGAGTAGTGCCTCGACGCCGAGCAGCCCGATGATCGGGTCGACGTCGGGATGGGCGCGAATCGTGGTGGTGCCGTTCGTGATCGCCAGGTCGAGAACGCGCCGTGCCCGGTCGCGGATCGACGCGCGGGTGAAGGTGCGCTTGAGTTCGCCGGTGACCGCGATCGCCCCGGCCAGGGTGCCGTCGAGGTTCGGTCGTTCGCGGTCGAGCAGTGCCTTGTCCAGGTGCAGGTGTGATTCGATAAGTCCCGGGATGACGACGCGTCCGGCGCAGTCGATTTCGTGGTCGGCACGCCCGGGCGGTAGGTGGTCGAGCTGGATGATGACGCCTTGGTCGATGACGATGTCGACCAAGGCCGCGTCGTCGGCGATGCGGGCGTCGCGCAGCAGCAGATCCGCCATGGGCAACCTCCGGGAGAAGAACGGACAAAGGTTGTATACGACCCTCGTGTTTCGTTCCGCCGCGAGAAATGCGACGTCTGGGTTACCGATCCTGTTGCGCCGCTGGATCAGCGGCGCGGTCGCGGCGCCGGTATGCCGAGGTGGCGTGGGCGATATGTGCGGCGACCACCTGGGTGGCGCGCTCCGGATCGCCGGCATCGAGTGCGGCGCAGATCTCCTCGTGCTCGTGCCAGGAATCCTCGGCGCGCCTGGGCAGTTCGACCGCGTATACCCAGGCGATCTTCCAGCTGAGCTGGGTGATCAGCTGGCTGAGCAGGGTGCTGCCCGAGGCCTCGGCGAGCACCTCGTGGAAGCGGCTGTTGAGTCGGGTGAGCTCGTCGAACCGTCCGTCGCGCACGGCGTCCTGGCCGAGTTCGGTGAGTTCCTTGAGCCTGCCGAGTTGCTCCGGGGTGCGGCGCACGGCGGCGCGGCCCGCGCACAGCGGTTCGAGCAAGGCGCGGATTTCGAGCAGATCGGCGGCGTCGGCCTCGGTCAGTTCGGCGACGAAGGTCCCGGCGTATGGGCGCGACCAGGCGAACCCCTCGGCCTCCAGGGTGCGTAGCGCCTCGCGCACCGGAACTCGGGATACGCCGTAGCGCTCGGCGAGGGTGTCCTCGGTGAGCCGTTGGCCGGGCGCGAAGACGCCGCGGATGATGTCGTCGCGAATGGCTCGGCACACTTGTTGCGGAGTCATTCGCCGGGTGGTGCTGCTCACATGGCTCCCACAGCGCGCTGGGTGGTGTTGTTCCGAGCGACCTGCAAGCAGTCGCTGGCCGATTCTTTCGAGCGCCCCTGCAAGCAGTCGCTAGCGGTGGCGGACGACCGAGAGCAGTGGTTGTATACGATCCACTCCTCAACCGTCGGATCGGATGCCATGAATTTACTACAGTCGCGTGCCGGTGCCCGCTCCACAGACATATACCTTCCCGCAGATCCCGACCGGATCTCCTGGGGACTACTGCCGAATTCCCTCGCCAATCCGGTGATCACGGTGGACTCCGGTACGGCTGTGTGTTTGGACACGATCAGCCACGAAGGCATACTCGAGGATCAGGGCCGGGATCCGGCGACCTTCTTCGCAGCGTGTGGGATCACAGAGATCCTGGCTGACACCGCGGAGGTGGCACGCTCGGTCGTACACGACCCGAGCGTGCACGGGCCGCACGTGGTGACCGGCCCGATCGCGGTGCGCGGTGCGCGCCCCGGCGATGTGCTCGAGGTCGAGGTGCTCGAACTGCTGCGGCGCGCGCCCTACGGCGTCATCAGCAATCGGCATGGCAAAGGTGCACTGCCCGGCGAATTTCCGCAGCTCGGGGACCACGATCCGGATGGTCCGGTGCCGCCGGTGTGCACGATCGCCACCGTCGACGCGGCCGAGCGCGGGGTGATAGATGTCGGTGACGGTCGTGCGCTGCGCTTTCCGCTCGACCCCTTCCTCGGCATCATGGGCGTGGCCGCGGCCACCGAACAGGCTGTGCATTCGGTGCCGCCTGGCCGGCACGGCGGGAATATCGACGTGCGGATGCTGGGAGTCGGTGCGCGGCTTTACCTTCCGGTTCAGGTGCCGGGCGCGATGTTCTACGCGGGTGACCCGCATTTCGCGATGGGCGACGGTGAAGTCGCGCTCACCGCCTTCGAGGCCCCGCTGCGCGCCACCGTGCGACTGACACTGCACGCCGATCCCGGGGCGCGGAAAATGGCTGCCGCCCTGGCTCTTCCGTATGCGGAGACCGCGACCGACCACCTGCTGCTCGGCCTGGACACCGATCTGGACGAGGCGGTGAAACAGGCCACCCGCAATGCCATCACGTTCCTCGGTGCGCGCTATCGGATACCCCCGGCCGTCGCGCTCGCGTACCTCAGTGCCGCAGCGGATTTCCGCATCTCTCAGGTGGTGGATGTGGTGAAGGGCGTGCACTGCTGTGTCAGAAAGAGCCATTTGGAGGGGCTGTGAGCGAGTGCATCCGGTTCTCCGCGTCCGAGCGCGGCGCGGTGGCGCCGTGAACGGCTGATCGCCGGAGTCTCGCGCCGCGCCGCCCGCGGCCGTCTTCGTGGACCCGTTGGAAGGACTTCATGGATGGATCTCCCACATCTGGCCCTACTGCTCATCGCGGGTTTCGGCGCGGGGGTATGCAACGCCATTGCCGGGGGCGGCAGTCTGCTCTCATTTCCCGCACTGCTCGCCACGGGACTGCCGCCGGTCGCCGCCACGGTGACCAATTCGGTGTCGGTCTGGCCCGGCTATTTCGGTGGTGCGGCGGCGCTGCGACGGCGACTCGACGACTATCGCGCGCTCGTCCCGCGTCTGGTCGCGACCGGGGCGGCCGGTGCGGTGGGCGGCGTGATCGCCCTGCTCGCCGCGCCGCCGCAGATCTTCGCCGCGCTGGTGCCCTATCTGATTCTGTCGGCGACGGCACTGTTCGCCGCCCAGCCGTTGGTATCGCGGAAGTTGACCGCGCGACAAGGTGATTCCAGGACAACCCTGTTCCTGGGCGTATTCCTCGGCGGTGCCTATGGCGCGTATTTCAACGGCGGCATGGGCATCGTCGTCCTCACCACACTCGCCCTCGGCATCGACGCCACGATCACCAGCCTGAACGGTCTGAAAAGCATACTGACCCTCACGGTTTCGACGACCGCCGTGGTTGCCGTCGCATTGTTCGGCCCCGTGCACTGGCTCTCGGTCGCGGTCCTCGCACCGGCCTGCCTCATCGGCGGCGTCGTGGGCGCGAAGCTCGCCGACCGGCTGCACCCCAACGCTTTCCGCGCCGTGGTCATCATCTTCGGCGTGGGTGCGGGGGCAACGATGCTGCTCAGCTGACTACTCACCCTGAATACCGAGAGGACGCTCAATGAACAACCTGCTGCTGCGAGGCGGACGCCCCTGGATTCCTGGGCTGCCGACCGACACCGCGGATATCCTCATCGTCGACGGACGGATCGCGAAGATCGCGCCCGCTCTGGATGCGCCGGACGGCGAGATCATCGATCTGGCCGGCGCGCTGGTACTTCCTGGCCTGGTCGATACGCACTGCCATCTGGACAAGACGCTGTTCGGCGGCCCATGGGTACCCAACACCGGTGGCCGAACCCTGCCCGGGCGCATCGCGAATGGTGAGGGCCGGCGGGCCGAACTCGGCCTGCCCAGCGCGGACTACGCCGCAAACCTGTTGGACGCCATGATCAGCGGGGGCACCACACAGGTGCGCAGCCACATCGATATCGATCCGGAGGTCGGTCTGGGCGGTGTGGAAGCGGTGCGGGAAGCCGCCGCGCGGCACGCGGATCGGGTGGATGTCGAGTTGGTCGCGTTCCCCCAAGGCGGGCTGCTGACCCGACCGGGGACCGCCGAGTTGATGGCGTCGGCGCTCGCGGACGGTGTCGAGGTCGTCGGTGGTCTCGATCCGGCGGGCTATGACCGTGATCCGGTGGGGCAGCTCGATGTGATCTTCGGCCTCGCGGAACGCCACGGCGCGAAGATAGACATTCACCTGCACGACGGCGGCGCCCTCGGCGCTTGGGAATTCGACCTCATCATCGAGCGCACCCGCGCTACCGGCCTGGCGGGGCGGGTCACGATCAGCCACGCGTACGCGATGGGCGCCCTCGCACCCGATGAGCAGCGGCGAGTCGCCGAAAACCTCGCCGAGGCAGGTGTTTCCATGGTGACCTGCGCGGTTGGCGAGGCGCCCGTCGTGCCGGTGCGGGTCATGCACGACGCGGGCGCCACCCTGGCGCTGGGAAATGACGGTGTGCGGGACCTGTGGACCCCGTACGGCGATGGCGACATGCTGCGTCGGATCAACAGCGTCGCGTATCGGGACCGGCTGGTCGCCGATCCCGAGATCGAGTTGGCCTTGCTCGCCGGAACCTACGGTGGCGCAATGGTTCTCGGACTCGATGACTACGGGCTCATGGCCGGAGCATCGGCCGATCTGCTCGTCGTCGACGCACCGACACCGGCGGCCGCGGTGGTCGCGCTGCCGCCTCGCAAACTGGTGCTCAAACGTGGCCGGATCGTCGTCCGGGACGGTGTGGTCGTTACCGAGAAATAAATTGTATACGAAACAGGCGTGTAATCGCGCCGACCGCGTTCGGCAATCACCCGCCGATAGAACTAGTCCATGAGCACAACGGCTTCTCCAGCGTCGACGACGCAGGGCGCATCTGCGTATACGACCGCTGCCGACCGCAGTCCCGCGGATGCCGCACCGGCCCTCGCGTTCCGCGGCGTATCCCTGACCTTCGAGAACGGCACCCAGGCGCTCGCCGATATCGACATCGCTATTCGCGATGGTGAATTCGTGTCACTGGTCGGCCCGTCCGGCTGCGGTAAGTCCACGCTGCTGCGGCTGGCCGCCGGTTTCGAGCGGGCCACCGCGGGCACTGTCGACGTCGCGACCGCCCAACTCGGCTATGTATTCCAGGAGTCGACCCTGCTGTCGTGGCGCAGTGTGCTGCGCAATGTCGAACTGCCCGCCGAACTCGCGGGCGTGGACAAGGCGACCCGCCGGGCTGCCGCCCGCGACGCCATCGAGCGGGTCGGTCTCGCCGGGTTCGAGAAGCACAAGCCCGCACAGCTTTCCGGCGGTATGCGGATGCGCGCCTCCATCGCGCGCGCCCTCACCGTGCGGCCCGAACTGTTCCTGTTCGACGAGCCCTTCGGCGCGCTGGACGAGATCACCCGCCAGCGGCTCAACGAGGAGGTCGGGACGCTGTTCCGCCGTGATGGTTTCGCCGGGGTGTTCGTCACTCATTCGGTAGCCGAGGCGGTCTTCATGTCCACCCGGATCGTCGTGCTGGCCGGGCAGCCGGGCCGGGTTTGCGCCGATATTCCGGTACCACTGGGCTTTCCACGCGCACCGGAGCTACGGTATACGGCCGAGTTCGCCGATATCGCCGCCGATGTGTCCGCCGCGCTGCGCGGCTCCGGACAGGCGGTTGCCGCATGACCGCCGCCACTGCGGGTCCGGTCACGGCGGCGACCGCGAGTCAGATCGAATCGGCCACCGGAAAACGGTACCGGCGCACGCCGATCGCACCGATTCGCATCATCGCACCGGCCGTCGTTTTCGTCATGGTCATCGCGCTGTGGTCGATCGCGAGTCACTTTCTGCTGGCCGAAGAGTCGCGATTCCTGCTGCCCGCACCCGAGGCGGTCGTGTCGCACGGTCTGCTGGATTCGGTGGCGCGCACCGAGATTCTGACCGCGCTGTGGTCGACGGTGCAGGTGGCGCTGGTCGGGCTCGGCATCGCCATCGTGCTCGGCGTTGGGTTCGCGGTGCTCATGAGTCAGGCGCGGTGGGCCGAGTATTCGCTGTATCCGTATGCGGTGATCCTGCAGACCATTCCGATCCTCGCGGTGGTACCGCTGTTCGGTTTCTGGTTCGGCTACGAGTTCGGCAGCCGCGTGATCGTATGCGTGATGGTGGCGTTGTTCCCCATCATTACCAACACGCTGTTCGGCCTCAAATCGGTGGCTGCGGCCGAACATGATCTGCTCACCCTCCACGGCGCCAATCGCTGGCAGCGCTTGCTGAAACTGCAACTGCCCGCGGCGCTTCCGGCCATGATCTCCGGGTTCAAGATCTCCGGTGGGATGGCGGTGATCGGCTCGATCGTTGCCGACTTCTTCTTTCGCCAGGGCCAGCCGGGCATCGGTCGCATGATCGATGTCTACCGCCAGCGCCTGGCCACCGAGGAGTTGCTCACGGCGCTGCTGCTGTCCTCGCTGGTGGGTCTGATCCTCTTCTGGTGCTTCGACTTCCTCGCACGGCGCGTCGACCGCGCACATGGTGTCCGTCGCGGCAGGTAACGCCGACCCGCTTCGCTCTGCTCCGAACCCGCTCGACCCCAAGGAAATCCCGTGAAGAAACGCCTCCTCGCCGCTGCCGCGCTGTCCGGCACCGCACTGCTCACCGCCTGTAGCGGTGCCACTTCTACACCCGCACCGACCGGCAGGGGTGAACTCGCGGGCGTCTGCCCCTCGACCGTCGTGATCCAAACGGACTGGTACGCAACACCGGAACGCGCCGCCGCCTTCCAACTGGTCGGACCCGATGGCACCGTCGACGTCAAGAAGGGCGCCTACTCCGGCCCACTCGGCGATACCGGCGTCAATGTCGAAGTGCGCCTGGGCGGTCCCTTCCTCGGTGGGCAGCCGGTTCCGGCGCAGATGTATCAGGACGCCAGCATCACCCTCGGCATGATTCCGACCGATGAGGCGCTGCAGGCGCGCGGAAAATTCAATGTCACTGGCGTTTTCGCATCTCTCGATATCAATCCGCAGATCGTGATGTGGGATCCCGCGACCTATCATGTCGAGTCCTGGAACGACGTGGCCGCGACCGGGGCGACCGTCGTGTACAGCGAGGGCAAGATCTACATGGACTACCTGATCGCCAAGGGCTACATACGGCCCGAACAAGCCGACGCCTCCTTCGACGGGACGCCGAGCCGGTTCGTCGCCGAGCGCGGCAAGGTGATGCAGCAGGGTTATGTCTCCAATGAGCCCTACCGCTGGGAACACGATGTCAAGGGCTGGCTCGAGCCGACGAAGTATCTGCTCGTGCACAAGGCGGGCTACGAGATCTACCCGCATCAATGGTCGGTCCGCAGTGACAAACTCGCCGAACTGAGTCCATGCCTGACCAAGCTGGTCCCGAAACTGCAACAGGCCGAGATCGACTACGTGACCAACCCGGAGCCGACGAATCAGGCACTGCTGCGCATCGCACAGACCATTCCGGACGGTCCGCCGATCACCGCGGCGGGCAATGCGAACTCGGTTGAGGTTCAGCTCGCGGAGAAGATCGTCGGAAACGGAACCGATGACACCCTGGGCAATTTCGACACCGCCCGGGTCGACCGCGTCATCACCGCCGTGACCGATACGCTGCGCGGTCGTGGTCAGCAGGTTCCCGACGGCGTCGCCGCCGCCGACCTGGTTACCAACCAATTCATCGACCCCGCAGTCGGTTTGCGGGCCCAGTAGTCCGCTCAGGTCGCCTCGGGTACGGGGAGCCCGAGGCGGGCGACGAGCCAGGGGAATGACGAGGTCAGGTCCGCCCTGCCGCCGTGGGCAGCGACCAATGCCGGGCTAATGGTGGGTTTGTGACCGAAGGGCTGGGTGAAAGCCGTTGACCGCCGCTACTCGGACCATTCGTTGGTGCAGTTCGCGAGTGGCCTGATCGGCGAGCGGATGGGTCGAGCGGTTACCGGCCCATGCGCAGTGCCCGCCGACGTACACCGCGCGTAAGTTGCGTGTCGAGCAGGCCAAGACGTAGGTGGCGACCGGGTCCCAGACTGGTCCAGTGTCGGGGTCGAACGGATCGACGATGATGAAGTCCGCGTATTTTCCGACCTCCAGCGAGCCGATTCGGTCTGCTGCGCCGATGGCTGATGCCGCGCCGAGTGTGTGCAGTCGGAGCATCTGTGCCGGTGTCAGGATGGCTGCGTCGCTGTGCAGCGCGCGTTGGGTGTACAGGCCGGTGCGCATGTTTTCGAAGGGGTCGGACACGTCGGTGCACGATTGATCGTCCAGCCCGATCCCTACACGCATGCCGGTGGCCGAGATCCTTGGTATATCGGCGATCCCGGATCCGAGGCGGCCGTTGGACATCGGCTGCCACACCATGGCGCATCCGGTCTCGGCCGCGCGGTCGATCATTCGGTCGGTGGGATGGACGAAGTGGCCGAACGCGAAATCCGGGCCAAGGACTCCGGCTTCGTCGTACCAGTCGAACTTGGCTTGCTGGATGTCGAGTTGTTCCGCGGTTTCGACGAAATGGGCTTGGTTGGTGACACCGTGACGGTCCATCATGGTGCGTTCACGCTCGGCGGTGGCAGGCGAGGTCGACCACTGTACGGATCCGTAGACCGATCCCCCCAGGTAAAGATTCGGCGGCACCGTCGTTTTCGCGTAATCCATCACCGCACCGAAGGTCCCGAGCGCTTCGTCTTCGGGCAGTTGCTCATCGTCGAGGCGGACGCTGGCGACGAATCGGATGCCCGCGTCGCTGGTGGCGTCGATCTGGCGGGTGAGAAACTCGAGCGGCCGAACAGCGGCGGCTTTCATGCTCGATGAGGCGTAGTCGAACAGCGCCAGCACCCGGCTCTGGGTGAAGTTGTAGGCCGAGGTGATGCCGTTGGCGAGAAAGTCGAATGACCCGGCCAGGGTGAGCCAATACAGGTCCTCGGCGCCTGCGGCGAGCAGCATCTCGGTGTTGCGGGTGACCCACGGGTAAAGCGTGCTGTTGGCGGCGACACCCCGCATTCCTCCGGTAAAGATATGGCTGTGCGCGGAGACGAACCCGGGCCCGACCATGGCGCCCGCCACGTCGCGGACCTCACCACCCTCCGCAGGCGGATCTCCTTCTCCGACACCGGATATCCGGCCGTCGGCATCGACGGTCATCCAGCCGTGCAACCACTCGCGATCTCCCCCAACGGGCAGCAGCGTCGCATTCTTGATTGTCAGTACGGTCATCCGACGCGTCCGGGATCGAAGGTGCTGACCTCCGGGATGGCCTGCACCAGGGAACCGACTGTGCTCTCGAATAGTTCGGCGCCGAACGTGGCATCCGCACCGGTCGGATCGCCGATCACGCCAGACGCGGCGAAATCGTCGGCGAGCCAACCGAATCGGACCCGTTTACCGAATCCGACGTGCTTGTGGCCCGCGATCGAGTGCGGTACAGCGGCTTTCGCCTTGGTCATATCGACGAGATCGGGGCGCACGTGCAGCATCATCGACGTCTCGGCCCATCCGGCGTGGATGCCGAAACCCTCCTCCGTCGGCCCCGGCCGGGCAGGCGATGCGTAGAGGAAGGTCTGCAGGTCGAATCGGCGGCGCAATTCACGTAGCGCCACCTCGAGCAGGGCCGAGTTGCCGCCGTGGCAATTGACGAACAGGACCCGCCGCGCCGGCGTCGCGGCGATGCTTCGCCCCAGATCGACTACGACGCGCATCATCGTCTCCGCCTGCAACCACATCGCGCCGGGCAGATTGGCATGCTCGTCGGACTTGGTATAGCCCAATGCGGGCAGCAACCATACGTCACTGCCCTCGGCGGCGGCGCGATCGACCGCGGCGCCGGAAACGGCCTCGGCCAGCACCAGATCGGTGCGCAGCGGCAGATGTGGGCCGTGCGGTTCGATCGCGCCGGTGGGCAGCACGAGCACGGAGTCGCGGCTCAGCGCCTCGGGGACTTCGGCCGTGGTCAGATCGGCGAAGTGCCGGGTGGATGTCGTCACCGCTGCCACCTTCCTGGATTGAGCAGACCGTTCGGATCAGTGCTGCGCGCCAGCGCCCGGACCCGATCGGCGTCGAGATCGACATAGGACTGGTGCGGCGAATGCACAGCGACGCCGAGCGCCTCCAGCGCGGGCACCCCCGCGAATACCTGTTCGGGATCGCGGTAGACGCCGTTGATCATCCCGAACATGGTCTGATGCCCGACTTCCAAGTGCAGCATCCCGCCGTCATAGACGTCCTCCACCTCCCGCAGCCGGGTGACGAGCGCGTCGCCTTGGCATTCCATGTGAAAGTAGGTGTCCGGCACGGCCTTCTGCAGCCACCAGGTCGGGTGGTTGTAAGAGAGGGTGCTCAACCGCATCGTCTGCGCCAGCCCCTCGCGCACCGCCTCGATCCGGCCGCCACCGGCCTCCAGCACCGCAACCGTCTCGTCGAGCGCCGCGGCGTCGACGATGCCGCGGACACTGGCCCTGCCGTGCACCAACGCGGGGTCCGACGGCAGTGCGTCGACGATCGTCGCACCATCGGCGGACAACAGCCGCGGTTTCGGTTCGATCGACGCGGCGCGCATGGCGGCCGGGAAGGCCTCGTAATGGGACCCGAAGCTGGCGTACACGCACCTCCAGTCTTGCAGCGGTTCCAACCGGACCGTGGCCGAAACGATGATCCCCGCCACTCCGTAGGTATGCACCATCGGCTGTGCCGCAGCACCTTCGAGGTGGAGAAGTTCGGCATCCTCGTGGCCGTAGACGACATCGACGGATTCCACGAAACCCATGTGGTTGCGGCCGTGCACGATGGTGCCCGTGCCGGCGGAGCCACCGGCCAGAAATCCGCCGAGGGTGGATTGCGCGGTCGACGGGTACATCCAGAGCTGCCGTCCGGCATCCCACGCGGCCTGCTCCAGGTTGATCATCCTGGCGCCCGCCTCCGCGGTGATGGTGGTGTCGGTGAGGTCCCGGATAACGGCCAGTGAGGTCATGTCCATGACAAGGCCGCCGAAGCGCGGCACCACCTGGCCGTAATTGCCGGTGCCCTTGCCGCGCGCGGTGATCGGTACGCCGCGACGCACCGCAGCCTGCACAATCGCCGGAACCTGTTGGGCCGTCTTCGGATAACACACCGCGTCCGGCCGCCCGAGGGGTTGCTGGGCCGAGAGGATCGGGCTCATCCCCGACCCGTCACGGGAGGCGCGGTCCAGAGCGCGGTCGAGGGTGCTCACGCCGCGCGGGCCGAGCAGCGCGAGCAGGTCATCGACCAGGCCGTCGAGTTGCTCGGGCCCGAAGTCGGGACGATCACCGGCCTCGATCATGGCGGCGGTCACGACGCGAATCCGATCTTGGGATCGATGAATCGGTCTGTCGCGATCTGTTCGGTCGTCAGTCCTTGTGGGACCGAGACTTTCTGCTCGGTGTAGATCGGCCGGGTGATGTCGATGACCCGCTGAACTCGCGCGGCGTCGAAATCGCCGACCGTGGCATTGCCGCCGTTGCCGACCACACCGGCCTCGCGCATCCGCTTCGTCGCAAAGGCCGCGTTGCCCGCGTCGTATACCCAGCCGGTGTCGTACTTGTCGACTGCCTGCACGATCAGATCGTTGGCCGTGGCCGGATCGGCGAAATAGTCGAGCTCGGCTTGCTGCATCACCGGAACAAGGCGTTGCAGGCACGCCGAATCGGCCTCCAGCTTGCCGGACCGGACCGCGAGCGCGGACTTGTACTCTGGGTATCCGGAGTCGTGCAGCAGCTGGTAGGCCACCGGCTTGTGCCATTGGGGGATCTTCTGTTCGTAGAGATACGGTTCGGCGCTGATGAACCCCTGTTGCGCCTTGGCGCCACCGGCAGCGACGAAGTTGGCCGGTGTGCCGTCGTAGCTGCCGTCCACCTGACTCTTGTCGAGAATGCCGGCACCGGTCAGATAGTCCATATAGGCGGCGCCCTGGAAGTACAACACGGTCGCCTTCGCGGCCTTCAGGTCGCTGATGGAGTGCACATTCGGATAGGTCGCCGGATCCCACATGATCATCTGCGGGTTGATCTCCAGCGGTGCGAAGACGCCGGTGGTCGGTTTGGTGGCCGCGGACTGGATGGACTGGTCGGTGTCGACGAAGCCGAGCATGATCGAGTCGTCCTGATACATCTGCGATGTCACGGTCTGGAATCCGATCGCGGGGCCACCGGCGCGGATCTCCAGGTCCACCCCGGTGTACTCACCGTGGGCGAAAAGCGGACCGGTGACCTTCTTGCCCGCGGCGTCGATCGCCGGGTTCGGACCGAGTAGTTGATAGAGGCCGCCGTGTTCGGCCTCCGGGTTCCAATCGCTCTGCACCACGATTTTTGTCGGGCAGACCTGCTTCAAGTCGATCGCGCCGATCGGGCCGCTGTAACCGGAAGTTGCTGTCGGGCTGTCGGTTTGGGCACAGCCGGTCAGTACGGCGAGGCCGATGACGGTCGCCGATACGGTCACGCGGGCCGAACGCGGCAGACTAAGTATTCTCATGTTTCTCCCAAAGGGGCGCAGCGGCAGGGTGGGATTTCAGTTGCGGGCGGAGTCGTACCAAGCGCCGACCAGCCGGCGAGACAGCCAGCTGAAGAACGCGAAAACTACGACGCCGAGGCCGGAGGCCAGCAGGATCGAGGCGAACAATTCGGGTGACTGCAGCCGGGATCGGTAGTTGTCGATCAGGATGCCGATGCCGGGATCGCCCTGCTTGAAGAAGAAGTCGCCGACGATCGCGCCGACCACCGCGAGCCCGGCCGAGATCCGGACACCGGCGAAAATGGCGGGCATCGCGGCCGGGAACTCGAGCTTGCGCAGCACCGTCATCCGGCCAGTGGCGCGCAGCGCGAACAGTTCCCGCAGGCCCTTGTCCACCGATTTCAGCCCGAACAGCGTGTTCGACACCACCGGGAACAGGGCGATCAGCACGCAGACGAACACCCGCGCGGTGAATCCGAAACCGAACCAGAAGCCGATCAGCGGAACCAATGCCAGGATCGGAATACACTGCAGCACAACCGCATATGGAAACAGAGCAATCTCCGCCCAACCAGCTTGCGCCATCAGTACCGCCCAGACGATCCCGAGGACCACGGCGATCACCAGACCGGTGCACGCCACGGTAGCGGTCCGCTGCAACGCCTCCCACATATCCGGCGCTCCCGGACCGAGCAGGCCTTCGGTCACCACTTCGTGTGGCGGCGGCATCAGAAACCGGCGCGACGGTGCCAGCACTGTGTAGGTCACGAGGTACCAGGCGCCGATCACCATGGCCAGGACCGCGAGCGGAGCAAAGACCGTACGCAGTTTGAACGTGCGCGCCGGGGCGGTGGTCACAACGGACTCGGATACTTTTGCGGCAGTGAGTATTTCGACGCTCATGTGTGACTTCCTCGCAGCGCCTGCGAGACTCGGCTCGCGAGTGCGGTGAACTCGGGGGTGAAGCGGATATCCGGTCGGCGCGGAAAGTCGAACGGAATGTCGATCTGCTCGACGATGCGGCCCGGCCTGCCCGACATCACCGCGACGCGGGTCGAGAGGTACACGGCCTCGGTCACCGAATGCGTGATGAACAGGCCCGCGAAGCGGCGGTCGTCGAACAGTTCGGTGATCTCGTCGCCGAGCCGCTGTCGCGTGATCTCATCGAGTGCGCCGAAAGGTTCGTCGAATAAGAACAACTCGGGATCAACGGTGAGCGAACGAGCCAGCGACACCCGCATCCGCATACCACCGGAGAGCATGCGCGGCAGGTGTTCGGCGAACCCAGCGAGACCGACCAACTCGATGGCATCGTCGGCACGGCGATAGCGTTCGGCCTTGGCCATGTGATCGAGTTCGGCCAGTAGCGCAACATTGTCGCGCACCGAGCGCCATGGCAGCAGGGTGGCGTCCTGGAACACATAGCCGATCCGATTCGCCCCGACTTGGGTGTAACCCCCGGTCGCGGACTCCAGGCCGGAGGCGATTCGAAGCAGCGTCGACTTCCCGCATCCAGAGGGCCCGACGACGCTGACGAATTCACCGGCCCGGACTGTCAGATCGACGCCCGAGAGCGCGACCGTGCCGTTGGGATAGGTGAGTTCGGTCGATTCGAATCCGAGCACCTGACTGCCGGGGCGGGGCGGGGCGGCGCTCATGGTTGGCATGCTGGACATCAGACCTCCAGTACTGCGAAATCGGCTGTGCGATGGTCGGTTCGGCTGATGGATACGATCGCGCCGTCGCGAATGACGATCCGGTCGGCAGGTGCGTTCGCGACAACATCGAGCAGACTGCTGCCGCGTACGGCGAGAAATTCCGCGCGGGCACCGGGTTTCGCGCCGGCCTCGGGCAAGCCGAGCACCGCGCGCGCTCCGTCGGTAACCAAGTGCACGGCCACTTCCGGCGCCAGATGACCGGCCGTGATCAGCAGTGCGGCCGTTTCGAGTGCGTCACTGCGGCCGATCGGGTTGAACGGATCGCGGACATTGTCGGCACCGGCCGCGACGGGGATGCCCGCATCGAGCAGCGCGGCGAGTGCGGTCAATCCGCGCGGCATAGCGACCGGGTCATCCCAGCCCTGCAGATACAAATTGGTGATGGGCAGGCTGACGATCCCCACGCCACTGCGCGCCACCGTGGCCAGCAGCGCGCCCAGTTCGTCCGCGGCCATGGTGCCGAGCCTGCAGCAGTGCCCAGCGGTGCGCGTCCGGGCGGCGGGCCACCCGGCGACCCGCTCGGCGAAGTGGGCGAGTGTGTGGTGGTCGCCGCACAAGAACTCGTCGACGTGTAGGTCGGCGCCGACTCCGCGGGCCTCGGCAATGTCGAGTAGCCGGGTGAGTTCGGCGATCGGGTCCGGCGCGATATGCGGTGCGCCACCGATCAAGTCGGCGCCCGCGTCCAGGGCCGCGTGGAGCAGTCCGGGATCGGCCGCCGGGGGTGTCAACGCCACGATCTCGATGTCGACGAGCCCGGACAATCGCCTGCGTACGCTATGCACCGCGCGGATACCGCGCAACGGGTCCGTGCCACCGAGGATATCGACGTGCGACCGAATGGTGGTCGTGCCGTTGCGCAACAGGGCCGATGCCGCCGCGGTCGCCCGACTGCGGAAAGACTCCTCGGTCAGTTCGGCACTGCCCTGGCGCCATGTGTCGATCGCCGCTCCGAGATTGCCGAAGGTCGGCGTGAGCGCATCCCAGCTCAGCGCCTTGTCCAGGTGTGCGTGTGGCTCGGCGGGTGCGGTCAACAGCACGAAACCGGTCAGATCTATTGATGCGTCGGAGGTTTCGTCGATCCGGCCCGGTGCACTCGGGCGAACTGCGGTCACCAGCGAGTGCCCGCCGTCGCGTCCGATGTCGAGATCGACCACCGAGCCGTCGGGCAAGGTTGCCCCGCACAGGCGCGAAACACGCTGCGGTAGCGGATGATCCATGGAGGTCCTTCGAGAGAGAAACAGGTCGTGGTGGCCCGCTCGTGGCTGGTCGGCGAGACGTTAAGGACAGAGCAAATGTTGATGTGATCAACATTTAGCACTATTCAGCCGCCTTGTTTCGGGTAGATGAACGAGCCAGCTACGGTCTTGTTAATTCGCCGACGCGGCAACGGGTGATCTAGCGTGCGGGTGCCCGTCCGTGACGCACTTCGACGATCGGTGGTGGGATATGAAGGTGGAGAACGTGACCAAAAAGGCGCCCGTCGACGCGCAAACCATGCTCGGGGCCGAGATCCGCCGCCGCAGGCGTGATCGCGGACTCACCCTGGTCCGACTGGCCGAGCAGGCGCAGATCTCACACCCGTTCCTCAGTCAGCTCGAACGTGGCCTGGCACGGCCGAGCATGCTGACGCTGGCTCGCATCGCCGAAGCGCTGGGAACCACCCAGGTCGAATTGATGCTGGCGGCGGACACCCGCGGCGGCAAGGACGCCGAAGCGACCGCCGAGGGGCAGGTGATCCGATCCCACGAGGGCGTCCAGCTGCCGCGGGGTATCGCCAGATCGGGGCAGGAAGAGGGCTCGACCCGGCTGCTGGTGCACGGGCGCGCATCGTTCTACCCGCAAGAATTCGTCGACGTGCATGCCGAGTTCGGGCCCTACTTCGAGCACGACGAGGACGAGTGGGTGTACGTCGTCGAGGGGGCGATCGTGGTCGACCTCGGTGACCATGGCCACGCGCGACTCGCCGGTGGTGACAGCCTCTACTACACTGGCGGCACACCACACCGGTGGCGTGTGGTGGACGGCCCGCATGCCAGGCTGATTGTCGTGAAAGCGGCTGGGCGCGAGGCGGATTCCCGTGGCTGGGACAAATAACTAGGCGGGGCCCGTATTTCCTGGAGGCCCTGATGAATGATTCCGACTCCATCACCGTCGTCGTACGCGACCGCCGCCGAGTGGCCGAGAACATCGACGAGTTCACCCTCGGCCACCCGCACGGTGACCGACTACCGCCGTGGCAGGCGGGGGCACACATCGACCTACTGCTCGGCGACGGGATCGTCCGGCAGTACTCGCTGGTTTCCGATCCCGACGACACCATTCTCTATCGGATCGCGGTATTGCGCGAGGCGCATGGGCGCGGTGGTTCGGTCCTGGCCCACCAACTCCTGTCGATCGGCGCAACGGCCTCGATCCGGCCGCCGCGCAACCACTTTCCGCTCGTGCGTGCGCTCGGCTACGTGCTGATCGCCGGAGGTATCGGGATCACGCCGATGCTCGCGCTCGCCGCCGCCGCGCAGCGCAGCGGGCGGCCGTGGCGGCTGATATATACCGGCCGCGACGAGTCGGCCATGGCTTACCTGCGTGAGCTGCGCGAACACTACAGCGATGCGGTGCTGCCGCATCACTCGGTGCGTGCGGGACGCCTGGATGTGGCGGCACTCCTCGCCGATTCGACGCCGGGAACCGCGGTACTGGCCTGCGGTCCAGCAGGGTTGATCGCCGCCGCGGAGGACGCTTGCGCGGGACTCGAGGCGGTCGATGTGTTCGCCGAGCGGTTCGTCGCGCGAGATATCGCGGAGTCTGCCGCGGCCCCGTTCGAGGTGTCCCTCGCGATGTCGGGGCTGACGCTCACGGTTCCGGCGACTCGATCAATACTCGAGGTGGCCGAGGAACGCGGCGTGGTCGCACTCTCGTCATGCAGGGAAGGGACCTGCGGTACCTGCGAGACGGGCGTGGTGAGCGGGGAGGTGGACCACCGCGACTCTGTGCTGTCGCCGGAGGAGCGCGCCGAGGGGGAGTCCATGATGATCTGCGTATCACGCTGCGCTGGAGCACGATTGGTGCTCGAACTGTGAAGCGCTGATTGTCCGGCATCGAATTCGGCGGAACGAACGGAGCGGCGGTACCGGGCCGCTGGGGCTGCCCTTATCCAGACGCTGGGACCGCCTTCGCCGCACCGGGGCGAAGGCGGTCAGCGCGCCGGCCGCGCGATGTCCTGATGCAGGGGGTCAGCTGGTCTTGATGGTCCCGCCGTCGATGACGAGGTCGGCTCCGATGATGTTGGTAGCCTTGCCCGAGACCAGGAACGCCACGAGGGCCGCGACCTCTTCCGGTTCGGAGATTCGGCGCGAGGCGATGCCGAACTGGTCCGGCAGCGCCGCCAGCAGCTGTTCGTGCGAGACGCCCTGTGCGGCGGCGAGCTTCGCGCCGACCCATTCGGAACCGCGCCAGATCCGGGTGCCGACCACGCCGGGCGAGACCGTGTTGACGCGGACTCCCTGCGGACCGAACTCTTCGCTCAGGCGCTTGCCGAAGGCGGTGAGCGCGGCCTTGGCCTCGCTGTAGCCGACCGGCCCGGCGGACGGGAGATGTGCGTTGATCGAGGAGACGTTCACGATCGCGCCGCGACGGTCGAGCAGGCTGGGCAGGGCGGCACGGGTCGCCCAGACGGCGCTGAACAGGTTGACATCCAGGAGGTGCCGCCACTGATCGTCGGTACTGTCGAGGAATCCGCCCAGCGTCAGTTGGTCGGGGTCGCCGCCACCAACGTTGTTGATCAGGATGTCGATGCCGCCGAGCTCTTTCAGCGCGGTGTCCACGAGCGCAGTGGCGCCGTCTTGCGAGCTCAGATCCACCGAAGCGGTGGCCACGGTGGCCTTTTCGAGTTCGGGTGTGATGGTGCGGGCGGCGCCGACCACGCGTGCGCCCGCGGCGGACAACGTCTCGGCGACGGCCAGGCCGATGCCGCGGCCGGCTCCGGTGACGACGGCGGTCTTGCCGGTCAATTCGAGATCCATGGAGACTTCCTTTCTTGAACTGCAGGTCAAAAATTGGGGTATGCGAGAGCCACCGCAATGTGGCGGATCGGTCAGAGGGCGGTCAGGGCGACGTCGATGGTGCGATACAGCGCTTCGGTGTCGCGGGTCTTGGCCATAATGCGCAGACCGACGCTCGTGTTGAACAGGAACTCGGCCGTGGCCCGCGCATCCACATCAGGGCCGATGTCGCCGTCGCGTCGGCCCTGTTCGATCCGGGCGGCCAGCACGGCGACGATGCCATCCTCGATGCCACGCAGGGCCCGGGTGATCTCCTCGTCATGGCCACCGAGCTCGGCGGCCGTGTTCACGACCATACAGCCACGCCGAACCGGCTGTGCGACATCGGAATCCACGGTCTCACGCAGGTACGCGCCGATGCGTTCGCGGGTGCTTCCCGGTTGGAACAGCAGCTCCTCGGCGTGCTCCACGCCCATCCGTCCGTAGCGGGCCAATGCCTGGTCGAACAGTTGCCGTTTGCTGCCGAACGTGTGGTACAGGCTGCCCTTGCCGACGCCGGTGGCCTCGGCGAGTTGTGCGGGAGAAGTGCCGGAGTACCCGTGGGTCCAGAACTCTTCCATTGCGCGCTCGACCACGGTATCGGTTTCGAAGTTCCGTGGCCTGCCCATGCGATGACTCTAAATGTTATTGACCCGTAGGTCAAGAATGCTGATGGCTGCGGCCGTCGACCTTCCGCGTCGCTCAGCCGACAGGCCCGAATTGGTTCCGGCGCAGACCAACCCACCCTCCCGACAGCAACTACCGCCGTCGAGAGTGTCACGGACTCCCGGCCCGTTGCCGGAACCGGCGGCGTATCACCCAATCCGGCGGACGTTCGTCGTCAACGCACTAGACGCAGACGAGTCCACGGACGAGTTCCGCGGCGGTCGCGGTGAACCCGAAACACCGTCGGACGTTGTACGTCGTTGCCTCCATACAGTATTCGGGCGAGGTGGTGGCCACCGCATCGGTGAGCAGCACCACGTCGTAGCCGATGTTCGCGGCGTCCATCAATGTCGACAACACGCATTGATCGGCGTTCACACCAGCGAACAGCAGGGTGTCGACCCGCAGGTTGCGGAGCACGGAATCCAGAACCGTATCGACGAATCCACTCATCCGGTACTTGTCGACGCGAATGTCTGCTGGCGCGATCTCGAGATCATCGACTACGTCCGCGCCCCAACTGCCCGCTTCGAGCACTGCGGTGCTCGAAGCGGTTGCCGCACTGCCGATTCCGACGCCAGTGCCGGCGGGATCGTAGACGTGCAGCACGCCGGGCGGCAGGTTGGCCTGATCGGGCCGGTTGCCCCAATTCACCCACACGACCGGGATGTCGGCTCCGCGCACGGCCGGCAGCGCCGTCCGCAGAGTATCGACGGCCGCACGTGCGGGCGAGACATCGACTCCGATGCGCGCAAGCCACCCGTCGACATGACAGAAGTCGTTCTGCAGGTCGATGACGATCAACGCGGTGCGCGCAAGATCGATGCTCACCCGTTGCGGCAGAGCATCGAGCTCCAGTGAGTGTGGCGGATGGATCGGGCGACGCAGATCCGCATGGTCGCCGGACAGCGACCAGGAGTTTCGGGACATCAGGTGTGGTCCTGTCGGTCGAAAGGTGGAATGGCGAAGGTGAGCAGGGTGGAGTCCTGTCCTGGTCCGGCCAGCAGACACAACCCGACCGGCAGGTTTCCCGCCCGGAGATGGGGCATCGACAACGCGGGCAGACCTGCCAGCGACGCGAGGCAGGTCAATCGCAATGTCTGCTGCCGCACCGCTTCCACCTCCGCCGACGAAGCGTCTCGGCGTGGAGCCGCCGACGAGGCGGCGGGCAGCGCGAGGACGACGCCGGGGGGAAGTATCCGCCGCAGCCGGGTGCTCATGTCGTCGAGCAGGCCGCGTGCCTCGGTCTCGGTTGCGGCGTCGATCTCGCGGCCGACGTGGAATCGAGCGGCGACATCGGGCGCCAACGCGGTCGGCTGAGCGGACACGAAGGTGCCGTGCGAGCGCCAAGCCTCGGCGGCCTGAACCGTGCGGAATGCCATGAGAACCGTGTCGAGCCCGGCGCCGTCGGGGTAGTCGAGCGCGATCGTCTCCGGCGGTGGCAATACGTTTCCAGCGGCCGCATCGCGCAGCGTCAGTGCCTGCACCGCAGCCCAAAAAGATTCGCGTGCGGCAGGATCCAGCAGATCGACCAGTTCCGGTGCCACCACCACCCTGGTGACCGGATGTACTTCTTGATTCGGCAGCAGCGCCCCGCCCGCCCTGGCGAGCAACGTCGCATCGCGGGTGAGCAGGCCCACGGCATCGAAGCTCGGTGCCAAACCCACCAGACCCGTCCGCGCGACCACCCCGTGGGTCGTGCGTAGCCCGTAGAGCCCGCAATATGATGCCGGGACGCGAATCGAGCCCGCGGTGTCGGTGCCGAGGCCGATATCGGCGAACCCGGCGGCGACCGCGGCCGCCGGACCGCTGCTCGACCCGCCGCTGACTCGATGCGCCGCAACCGGATTCGGTGTCGTGCCGTAGTGAATATTGGCGCCCGCAAGTGAGAATGCCAGCTCGTCGGTGGTCGCGATCCCCGTGATATCGGCCCCTGCCGCCAGCAATGCGGATACCGCCGCGGCGTGACGAGACTCCACCGGCGCTCCCGCCAGCCAGGTCGGGTTCCCCGCTCCGATCGCGTGCCCGGCCACCGCGAACAGATCTTTGACGGCCACCCGCGCATCGCGGAGCGGTCCTCGGCCGCCGCGCACGAGCGGCGCCTCGTCCGGCGCGACACGCCAAATTGATGAGTCTGGGCTGACCGTACTGCCGTCGGTGGGCGCGGCACCGCCGGACACATGCGCCACGGTGATGGTCCATCGACCGCCGCTGTCGCGCTCCCAGACTTGGGTTTGGACACCCTGTGAACCGTCCGTTCGGCGGGTCTCCGCGACGATCGCCGAGGCATCGGAGCCGAGTCTGCGCACATATACCCGCACGAGGGAGCGGGTCGGTGCGCCGGCTCGCCCGGCCCGGAACTCGGCGATCGCGTCGTGGCCGACCAGCGCGGTTGCCGGATCACTGCGGATCGGCCGAGGACCGTCGGCGAATGCGGCGTCCAGTTCGGCGAGATCGTTGGCCATCAAGGCCCTTTCATACCGCGCGAATGCCGAACGTAGGTCGGCGTCGAGGTCATCGAGGGGAGAGATCACCGGTCAGACGGTAGCCATGAATGTTGATGTGATGAACATTGTTCACGTAAAGCTGTTGTGAACCTTTTTGCCGCGACGGGTTGATGGACTGCGACCTTCGCTCCGTTCGACGGTCGGTCCGCAACCTTTACTTCCCGGAAACGCGGCGCCTCTACATTGGCAAATGTAACTGTCATCAACATTTGAGGAGCTGCGGTGGCCTCACGAGCTCCCACCTTCTGTGCCGAAGCCGAATCCTGGTTCCATGTTCGAGACATCGGGGAGGGCATCCACCTGATCAACGAACCCGGGCATGTCGCCAGCTACCTCGTCATCGGCGAACACACCGCGCTGCTGTTCGATTCCGGGCTCGGCATCGCTCCGATATCCCAAGTGGTGCAGGCGTTGACGGCGCTGCCGGTGTTGGTGGTGTCATCGCATCACCACATCGATCACCGCGGCGGCAATGCCGACCTCGCCGCGCAGGTCGACGTTATCGACTTCGCCGCGCATCCCACGGCTGCGGACCCGAATTCCGGGTGCCTGCACACCGCCGCCGATCCAGCGTTCCTTCGTACGTATGCCGCCGCCATGTCACGGGTGGTCGCGGAGTACGACCGGTTCGCCCTGCTGGATGCCCAGTATTTCTTCACCCTGGCGCGGGTCGGTCGGTTACGCCCGCTGCCGGACCTGACGCAGTGGGCGATACCACCGACCCCGATCAGCCGGGCGCTGGCCGACGGCGAAATCATCGACCTGGGTGGCCGACGGTTCGAGGTACTGCACACGCCCGGCCATGCGCCGGACACCCTGTGCCTGTTCGACCACACCACCGGCACGCTGCTCTCGGGTGACACGGTGCTCGCCGCCGCCCACTGGCTGCACGGCGCCGGAGCCGACCCAGTCCGGTTCGCCGAATCGACGCACCGACTGTCGAAGCTCCCGATCACCCGAATTCTGGCCGCCCACAACCTTATCTGCGAACTACCGGCCAGCGCGGCCACCGAGGTCGCCCATGCCGCGGCGGCGATGCTGGAGGGAACAACGATCGCCGTGCCGGCCCGCGACATGCTCGGCCAGCCGGTAACCCGCCACGACTGCGGCCCGGTCACCCTGCTCACACCACCCGTCGGCTGAACCGCGTTCCGCGGCGATACGACGTCTACCCGAAAGGATCCGATATGGCTGGGGCGCCTCCCGTCGTACGACACCTCGCCGACCTGTCGGCAGCTCTCATCTCACCCGCGGACACGGTACGGCTGTGCACACTCGCTGGACCCGAACACGGCTCCAGCGCAAGCGTATTCCTCGAAATCTGGGAGCCGGGCGGTGCGCAACCACTGAACTCCCATGAGGATTCAGCCGAAATCTTCATCGTGCTGGCCGGCACCGCCCGCGCGCACAGCGACACACACGCCGTCGACCTCGGCGCGGGCGACGTACTGATCCTGCAACCAGGATCCGAACACCGCATTCTGAACACCTCCGGCACCGAACGGCTGTACACGATCACCGTGATGGCGGATGACGCAGGATTCGCTGATCTCGTCGACCGCGGCACGCCCACGCCGCTGTCCGACGCGGATATCCGCACTCTGGCAACAGGATTCGAGTCCGTGCCGGGTCATTGAATTTGCCGCCGGTCCGACACTCAGCACTGCAACGCAAATCTCACTGCCGATAGCAATCGGGGTGCGTTCTCGTGTCGTATCTGTCAAGGCCGCGACACCCGATCCTGCGCCTCGGCGGCGCGAATATACCGAACAACCTGCGCGCCCAAGACGTCGTCACCAAGGAATTCCTCGACCCGACGATCAACGTCGACAGCTGAGAACCCCACGCAGACAAGGACTGACAATGACCGAAAGCTACGACCAGCCCGAGGTATCCCGCGAGCAGCAGATGGGCGGCCTCGGCGTGGAGACCGACGCCCGCGATATCCGCGTCATCGACCTGACCGATTTCGCGGACCGCCGCGCCGAGATCACCGACCAGCTATGGGCCGCGGCCACCGAGATCGGCTTCTTCCAGCTCTGCGGGCACGGCATCCCGCAGCACCAGATCGACACTGTATTCGCCCGCACCGCAGCATTTTTCGCGCTCCCGGAGTCGACCAAGGCGCGATATCCACTGGTCAAGGCGAATAACGCCGGGTGGGAGAGCCTGAGTCAGGTACGCCCGTCCATCGGCGTGCCCGATCAGAAGGAGTCCTACCAGATTACCCGCCCGCATATGGCCGAGCTGTGGCCGAGCGAAGCGGAGTTGGTCGAATTCCGCGCCGACATGCTCGATTTCGAGTACCAGGTGTGGACAGTCGCGATGCGCGTCCTCTCCTGCTTCGCCGATCGCCTCGGCCTGGACCGCAATCACTTCACCAAGGCGCATGATCCGGAATCCCCGCAGTACCAGAGCACGCTTCGGCTGTTGCACTACTTCGCTGTTCCGACAGAACTCCAGGGCGTGCCGGGTCGCTGGCGTGCGGGTGCGCACACCGACTTCGACTGTCTGACGCTGCTTTTCCAGCGGGACGGGCAGGGTGGCCTGCAGGTCTGCCCCGGCAAGGAGATGCAGGAGCAGCAATGGACGTCGATAACCCCGTCGTCCGCACTGATCACCTGCAATATCGGTGACATGCTCACCCGCTGGAGCGATGACGAACTGCCATCGAACTTCCACCGTGTCCGCAGCCCAGGCGCGGGCGAGTACCAGGGTGACCGCTACAGCATCGCCTACTTCGCCCAGGCCGACCGCGACGCAGTCATCCAGGGGCCACGCCACAAGTACCCGCCGGTGACCGCCGCCGACTTCCTCGCTCAGCGCGTGCAGGCCAACTACCGGGCGCAAGGGTAACTTCACCACCGAAAACGAAAGACCAACCGCAGGAACACGAGTCCGGCCGAGAACCCATCCTGCTCACTGATTAGGACCGACTGCGATGACCGACCACCTCCGCGCTGCTCGGCGCATCCGCGCACCGGCAGGTCAGGCAGTTGGGAGCTGGAGCCGGGCACGCCGCCCAGTGTTCCGGCCCTGGCCGCCCGGCTCGGCGTGAGCCGGAGCCCGGTGCGCGAGGCCGTCCAGCAGCTCATCTATGAGGGGCCGGCCGTCAATGTCCCGCCCGGGTCGCCGCATCGACGACGAGCAGGTGCGCGACGCCCTCGCGGTCCGCGCGGTGCTGGACGGTCTGGCCGCCGCCACCACACTCACCGAATCCGATCCGGTAAAGCTCGCGACCATCCTGACCGCACAGGAGGAGAACCTGCGCTACGCAGCCGACCAGGCCCGCGACACCGAGCTCGACCTGGAATTCCACACATTATCGGAGCCAGCGAGATGCGCGGCCTGACACCGGCCAACCGAGACCGGATCACCGCGTCCCGCAACGAGATTCAATACCTCCTCGACGAGGACATGGATGCCGCGATCGCCGAGGAAACCTGCCCCCCGACCACGCCCGCGTCGCCGGCCGTGCCATCGCGACCATGTGCACCGCACTGCCGCAATGGTTTCGACTCCAGGCCCCGTCACACCCGAGCAGATCGCCACGGAATACGCGGCTTTCGGGCTCCGCCTCATCGGAATCCAGTAGGGCCGGTTCTCAGACCCGGATGAGATCGAGCTGACGTCGATCCCGCAGCTGAACGCCGTGAGGTCGTCGTCGAGTATGACCTCGCGGCTGGGTTGGAGTTCGCCGGGAAGGGCCAGCCTCCGTGCACACTGCTGGCCAGCCCGAACAGGAATAGGTGTGCGTTTGGTGCCCGCCTCGAGTGTTTCGCGGACGCGGGGATCGATTTCACCGAATGTCGGTGCCGTGGTGCCGACGGTCACGAGGTCGGCGGGGGAGATACCCAATTGGGTGAGCAGCAGCCGTGCCGCGGCGACGGTTTCCGCGTTGGCGGTCGGTGTGTTCATCGGCGCACCTCGAGCAGGCGCAGGCTGGCCGCGCACAGTTCGTCGAGTGCGGCGGGCTCGAACGTTTAGCGAAGGATTCTCCCGAAGACGTGGACACCGTCAGTGGCCACTCACCGCCCTAGAAGCACGGCGCATTTCGTCGCGGCGACGCACGGTTCGCAGACCACACGCCTGCCCCACGCTCGCACCCTCCAGGACATACTGCAGCGCGATCAGAACAAAGCCGAACAGCCACCGCCACAACGTCTGCCAGAAGCGCGGACGCCGGCCATTCTTCCACCGCACCACCCGCATTCCGAACAGCAGTTTGGCGACGCTGCCACGAACCAACAATGTGCCGATCACGTGATTGACGAAAGATACCGCAAAGACACAGGGAACGAAACCCGCGAGGAATTCCACAGCGCCGTCGGCATCAGGAAAAATCCGTACCGAAACACCCAGACCGACAGTCAAGGCCAGTAAGCCGTCGAGCACGGCCGCCAAGGCCAGGCGATTCTCACCTGCTTCCTCGGGCACATCCGCCTGCGGCCGAGATTGCGGATGCTGACCACCCCCGCGGGCTCGAGGGCCCGGATATTGAACACTCATCCGACGCATTGTGCCTCACTCCCCGGATCCCACGCCATACGCTCCACCCGTAGCGAGATCCGCACACGAACGATCAAAAGCCGTCAGTGACGGGCAACCGATCGCTCACACGGTGGCCACAGGAATTGGCCGACCAGAATGGGGCACCGAGGTCCGGGTCCTTCCTCACCGATTCCCCTGGTCGGACCCGATCCCCGACTTGTGGGAACGCTGTACGGAATGCGTTGCCCTGCATCCGGTCTGAACCGGGCATCACGAATCGGTCGTGCCGCACCTGCCACATCAGACCCGTCCGATTATCGGTGCTGGTCCGGTGAAAATCGCTGAGTCAATAGCAGGACAATCTATTGTCTCGGATCCGCAGAAGCTCGGGCTATACCGAACTGAACTTACTGGGGAACGTCGCCCCAGCACGTTGGCCGTGAACCAGTGAGTACACAAATGAGGTTGAGTACACCATTGAGCAGATATCCAGAGCCACTGAACGATCCCGAGTCGATCGGAGCCGCTACGGTGGTCGAGGTTTCAGCAGAAAGATCGGAGGCGGCCGACGCGGTCGGAGCAATGGTCGCAACCAAAGCCAGACCAGCGGCGACGCCCGCCAGCGAACGTTTCAGCCGAACATGTGCCGTACTAGTTTCCATGGATCGTGTCTATCTTGATCGGAGCGCAAGGGGCAATACTGCAGGGCTCCCAGGGTCGGGGATAACTCGAAGTCTCTCAGCTTGTGCTTTGCGTCGGCGAGGTCGAAGTAGGCGTCGATGACGCGTTCGCGGCGTTCATAGCAACGTTGCAGCCTGTTGAAAGCGTTGTGCCAGGAATTCGTTCGCTCCACGTGCCAGCGCTGGCTGGCCTGGATCGGCGCTTTCGCGCCCTTGGTTGCGATCTGGCCTGCAGGCTGCGCCCGGCCAGCAGGTCCCGGGTCTTGCCCGAGTTGTAGCCGGAGTCCAAGTGCACGGTGATCTGCTCCGGCAACGGCCCGAGGTCGTCGACGCGATCGAGAGTCAGGGCCAGCAGCGGAAAGTCGGGGCGGTTCGCGCCGGGCTAGGACCTGCCTGTGCGGGATGCCGTAGCCGTCGACCAGCAGCGACCGTTTCATGCCCTTTTTGTGGCGGTCCACCGGAGACGGTCCGGCATGTTTCTCCACCGTCGGGTGCTTTGGTGATGCAGCCGTCGACAGCGATGTCGTCGAGGACCAGCCCGACGATGCGGTCGTAGGTGTCCAGCGCGATCGTCTTCAGCCGCGCGAACACACCCGCGGTAATCCATTCGTCGCGGCGGTTGCCGATCGTGCTCGCAGGCCGGAAGCCTTGCCGAAGCCGCAGCTGGTCGGCGATGACCGGGTGTCGCGGGGGTCGGATTTGTGCTCACCGCCACGCGTGCCGTGACGCGCACGGTTCACGGTCGGGCCGGGCACGTGAACCAGCTGGTGACCGGCTTCCAGCAGCATCGCGGTGGCCAGTCCGGCGATGCCACCCATGACGTCGATACCGAGGGGGCCGGCCCGTGCTCGGTTCCGGCCTGCCGAGTTCTGCGAGGAAACCTGTTGGTGCTGTCGGGGTCGTTGTCGACCCGACGCGAGATCACCTCGCTGCCGGTATCGGTG
Organism: Nocardia sp. NPDC050408; assembly: GCF_044458905.1. NCBI lineage: Bacteria > Bacillati > Actinomycetota > Actinomycetes > Mycobacteriales > Nocardiaceae > Nocardia > Nocardia sp. NPDC050408. The sequence continues at coordinate 35,223 of NZ_JBITIL010000016.1, read as the reverse complement.
ACAACGACTGTCACCCAATGGAATTCCTTGGCGATGTCGATACCCGCCACCAAAAGCCGTGATGCCTCCGATCCCTCATCCAATCGTGTCGTGCGGCATCCCCGTTCCGCCGTCAACGCCCTGCACAGCGATGGTCCGCAGCGCCTAATCAGCGGTCGGAACAAGGTGGTGGGACCGGCGGGGGAGCCACCTGAGCCATCGAGAAGCAGCGCGATGAAAGCTATACCGATCCCACCTGGCCTGCCGATCATTCCGGACAACCGACGGCACGTCACGAAGGTAGGACGCACCCAATCGTCCACTCGGACAGCGGTGCACGGCGGCTGGACAGCCGCGAACGTGATCGAGGGGCCGGAGATGAGCCACGCCCCGTCGAGCAGCCGAGCCTGACGGCGGCCTCTCGGTGCCCGCGTTCGGTGACTACCGGTGGGTAGGGTGCTGCCCGTACGTCAGGTAGCGCCCGAGTCGCGTGCGGCGGCGCTTGCCAGGGGTGCGAATACGTACTGGCGCAGCGCGATACGGTCGGGGGTGAGCGCAGGGAAGGTTCGGTATGAATGGTGATGGTGGGGCGGCGGCGTACGAGCGTGCTGAGGCGTTGACGCGTGCGGACCGTGCGGCGGAGGCGGAGCCGGAATATAGGGTGGCGGCGTCGGCGGGGCATGTCTGTGCGATGCGGACGTTGGGCTTGCGGGCTGTCGAACGCGACGATGAGTCCACTGCCGAGACGTGGTGGGTGCAGGCGGCCGCGGCCGGGGATGCGAAAGCGATGCACAACCTCGGGTTTCTGAAATCCGAACAGCGGCAGCTCGCTGAATCGGAACGCTGGTATCGGGCTGCAGCGGGAGCTGGGAATGCTGACGCGGCATTCAATCTGGCGTTGCAGCTGGTCGAGCGAGGGGATAGAGAGGATGCAGTCGAATTCTATGCGCAGGCCGCCGAGGCGGGGGATACGAAGGCGATGAGCAACCTCGGCAACCTGCTGTCGGAGCTGGGACGGGACGAGGAGGCCGAGCGGTGGTTGCGGGTGGCCGTCGACGCGGGTTCCGGTGCGGCGATGGCCAACCTCGGCTCGTTGTACTTCCGGTGCGAGCGGGTCGCGGAGTACGAACAGTGGTGGCGTCGTGGGGCCGCGGCGGGCGATGTCACCTCCATGTACAACTTGGCGGTGGTCCTCGAGGTACGGGACCGAGACGAGGCGGCGGAGTTCTTTCGCGCCGCCGCCGCGGCCGGCCACCCGTATGCGGAGGAAAAACTGCAGGGGCTGCTGACCGGCTGGACACGCAGCGGCGCGCCGTACATCGCCGGGATCTTCTGACCCGCCGGAACCGGTGCCTGGCGGGTCGACTCGAGGTGGCCGATCTTGTCGTCGACGTTCGCGACCGGTGCCGGTGCAGGTTGATTCGTGGACCGGACGATCAGGCCCGGATGCAGCCTGCCCGTGACCCCGCCGTCCATGTCTCCCTCGACAACCCAGGCGCGGTGGCTGTGCTGCTGCAGGGACTCGGCCCAGCCGCCAGTCCTCTAGGACAACGGCAACTGGAAGGTCAACGGCACCCGCAACGGTGTCCAAATCGAAGTCATCGTCGCTCCCGACGGCTCAGTCGTGACCGGCTACCCCATCGGCGGTGAAGGGGAGTCAGGAACGACGCGAATGGCAACCCGATCAAATAGGCTAGGAGAGCGATGAATCCGGACAGTGCGGCACGAGAAGCGCGAAAAAGTGAGTGAGACCCACAAGCCATCGAAGCCCGTAACCGTCGGCTCAACAACCTTCTCCAAAGAAGCGAGATCGACCAGCGCCCGGCGCAGTTCAGGCACTGTCAGGTCGAACATTCAGCGTGACAACAGCTTTCAACCAGTAGCGCACTACCCGGTATGGCCCGCAACCGACGCTACTGCGTCCGCGAGCCGACACCGCCACCCAGTGAACTCCACCGATGCCGCGCGGCGGTGGCGACTCCGAACTGGAAACAGAATCCTGCTAGCCATGAACGGTCTCGCCACCGCCGCACCCAACTCGAACTAGCCGATAGGCAGGCAGAAGGTGTTCTCCGCCGAGCCAAGGGGGATGGGAATACACAATTCCACCGAGCCACCGACCGGAGTGGCCGTGGCGGCTGCTGCCGAGGCTGTACCGCTGCTCAACGCGATTGCGGGCAGCGCGAACGCGAATACGGCGAGTCGACGGATAATTCTTGAATTCATACAGTCATCCTCAGTTGTGCTGTGTGACAAGCCCCGAACTCGAGGCGGCCCAATCAGATCACGGCCTGCGGGACCGCGGCCCGCCGTCGGCAATAATTTGGGTTCTCAGATTATGTGTTTGCGGAGTTTTCGTGGATATGCCCAATAATTCCGCGGTATTCACGAAAACAACTGCGTTGTGAATACACACGAGAATTCTGAAGATCAATTGTGGTCTTTCGTCGCAGCCGTCGAGTACCTGGAGGTCGGCTACGAGGGCATGGCCGCCGCGTCAGCTTCCGTGGCATCTGTGCTTGTACTTGCGCTTTGTGGGGCTCTCGAGTCGGTCGAATTCCCGGTCACTCTGTCCGAGACGCGTTGTGGTGGCACCGAAAACACTGCCGTTCGGAATTGTGTCGGTCACAAATATTCGCCTGGCCCGTTTTTCGCTGTGCTGCTGCCAGTACTTTGATCTTGGAAACTCCTCACGCCTGAGAGGCTGCTGGACATCGAGTTCTCGGACATCGTTGTCCGGCAGCTGCTTTCGATGTTTGGAGAACATGTTCGACAAACTCGGGTCGGCCCATCGGCCTGGTGAAGGAGAAATATGTCCACCGACACCGATACGACGCCCGAATCGGATGCCGTGCCGGGCAGGTTCTGGTCCGATCGGCTTTCGTCGATCACTCGCCATGATCTGCCCGCCTCGATCGTGGTGTTCCTCGTCGCCTTGCCGTTGTCGCTGGGCATTGCCATCGCCTCCGACGCCCCCATCGCAGCCGGCCTGATCGCGGCCGCCGTGGGCGGCATTGTCGTTGGCTTCCTGGGTGGCTCCCCGTTGCAGGTCAGCGGGCCCGCCGCCGGTCTGAGCGTGGTGCTCGCGGAGACCATCCACCAGTTCGGCTGGAAGACAACCTGTTTCATCACCGTCGCGGCCGGCCTGCTACAGATTTTGTTCGGGTTGAGCCGGATCGCGCGCGCCGCATTGGCGATCGCGCCGGTAGTCGTGCACGCGATGCTCGCTGGTATCGGTGTCACCATCGCCCTGCAGCAAGTGCACGTGCTGCTGGGCGGCTCGTCGCGCGGCCCGGCTTTCGAGAACATCACCGAGTTGCCCGGTCAGCTGCTGAACCTGCATGGTGACGACTTCCTGGTCGGCGTGGTCGTCATCGGCATCATCGTCGCCTGGCGTTGGGTGCCGGAGCGGGTGCGGCTGATCCCGGGCCCGCTGGTGGCGGTGCTGGTGGGTACGGTGCTCTCGCTTGTGCTGCCCGGCGATCCGGAGCGCATCAAGATCGATGGTTCGCTGTTCGACGCTATCGGCCTGCCTGGCCTGCCCGGCGGCAACTGGGGTGCGGTGGCGCTTGCGGTGCTGACCATCGCCCTGATCGCCAGCGTGGAGAGCCTGCTGTCGGCGGTGGCGGTGGACAAACTACACACCGGCAAGCGCACCAACTTCGACCGCGAGCTGGTGGCCCAGGGCGCGGCCAACATCACCTCCGGCATGCTCGGTGGCCTCCCGGTCACGGGGGTGATCGTGCGCAGCTCCACCAACGTGGCCGCAGGAGCGCGCACCCAGGCCTCGGCGATTCTGCACGGCGTGTGGATCCTGGTGTTCTCCATCGCGCTGGTGGGCGTCGTACAGCAGGTCCCGAAGTCGGCACTGGCCGGGTTGCTGATCGTGGTGGGCATGCAGCTGGTGAAGCTGGCCCACATCCGGCTCGCCCATCGCACCGGCGACCTGGCGGTATACGCGGTGACCATGGTCTGTGTGGTGTTACTGAACCTGCTCGAGGGCGTGCTGATCGGCCTGGCGCTGGCGTTCGCGATGCTGTTGTGGCGAGTGGTGAAGGTGTCGGTACAGGCCGCGCCGGTGGCGGGCACCGACCGCTGGATCGTCACCATCGACGGCACGTGCACCTTCCTGGCGCTGCCGAAGCTGACCAAGGAACTAGCCAAGGTCCCGACCGGCACCGACGTGCTGGTCGAGCTGACCGTCGACTTCCTCGACCACGCCGCCTACGAGGCCATCCACGACTGGACCCGCCAGCACGAAAGCATCGGCGGCAAAGCGGAATTCGTGGAGATCGGCACTGCGCGCATGGAACACGCCATGACCGGACCGCCACGGCGCGGACGGGCGCGCGGCATGCTCGACGAGGCGCTCGGCCCGTGGCGCGACCGCAGCGATAACGCGGTCGCGGCCGGTGTGGCCGCCTATCACCGCAGCCACGCGCACGTGCTGCGTCCACACCTGGACGAGCTGCGGGATCGGCAGGATCCGCACTCGCTTTTCCTCACCTGTACCGACTCGCGGATTGTGCCGAACGTGATCACCAACAGCGGCCCCGGCGACCTGTTCACCGTCCGCAATGTCGGCAACCTGCACCCCGCGGACGGTTCGGACGCCTCGGTGGAAGCGGCGCTGTCCTTCGCGGTGGACAACCTGAAGGTGCGCAACGTGGTGGTGTGCGGCCACTCCTCGTGCGGTGCGATGAAGGCGCTGCTCGCCGGCACCTCCGCCGGACCGAGGTTGGACGTCTGGCTCGCCCATGCCCGGCCCAGCCTGGACGCCTACCGGGCCGAGCACCCGGTGCGGTTGGCTGCGGCGGCCGCGGGCTACGACGAGGCCGCTCAGCTGAGCATGGTGAACGTCGCCGTGCAGCTGGAGACCCTGCAGCATCATCCAGTTATGCGCGAGGCCGTCGCGGAGCGCGGCCTGACGGTGTCGGGCCTGTTCTTCGATATCTCCACTGCATGCGTGCTGGAGGTCACCGCCGATGGCATCAGCCAGATCACCGACCAGGACGCCGCCGCACCGGTCACCGTCTAACCGATCGGATGCGAGTTCACCCGCACGCCAATCGAAGTCGTGCCAGGCCTCGACGTTCTCGCAGCCATGCCACAGCGGCGGTGTTCGCCCAGCATCCCGGCTATCGGATCATCGCACCGCACTCGACCCGGTACCTGTGACATGTCCGCAGGGACAGGTCGACCATGCAGCCGCAAGGACTGCGGGTTGTCTTTCCGGGCTGCAGATCGAGGAGATCGTTCGGCGACACCGCTGCTCGGCACTGTTCGTAGACGGCGACCCGGAAAACTCGTCCAGTACTTGCATTCCGATGTTCCGCGCCACAACACTGACGGGCGCCCGCCGGTGCCGGAGCGAACCACGATCGCGGATCCTCAAACGGCTGCTCACCGGAACCGTGCCCGCCAGCTCTCCGGCTATGCCACCGACGGTCAGGCATAGGCGCGCGAGACGACGGCGATGAGCTGGTCGAGGATACTCGGGGGAGCGATTTGTTCGAGCCCGACTTCCCGTCCGCCGTCGACGACGCCGGTGGCCGAACCAAGTCGGCCCAACGCCGCTGTCACACTTTCGGTAACCACCGCGTGGACCGTCTCGATCGGGATTCCGTCCTGTGCGCAGCGGGTCGCAGCGTGCTCGAACCAATCGAATGTGAGGGCACCCGAGGCTTCGGCGGCGTCGAATACGACGAGCGCACGTTCGATGCCGGCCTTGAGAACTCGGTCCGCGACGGTATGTCGAGGGCGTCCGTTGTGGGCGGATGTTGCGCCTGCTGTTCGACGTTCGTCGTGCGGGTCCACTGCCATGGCGCTCCCTCTGCCGCCCTTCAGACATCGACGGTACGGGCTGATCGCTGCGGCTTCGCGCTGACCGGCTCATTTCAGTGATCGAACGAACCGAGCGCCGTCTCGATTGTGATCCTTCCCTACGATCTCGGCCCGGTGGCGTGCTCGGCGATCTCGGCCAACGTATTGCCGATACGCGACGCCAACCGGACGTTTGACCAATCCAGCGACCGCGTATCCAGGGGCGGCGCCTTCAGATCTGTGGTTGATCACAGCGGCGTGATCAACTCCATTCCCCAAAACCCAGAAGCGCAGATAGCCGGACCGATACCGGCGATCGCCACGTTACCGTTATGTGCTTCGCCACGCCGCGGGGATGGAAGGGAGTCACAATGACCATCGCCAGTTCAGCCCGTCGGGACTTGATCGTCTCGGGCCAGCCCGTCACATCGCCATTGAAAGACGTCCGGACACTATCGCGGAAAATGGTCGGCCACTTCGTCGAGCACATCGTTCCGTGCCGGACGTTGCCCGGCGAGGCGCTCAATGGCGACATCACCACGATCACCCGGACCTGCCTCGAGCTCGCCGTGAGCATGCTCGACGGCTCCGATGGCCCCGAGCGGACCCAGAAACTACGGACTGCCGCCGAAGGCTGGGCTCGCGAAGGCATCCCGATCGACACCATCCACCACGCGGTACACGAAGGGTTCAAGCTCGGCTTTGACCTGGTACTCGCCGATGCGACGGCCGCGGACTTCGACAGCATCAAGTCGGCCAGCCGGCGACTGCTCGAAATCCTCGACACAATCACCGCCACCGTCTCCCACGCCTACGTCAAGGAGTTGCGGGCCGTGGTCAGCGACCACCACACCGCCGCGCACACGCTCACCTCAGCTCTGCTCGGCGGCAACTCCACCTCTACCATGGCGCGCGAGTGCGGCATAGAGATCGCCGAATCCTATTGGATTCTCGCCGTGGCCATCCCAGCACACCCGGAGGAACACAACCCGCGCCTGGATGCCAAAGTCGTTGCACGACGCAAACTTCGGCGTATACAAGCGGAGCTCGCCAAAAAGTACACCGGCAATGCGCTTTCACTACTCAGCGTCGACGGCGGCACGATCCTGCTACCCGAGACACTGGTGCCCAACGAAGACCTCGACGCGTTCATCGATGAACTGTCACGCGCCGCACAGGTTCCCATCACCGCCACAGTCGTCACTTCCCCGACCTCCCGTATTCCGGGCGCCACCGATCAAGCACACGAACTCCTCGACATGGTGCAGCGGCTGCAGTATGCGCGCGGACTATATCGCTTCGATCAACTCGCGATGGAATACCAGCTCACCCGCCCGGGCCCTGGTCTGGAATGGCTTCGCACAATTTTGACCCCACTCGACGAACACCCCGAACTCCTCGACACACTCCAACGACACTTCAGCCACAACCTCACCCGCCGACGCACCGCCCAGGCGCTGCACGTACACACCAACACCGTCGACTACCGACTCAAGAGAATCGGCCAACTCACCGGCTTCGACCCAACCAAACTCTCCGGTATCTGGCACCTCCGAGCAGCTCTGATCGCCCGCGGATACCCGCAGCACGCAACCGACACAACCAGCCGCCCCGCACTCGATCAGCCAACTCGAACGCGACCATAGGGTGTGCGCCACCGCAGCAGCAACCACCGGTTGGACATCGCAGGCGACGGCAAGACATCAGACACCCGAACCACCAGTTGAAAGCCCAATAGTTCCATGGCAGCCGCGGCCGACTCGGACCGGTGGACCTACGGGAGGTGATGTGAATCCACCTGGCTGTTGTCGATCCGGGGCGCCAGAGTTCGGCGGGCCAGGTGGTCGGCCGCGTGGTGGAGGGCGAGGGTGTTGGTTTGCCGGAGGCTCGATGACCGGAGCGAGGTCTTCTGCAACCAAGACGACGCCGGACGTACCTCCAGGGTCCTCCCGTCCGGCGGTGCGGGCCAGGACCCGGTCATTCTTCGTCGGTGGCGTCCGGGGCGCGCAGCGGACGCAGGCCGCCTGGCAGGTCGGGAAGCTGGAAGAAGTACCGGCCCAGCAGGTTGATGTGATGCCTGACGAACGGCGAGAGGCGGGCCACGTCCTCGTCACGGACGTCGAAGCCGTCCGCGCGCAGCTGCTTCACCGCAGCGTCCATGTACCGCGTTGGAACGCACGTCTGCGGTGCGGCATGGGTCCGGCGCAGGCCGAGGTGGCTCACAGCCCGCATCTGCCGGCGGTGAGTGCGGTGATTGCACACTCGGCGGCATGCCGTGCCGCGAGTGCGGAGGGCAAGGGCGCACAGCTGTGAGAGGCACGGTCGACCGGTCCGCTGGTGATCTGCCACTGCCAGACGGCACGTGCGGCGAGCGGTGACGGGGGGTCCCAGACGAGTGCCGCAGCCGGGGGAGCGTTCTGCGCCGTCTCGACCAGCACGTCGTACATGACCCCGTCGCCCACTGCGGTGGTGACATACCTCCCGCCGTTGTCGTGAACGGTCCAGTCCAGGGGGGTCGGGGTCGACTCCGACACTTCCAGGAGGGCGTCGGCGAGGTCGGCCAGAATCCGGTACAGCGCGGCGCGTACCGCCTCGGTGTGGTCTCGGCCCCACTGGCACCGAGACCGTTCGGCGACCTCCTCCGCGAGGGTGTGCGCGGCGAGTTCGTCCAGCAGGTCTCCGGCGCCGGGATCTCCTCCCGCCAGGACCGCGGCAGCGCCCCAGGAGAGATCGTCCCGGGTCACGGCCGAGAAGCGTGCTAGTTCCCACAGGTCGGCCGGTCCCAGGTCGTCGACCGTGCGCCGGATGCAGAGGGCGGCCGTGTCCGAGGGGGCCGGGATCTCGGCGTTCAAGAGGCCCGCGCGCACGTCCGTGGCCGCGCACACATCGCCCGGCTCGAGCACGCCCGGCGGCACCGACCCCACTGTCTGGAGGACCTGCTCGTGGATGCGGCGTACGGGATGAGGCCCGCGGGGAGGTGCCGGTCGTCCGATCAGTGCGCACAGGGCCTCGAGCAGGTACGCCGGCGGAACCCTCAGACTGGTGCACGCTCCTGCCAGACGACCGGCCATCCTGATCAGTCGCCCAGCACTGCCAGGGCGTCGATCTCCACGAGCAGTCCCGGCGGGAGCTGCATGTAGACGGTGGTACGGGCGGGGAAGGGCTCGCCGACGGCTGCCGCGTACGCCTCGTTCATCTCGGCCAGGTGGGCGGGGTCGGTGAGGTACACGCGCAGCATGACGACGTCCTCCAGGCCCGCACCGCCCGCCTCGAGTACGGCGTTCACGTTGCGCAGGACCTGTGCGGTCTGCTCGGCGACGGTGGTACCGACGACCTCGCCGGTGTTCGGGTCGAAGGGGAGCTGTCCGGAGACCTGCAGGACGGGGCCCTTGCGGATGCCCTGGGACAGCGGGGCGGGCAGAGAGGGTGCGTTGTCTATAGTGATGACGGTTCTGGTCATGGTGTTCCTTGAAGCGGTGGTGGTCCTTGGAGGGGATGAGCAGGCGAGACCGGTACGGGCGTCAGCTCCAGGCCTGTCGTTCCTGGCTGCGGGGGTCGTCGATCTGGGTCCACTCGACGTCGATGTGCATCGTGGCCCTGCGCTCGGTGTCGTAGGGGTCCCAGCCGGGGTCGCCGGTGGTGGCGAACCGGATCCAGGTCTCGTGCATGCGGGCCGCGAGATCCGCCGGGGGCTTGTCGGGGCCGAGCAGGGCGGTGGGGCCGTTCAGCTCGGGCCGGTCCGCGAGGTCGAAGACGAAGGGCAGCTCGACGGCGTGGGTGGCGCCGAGCTCTCCGTCCAGGGCCTGGGAGCGCCAGGCGAACTCGTACGCGTAGGTGGCGGACTTCGGGTGGGCGGCATGGGCGCCGACCAGAGCGCGGCTGCCCGCGCCGAACAGCGCGTCGGCCATGATGGCGGAGCGCAGCCCCGCGAAGGACGCCTCGGGGCGGGACTTGCGGTAGGTCTCGACGAGCTGCACCGGATTCGGGTGCGAGCGGGCCGCCGCCTCGTCGACGTCGGCGGCGGTCGAGGTGGCGTACTTGCCCACCGGGACCAGGTAGAGGTTTCCCTCTTCGGTGTTGGTGCCGACGAGCAGGTCGACGTCGGAGCTGTGTCCGGTGGCGACGGCTTCGGCGGGCTGGGTGTCCAGGACCAGGCTGAAGGGGCTGAGCCCGATCAGCGGGTCATGGTGGGTGGCGGTCTGCAGATCGATGCCCGCGAGCTTGGAAGCGGCCTCCACCAGACGCTCGTCGGAGATCCCCGCGAAGGCGTCCACGTGTGGCTCGACGCCCAGGACGTCGGCGGCCGCGGAGGTGACGCGGGCGGCCTGCTCGGTGCTGAACGCCCCCAGGCCGCTGCCACTCTGCACGATCGCCCTGTGGAACAGGCCCGCGGCCTGTGGGGCGGCCAGGACGCCGCCGACGACGGTGGCCCCTGCAGACTGGCCGAAGAGCGTGACGTTGTCCGGGTCACCGCCGAAGCCGGCGATGTTTTCCCGCACCCAGCGCAGCGCGGCGACGACGTCGAGCAGGCCGCGGTTGGCGGGCGCGCCGGGCAGATCGAGGAACCCGGCGATGCCGAGCCGGTAGTTGAGGGTGACGAGGACGACGCCGTCGCGGGCAAAGGCGGACCCGTCGTACATCGCGGACCGTGTCGAACCGGCGACGAATCCGCCGCCGTGCACGAACACCATGACCGGCAGGTCGCTCTGCGCGACGGCGGGCGTCCAGACGTTGACGGTGAGGTAGTCCTCGCCCCGGCTCCAGCCGGTGCCGAAGTAGGGGGCCATGTCGATGCTGCCGAGCTTGCGCTCGGACTGCGGCGCGTTGGGGCCGGGCACGGTGGCGTCCCGTACGCCGTCCCACGGCTCGTGCGGCTCGGGCGGCGCGAAGCGGCCGGCGCCCAGGGGCGGGGCGGCGTAGGGGATGTTCAGGAAGGCGGCGGTGCCGTCGTCCTGGCGCAGACCGCGGACGGCTCCTTGCGTGGTGGTCACGACGGGTTCGGCGTGGTGGTTCATCTCTGGTGCCTTTCCGCGGGTTCAGCCCTGCTCGGTGTACGGGGTGAAGGGCGCCCAGCCCTTGACGGCGAAGGTGCTTCCCTCGCGTACGACTTCGGTGGCGCCATGCCCGCCCAGGTGCGCCGGGATCACGAGCGCGTTGTTGTCGGCCGCCCAGCCCAGCACCTTGCGGCGGGTGGCGCGGGCTTCGGCGGGGTTCTCGCAGAAGCAGCTGTTGGCGTCCGGCTCCAGTATCTGCACCGGGCTGTGCAGCATGTCGCCGACGAACACCGCACGGTCCGTGCCGGAGGTGAGAGTCAGCACGGAGGAACCGGGGGTGTGCCCGGGAGCACTGTCCAGGCGCAGGTTCGCGTCGATCTGGTGGCTGTTCTCCCACAGCTGCGTCAGGCTGGCCTGGTGCACCGGGGCGACGCTGTCCTCGAAGACGTTCTGGTTGCCGCGGCCGAGCAGCGGCTGGTGTCCGTTCTCTGGGTTCCAGAAGTCGAAGTCGTCCTTCGGCATCAGGTAGGTGGCGTTGGGGAAGGTGGGCACCCACTGCCGCCCGTCCAGGTAGGTGTTCCAGCCGACGTGGTCGATGTGGAGATGCGTGTTGATCACGATGTCCACGTCCTCCGGCTGGACACCGGCCCGCGCGAGGTTGGCCAGGAAGTCCGTTTCGAGGTGGCTCCAGACCGGGGCGTAGGGACGCTCCTTGTGGTTGCCCACGCCGGTGTCGACCAGGATCGTCCTGCCCTCGCTGCGCAGCAGCCAAGTCTGGATCGCCGAATTCACGATGTTGGTCTCGGAATCCAGGAAATGCGGGGCTAGCCAGTCGGTACCGGTCTCCCAGACTTCCTTCGAGCTTTCCGGGAAGAAGGTGTCAGGCGTCATTTCGACGGAACCGAAATACTCCCATATCCGTGTGATGGTGACGTTGCCGAGCGTGATTTGTTCCATGGGGCGTCCTTGGGAATGTGGAGGTTTTCCTGGAACCGTACGAGCGGTCTCGGTGCGCGCGGTATCCGTAACGTGACTGCACCTGCGCGCATGGCCTGGGCACTGGGCCCGGCCGCTTGTAGCCTGGGCGGGCCAGGGCAAGGCGACTCCGATCGAAAGCCGCAATTCCGGGAGACTTCCGTGGACGAGCACACAGGCGACCGCGGTGCGGTCATGGGACCGGAGCCGGATCCGGGGGAGCTGATCGTCGGCCGGGACGCGGAATTGGCACGCCTCTTTCGTGCGGTGGACTCGGTGTCGGCCGACCCGGTGCTGATGCTGGTCGGTGACATGGGCACGGGGAAGAGCGCGCTGCTGGAGCACGCGGTGCACCGGGCGGAAGCCGGCGGCGCTCGCGTACTGCGGGCCGAGGGGAGCGAGTCGGAGTCGAGCCTGGCGTTCTCCGCACTGCATCAGTTGCTGCGGCCGGTGCCGGCCGAGGTGGACGCACTGCCAGGGAGGCAGCGCGCGGCGCTGCAGGACGCCTTCGGCGAGGGGTCGGCCACGCCGGGACCCGATCTCATGCTGGTCGGGGTCGCCGTACTGAGCCTGTTGTCAGGCCTGGGCGACCACCATCCCGTGCTCGTGGTGCTGGACGATGCGCAGTGGTTCGATCGTGCTTCCCTGGATGCGCTGTCCTTCGTTGCCAGACGGTTGGAAGGTGAACCGGTCACCATGCTGATCGGTGCCCGTGGCGGCGATCACCTTCCGGGATTCGACCGTCATGTGCCGATGCTCACCCTGGGATCGCTCGACAAAGCTGCGGCCAATCAGCTGCTGGACCTGCAGCCGAAGAGCCCCACCGGGCACACCAGGTCGCGGATCCTCGACCAGGCAGGCGGCAACCCGCTGGCACTGTTGGAACTGACGAGGACAGCCTCAGCACAGGACACGGCTGCGGGGCTGCCGTCTGCAGGTCCGCTTCCGCTCACCGATCACCTGGAGCGGATCTTCGCCGCTCGCCTGAACAGTCTCCCCGCCTCCACCATGCGGGCTCTGCTGCTCCTGGCCGCCATGGATAGCGCCGACTCCGCGATCGCCGTCTCGGCGGGGCTGCCGCGCGCCGAGGACGCGGTCTGGCTGCCAGCCGGGCAGGCCGGGCTGGTCCGGCGGACCGGCCGGGACGTCCGGTTCCGCCACCCATTGGTCCGGTCCGCCGTGTATCACGCCGCGTCCTTGGGCGCCCAGCGCGAGGCTCACCTTGCGCTCGCCGAGATGCTGCGGGACGAACCGGACCGGCGTGCCTGGCATCTTGCCGCCGCCTGCCCGCACCCGGACGCGGCCGCGTCGGCGGAGCTGGAGCGGACCGCCGGCCGGGCCCGCCGCCGCGGCGGCCATGCGGCGGCGGCCCAGGCCCTGCAGCGCGCCGCGGAACTCGCACCGCAACGCGAGGACAGTGCCCGGCTGCTGGTCGAAGCCGCCGCGGCGGCCGTGTTCACCGGAGACATCGCCTGGGTCGAGGAACTGGTCGCCGCAGCACGCGCGCGCACGGATGACGCAACCCTGCTGGCCTCCGCCGCCGTGCAGGCCGGACGGCTGGCGGTCCTGACCGTGCGCCACAGCGTGGTCTTCTCCCGGCTGGCCGACGACGCCGAGCAGTTGGCGGCCTCCCAGCCCGCCGCCGGGCTGGACCTCGTGGCCGGCGCCGCCGTGGTCCGCTTCTACTCCGGAGAGGACACCCAGCGCCACCGCATCCAGGAGGTCCTGCGGCGCCTTCCCGAGGACGCCTCACACGCAGGTTTGCGCACCTGGGTGAGGGCTGTGTCGGACCCCTTCGACGACCGGGCCCAACTCGTCTGCCTGCTCCCGCAGTTGGCCGCCGAGGCGGAAGCCCGGCCGGAGCGGCTCACCGCCGTCGGGATCATGGCGTGGCTCCTGGACGAGACCCCACAGGCCGTCCGCGCCTTCGACGAGGCCTTCGACCGCTGGGAGCTGCAGGGAGCGCTGCCCGAGGGTCTGGGCGGCGCGGTCGCCTGGGCCTACCTGGAGCGAGGAAGGTGGGAACAGGCCCGTGAGGCCTGCGCCCGCACCACCGCAGTCGGCCGGGCGGCCGGCCTCGACCACGCCGTGGCCTGTGCGGCCACCGTGGATGCCACCGTGCTGGCCTTCCAGGGCGATGCGTCCTCGGCCCGTGCCCGGGCCGAGGACGCGCTCGTCCTGATCGATCCGCTGGAAAGCCGCTCGGTCTCCGTTTATGCCCGTCGTGCGCTCGGTGCCGCGGCAGCCGCAGAAGGCGCCTACGAGACCGCGTACGGCCAACTCCGCATGGTCTTCACGGTAGACGGCGCGCCCGTGCACTACCACGCCTCCTACCCGGCCCTCGCGGATCTGGCCGCCGCCGCTGTGCGCTGCGGCCGCCATGAGGAGGCTGTCGCGATCGTCGAGCGCTCGGCATCTGCGCTGGCGGACAACGCTTCACCTCGTCTGCGTGCGCTGATCAGCCGAGCCCGTGGCCTGCTGGCGGACCCCGACGACGCCGAACCGCACTTCCGGGCGGCTCTGGCGGATCCGGTACTGGAGTACTGGCCCTTCGAACGCGCACAGACCCTGCTCGACCTCGCCGAGTGGCTGCGGCGCCGTCGGCGCATCGCAGAGGCGCGTGGGCCGCTCACCGAGGCCCTGGAGACCTTCCGGCGCCTGGGCGCACGCCCGTGGATCGAGCGCGCCCGGGCCGAATCGCGCGCCGCCGGCCTCGACGTCACAGATGCGGCCCCCGACGCGCTCGCCGAACTCTCCCCGCAACAGCAGGAGATTATCCGGCTCGCCGCCCGCGGGCTGACCAACCGAGAGATCGGCGAAAAGCTCTTCCTCTCCCCGCGCACGGTCAGCTCGCACCTCTACCGCAGCTTTCCCAAGCTGGGCATCACCGCCCGATCCCAGCTGCGCGACCTCATCGAGGGCACCCTCGCGACGGCCGGCCACCAGGAATAAGGGCACCCCTGGCCGTGGAAGCAGTCACCTGACGCATACCGCCCGCCATCCCGCCGGACCAGACTGGCCACACGAGCGAGGAAGCAGTAACCGGCCAGGCGACCCCTTCGCCCTGGTACCCCGAGGCCCCCACTTGTCCCCAAGGCCGTGCGAAAACGCGGGCCCCAGGCCAGTGATCCCGGGCTGCACACGGCCCCGCTCGTCGGGGCCGGACGGGAGCGGCCGACCACGACGAAGGAACGGAAATCCACGGTGGCTGCGAAAACAGCGTCGCTACGGGACCGGGTTGCCGCAGCCGACCCGGGGCTGCTGCGTCTGACCGCCGGGCTGCGCGCCGTCCTCGGCCTCACTCTCACCCTGGCCGCGCTGACGGTACGGGATCAGCCCTCGGTCGTACTTCTGGCCGGCGGCTTCACAGCGGTGGTCACCTCGTTGGCGAGCAGCGACCTGCACCCCCGCAATCAGTTCCTCACTCTGCTCGCCGGGGCTCCCGTGACCCTAGCCGCCTTGACGGCCGGGGGCCTGCTGGCGCCTTTCCCCTTCGCGTCCCACCTGGCCTTCCTACTGCTGATCTTCACCGCGGTATATGCGCGCCGCTTCGGACGACGGGGCCTGGACCTCGGGATCTTCGCCTTCATGGCCTACTTCCTGTCCCAGTTCGCTGGGATTCAGCCCCACCAACTACCGCAATTGACTGGGGCGTTGGCCGTCGCCTTCGCGGCAGCCGCAGTCACTCGCTTCTGTCTGGTGCCCACGACGTCCTACGGAATCGTGAGGCGCCTGAGGGCGGCATTCAACAGACGGCTTCGTGATGCACAGCAGGCCACGTCAGATCTACTCGCAGACGGCGGAGCTGGCGTCCGCAGAGTCGAACGACGTCTCGACCGGCTGCACACCTCCGCGCTGCTGCTTCAGGAATTCCTGTACGAGGCTCCCGTCGGGCTGCTCCGAGACACGGCGGCGGAGCTGGAGCGGACGGCACGTGCGGACGCGACCGCACAACGCCTCGGCGTACTCGCGATCCGCGCAGCGGAGGATTCGACCGGGACCTCCGCCAGCACGATGAGGGAGGCGGAGACGGCGGACTTGACCGACCGGACAGAGCGCGACCGTGTGGCGCTGCGTCCAGGGGCAGCACAGCCGTCAGGCCCGTGGCGGCATACGACGCGGCAGGCGTTCCAGGTGACCGCCGCGGCCGCGCTCGCCGTACTCGGCGGACATCTTCTCTCCCCGCACCTGTGGTACTGGGCCGTGGCCACGGCATGGGTCGTCTTCGTCAATGCCGAGCACACCGGGGACGTCCTGCTGCAGAGCGGCCGACGGCTGATCGGCACCGTCGCCGGGGTGCCGTTCGGATACGGCCTCGCCGCCCTGGCCGACAGGCACACCACCTTGGCCCTGGCCTTTCTCCTCGCCTGCATCTTCGGGATGTTCTACACCCCCTCCGGCAGCTACTGGGCGGTGACCTTCTTCATCACCGGCTCGCTCAGCATGGTGCTCGCAGTCCTGCATACGCTCTCCCCGCAGCTGCTCGCACTTCGCGTCCAGGAGACCGTTCTGGGGGCCGGGTGCGGGATTCTGGCAGCCGCGCTGGTCGTCCCCATGGCTGTCCGCACGGTCGCCGAAATGCGTCTGAGGGAGCTACTTTTCCTTCTCGACCACCTCGTGCGCTGCGCGCCGCAGGCCAGCGTCCCGAAGCCCGCACTCGATGCACGTGATCTTGATCAAGCGCTGGAGGCCTTCCGCACGGCTTGCCGTCCCCTGGTGCATCCACTCAATCCCCGCCGCGCCGAGCGCGCCCGCGTCCGCCGTGTTCTCGAACGCGTGGAAGCCACCTACTTCCACGCGCGAAGCCTCGCCACCGAGACGGGAGGCTCACGAGACGCAGCAGCGTGGCCCGCGTCTCAGCACTCGTCAACAGCTCGGCAGAACCGAACGAACCAAGCCATCTTGCCCCCGCAGCCCTGTACTCCCTGCCCATGCACCGCCCGACGTGACAGCTGATAGCAGCCACAACCCGTGCCCGTAGCCCTACCTGTCCGGGCATTCGCGTACGGGTTCCCCTGCGCCGCCGCTCAGGATTTTGCGAAGGGGACGATGTCAACGGCAAGCAAATCGTGACCACTTCTCGGCGGGGCCACGCGGGGGTCAGTCCAGAACCCGATCCACCGCATCATCCGTGCCGGTCGGGGTGCGGGGTTCGTGGTGGGCGGTGCGGCCGAGGGCCTCGACGCTGGCGCACGCCGCCGCCGTGTCCGCCGCGACCGCGTGCAGGCCACCACGAGTCGTGGGGGCGGGCCAGCCGAGCAACAGCACCCGCCCACCCGGGGCGGTGAACTCGCGCACCGCGCGAGACACGATCGGTTGCGGCCATCGGTCGCCGAGATCGATCGGGTCGCTTCCGGCGGCCCACAGGGTCGCCGGGACCACCGCCGAGGGCGAGGTGCCGGTGTTGCCAGTGCTCGACCGGGATGGACGCTGACGAGATTTCGCGGTCATACGGGGGCGTGGTCCAAGGGCGCAATTCGGGTGATCCTGTCCAACCCCGCTACACCGGGCGGCAGGTGTGGAACAAACAACGCAAAGACGAAATCCTCATCGATGTCGAGGACATCGCTTTGGGGCATGAGACCCGGATGCGATGGAACGACCGACGACGCCGACTACATCGACCCGATCGTGGCCGCCGAGGGCCGCGACGCCATCGAGGACGTGGTGGCCACCGCCCAGCGGCAGTTCCCCGGTCTGGTGTACCGCATGGCCGGGAGCGTCGACAGCCACCACCATGTGGTACGCCTCACCTGGGAACTAGCACCGGCCGATGGCCCTCCCGTGATCATCGGGCTGGTCGTCATGGTCACCGAGCAGGCAAGCTTGCGCTGTGTCTACGTCTTCCTAGATCCCGTGCCCGCACATCCCGTCACCAGGAGCTCAACCTTGACACCTGATCCGATGACCCGCCACCCGCTACCGGCCCATGAGCGGGTGGTGTTCCTCAAACCACTGGTCAGCTCGCCGAAGATCGCGGTAGGGGAGTTTACCTACTACGACGACCCGGACGGCGCGACGGAGTTCGAGCACCGCAACGTGCTCTACGCCTACGGCCCGGAACGGCTGGTCATCGGCAAGTACTGCGCGATCGCCGCCGAGACGCGGTTCCTGATGGCCGGCGCCGAACACCCGACGATGGGCGTGTCCACCTTCCCATTCACCATGTTCGGCGGCGAATGGACCGAGCAGACCCTCGACCTCGTCACCGGCATGCCCAGTCGTGGCGACACTGTGGTCGGCAACGACGTCTGGTTCGGCTATCAGGCCATCGTCATGCCCGGCGTGACCATCGGTGATGGCGCCATCGTGGCGGCCGGTGCGGTCGTCACCGCGGACGTACCGCCGTACACGATCGTCGGCGGCAACCCGGCGCGTCCGATCCGGCAGCGCTTCGACGCCGCCGACGTCGAAGCGCTGCGCCGCGCGGCCTGGTGGGACTGGCCGGTGGAACTCGTCACCGAGCACGCCCGCAGCATCATGGCCGGCACCCCCGCCGAAATCGCCCGCACAGCCGCCGAGCACGGACTGGAGAAGGCCGTATGACACGGGTATCGATCGAGGAGTACAGCGTGACCGGCGACGGGCCGTACGCGATCACCACCGGGCCGGACGACGCGCTCTGGTACACGCTGGTTCACAGTGGACATATCGGTCGGCTGGCGCCGGGCGGCGAGCCGGAGAACCATCAACTCGACCCAGGCTGTGGGCCGACGATCATCACACCCGGCCCGGACGGTGCGCTCTGGTTCACCGAGTACCAGGCACACCGGATCGGCCGGATCACCACCGACGGTGCGGTCCGGGAGTTCGCGTTACCCACGGCGCAGTGCGGGCCGTTCGGCATCGCCGCCGGTCCCGACGGGGCGCTGTGGTTCACCGAGACCGCCGCTGACCGAATAGGCCGGATCACCACCGACGGTGAGGTCACAGAGTTCCCGCTTCCGGCCACCGGGGCGTTCCCGTCCGCCATCACCCTGGGCCCGGACGGCGGAATGTGGTTCACCATGAACCAGGCCAACGCCATCGGCCGCATCGGCACGGACGGCATCGTGACCGTGCACCCGCTCCCGACCGCGGCAGCCGCACCGGTCGGGATGACCGCGGGACCCGACGGTGCACTGTGGTTCGTGGAGATCGCCGCGGGGCAGATCGGCCGGATCACCACCGACGGCACCGTCACAGAGTTCCCGCTACCCGACCGCTCCGGCCGACCGCACGCCATCACCCCCGGCCTTGACCACACCCTGTGGTTCACCGAATGGGGCGGCAACCGCGTCGGCACCGTCACGCCGGACGCTGTGATCGAAACACACGACCTGCCCACCCCCGGCGCCGAGCCGCACGGCATCACCCTCGGCCCCGACCGTGCCATGTGGACAGCCCTCGAAACCGGGGCACTCGCCCGCATCACCGCCTGACTCAGGAGAAGAACCCTTCATGAGGTACGCGCTCGTGATCTTCGAGACGGACGAGTCACGCCGCCAGATCCAGGCTGACCGGGACGCCTACCGGGAGGCATGGTTGCGGAAGACAGACGGTCCGTCTTGGAAAGCCGGTTGTCGACATCTACTTTGAATTGCTGTTGAGGACTAGGGTTTCGCCATCCCGCAGAGGCGTGAGCCACCCCTCTTCTGAAACTTCGACATGATCCACACAACCGCAGCCGCAGTTACAGTTGCGACAGAGCCAGCGCCGTTACGCCCATAACATGCCAGCCATTCCGGCTATCAACGCTCGAGTTTTATCGTGGCGGCGGGCGGGGTTCGCTGTTCCAAGTCCTGGAACTGGAACGCGACACCCGGCGCGTCGAGTCTCCTCGACGCGCCGGGCCGCTCCCGTTCAGTGTCCGTTCGCGTCGGCGGTGACGAAGGGCAGATTCACCTGTGTCTGTGACACCGAGGACAGCTCGACCTTGGCCTTCTCTGCCGCCTCGAAAAGTCGTTGCAGCGCTTGCGGATCGGCACGTAGGTCGATGTGCTCTGCGCGCTGGAATTCGTCGGCGAGATAGTCGACGATGCCCGCAACGCCCACAGCCGCGTGGTTTCGATGAGTTCGTCCAGATCCTCCGAGCCCAGCCGGCTGGACAGGACGGCGTGCCCGGGGATCGGGAGGTCTTCTTCCAGGCGGAATCGGGCCACTAGTCACCACCACCCGAGTCGCTAACGGCCGCAACGAGTTCGGCCACCGGTACGGCGAACGTGAATTTGGGCATCGCGATCCCGCCGCAGGGTGCATTCCGTCGTGATGCGGTGACGATACGCGTCAAATCGTCCGGACTCGACTGCACAGGTGGTGTCCGGCCTGGTCTATGCGTGGGGGCAAACCACAGACGGCTCCTGGATTGGCCTGGTGGTATTTGCGATCCCGGCGCGAAGCGCGAGGGATGCGGACTCCCAAAAGGAGGGATACGACCCGGTGTACGACGCGCGGCTGTTGCGGCGCTTCATCTCTCACGAAGTCGAGACACGCATTGGGCGGGCGCTGTTGTCCGGCGACATCGACGACGGTGCCACCATCACCCTCGATGCCGACAACGGTGAACTCGTTGCACGCTTCGGACTGGCGGATTGCACAGATCTCGACCGAAAGGGCGGCCGGCCCAGCGCCCCGGCGATAGGGTGGACTATGCGGTCATGGTCGAGCTGACCAGCTGTTTTCGATCCGCGACGGGCCCCACGCTTCGGAAGCCGCGGAAAGTGAGGAACGAGAATCATGGGTGAGCCGACAACGATAATCGCGAAGACGATCGGGAATCCGTCGGGGGAACAGTACGACAATCCCTGGCCGTTCGGGCGTCCGGCCAAGGGAGAACGCGTTGCCATCTTCGCGTTCGAAGTGACGAGCGTCGACGGAGAAGCCGAAGCTATCCGGACGTACCACATGGGTCCCGCTGATCTGGCCGAAGAAGGAAGAATCGCGCCCCGAGCCGCAGGGCGTCACGGTGCAGTGGACCGGAGTGCGGCGGAACCGTCGTTCGACCACCAGCCAGTCTCGATATCGAGGCCGCGATGATGGATCTCGACCGCTCCGCCGAGGCGATGCTTCTAGTACGAAGTTATGCCGGACGACACGCAGCTTGTCCGGATGTCGCGCGATCGAGGAGCATGTGATGAACCAGCGACTGTTCGATTTCATCGACGAGGCTCTGCGGCAATGCTTCGATTCCGGCGCCGGGCCGTATCCGTGGTTGTGCCGAGACGACGTCGAAAGGGTGCTGTCCGACGACGCCCGATGGCGTGTGATGCACGGCCGACTTGCGGCGATGGAATGGGGCAGCGGCGAATCCACCGGCAACGTCACTGTTACCTCGGAGCGTTTGCTGATAACACCCGACGGTCTGCTCTATGCCGCCGGATTGAGCGCGCCGTTGCGGCGAGGGGCCACTCGCCGAGTAGCGGCGGGGACAATGCGGCGGCCACTGTATTACCTGGCGACGCCGCCCCCATTGTTCGAATCGATCGTCGACCGGGTCGGTACCACGTCAATGCTGCGGGGAGCGGTGTCTGCGGTGGACAATCGGCTCGGCCACGACCTGCTGTTTCCTTGGCCCCTCGATGCTGCGCTGCGCCAAATGCTCGATGCCCAGCCGGTTATGCGCATGGAACCCAACGGATGGCGGTAGGCACACCGCGGAAATGGATTCTCGGCCGCGCGCTATCGACGACTTCACCGGGCAAGGATCTGGGAGGACAAGGCCGCCGCGCTGGCGAGCGGAAGCTACACCAACACCGCAAGGGAAGTGCGAGAAACTTTGGGAAAGCAGCACATCCTCACAAGCGCGTTGATGCGCAGCCGTGGCGACTCGACGACCCGATGCTGCGGTTCCTCGCCTACACCTGGGCCGATCACATCGACTTCCGGCCGGAGTGAGGTGTTGTGGAGGTAGGAGGTTGGGTGATTTCTCACTTGTGCATCAACCGCAGCAGATCCAGGGCAGCGCGATCGGGGCGGTCGACATCAACAGTGTGCGCAACTTTGAAGATCGGCGTCAGCATCGAATCGCTGCCCATCTCGTCCAGTGCTTCCCCAGAGTAGAAGGCGATGAAGTTCCTGGACACGCCGACGCTGCGCGCCGCAGTCACGCGAGCATGGAACTCCCGGGCGACGATCTTAGGCCTCGGTCCGCGAAGTGGTGTCCCGCTGGTCCTGCTCAATCGCTTCCGCGGCACCATCGACTGGTGGGATCCGCAGCTGCTGGACCATCTGACGCGACACCGCGACAATCCTCGGATCCGCGCCTTCGTCTTGTCGTTGTCGATCTGAATCGCCTCCGGGTTCCCCCGGTCGTCGGTCAGGAGTGTCGCAGGGGCGGCCGGTTGTTGCCCAATGCGAGGACTTGGGCTGCGACCTCGTCGATGGCAGGCATGGTGGCCACCTCGGCCGCGACGGCGCGGGCAGCGTCGGCGAGGCGCGCGTCGGTGATCAAGGTGTGCAGGTGCGCCGCAGTGATCGTTCTTCCCAGCACCGCGATACCCGCTCCGCGGCGATGCACCGATACCGCGTTCCACCTGCGGTCGCCGGGGGCGGGGGTCGCCAGCTGAGGGATTCCGGCGCGCAGAGCCGCATACACCGAGCCGGCGCCGCCGTGGTTGACCATCGCGGTGCAGGTTGGGAGCACGGCGTGCAGCGCGATCCACCCGACTGTTCGGACGTTGCCGGGAAGGTTGGTGGCGCGCATGACTGTTCGGTTCGGGCGGACGATAACGATATCGGCGTCGACGTCGGGCGCGGCCCGTAGCACCGATCGGAGCATCGCGTCGGGGCCGTCGCCGAGCATGGTGCTTCGGGTTACGACGATGCGTGGTCGGCGGGGGGAGTCGAGGAGGAATCGTGGCGTGGATGCGCCCGGTGTCGAATACGGGATGTATCGCAGGGGCCAACCCGGGACAGAGACGATGCTGGGCGGCGCGATCGATAGGGTGGCCGTGCTCGCGGGAATGTCGGCACCGCCGAGCAGCCGCAACAGTTCCCGTCGAATTACGGTGCCGTCGTCCAGCGCGATATTGTGCAGCACTGTGGGGACGCCGAGGTGGGCCGCGGCAATGGCCGCGGCAGACGCGAAGGGTTCGTGCACCACAATGTCGGGCGCGAACCGGGCCGCCACTCGAATGAGCTTGTCGATCATCGGTTTGTTGGTGACGGCGAACACGTGGGCGCCGCCGCGAGCGTCGGCCATTCCCGCCGCGGATCGCAGTGCGAGGACCGGGTGCAAGCCCAATCCCTGTGCGACGGCACGGATGTGTCCGATGCGCGGTGCGACGTCGACAACCGGGACATCGGAGGAAACCGCCGTCGCGGCATCGCCACCGGTTGCTACCAGCACCCGGTGCCCCTCCGCACGCAGATGCAAAGCAAGAGGCATCATCGGGAACAGATGCCCGATCAGCGGTGTCGCTACGAACATCACCCGCATCGGAGTGCCCCCACTCCGGGGCCGACCGTGTCGGCGGGGTGCGGTTCGGGCGCCGGATCCAGCCACCACAGGATGTCTCCGCCGCAAGAGCTATGCGAGCGCCGGATGATCTTAGTGATCCGGTCGGTACCGCCCCCACCGGCAGCCGGGTCCGGTACCGAGTGATTGCCCGAATCTTTCGCCAACTCGCAGTCGATGTCCGAGACGGCCCGAGCGAGCCATCGCCCACACCTGGTCCCGGGCGTTGCCGGCGACGCCGCAGGTCCGACAACGCGTTGAAGTCCTTGTAGAAACTCCATCCTGTCGGCGGCCGCGTGATCGATCACCGCGTGCATCGCCACCACGGCGACCTCCACATGATCATGGTGGTTGTCTATTCCCAGCAGCGCGAGAACCTGCACCGCAGGTGCGCTGAGCAGTTCCGACATGAGGCGCTGCAGGGCGGCGCGTTCGACCCGAGCCACCGACAACACCGCGTCGTCGAGATGCCGGGAAATTACCACCAGTGCGCACGTGAGCAACATTTCTACCTGGGCGTCAGCTACGTCGCAAACACCTCGTTCAACGTCAACACGTTATCAGGTGTGACCACAACAAGATTCACACCCAATCGCTCGAACTCGCTACTGGATTGCGGGACTGTTGTAATGACTACCAGCTCGCACACATCGCCGGCGAGATCGAGTCCGTCGTAGCGGCCAGCGGTAACCAGGTGGCCCAATGGGGCGCGGCTCCAGGCATCCACGCTGGAGTCATCTCCCGCGCGGAGCCGGTAGACGTCGTGGCCGAAGCCAGTAAGAAGCATCTGAACGTCGTCGGCTTCGGGGTGGCTGGCGCACAACCACGCTGCCCGCCCACCGGCGGCGATGGTCTGCCGAACCGCCCAGGCGATCACTGCCGGGTCGAGGGCTTTTTCTGGCTCGGGTTGAGCACGAACATCCGCTCGCCGGTCGAACCGGTCGGCAAGGGCTGTTCGGTCACCAGCCGGGTGACTTTGCCACCGCCGACGCGGCGCTGCAGGTCATCCATCGACCCGAGGGTCGCCGACAGATAGATCCGTTGTCTGGCTTGGCTGTAGCCCGCATTAAGCGCGGTCGGCGGATGATAGGGGCGGATCTCGATGCCGGACGGGCCGATCAACACTCCGCACCGGGTGAAGTGTTAAGCTTGTCGGCCTCTTCCTGGACCTGCTCCGCTAGGTGACGAGTTCCCGTCAAGTAGGCCACCGACAAAACCCTGATCCAGCGCGTAGTCGGCAATCAACAGCGCCACGAGGGTCTTGCCTTCACCGGTCGGCATCTCGATCGCGACGTCGCTGGTATCGAGATGGTGCTGGCCATGTGACGCGACGGCGAGTGAGCGGCGTTCGTAGGCTGCTGCGACCAGCCGGAACAGCAGTTGTGTTCCGGTGTCGTCCAGGGGTGCGAATCCGATTTCGTCGAGTATCACCAGGTCCGCGCGTAGCAGGTTGTCGATGATTTTGCCGACGGCGTTGTCGGCGAGGCCGCGGTAGAGGGTGTTGATCAGGTCGGCTGCGGTGAGGTAGCGGACTTTGTGTCCGGCGTGGATGGCGGCGTGTCCGAGCCCGATCAGGGTGTGGCTTTTGCCTGTTCCGGGTGGCCCGATCAGCGCGAGATTGTGTTGCGCGCGAACCCATTCCAGGCTCGACAGGTAGTCGAAGCTGGCCTGGCCGATGGACGAGGAGGCGACGTCGAAGTTGTCGAGGGTCTTGATGACGGGGATCGCGGCGAACGCTTCGGCGATCAAGGCCAGCGTGGTCGACTGCTTTTGATCAGCGGCGAACGCGGTGAACCGCCACCGCGAGAACGCCAGCACCGCGCAGAACAACTGCAACCCGGGCGCGACCTGCGCCCAGTCGATCACCAGATACTCACCCGGCGACCACACCGCCGGGCGACGACCCCGATGATTATCCTTGCGCCACACACTTTCTGCTCGGCAACCAGCCGACGGAAATTCCGTGGCGACCCCTCGTAACCGGCGGCCCGCGCCGCCGGGAGCAGTCGTTTAGCCGAGATCCGGCCCTTCGACTTGGTGACCCGCTCAGCGACCAGCTCGCGCACCGAATCGTAATTGCGCAGCCGCGGCACCCGCTCCGGCGGCCGACCGCCGGACTCGACACGCTCGACGACCCGTTTCACGGTCTTGTGCGTAGTGCCGCACAACTCGGCGGCCCCACGATAGGTTCCGACCTCTCGATAGGCGGAAATAATGTCCATTCGCTCCCTCGCAGACTTCAATGGAACTCCCTGGGCAGTGACGGATGACAGTTGGCGCTATCACCGTCACTGCCCAGGCCACGAGCTCCGGGCATGAAACGACGAGCAAGGGAATGGAGACTTCTACCTGGCCGCCAACGGCGACCTACGACCGGCCACCAGTGGCGACTTTCTCATGGCCACGGACAACCGTGTGCTATTCCCGTGGCTGCGCTGGGGAACTCTCGCATCTGCGATCGGCGTGGGTTTGTCGAACACGCGGTAGCCGAATCGAGGTCATTGGCGGTCAGCTACAGGTCAGTAGCAACTCGAACGCGCTGTGTAGGTCCGCCCCGTCGAAGATCTCGGGAGCAGCGTCCGACCCGGCACGATGCCGGACGGTGTAGTAGGCAGCCAGATACCGCAGATCGCCCCACGGCTCCAATGCATGGACGCGATCCAGCACCTGCCCGCATCGTAGGCATTCGAGCCACGGAACGACGAGCAAACCTGTCAGGCTGGAGTCTGTGATGCCGAGTTGTGCTGGGTCGATCGGCGTCGAAGAATCGTCAGGCAGCAGTCGAATGGAAGCCTCGCCATCGGAATCCCGTGCACAAGCAATGATTTCGTCGTGACGCACCAGTCGTTCGGCCCAATGCTCGGCCAGCACTTCGATCTCGGCGCGCGTTCGATCGTTGATGGGCACTTCGTGCTCGAGTAACTGTCGCGTCAAGATCCACAGGCCGGCTTCCTGTCGGCCGGTCTTTCTGCAGTCGCGAAAGTTCTCGGTGTCGTCGACCGAGGGCAGCAGCGCGGCCAATCGTTCCCATAGGTCTGCTTCGTATGCCTGGTAACGGCTCTCACCACTCACCGATGCGACGCTACGGCCATCGTTCGTGGACAGCTTGATCAGGTGACGCCCAGCCTTCCCACAACGGCAACGCACGTCCATGCCGCTGTGCGCGTTCATGCCGACGAGCGTGCGTCCGGCTGACCCGGTTCGAAAGGGTCAGCCGGACGGTGTTGGAGGCAGGTTGCTATCCGAACTTGACGAACGTCTGGAACGGCGCGGCGTATTCGTCCGTCTGCCGAGACCCGAGGAACCTGCTGGGCGAAGTACAACCACTGTTCGTATACAGCCCGGTGTCGGTGTCATTGTTTGCCTGCCGCGCCCCACCAGAAATGGCCAGGCATCCCATTGGGCGTGGAACCGAGGTAGGTTTCATGCCCGGTATCGGCGCGGAGCTAGCCACCACCGCATACACCGCGACCGTAGCCGGGAAAGTCCGCTTCTGGCTTTTATCGCTCGCGCCGAGCGCAGGGCTGCGGTCTGAATACGTTGCCGTCGAGCCGATCTGACGTTGGCCCGTAAAGGATTCAGATCGCCGACCCGGCAAACTTCAGCAAGCGGCCACGCGACGCCGTTCAGACCAACCCAGCAGGGTGAACCATGGGCGTTCCAGTCTGTGCTGTTCGGTAAGTGACGGCGGTGTCAGATGTTCAGGGGCAGGTGGACGGAGCCGTAGACCAGCGCTGGTTATCGTTGCTGCACCAGCAGGCTTTTGCCTGGCCGTTGATAGTTTGGCACTTGCCGATCTGGTAGCCGTTGCATTTGCATCGTGCTTCGCACCGACGGGGATCGGAGCAATCGTCCACCGCCGAGACCCCTTGGGCTGGTCCTCGAGTTTGTGCGCGGGCGGAGGCGAACTCCGGAAACACGGAGGTCAGAGCGGCCAGGAGCGCGCCCCCGACCGTGCCGTATCCGGCGTGGCGGAGGACAGTCCTGCGGGGGTGGGTCATAACACTCTCCTTTCAATTCCTGCGGCGAGACGGGGCACGTGGCGACGAGCGAGTCCGCTGCGGGCGGGGGTCTTCAGATCTTTCAGCCGCACGGCGAGAAATTCGAAGAGTCGGCGCAGCTTGATCGAGGACCGTAGCGGCAGCATTGCTCTCCGTTGCACAGGAAGGCGTCGCTCCATTTGCCGCCTTGACCGGGGGAAGTCACCGCAGAACACCAGCCGCAGTACACCCCGCCTTTCGTTCCTGGCGCGCATTTGCAGCCGTTCGAGTCGCAGGCGGCGTTGGCGATTTCGGGGAAGATCGCGGTTATCGCCGACATGGTGGCGGCCAGCGCGGCGGTGACTCCGAGGCGTCGGAGCAGATCTCGGCGGGTGGTCACCGGTGGGCCTGCCGAGTCGAATTCAATTGTGGGAAAGGCAGATCGGCCGGTTCGGTAGGGGCATGGGCGTGCGGGTGCGCCGACGGGTCCTGCACCGGTTCAGGCGTGCGGTGTCGGTAGGCCAGCAGGCTCAGCGCTGCGGCGAGAGCGCCGATGATGGTGATCTGGACTGCCGGGGCGAACTCGGTGATGGCCGGGCCGGTCATCCCGCGTGCGGCGGTCCAGACCACGGCGGCGATGAGCACCAGGTTGCGTGCCACGACCGGCCACGAGATCAGCGTTCCTAGCTTGCCCAGGCACCCGCACGAGACCTGCTGTCCACGAAGCAGCGCGATCGTCACCGCGAGGGTCATCATCGCCAGCACTGCCGCGGCGGCGAGTGCGCCGCCGCGATCGAAGGCTCCGAGCGCCAACATGGCCCCCACCACCACCTCGGTCGCCGGGAGCAGCCATGCGGTCGCGCGCAGCACCTGATGAGGAAGCAACTGATAAGAGTCCAGCCACTCCACCCGCCACGACACCGAAGTAGCGGCCTTCGCGGACCCGGCGAGGATGAGCAAGCCACCCACACCTATGCGGACTACCAACTCGATAACGGGGCCGATCATCGACGCCACCACCTGCTCGATGACAACGAACTCTCACGTCCAGCGCGCCGCTTCGCGAGGACCACTGATGAGCTGCGCACATGCCTCCAATCCACGTCCATCGACATCTGGAGAACAAAGCCCCCAGCTATGAACGATCTGGGATGAAACACCACGGTCAGCCCGCTGTTGAGCACAGGGCCGGAAAGGACAACCCGAGGCTAGCGGAATCCATGCCGCCTGCCAGCGGATTTCGGGTCCGACTCACCGGCCCGGCACCAGCCTTGGGCACCGGGGCCACCCGGCCTGGCCGGCGGCCACGGCAACCAGCGTCCGTGCGACGACAGGCGGTCAGCGCTCGAGCCGTGCGGCGAGGGTGGTAGGCCGGGGCCGTTGAGTTCGCCGATCACGGCGGGGCGTCCGGCCATGGCCATGGCCATGCTTCGCTGGTGCCCGCGACCGCGGTGCCGTTGCCTGTCGACCAGTCCAGCTCGGTGGCCTGCAACCGCAGACCGCGGATGCGCCAGGGCAGCCCGAGTCTGGGATTGCATGCCCGCCGCCGAGCGGCGGCCGGCGGGTCAGTGTTCGAAGTAGTCTTCAGTACTGATGTGCGGATTCGGTTCTGATTGAAGGGGACCTTGTACAGGCCGATCGCGCACAGGCTCTGTCCTGGTTTTGAACAATGTGGCGAGCAGTACCAGGGTGGTCACGATCACGGTGTGCGCGGTAAGCATCACCAACATCGGGAGGGCGAAGCCCTCGTTGGTGAGAATGCCGTGGTCTCCTACACAGTAGAGGGTGTAGTTGGTGGAGGTGCCTTCGGAGTCGTGGAAGGTGTCGGAGACGACCATGGGTTCGGTGGCCGGGGATGAACAGAACAGGGGCGCGGTGAGTTTCGCTTCGCCAGGCCAGATGGCGACGGGCACGACGAGGCTGAAGGCACCGACGAGGAGGCCGGTCGAGAGGGTTGTCACTACACGGGGCATCGGCTATACCTGCTGGGCTCGGAGGAAGACGCCGGTGCGGTCGAATTCGGCGACCACCTCCGAGCGGGCGGAGACCACGTTGGCGACGATGCGGATGTCGCGGCCGAAGCGGCTCACCACGATGGCGGTGACCTGTCCGTCGGGGATTTCGCTGCGCGTGCGGGCGGTATCGACTATGTCTTCGATACGCGAGAGGCCGGGCACCTCGCTGATCGTGAAGTTCTCGCCGTCCAGGTCGTCGAAGGAGGAAACCCGCACGGGGCGTGGGGCACTCAGGTCTCCGAGGGTGAAGGAGTAGTCGTCCATCACGCGGGACAGACCGTGCGGCCGGACGCGCAGGCGGACAGTGGGTTCGCGGGCGGTGAAATCGCTTCCGGCGAGGAAGTTGGTCACCTGGGCAGGCTGGTTGTTCAGGACGAGCCGAAACTGGGTGGAGTTCGGTGCCGTGAGGAGGATAACGTTCACATCCGGGTCGCTGGCGTCGATGCGCTGGGCCAGCGCGGCGATCGCGGCCTGCGGCAGGGCGCTCACCAGACCGCCGCCGCGCGTTCGAATCTGGTCCTCGAAATCCGCGCGGTCCACCGCCCCGATACATCCGCTGGTACTGCCGAGCACTGCCAGGCACAGCAGGACACGGAACCAGTTGCCACGGTGCATGTCCCGAATGCTATGCGTTGCAAACCGATTGCGCAGGGGTCGCTCCTCGAACGAATTTGCTCGTCGGTGTGCTGTCCTGCTGATACATCAACGGCCTATGGAGCAGTTTCTGGTTACCGGTAGCGCGGAGCATCCGGGTGAAGGGCTGGAATACGGAAGTACCCACCCGCGGCGATGACGGTATGTCCGTCGATGGCCGGTCGAGCCAGCAGCAATCCAGCGTCGAGACAAGTGAGCTCCAGGCGGGTGCCCGGTCGCCAGTCGAGGGCGGCGAAGCCGAGCTTGTCGAGGACGCGGCCCCCGTCGCCGAGGGTGCAGATCCCGTAGACGACATCACCGTCGGCAGGGCGCACCGTCCGGGATGTCGGGAGGTGGCCGTGGATGAGTTCTTGTAGCGGGGAATGGGGCGGGATGACGGCCGCGATCATCGGCGATAACCTGCGCCCGCAAACTTCCGCGAGGGGGCAGATGTGACGCAATTTGGCAGATCTGTCAGGAATCTGTGCGCGAGAGGGGAATCGATCATGGAGCCGCAACAATATTGGTGCAGATGTGTGCACGAGTACTTCTATTGTGCGTCGCTAGAGCGTAGTACAGAATCTGTGATCACATGGAGACGCCGGCATTCTGTTGAGCTGCAATACTTTTCGGCATTCCAGTGGAGGTAGCTGAGCGGAAGAGGTTGATGTCGGGTTCTGTTGGTTGGATCGGTTTCGGGTTGTTGTCTGGTTCAAATGTTTTGTGGCCGGGGTTGAATCGTTGGTCGAGGCCTGCGCCGGATACCGGCGTAGGCCGAAGTCAGCCGCAGCCGTAGGTACGCGGACATCGAGCGCTGTGTCATCGGTTCGCTCCGTTCACGGCCGGATGTCCCGAACTGCAGCCCTGACAGCGCGACGCAGTCCGTCACGCCAGTGTGGTAGTGGTGTAAGGCCGCAGTCGATCCACGATGAATTCGACAGAACGGCATTCCGGGGTCGGGTTGCGGCATCTCGGAAATCCGATGTCCGGCAGGGCCGTAACAGGTCCGCATCGAGTCCCGCCGCTTCGATAATCGCATGAGCGAATCGGTATTTGGATGCGGCGCCGCCTCCGGTCGCGTGGAGCAGTCGCGGTGGATTCGGGTGGGCGACGAGGTCGAACAGAGCGGATACGAGATCGTCGACGTAGGTTGGGGACGCGATCTGGTCGGTGACGACCGCGACGTGCTCGCCCCGGGAGCATCTCCGCACGAGTGCGGCCGGGAAATCCCTGTCGGTCCCCGAGTACAGCCACATGGTGCGGACGATCCGCACATCGGGCAACGCTGCTCGGGCGGCCTCCTCACCTGCCAACTTGGATCTTCCGTACACGCTCAACGGGGCGGTCGGTGACCAGGTCTCCCATGGACTCGACGCCGACCCGTCGAAGACGTACGCGGTCGAGATGTGCAGCAGTCGCGCTCCCTTGTTCGCGCAGGCTCGGGCCAGTAGTCCCGGGCCGACCCCGTTGACCGCGAACGCCTTATCGGCTTCGGTCTCGGCGGCGTCTACGCCGGTGTATGCCGCGCAGTTGATGACCACATCGCCGGGGCCGACGGTGTCGTGCAGCGCCGTTGCATCGGTGATGTCGAGTTCTTTCGATCCGAACCCGAGCACCTGTCGATCGGCACGATGAAACGGGCTGGTCGCCCTCGTTATCCCGCTGCCGAGCAGTCCGTCCGCACCGGTGACCACCAGCCTGTTCACCGCTTGTCCTCGGGCGAGGTCGCCACGAGCCGGACCCGGGAGCGTTGGTAGCCGGAAACGTACTCTCGGACCGAGGCGATCATGTAGTCGGTCATCTCGTCGGTTATGCCCGGGTATACGCCGACCCAGAAGGTGTTGTCGGCGACGTAGTCGCTGGCCGCCAAGCTTCCGGAAATCCGGCACTCGATATTCGAGTACGCCGGATGGCGCAGGAGATTTCCGGCGAAGAGGCCACGGGTCGCTATTTTGCGGCCTTCGAGGAAATTGACGATGTCGATACGGCCGAAAGGCGCGTCCGGCAGCACCGTCAGGGCAAATCCGAACCAGCTCGGATCGCTGTGGGATGTTGGTTCCGGCAGGCGGAGATGGCCGATCCCGTCCAGGCCTTCGCGAAGCCGACGCCAGTTATGACGCCGACGGGCGCAGAAATCGTCTAGTCTGGCCAGCTGGGAGAGCCCGAGCGCAGCCTGGATATCTGTTGTTTTCAGGTTGTAGCCGATATGCGAATAGATGTACTTGTGGTCGTATCCGTAGGGAAGCCCGCCAAGCTGTTGATTGAATCTCTTTCCGCATTTGTTGCTTTCGCCCGGCTCGCACCAGCAGTCGCGTCCCCAATCGCGCAGAGACTTCACGACGCGAGCTGTTGTCAGGTTGTTGGTCAGGACGCATCCGCCCTCACCTGTGGTCAAATGGTGTGCCGGGTAGAAGCTGACGGTGGCCAGGTCACCGAATGTGCCGGTAGCGCGTAATTGGTATGTTGATCCGACTGCATCGCAATTGTCTTCGATCAGGAACATGCCGTGCTCCGCGCACAACGCGGAGATCTCTGCCACCGGAAACGGGTTACCGAGCGTATGTGCCAGTACGACGGCACGGGTTCTCGGGCCGATTGCCGCCGCCACGGCTTCCGGTGTGGTGTTGTATGTGGCGGAATCGATATCTACGAACACCGGTTTCAATCCGTTTTGCAGTATCGGATTCACTGTCGTCGGGAATCCGGCCGCAGCCGTGATGACCTCATCCCCGGGGCGCAGCCGGGCATCCTCGAACTCCGGGGCGGTTAATGCGGTTACCGCGAGCAGGTTCGCCGATGATCCGGAGTTGGTGAGTCGAGCCTTGCGGAGTCCGATTTTTCTGGCGAATTCGTTCTCGAATCGATGTGCCAGGATTCCCGCCGCGATACGCATATCCAGTGCGGCCTCGACGACGGCGACGCGGTCGTCGTCATTGAGGCAGGCGCCGGATGATTGGATCTCAGTGACGCCTGCGACGAAGGGATGCTCGGTTTGCGAATTGTGGAACCGTCGGACTATCGTGAGCAGATTGTCTCTATCATTCATTCTATTTTCTCCCGGTGCGAGCCTAGAACGAGATCTCCGAGGTCATCGGCGAATGCAGATTGTGGCGGCAGTGCCCACATATGTCGTTTGAGCGCTCGCGCGGCCTGCAGGTAGGCAGGGTCGTCGAGGGTCCGCTGGCAGGCGGTGAAAACATCCGAGGCGGTGACGGTCATGGGATCGATGTGGATGCCGGTGCCGAGGGTTTCGCAGCGTCGTGCATTTCCGGGATGATCGGCGAAGAAGGGGAGTACGACATGCGGGACTCCGTAGGTTATCGTGTCGCGCATCGAATTCAATCCACCGTGCGTGATGAACAGGTCCACGTTCGCCAATACGAGGGACTGGGGGACGTACGGCAGGACATGGATGTGTGGCGGTAGCAACCGGAATATGTCCTGGTACAGCGACGGCAGCGAGACGACCGCGGTACACCGGAGTTCGGCCAAGGCCGCGAAGACCTCTCCGTAGATTTCGGCCATTCGATCCCTGAACCGCGGTGAGAAGGGTCCGATCGAGCCCAGTGAGAGGTAAACGATCGGCCTATCGCCAGGCATCGACGTGAACACGTCCGGGAGCAGTTGATCATTGTGACGTACCGGTGGTTCGTGCCGGTATCGGACCAGTGGGGTGTCGAGATCGGCGTTATTGAATTCTTTCGGCGTCAAGGAGACCGTGAGATGCCGCAGGATTCCCGGTGTCGACGGTTCTTCCGGAAGCCCGAGTTTGGCCCGCTGAATGGTCAGAGCGGGTCGGATCAGGTCTTCGTGGAGGTTTCGCACAAGCTGCAGCGGGCCGATGTCCACCGTGACGTGTGGTATTCCGAGCACCTCCGCGGCCAGGTAACCGCCGAATTCCGAGCACTCGTGCAGGACGACATCGGGCCGCCACCGTTCGGAGAGGTTCAGTACGTCTTCCGCGATACGCAGGGCGATCCGGTCGCCGAGGAACTCCGTCATGTACATCCGGTCGAACGCGTCTATGTCCCGGTCGAGCAGAAGTCCGAAGATGGCTGCATCGAACTCGCGGTTGGCCCGCCGTATGTTCACGTCCACGGTCTCGACTCCGTAGTTGCTGTGCAGCCAGGCGCCCCACTTCTGGGGTGCCGCAACGCGGACATCGTGGCCATGCCTGCTTATCGCGTCGGCCAGTGTGACCAGTCCACGGAAGTGGGATTCGAACTGGTTGAGGGTCACCAGCACGCGCATGCGATCTGCCCGTAAGAAAGCCATGTCGGCAGCGTGACACATTGGGGCACAAGGCCGTACGGTTTCCGCGGAACAGGCCAGCGACTGTTTCAGCTCGGGAGGTGTCGAGTAATTTGCCCGGTGAAAGCCAGGCTGAGGCAGTGCATGTCGGTACTCCCGCGATCCGCCGCTCGGCTGGATTTCGCCCGCCCTCCCCTTGCGATACGGGTCGAGGTGGAACCCGACAGTCGAGAGCGTCGCGGCCCGGGGACGCACTGGCTGATCTCGAGGGCGCGTTTCGCGAGGCGCTGCTGACCGCGTTCGTCACATGCGGCGATCCGCAAACACAGGTGGCGAGAGCCAGTTTCGGCTGTTTGCTCTCGAGGCGGGCCTCTGCCATGCCGTCGTGGGTGCGCATATCACCGAGATCGGCTTCGAACTCGGCGACCACGACGAGGAGGGCTTTTGGTCTACCAGCTATGCCGCGCCCGACGGCGGCGGGGTCGGCTGGTGTAGTGGCGCCAGCCGCGTCCGGAACCGCCCCCGATTCCCATGAACATCATTACTGCTCCGATGAGGAGGATCACGATCCCTGCGGTGACGAGAAGGGAAATGCCGAGTAGGAACCCGGTGACGAGCAGGGCGGCTCCGAGGATCAACACGGTCATGTCAGCTACCTGGTTTCAGTGAATAAGTTTGGGGCAGAACAACATCGGGTCGGCGTACTGGCGCGGCCCGTGGGGGATGTAGTCGCGAAATCCGATGGCTCCCACGATGGTCAGTGAACCGAGCGCGACGAACGTCGCGTTTATGACCAGATGCATTGGTGAGCACATGTTCGGTGTGCAGGTGGTGATGCCGAGATCGCTGATCGTGTCGTGGCGGAAACTGTAGGCCGTCTTCCATACGGTGGCGGTGACGGTGACGAGTTCGGCGAGCAGATAGGCGAACGCAGGTTCCACTGGCAGTCGTGGGACCACCGACAGCAGGTGATCCACTGGGAGAACATGTTCCAGATTCGATATGCCGACCGACCAAGGCGACGGCAACCGAACGTCCGGAAATGCCGTTGCGACACGATGTCGCTCGATGCGAGTGAACTCGCAGATAGGAGGGCCGAATTCGGTTTCGGCTGTGTGAGTTTCGGGCTCGTGCTCGAT
>NZ_JBITIL010000015.1:146556-200531 GCF_044458905.1 Nocardia sp. NPDC050408 | reverse complement strand
GGCATGCGCTCGTACAGGTCGATGCTCACCTCGGCATCGGACTTCATCAACGCGTCGGCGGCGTAGATACCGGCCGGGCCCGCGCCCACGATCGCGATCCGAAGCGGGCGGGGCCCTGTGTGTGCGTCAGGCCCGGAGGAGGCAGCTCGGCGCGCACCGCTAGTCGACTCAGCACTGTGTTCGGTCATCTCTTACGCGCACCCTTATGGTCGAAATAATTGACGGCGTCAGTCTTAGCTTAGGCTAACTTGACGCACCCTCTCGATCGCATCTGCCGATGCGAACAGGCGGCCATCTCGGCTATGACAGCAGGCCGCAATGTCGCGATTCTATCGGTGGCATAGCGCGCACCCTGCGGCGGTGCGTACACCGGGTGTTTGCGGCCCCGGCCCACCTACCGTGACTACCCGCTCTGCGGACATCTATCAAATCCTCGCGTCGCGGGTATCGGGGCCCGGCGCGGGGCCGAGTGCCGGATACCGCCGTCCACCAGGGATGATCGACCCATGACAGAGCAGCATGGCACCGATGAAGAACCCGTAATCGAGGTCGATCAGACCGATCGTCGCTCCATCGCGCCATTCATCGCGGCCGCCGTATTCGCCGCTGTCGTGCTGCTCGCGATCGTGCTCGGAGCGGTGCTTTCGCCCGCTGAGAAAAATGTCACAGAATCGGACAAGATCGCGGCCGCGGTGCAGCGCTACGCGGAAGCACGCGCCACCACCGACAACACACCCCCGCCGGGCGTGGCC
Organism: Nocardia sp. NPDC050408; assembly: GCF_044458905.1. Lineage (NCBI taxonomy): Bacteria > Bacillati > Actinomycetota > Actinomycetes > Mycobacteriales > Nocardiaceae > Nocardia > Nocardia sp. NPDC050408. The sequence goes on along the minus strand of NZ_JBITIL010000015.1, from coordinate 199,779 downwards.
TGTCAAGGATTCGACGAGAGCAAGACGCCACTCGCAGGGCAGTTCGGCGGGGCCGCGGCCGGAAAGTCGATCAAGGTCACCAAGATTGAGAATTCGATGGTCGACGGCGATAAGGCCAAGGCGACGGTGACCATCGCGGTCGACGGCCGGGAGACCCCGGCAACCTGGAATCTGACCCGTTCCCAAGACCGCTGGATCGTCTGCGGTTGATTACTTATGCGCGGCGCGAACTGGGGTTTGACACGGCGGCACCTGCCCAGGCAATCTCATTTTCAGGTCATGAGTACCAGCGCCAAGCCCCGGCTGGCTGGTCGGCAACCCTCCTCCGCGGTGGGGTGCTCCGGGTGACGACCTGGCCGCGCACCGAAACCCAGGTGCGGCAAGCGTGGATTCACAGGAGGATCGCATGACATATGCCGGTGACATCACCCCACAGCAGGCGTGGGAGTTATTGCAGGACAACCCCGAAGCCGTCTTGGTAGACGTGCGCACCGAGGCCGAATGGCGTTTCGTCGGTGTGCCGGATACGAGTTCGATCGACCGGCCGACGGTGCTGATCGAATGGGTCGACAGCAACGGCGCCCGCAACGGTGAGTTCGTCGAGCAGCTGACCAACGCGCTGGAGGGTCGCGATCCGGCGGCGCCCGTCGTCTTTCTCTGTCGCTCCGGACAGCGTTCGATTGGTGCGGCGGTGGCCGCTACCGGGGCCGGTATCGCCCCGTCGTTCAATGTGCTGGAGGGCTTCGAGGGCCCGATCGACGAGTTCGGACATCGCGGCGGCGCCGGCTGGCGCGCCATCGGCCTGCCGTGGCGGCAGTCATGATCACTGGTGGTGCGTTCGACAAGCCCCTGCCCGAAGGTGTCGGTCCCGCGACGCTCGGCGTGCGAGGTGGCCTGCGCCGCTCGGGATTCGAGGAAACCGCCGAGGCGCTGTATCTGTCCTCCGGATTCGTCTATGAGAGCGCCGAGGCGGCCGAGGCCGCATTCACCGGCGAAATCGAGCATTTCGTCTACTCCCGCTACGGCAACCCGACCGTCGCCATGTTCGAGGAGCGGCTGCGTCTGATCGACGGCGCCGAAGCATGTTTCGCGACCGCGAGCGGTATGTCCGCCGTATTCACCGCGCTCGGTGCCCTTTTGGGCGCCGGTGATCGACTTGTGGCCGCACGCAGCCTGTTCGGCTCGTGCTTCGTGGTGTGCAACGAGATTCTGCCGCGCTGGGGTGTGGAGACGGTTTTCGTCGACGGTGATGATCTGGATCAGTGGGAGCAGGCGCTTTCGGTGCCGACCCAGGCCGTCTTCTTCGAGACACCGGCCAATCCGATGCAGACGCTGGTCGACGTGCGCCGGGTGACCGAGCTCGCGCATGCCGCTGGCGCGAAAGTGGTGCTGGACAACGTCTTTGCCACGCCGCTGCTGCAGCGCGGTTTCGAACTCGGTGCCGATGTACTGGTGTATTCGGGCACCAAGCACATAGATGGTCAGGGCCGGGTGCTCGGTGGTGCGATCCTCGGCGCCCAGGACTACATCGACGGTCCGGTGAAAACCCTTATGCGCCATACCGGTCCGGCGTTGAGCCCGTTCAACGCATGGACCCTGCTCAAGGGTTTGGAGACCATGCCGCTGCGCGTGCGTCACTCGACCGAATCCGCCCTGCGCATCGCGCGCTTCCTCGAGAGCAACAAATCCGTTTCGTGGGTGCGCTACCCGTACCTCGAGTCGCATCCGCAGCACGACCTGGCGACCAGCCAGATGAGCGGTGGCGGCACCGTGGTCACTTTCGAACTGAACGCATCCGAGGACGAGGCCAAGAAGCGCGCCTTCGAGGTGCTCAACCGCCTGCGCATCGTCGATATCTCCAATAACCTCGGCGACTCCAAAACCCTCATCACCCATCCCGCCACCACAACCCACCGCGCCATGGGCCCTGAAGGCCGCGCCACCATCGGCCTCTCCGATGGCGTCGTCCGCATCTCGGTGGGGCTCGAGGATGTCGAGGATTTGCTGAGCGATTTGGATTACGCCCTGAGCTAGAGCTCATGTCACCGACCTCGCCGGACCAAGTTCGGCACGGCGGCATCGGCGACCACGACCAAGACGGCAATCACGCGTCCGGGATGCTCGAAGGCATCGCTCGGCCGGTGATCTCGGTGCCCGGCGGAATCATCTGTGCGCGTGCGGCTTGCAATCGCTCGCGTTCGGCCGGGCTCATCGCCGCGAAGGCCGCCTCCCGCCGTTTCGTCAAAGCCGCAAGCTCTTCCGAACTCAACTGCCGCGCATATTCTTCGCGCTGCCGCGTCAGCCGGGCGAACTCTTCCGGGGTCAGTGGTTGGTTCATCGTGATGGTCTCCTCGATCAATCGCAGGAATTGCGACGTCGATGGCTCGACCGCGTGGTCGAGGCCGTCGAGCACATCGAGCAGGCGGTCCCGCAGTCCGGTGGCCCGGGTGATGCGGTCCTCGACCAACGCCAACTCCTGCCTTACCAGCTCGCGTGGGTCCTGATCGGGTTCTGCGCGGAGGACGGCCGCGATGTCCTCGAGCCGAAACCCGAAGCCCCGCAACGCCACAATGCGATGCAGCCGCCGGACATCGTCCCGGGTATAGCACCGGTGCCCGCCCGATGTTCGCGACGACGGCACCAATAGCGCGAGCCGGTCGTAATGGTGCAGCGTCCGCACCGTCACGCCGGTCTCCCGGGCCAACTCTCCGACCCGCCATACCCGCTCGGTCAACGCGCCCTCCTGTCGACGTGCACCACCCACGCTAAAACCTGACGTTACGTCGGGTTCAAGTGTTGTTTCGATCACGGCTCGGGAGTTGCTGCCGTTGGGCCGCAGGCGATGTCGTGGAAGGCTTCGCGGAGCAGGGCGGTGATGCGCTCGGGCGGAGCGTCGCGTAGTCCGTCCAGCTGGAGTAGGTGTCGACCGATGACGGTGCCGATGGTGATCGCGCCGATCAGCCCGGCACGCAGGTCCGCGTCGTCGTCGGTGAGGTGCTGGGCGGCTTGCCGCTGCCGGGACACCATGGCGAGCTGTACTTCGGCGGCGGCGTCGGGATGGGTGAACATGGAACGGATCGCGGCGAGTGCGTCGGTGGGGTGCTGGGCGAGTTTGTTTTCGAGCGCTGCTAGCAGTTGCTCGGCCGCCTCTTCGGGCGTGCCGGTGACCAGGTCTTCCTGTTCGAAACCGGAGGCCTGGGCGAAGAGATTGTCTTTCGACCCGAAATAGCGCATCACCAGTCCGGGATCGGCCTGCGCCTCGGCGGCGATGGCACGGATGGTGGCCCGGTCGTAGCCGACCTCCGCGAACAGCCGCTTGGCCGCATCAAGGATCCGGGATTGTGTGCTCTGCCGTTGCTCGGCGCGGCTGCGAGGGCGGGAGTTCATGGGCTCAGTCTACGGACGTTGACCCAAGTCAACTGCCATGCTAGCTTTCGGTCTACAACCGTTGACCGAAAGAGGATCATCATGTGGCACACAATTCTGTTGTCCGCACTCGCCGGACTGTTCGGCGCGAATGCGGTACCGCATTTCGTCAAAGGCATGATCGGCGAACAATTTCCGAATGTGTGGGGTAACGATCCACTGCGCAATGCGGTGGCGGGCACGTTCGGACTCGCGCTCGCGGCCGTGATCGGATACTGGGCTGACCTGCCCGCACATGCTTACGCGGGTATCGGCGCAGCTTTGGTCGGCGCACTGCTGATGGCGGTATTCCACGGCCGCGGTGGGGCTTATCGACTCAACTCCACCTTGGGGCTCGCGAACCCGTCTCGGGTATAGCTTCGGCGTTATTGTCATACTGTCAATACAGCCTCGGGTCGCTCCCGGGGAGCGCTGGATCAACGACGAACCGAGGTAGGGCGTGAGCACACCAACCACCGCCAAGCAGGGCCCGCTCGCGGGCATCAGGGTCATCGAGCTGGCTGGTATCGGCCCCGGTCCGCATGCGGCGCTGCTGCTGGCCGACCTCGGCGCCGATGTGGTGCGGGTCCAGCGCCCCAATATGCTGCCCGGCTTCATGGAGCGCCCGCAGTGGCGCGGGCGCACCATCGTCGAGGCGAACCTGAAGGATCCGGCGGATATCGAGAAGGTGCTCACACTCACCGAGAAGGCCGACGTGCTGCTCGAGGGCTTCCGACCCGGCGTCACCGAGCGCATGGGCCTCGGCCCGGATGCCGTGCTCGCGCGCAACCCGCGGTTGGTCTACGGCCGGATGACCGGCTGGGGTCAGCACGGCCCGCTGGCCGATCGCGCCGGACACGACATCAACTACATTTCGCTGACCGGTGTGCTGCACGCCATCGGCCGCAAGGGCGAGCGTCCGGTGCCGCCGCTGAATATGGTCGGCGACTTCGGTGGCGGCTCGATGTTCCTGGTATTCGGCATTCTCGCGGCCCTGATCGAGCGACAGAGTTCCGGTAAGGGGCAGGTCATCGATTCGGCGATGATCGATGGGGCACTTGCCCTTTCGCACATGATCTGGGGTATGCGCGGTGTGGGCCTGTGGTCGGATGAGCGTGGCACCAACCTGCTCGATACCGGGATGTCGTTCTACGACACCTACGAAACCTCGGACGAAAAGTACATGGCGGTCGGGGCGATCGAGCCACAGTTCTACGCGGAACTGTTGCAGGGCTTGGAAATCGATCCCGAAGGTCTTCCGGCGCAGCTCGATCCGAATGGTCAGGATCAGCTGAAGAAGCTGTTCACGGAGAAGTTCAAGACCAAGACCCGGGACGAGTGGGCCGCGATCTTCGACGGCACCGATGCGTGCACGACACCGGTGTTGACCTTCACTGAGGCAGAACAGAATCCGCACATTGTCGCGCGCACCGGGTTGATCGAGATCGACGGTGTCGTCCAGCATGCGCCGGCTCCCCGCTTCTCCCGCACCCCCGCAAGTACGCCCACCCCGCCGCCAAGCGAGGCGACGCCGATCGAATCCATCTGGGCGGACTGACACCTCGTCGCCAGCGCCCTCCGCGGCGCACTCCAACTGCTCCCGCGCACTGATTCACGCGCCGCGCATATTTTCGCCAGCGAATTCGTGCGCGCCACGGGAATTCGTGCGCGCCACGGGAATTCGTGCGCACCGCGAGATACGTGCACGCCCGGGGCAGGAGGGGCGGAGCGTCTACGCTAGTTGCGGGTCCACTCGGGCTGGGCGAAGTGTGCGATGCGGGCGGCGTCGGCAGCCCGGCCGAGTAGTACGACTTCGCGGAACTGCCAGAGCATCGCACCGGTCGGTGCGTGGATGGTCATGTTTTCGGCGAGGCGCATCTGTAGCAGACCAGGGCCGTCGTAGGCGACCGAAGGAGCATCGACGCGCAGATCCTTTTGTCGCACAGCATCTTTGGGATGGACCCAATGTGGGACATCGTCGGCGGCGAGCCGGGCGAGATGCACTTGATGAACCGAGTGGACCTCGTCCGGACTGGGCCGCAGTCCGGATGCGTCGGTGAGAGCCGCCACGATCGGAGTGATGACGAAGCCCGATGCTGCGGGGAAGTCGTCGAGCCTGCCGAGTAGATCGGCCGAGCTTGCGGACAGTCCGAGTTCCTCGTGCAACTCGCGTAGCGCCGCCTGCTCAACGGTTTCCCCGTCGTCGACCCGACCACCCGGGAGCGCCCATTGCCCGGCATTGCGCCCGCGATACGCGCGTTTGATGACCAGCACCGACGTCGGACCGTCCACGGCCACCACGCACAACAACACCGCCGCCCGACGAATACCCGGCGCATCGGCTACCTCGGTATGCGGGAACTCGCCCAACCGTGCACGCGCAAGCACACGGAAGTCATCAACATTCTCAGGAACACTCGGTCCCGCATCAGGTCCCATACCGTCGATCATGCCCCACATCACCGCTCGGCTCCCGGTCACTACCTCGCCTACCGTATACCTTGCGCGAGATAGCCATTCGCTATGCGAGCGGTTATCAGTAACAGGTGAGGGGCTGGAGGGGGTCGGCGGCGCGGGGAGTGAGGGCTTCGTAGGCGGCGGCGATGGACTTCACCGCCAGGCGCAGTTCCGGCTCGGGGTGGGTGAAGGGCAGTCGGATGAAGCGTTCGAAGGCACCCTGGACACCGAATCTCGGTCCGGCGGCGAGCAATACACCGTGGTTGGGGGCGGTTGCGGCCAGTGCCGTCGAGACCGGAGCCGGTAGCTGCGCCCAGACCGACATGCCGCCGTCGCCGACAATCGTGCGCCAGTCCGGGAGCTCTTCGCCGAGCGTGGCGAGCAGGGCCGCACGCTGGGCGCGCAGTTGGTCGCGACGGCGAGTGAGGATGGTGCCGGCATTCTCCAGCAGGTGGATGGTGGCCAACTGATCCATGACGGGCGTGCCGAGGTCAACGGTGGAGCGGATGCCGAGCAGCTTCGTGATCAGTGTTTGGTTTGTGCGTATCCAGCCGACGCGCAGACCACCCCAGAAGGATTTCGAGGCCGAGCCGATGGTGATGATCTCGCTGCCCTTGGCAAAGGCCGCGACCGGCGGGGGCGCGGTCCGGTCAGTCAGACTCAGGTCCACCATCGACTCGTCGATCACCACGGTCATCCGGGTTTCGCGGGCGATGGCGGTCAGTTCGGAGCGGCCGTCGGCGTCGAGCAGCAGGCCGGTCGGGTTGTTGAAGTCCGGCACCAGGTAGGCCAGGGTGGCCGCGGTTTGCCGTGCGGCACTGCGGATTCCGTCGAGATCCCAGCCGGACTCCGGGGTTTCGGGACGCAGCGGCACCGGCACCGGGCGGGCGCCGACATCGCGGATCGCCTCGATGGCATTCGGGTAGGTCGGGTGGTCGATGAGCACGCGGGCCGCGGGCGCGGTGAGCACATTGAGCAGCAGGCGCAGGCCGTGCTGGGCACCCAGGGTGACCAGGATCTGGTCGGGTTCGGTGGGCAGGCCGCGCTCGGTGTAGCGGCGGGCCAGTGCCTCGCGCAGCGCGAGCACACCGACCGGATCCATGCCGTGCGTGCCGAGGTAGGCCGGAAGGCCTTGCAGTGCAACGGAGTACGCCTCTTGCATCTCGAGCGGCGCAGCCATGGCGGCATAGGTCATATCGATGGTCGGCAGTTCCGGTTGCGCCATCATCGCGAGAATGCTGCGGGCCGGTTTGGTGCCGTCGTGCTGCACGTCGCGTGGGAGGGCGACGGTGCTGCGTGAGCCCTGGCGGCTGATCAGATAGCCATGTTCGCGCAGCAGGCTGTAGGTGGAGGTAATGGTCGTGCGACTGACGCCGAGGGTCGCGGCGAGGTCGCGCTCGCTGGGCAATGCGACGCCGAGCGGTGCGCGGCCGTCGTGGATGAGCAGGCGGATACCTTCGGCGAGAGCCAGATAGGCCGGACGCGTCGACCGGCGCTCCCCCGGTTCGCCGTTCTCATCCGCACTGCGCCAACTGCCCAGATCGCGGGCAATGCTGGCGGCACCGATAACTCTCGTCGACATAAAGTCCAGTATTAGCCAAGTGGATATTTAATGGCAAGGCCAGTGCGCGCACGCTGACTTCTATGACCGCCCTCGCCGCCCTGCTCGTCGTCGCCGCCTTCGGCTATCTCATCCATCGGTTCGCACCGCGACGCCCGAGCGAGGCCTTCCGCCTCGAACGGTTCCACGCGCCGGGACCACTGACCGACCGGTCGCCGTCTTACTACGAAAACCAGCGCCAATACGCGGATCTCGCGGCGATCTACGGACGCAATGATGTGCCGGATCCGGATGCTTCGGCCCTCGCGCATCCGCAGCGCCGGATCTCGAACGCGAGTTGCGGAGCAGTGAAGCCGACCATCGGTGGCGTCCAGGCCAGTTTTTGAGAACTGGACTTGACTGCTCGAGGATGTCGGACCCGAAGTGCACACTGACCGTATGAGTGCTTCCGCTCGCCCGGTCACCGGGTCGGCGCTGTTCGAAACCGCGATCGGCACCTGCGCGATCGCCTGGACCGAGGACTCCGTATTCCGATTCGGACTGCCGGAGGCGAGCCCTGCCACGACGCGGACCCGGATCATGCGTCGCAGCAGCCGAATTCCGGACTCCGAGGAAATTCCGGAGGTCGAACCAACCGGCCCGATAGCCGATGCCATCGTCCGCATCCAGGCCCACCTCGCTGGCGAACTCGACAATCTGCGCTGGATTCCGGTGAGCACCAATGGAATTCCGGAATTCCACCGTGCCGTCTACGAAGTGACCCGCGCCATCGATCCGGGCCACACCCTCAGCTACGGCCAGGTCGCCGACCGCATCGGCGCACCGGGTGCGGCCCAAGCCGTCGGACAGGCCCTCGGGCGCAACCCGATCCCCCTGATCATCCCCTGCCACCGAGTCTTGGCCGCCGACCACACCCTCACCGGCTTCTCCGCCCCTGGCGGCATCACGACCAAACAACGCCTCCTGGAAATCGAACGCACCCCCGGCTTCGGCGAACCCACCCTCTTCTGACCCAGCGACCGGCTGTCTGCGTCGAGTTTGGAGTTCTGCTACTCCGTGCGGTCTGCTGCCGACCAGGCAGTAGACCGTCGAGCACATACGAATGCCGTCCCGATCGACGAAACCATCGATTATCGCGCCCTCGCCGCATCTAGTGACCGGGTCCCGGGAGTAGGCCGATCGGGCATAGTCGGGGAATGACCGATAAACGACCGCCGCTTGCCGTCGCACTCGATCTGGAACCGCATCCGGAGGGTGGATGGTATCGGCAAACCTGGCGTAGTGCGGTGGAATTCACGCCGCAGGGGTATCCGGGGCAGCGGGCGAGTGCGACCGGGATCTACTTTTTGCTGATGCCCGGTGAGCGGTCAGCACCGCATACGGTGCGCTCGGATGAGCTGTGGTTGTGGCATCGGGGTGGGCCGCTGGTGCTCGACATCGGGGGCGAGGAGCTTGTCCTCGGGCCCGATGTCGAGCACGGGCAGGTATTGCAGGCCGTGGTGCCGGGCGGGGTCAGTCAGGCCGCGCGGCCGGCAGGTAATGAGTACGTGCTGGTCAGCTGCATAGTCGCGCCGGGATTCGACTTCGCGGATTTCCGACTCGACTGATTCGGCGAGCGGCACACCCGGCTACTCGCGGACTTCCAACACACCCTCGTCGACGGCCCATTTGATCGTCTTCTCCAGTTGCGCACAGGTTTCCGGACGCCCCGGCCCGTGACCCTCCGCGCTCAGTCGGGCGAAAACCGGGCAGCGCGCGGCCGGATTCTCGGTCCACTGCACCGAGGTCTGGTGCGAGGAACTCTTGCGCACCAGCACCTCGCTCTGGCAGGACTGACACCGCAGCGGTGTCAGTCCCTCCTCCAGATAGCGCTGTTTGTCGACGACGGTCTGGGCCTGCACTTCGGCCCGCCGCGCCGGTTGGTCGGCGAAGTCGGGTGCTTTCGCCCAGGTTGGCGCCATCAGACTCCTGCTTCCGCTTCCGTTTCCCGCTTGCGCCGCAGATTCTCGGCGACCTCCGCCTCCCACGCCTCATTCGCCTTGGTGGTATCCACCTCGAATTCGAAGCGCTGGGTCATCTTGTCGGTCACATCGGCCAGATCCACATAGAACTGGTCGTACCAGCGACGCAGCTGGTAGACCGGACCGTCCTCCTCGCACAGCAGCGGATTGTCGACCTTGGACTTGTGCTTCCAGATCTCGACATCCTGCAGGAATCCGACGCTGATGCCTTCGGTCATCTTCGCGGCCAACTTATCGGCCACCTCACCGTCGACGCCCTTCGGCTTCTCCAGCGAGACACCCCACTGCAGCACGAACGAATCCTGCGTCACCGGGTAGTGGCAGTTGATCAGGACGCTCTTCACCTCGTATCCGCTGTAGATATTGACCAGCGGGTTGATCATGTAAGAGGGCCCGAAATACGACGCCTCCGACTTCAGCAGGGTGTCGCCGCCGTACTTGGAGGCCATGCCGATATCGGGACGACCCTTGGTCTCCAGGAACTGGGTGGCGATATGCCCCTCGAAGACATTCTTGAAGTACGTCGGGAAGGCGAAGTGGATATAGAAGAAGTGAGCCATATCCACCACGTTGTCGATGATCTCGCGGCAGTTCGCGCCCTCGATCAGCAGGGAGTTCCAGGTCCATTCGGTCCACCCGCTGTCGAGCTGTTCGCTCGGGTTGCCGTCCGCGTCGGTGTACGGGCCGACGATGTGCGGAATGGTCACCTCCGGCGGCGGCTGGCTGCCCTCGACGTCGTGCCAGACGAACAACTGGCCGTTGCGCTCGAGCGTGGTCCATTTGCGGGTCCGTGCCAGCGGCGGCACGCGCCGCGCATAGGGAATCGCGGTGCATTTGCCACTGGTACCGGACCAGCGCCAGTCGTGGAACGGGCAGGCGATATCGCCGTCCTTGACCTCACCCATGGTCAGGTCGCCACCCATATGCCTGCAGTAGGCGTCCAGCACCCGGAGTTCGTCATTGCTGTCGACCCAGACGACGAGCTTGGTTCCGAACACCTCGACCGCATGCGGCTTGCCGTCGCGGAACGACTTCGCCAATCCGAGGCAATGCCATCCCCGCGCATATCGGGTGGGCGCGGAGCCGACATCGAGCTCGCGGTGCTTACCCACCCCGTCGGCTGCGCCTCCTGCCATCCCCCTTCCCTTCGCACCGCTCCCCTGTGGGGTAACTGCCATCGCGATTCCTCCTCCTTCTGTACTAGAACACGTTACAAAAATGTCGCGTTCCACGCCAGCGATTCCGTCGACCACCTGCGAATCGGTGACGAATGCCCCTTATGGTCACCCGTTCTCGACAGAAATAAGAACCTGTTCTAGTCTCAGAGGCAAATGAGTACCGGTTACCAATCCGACCAGGCAGGAGCAGGTCCCGCGATGACGCAAGAAGTGACCGAACGGGTCGAAGCACTGTTGCCGACGCTGCGCGAGCGCGCGCAGGAGGCCGAGGACCTGCGGCGCATCCCCGACGAATCGATGAAGGCACTGCAGGAGACCGGCTTCTTCCGCCTGCTGCAGCCCAAGCAGTGGGGTGGCCACGCGGCCGACCCAGTCGTGTTCTACGACACGGTTCGCAAGCTCGCCAGCGCGTGCGGCTCCACCGGCTGGGTGGCGGGCATCGTCGGCGTGCACAACTGGCACCTCGCATTGTTCGACCAGCAGGCGCAGGAGGATGTGTGGGGCGAGGACAACGAGGTCCGGATCTCCTCGTCGTACGCTCCGATGGGCGCGGGCACGGTCGTCGACGGCGGCTATCTCGTCAAGGGCGCGTGGGCCTGGTCCTCGGGCTCGGATCACGCTACCTGGGCGGTGCTCGGCGGTCCGGTGATCAAGGACGGTAAGCCGGTCGACTTCGGCAGCTTCCTGATCCCGCGCACCGACTACCGCATCGATGATGTGTGGAATGTGGTCGGCCTGCGCGGCACCGGATCCAATACCGTTGTGGTGGAGGATGTTTTCGTGCCGAAGCATCGGTTCCTGAGTTTCCGGGCGATGAGCGAGCTGAAATCCCCCGGCCTGGAACAGAACACCGACCCGGTGTACAAGATGCCTTGGGGCACAATCCATCCCACGACAATCTCCACACCGATCGTCGGCATGGCCTACGGCGCGTACGCCGCTCATGTCGAGCATCAGGGTAAGCGGGTGCGCGCGGCCTACGCCGGCGAGAAGGCCAAGGACGATCCGTTCACCAAGGTGCGCGTCGCCGAGGCATCCAGCGATATCGATGCGGCTTGGCGTCAGCTGTCGGGCAATGTCGCCGACGAATACGCACTGCTGGCGGCGGGCAAGGAGATTCCATTCGATCTGCGTGTGCGGGCCCGCCGGGACCAGGTGCGCGCGACCGGCCGGGCGATCGCTTCGATCGATAAGCTCTTCGAGGCCTCCGGCGCCACCGCACTCGCGAACGGCACTCCGCTGCAACGCTTCTGGCGTGACGCGCACGCCGGGCGGGTACACGCGGCCAACGATCCCGAGCGCGCCTATGTCATGTACGGCACGCACGAATTCGGGCTTCCGGTTACCGACGGCATGGTCTAGTCGTGGCCGAGCGCAGCGAGGGCACCATGAACACAGCACTAGCAGTCGCAGCGGAACCGAGCGCCGGCGAGGCGCAGCTGTGACTGCGACGACCGAACTCACCTACGAATCGACCTCGCGATACGCGCAGGTGCGGCCCGATCTGCGCCTGCACTATCACGAGGCTGGAGTGGGCAACGGCCCGACGATCGTGCTGCTGCACGGCGGCGGGCCCGGCGCCTCCTCGTGGTCCAACTTCGCCCGCAATATCCCGGTGCTGGCACGCGAGTTCCATGTGCTCGCCGTGGATCAGCCGGGCTTCGGGCTCTCGGATAAGCCCACCGAGCATCCGCAGTATTTCGTGCACAGCGCCTCCGCGCTGAAGGATCTGCTGGATGCGCTGGAGATCACCGGACGCGTGCACCTGCTGGGCAATTCGCTCGGCGGCGGTACCGCGGTGCGCTTCGCGCTGGACTATCCGGGTCGGGCAGGCAAGCTGGTACTGATGGGTCCGGGTGGGTTGAGTGTCAACCTGTTCGCACCGGATCCGACCGAGGGTGTGAAGAACCTCGCGAAGTTCAATTATGAGCCGACCAGGGCGAACCTGGAGGCATTCTTGCGGATCATGGTCTTCGATCAGTCGCTGATCACCGACGAACTGATCGATGAGCGCTTCGCCTCGGCGAGCACGCCCGAGGCGCTGGCCGCGACCAGGGCGATGGGAAAGTCCTTCGCCGGAGCCGATTTCGAGCAGGGCATGATCTGGCGCGACGCCTATAAGCTGCGCCAGCCGGTGCTGCTCATCTGGGGCCGGGAAGATCGGGTGAATCCACTCGACGGCGCACTGGTCGCGACGAAGATGATTCCACGGGTGCAGCTGCACGTCTTCGGCGGTTGCGGGCACTGGGCCCAGCTGGAGAAATTCGACGAATTCAACCGGCTGGCAACGGATTTCCTTGCCGGTGTGAAGGAGAAGTGATGGGCATTCGATCACTGGCGTATCTGCGCATCGAGGCCACCGATATGGCCGCCTGGCGTGAATACGGGCTCAAGGTGCTCGGCATGATCGAGGGCAAGGGCAGCAACCCCGAGGCCCTGTATCTGCGCATGGACGACTTCCCGGCTCGGCTCGTCATCTCGCCGGGCGAGAAGGATCAGCTACAGGTCTCCGGCTGGGAGACGGCCAATGCCGCTGAGCTGCAAGATATTCGGGACCGACTGGACGCCGCCGGAGTGCCGTTCAAGGAGGGCACCGCACAGGAGAAGGCCGATCGCCGGGTCTACGAGTTGATCTCGTTCGAGGATCCCTCGGGCAATACCCTCGAGGCGTTTCACGGTGCGGCACTGGAACATCGGCGCGTGGTCAGCCCATACGGACACCGATTCGTCACGGGCGAACAGGGACTCGGCCATGTGGTGCTCAGTACCTCCGACGATGCGGCGGCGCTGACCTTCTACCGCGATGTGCTCGGCTTCCGGCTGCGCGATTCGATGCGGCTGCCACCGCAGATGGTCGGGCGGCCCGCCGACGGTGAACCGGCCTGGTTACGCTTCTTCGGCTGCAACCCGCGCCACCATTCACTGGCCTTCCTGCCCATGCCCACCCCGAGCGGCATCGTGCACCTGATGCTCGAGGTGGAGGGCTCCGACGACGTCGGGCTCTGCCTGGATCGCGCACTGCGCAAGAAGGTGAAGATGTCGGCGACGCTGGGTCGGCACGTCAACGACAAGATGCTGTCCTTCTATATGAAGACACCGGGCGGATTCGACGTCGAATTCGGTTGTGAAGGTTTGGAAGTCGACGACGCCGACTGGATCGCACGGGAATCCACCGCGGTCAGCCTGTGGGGTCACGACTTCACGGTTGGACAGCGGCAGCCGTGAGCGAGCGGCAGCGACGATGACGACCGACGAATATCCCGCGATCGACGGGCGGCAGTTCCGAAATGTATTGGGGCAGTTCTGCACCGGCATCACGGTGATAACCACCTTCGATACCGACAGCGCCCCGATCGGGTTCGCCTGCCAATCCTTCGCCGCCCTGTCCCTGGACCCGCCCCTGGTGCTGTTCTGCCCGACCAAGACCTCCCGGTCCTGGGCGGCCATCGAACAATCCGGCGGCTTCTGTGTGAACGTCCTTGCCGAGGAACAGCAGCAACTGTGTGCCCGCTTCGGTTCCCGCGAACCCGATAAGTTCGCCGAAACCAACTGGCACACTTCGGACCTGGAGCTCCCGCTCCTGGACGACGCCTTGGCCACCATCCAGTGCAAGGTGGACAGCGTCGTCGACGGCGGCGATCACTACATCGTGATCGGCCGAGTGCTGGCCCTGTCGGAGTCGACCACCTCCGGCAGGCCGCTGTTGTTCTATCGCGGCCAGTACACCGCCATCGAACCGGATAAGACCGTCCCGGCTCCCTGGCGGCACGACCTGGAGCATTTCCTCACCACGACTACGCTGGACACCTGGTTGTAGAAAATATGGCCCCGCCCGGAATCGACCGGGTGGGGCCATATTTCATTCCGCGGCGCGAGTGCTACGGAAGGTTAGAGCGACCACGAAGGTGAGGGCGGCGATGACCACGGCACCGGCGAAGGCGGTGGTAATGCCGCTGACCAGTGCGTGGTGTGCCGAACCTCCGGCATCACGGGCGGCGGTGCCGAAGATGGTGACCAGAATGGCGAGGCCGAGGGAGGCACCGGTCTGCTGCAGCGTCTGCAGCGCGCCGCCCGCGGCACCGGCCTCGGTCGGTGCAACGCTCGACATGATGATCACATTGAGCGGCGAAAAGGCGAGGCCGATACCGCTTCCTATCAGAATCATTGCGATGAACAGCATCGGGAAGTATGCGGTGTCGACCGTCAGCCGGGTCAGCAGGACCAATCCGGCCGCCATCAGCAGCGTGCCGATTACCGTCACCGGTTTCGGACCGAAGCGCGGCAGCAGCCGCGGGATCAGCCGGATCATGGTGAACATCATCAGCGCGGTCGGCATAAATGCGAAACCTGTTGCCAGCGCACTCAATCCGCGCACTTCCTGGAGATACTGGGTGAGGAAGAAGAACATCGACATACCGGCCATCGGACCGAGGAACATATTGGCGTAGGCCGCGGCGCGATTGCGATCGACGAACAGCCGCAGCGGCAGCAGGGGCTGGGCCGTGCGCGCCTCGATGGTCAGGAACGCGGCGATCAGTGCCGCGCCGACAGCCAGCCAGATATCGGTGCCCGCATCGCTCCAGCCGTGTGATGCGGCGCTGATGAAGCCGTAGACCAACGCGGCCACACCGCCCGTCGAGGTGACCGCGCCGGGCAGGTCGAGGCGGGCGGGTTGCCCCCCGGCGGCGCGAGCGTCGGGCGCGGAGGCGGCAGCGGAGCGTAACCACGGAGAGACCCGCGAACGCCGCAAATCCGACCCAGCGTCCGGCAAGTAGCGCAGGGCGAGCACTACGACAGCCAGGCCGAAAGGCACATTGATGAACAGCGCCGAGCGCCAGCTCAGCCATTCCGTCAGCAGGCCGCCGACGATGAGACCGATCGCGAAACCCGCACTGGACATGCCGGAGAACAGCGCGAGCACGCGCATCCGGGCCTTGGGTTCACTGAATGTGGTGGTCAGCAGCGCGAGGGTGCTTGGACCGGCCATCGCCCCGCCGATGCCCTGCACAACACGGGCGATGAGCAGCCAGGTGGCCGACGGTGCCAGCCCGCCAGCCAGCGAGGCCAGCGTGAACAGGGCAGTGCCGGCGATGAACAGGTTGCGGCGGCCGAACAGATCGCCCGCGCGGCCGCCGAGCAGCAGCAGACCGCCGAAGACCAGGGTGTAGGCGTTCATCACCCAGGACAGGTTGGTCGCGCTGAAGTGCAGGTCGGTGCGGATGCGCGGCAGCGCCACATTCATCACCGTGATGTCGAGGATGATCATCAATTGGCAGGTCAGCAGCGTGACCAGCACAATGCCGGGTCGCAGCCGACCGGCGCTGGAGATTGCGGGCACACGGGTGTCCGCGGACATGGTGGTGGACAAAGAACGCTCCATCGAATGGGACTCAAACGGAGGGAGCCTCCGCTTCCGATAGAGCTATCATATGGAGGGTTCCTCCACTTACGCAAGCCTATCTGGAGGGTCCTTCCGTTTTCCAGTGGAGGGAATATGGCAGCACCGTCGACAGGACGGCCGATGCGCGCGGACGCACGGCGCAACTATGAGCGGATCGTGACATCCGCTCAGCAGGCATTCGCCGAACAAGGCCCGGACACCCCGCTGGAAGAGATCGCCCGCCGCGCCGGTGTCGGTATCGGCACGCTCTACCGGCACTTTCCGAGCCGCGAGGTGCTGATCGAAGCCGTATACCGTTCCAGCATCGAGCAATTGAGCGCCCGTGCCCACGATCTGCTCGAAACCCATTCTGCCGCCGCGGCTTTCGAAACGTGGCTGCGCGAACAGGTATACTGGGTGATGGCCAACCGCAGCCTGGCGACCACCATGAAGGCCGGTATGGACAAGGGTTCACCAACCTTCACCCTATGTCGATCGATGATCTCCGACGCGGCGGCCGCGCTGCTGCAGGCGGCACAGGATTCGGGCGATATCCGTCGCGATATCGAGCCGCGCGATCTGCTCAGATTCGGCCACGGGATCGGGGTCGCCTGCGAAACGGTGCCCGAGGCCGCCGATCACATGTTGGATGTCACGCTGGACGGTATGCGCGCGCCGAACAGGTGATGGAAAGCCGAGGTGTCGATCCCCATCCCATTCGCATGGGACCAGCCGTTTTCAAGACGGTGACGGACGCCGGTCCGCATGACTTTCCGAGGTGAGGGTGGCGGAAAGACGAGGGCACGATCCCCAAGGCCGTTGGGCCTCGATTCGCTTAGCAAGCGATCCCAGACGCCCGTCTGGTTGACTTTCCTGGTCGTGCGCCCGGTAGGGATCGAACCTACGACCTTCGGATTAAGAGTCCGCAGCTCTACCAGCTGAGCTACAGGCGCATCGCGACCTCGACGGGAATCGAACCCGCGTCGTTCTGATCGACAATCAGAGTGCTCAACCAACAGAGCACGAGGCCAGGGATACCCGTTGAGAGAATTGAACTCCCATCTCCTCCGTATCAGAAAGGCGCTCTCAACCATTGAGCTAAACGGGTGTGACGCAGATCGGAATCGAACCGACGTGGTCCCTGAATGAAAGTCAGGTTGCCCATTCCAGCAGAGCAACTGCGCCGGAAATGAAGAAGGGCCGCTCCCCGGCATTCGCCCGGTGCGACCCTGTGACACTAGAGATCCATGTCATGGGCCGCACGCTGTATCGGACCGAATACTCTGGAACAGAGCACTTTCCAGGGCAGCATCGAACGAGCGCGTGCGCTCCTCGAATTTCGCCTTGGTGGTCATTACCGGGTCCTTCCCCTGAACTGCGATGTACTCAAGGTAGGCACGCCCCCACACGATCGCAACCGAATTAAATCGGCACCTCGAACCCCGAATCGGCTGTCGCACACGCATGGCCAGCACGCACAGGTTGCAGAGGCGGTTGCCGAATGCGCCGCCGGGCCGTCATTCCGTCACATCATCGCCACACTCGGGCGATCAAATCACTTCCGGCTGAGCATGATTGCGGGGCGGCCGTTGAAATAGCGGCACGACTTGTGTCAGGCCGAAATCCGCCACAATCGGCAACAGGCACTGCGCAGCTGGATATGCGAGGGACGCACCAGGCATGCGACGACGGGACGAGGTGCTGATGGTGGTGTGCGGCCAGCGGACTGGTGCTGATCGAATCGCAGCTGACACCGAGTGCATTATGGGAGCGATGTGCAGGAGGCGCTGTCCGGCAATTCCTCTGCGAGGAAGCCGCTCGGCGAGCTTGCGGATCCGGATATCGTGCAGCCCGAGCGGACTTTCCTTCGGTTCGAGCGCGAATGCCCGCTTACACGTCGAACAGCGCCGACCGCCGCGCTCCTTGCGCAACAGGTTGGCATTGCAATGCGGACAGATCACGAATCATGATCGCCGATTCCCCTACCCATCCGCGACCCCCGAATTCGAATGTTCACCTGCCGCATATCCAGTGGGTCCTCGCAGAACCGATAGAGCCTGTTGCCGAATACACCCAACGTCCGATCGCGCCGTCACAGCGACGGACCAGATCGAACGGGTCGAGCCGCTGCCCGTAAACGCGAAAGGCCGCGACCGAACCGGTCACGGCCTTCGCGGAGAACTATCAGGCGGACACAGACGCCTCACGCTGAAGTTCGAGCGCGATATCGATCAGCTGATCCTCTTGGCCGCCAACGAGTTTGCGCTTGCCCGCACGCACCAGCATTTCAGCCGCCGAAACCCCATAACGCTCGGCCTGACGCTCGGCATGCTTCAGGAAGCTGGAGTACACACCCGCATAGCCCATCATCAGAGACTGGCGGTCCAGCAGACATTCCTGCGGCATGACAGGCCGCACCACATCCTCGGCAGCATCGGCGATCGCGAAGAAATCGATACCGGTCTTGACACCGAGCTTGTCGCAGACACCGACGAACGCCTCGACCGGCGTATTACCGGCACCTGCACCGAATCGCCTTGCGCTGCCGTCGATTTGCTTCGCACCGGCACGAACCGCATAGATCGAGTTGGCGACCGCCAGATCCAGGTTCTCGTGCCCGTGGAAGCCGACCTGGGCGTCCTCACCGAGTTCCGCGACCAGCGCCGCCACCCGGTCCGAAACCTGTTCGAGCACAAGCGCACCCGCGGAGTCCACCACGTAGACGCACTGGCATCCGGCATCGGCCATGATGCGCGCCTGCTTGGCCAGCGCCTCCGGCGGCTGGGTATGCGACATCATCAGGAAGCCGACGGTTTCCAGACCCAGCTCGCGTGCGAGCCCGAAGTGCTGGATCGATACGTCCGCCTCGGTGCAGTGCGTGGCGATGCGGCAGATCGACGCACCGTTGTCCTGCGAGATCTTGATGTCCTCCTTGACGCCCACGCCAGGCAGCATGAGCACCGCGATCTTGGCTTGCTTCGCCGTTTCCGCGGCAATCTTGACCAGTTCCTGCTCGGGAGTGTGCGAGAAGCCGTAGTTGAACGACGAGCCGCCCAGGCCGTCGCCGTGTGTCACCTCGATGACCGGCACACCGGCGCCATCGAGCGCGGTCACGATATTGCGCACATCGTCGGCGGTGAACTGGTGGCGCTTGTGATGCGAACCGTCACGCAGCGACGTATCGGTGACGCGGATGTCGAGTTCTGCGGAATATGCCATGGTTGAGCTCCTTTACACCCGGGCCGACAGAATCTGCTGTGCCATGACCTCGCCGACCTGGGTGGCGGCTGCGGTCATGATGTCGAGGTTGCCCGCGTACGGCGGCAGGAAATCGCCCGCACCCTCGACCTCGACGAAGACCGATACCTTCGCCATTCCACCGGAAACCACTGACGGCGGGTCGAATTGCGGGTCGTTCAGCAACCGGTAGCCGGGCACGTACTTCTGGATATCGGCGACCATCCGATGGACGGAATCCGCGATCGCATCGGTATCGGCACCCTCGGGAATGGCGCAGAAGATGGTGTCGCGCATGATCATCGGCGGTTCGGCCGGGTTCAGAATGATGATGGCCTTACCGCGCTGCGCACCACCGATGGTCTCCACACCACGCGAGGTGGTCTTGGTGAATTCATCGATATTGGCGCGGGTGCCCGGTCCGGCGGACACCGACGATACCGACGCGACGATTTCGGCGTAGGCCACCGGCACCACGCGCGAAACCGCAGCGACGATCGGAATGGTGGCCTGACCACCGCAGGTGATCATATTGACGTTCGGCGCATCGAGATTCGCCCCGACCAGATTCACCGGCGGCACCACGGCGGGCCCGACCGCGGCGGGTGTGAGATCGACTGCGCGAATTCCGGCCTCGGCGTACTTCGGCGCGGCCGCCCGATGCACATATGCCGAGGTCGCCTCGAATACCAGATCCGGCAGTTCCGACTGCGCGAGCAACCAGTCCACGCCCTCGTGCGAGGTTTCCAGCCCGAGCCCGCGGGCGCGCTTCAAACCCTCGCTCTCCGGGTCGATTCCGATCATCCACTTCGGTTCCACGGTGGTGGAGCGCAGCAGTTTGTACAGCAGATCGGTGCTGATATTGCCGGATCCGACGATCGCGGCGGTGACGGTCCCCGTTTCGGACACGGCAAGCCTCCTATTTGAATTGCAAACGGACAGAACCGAGTCCGACGAACTCGGCGTGGAACGAATCACCCGCGCGGGCATCGATGGCACGGGTGCAGGAACCGGGCAGCACAATGTCGCCCGCCTGCAACCGCACCCCGAAACTGGCGACCTTGCGCGCCAACCAGGCCACCGCGATCACCGGATCGCCGAGCACCGCATCGCTGCGGCCCTGCGCGACCACCTCACCATTTCGGGTGAGCACGGCGTCAATGGCCCTGATATCCAGGTCTTTCGGCGCGACTCGCGCCGCACCCAGCACGAAACCGGCCGAGGATGCGTTATCGGAAATGGTGTCGGCCAGCCCGATCTTCCAATCCTTGATCCGCGAATCGATCAGCTCGATGGACGGCGCATAGGCGACCGTCGCGGCGAGCACATCGGCCTCGGTGCAATCTTCGCCGGGCAGATCCGCGCCGAGGATAAAACCGACCTCGACCTCGACTCGCGGAATCAGATAGCGCGAAGTCTCGACCGGAACATCCTCGAAGACCTCCATATCCGCGAGCAGATGACCGTAATCGGGTTCATCCACACCCATCATCTGCTGCATGGCCAGCGATGACAGTCCGACCTTGTGCCCGACCACCTTCGCGCCGTTATCGAGTTTGCGCCGGATATTGATCAGCTGGATCTCGTAGGCGTCGACGACATCGATATCCGGATGCCTGGCGATCAGCGGGTCGATGCCGACCCGATCGCGCTCGGCGGCCTCGAGTTCATCGGCCAATTCGATTCGTACCGCGTCGGACAGCACGCTAGTTTCCTTCCACTGTTGTCGCTTCGGGCACCGCTGCCCGCGAAAGCACTTCGGCGCCTGCCGCGAATCTGCCCGCACGCCGACCGGAGAAAATGCAGTCGGCCAGGGACAATCCACTGACATAGGAGTCCGAGCAGATACCGACGGCCGTCCGCCCGGCCGCGTAAAGGCCGGAAATATCGGTTCCGGCAGTGGATTTCACCGCTCCGGTGTCCTCGTCGACGACGACTCCGCCGAGGGTGAGCATCGGGCACGGATTGACAACGCTCGGTTTGATTCCCACATCCAACAACCAGAACGGCCCGGCCCCCACCGTTTTGGTGAATTCGGCGGGCTTGCCGACCGGATCGGGCGAACCGTTCGCGATCGCGGCATTGTGCTCGGCGACGGTGGCGCGCAACCCGTCGGCATTGATACCGGCCTTCGCCGCAACGACATCCAAAGTTGCGCCGCGCACAGCATTCCGCCGCATGGCCTCGAATTGTCCGCGCTGGAACCAGGCCGACTGCGTCCGAATCTGTGAGATCGCGGTGCGCATGAGTCCGTCGTCGGCGAGCAGCCAACCCTTGCCGCCGTGTTCGGTGATCAGTGCGTGGCCGACCGCGGCACCGTAGCGGGTCTCATCGATGACCCGACGACCCTCCGCATCGACCAGCACCGAACCGGTAAAAGCACTGGGCGGCAAGATGAATCGCCACGCCGAGATATTGCCCATCCGATCCGTCGCGGCACCGACCTGTTCGGCCATCCGGATGCCGCTGCCGTCATCACCGGTGGTGCCGAGCGCGAGTCCGCCGCGGTATTGCGGCCCGTACTCCCGCAGCATCTCCCGATTCGCGATGAACCCGCCCGCGCTGAGCACCACACCGCGACGGGCCTGAATCCGAATTCTCGTGCGATAACGACGATCCAGCTTCGCGAGCTGCCGCTCCATCGCCTTGCGCAGCGGCGGATAGTAAATGCCCGGCTTGGCAGCTATTTGCGCCAACCGGGTGTAGCGATCCCTGATCCGCCCGGGAGCGTCACGCAGTGACTCACATTCGACGCCGATAACAGTGCCGTTTTCATCTGTGATCAATCGCGTGGCCTGCGTGAGGGTTTCGACGCGAACCCCGCGCCGCGACGCCGATGCGGCGAGCGGACCGGTGAGCTTCTTCCCGGACGTGCCCTTGCCCTTGACCCGATGTCCGCGCTGCGCGGGCGTCGCGACCTCGCGACCGTAACCGGAGACCTCACTACCGGAGTAATAGAGGTAGTAGCTGTCATTCGGATACGACGTCTTGTACGGACACAGCGACGCCTCGAACGGCACACCGTGGCCCTTCAGCCATTCGATCATCGCCGGACTCTCGTCCACGAACCGCCGCAGCGTCTCGGGCGTAACCGCCGTACCGACCTCACGCTCGAGATAGGCCAGCATTTGCTCCGGCGTATCGCGCACCCCGGCCTCGTGCTGCACCGAGGTGCCGCCGCCCGCGTAAATGATGCCGCCGGACAACGCCGACGCTCCACCACCGGCGAAACGCTCCAGCACCAGCACCTGCGCACCCGCCTCGGTCGCTTCCAGCGCGGCCGCGGCCCCCGCCGCACCATAGCCGACGACGACTACGTCGGCGGTCAGGTCCCATTCGCCGCTGCCGATTGCTCGCAGGTCGCTCGAAACAACGCCGCTAGCGACTGCTTGCAGGTCGCTCGAAACAACGCCGCTAGCGACTGCTTGCAGGTCGCTCGAAACCACACTGCCCATGTACACCACTCCGGTCAGAAACTGAAACAAGTTTTCTCGACGAATGGAACGTCGAGCGCGTCTTCTGCCACTCAACATAGACCAAATGCGGTCCCATTCTATAACGTGTTCTACATGACTGATCGGGAATACGATGTGGTGGTGGTCGGCAGCGGTGCCGCCGGGATGACCGCCGCCCTCGCCGCCGCCCACCATGGGCTGAGCGCGGTGATCATTGAGAAAGCCGCGCACTACGGCGGGTCGACCGCACGCTCCGGGGGTGGCGTGTGGATCCCCGGCAACAAAGCGCTCAAAGCCTCCGGCCGTCCCGATGACCGCGAGGACGCCCGCACCTACCTGCACAGCATCGTCGGCGACGTGGTGCCGAAGGACCGGATCGACACCTACATCGACCGCGGTGCGGAGGCCTTCGACTTCGTCCTCGACCACACCCCACTGAAGATGAAGTGGGTGCCCGGCTACTCCGACTACTATCCGGAGGCCCCCGGCGGCCTCGGCCAGGGCCGCTCGTGCGAGCCCGCGCCGTTCAATGCCAAGATCCTCGGCGAAGAGCGGTTCAACCTGGAGCCGCCGTATGCCAAGGCCCCGCTCAATGTCGTCGTCATGCAGGCCGACTTCGTCCGGCTCAACCTGATCCGTCGCCATCCCAAGGGCATCATGCGGGCCATGCGAGTCGGCGCGCGCACCTACTTCGCCAAGTGGACCGGTAAGCATATCCTCGGCATGGGGCAGGCGATTATCGCTGCCATGCGCAAGGGGCTCATCGACGCGAATGTGCCGCTGCTGCTGAACACTCCGCTGACCAAGCTCATTGTGGAGAACGGCGTGGTCTCCGGCGTCGAGGCCGAGCACAACGGCGAGACCGTGCGGTTCACCGCCAAATACGGTGTGGTGCTCGGCAGCGGGGGTTTCGAGCACAACGCCGAAATGCGCACCAAATACCAGCGCCAGCCCATCACCACCGAGTGGACCACGGGCGCGGCCGCGAATACCGGCGACGGCATCAATGCGGGGATGGAAGTCGGCGGCGCGGTCGACTTCATGGAGGATTCCTGGTGGGGGCCGACCATCTTCAAGGGCGGAAAGCCGTGGTTCGCGCTGGCCGAGCGAAATCTGCCCGGCACCATCATGGTCAACGCCGACGGTAAGCGATTCGGAAATGAGTCCGCTCCTTACGTCGAGGCTGTGCACACCATGTACGGCGGCGAATATGGGCAGGGTGAGGGTCCGGGCGAGAACATCCCCGCATGGCTGGTGTTCGACCAGCGCTACCGGAACCGCTACATCTTCGCCGGACTGCAGCCTGGTCAGCGGTTTCCGTCCCGCTGGATGGAAAACGACCTGATTGTCAAGGCCGATAGCCTCGCGGAGTTGGCCACCAAGATCGGCGTGCCGGCCGAGAATCTGACATCGACCGTCGAGCGGTTCAACAAGTTCGCCGAGACCGGAAAGGACGAGGATTTCGGCCGCGGCAACAGCCACTACGACCGGTACTACGGCGATCCGACCGTGAAGCCGAACCCGTGCCTTGCCGGGCTCGTCCAGGGTCCGTTCTACGGGGCCAAGATCGTGCCGGGCGACCTCGGCACCAAGGGCGGCCTGGTCGCCGATACAGCCGGACGGGTCCTGCGCGAGGACGGCACCGTGATCGAGGGTCTGTACGCCTCCGGCAATAGCGCGACCCCCGTAATGGGGCACACGTACGCGGGCCCGGGCGCGACCATCGGCCCCGCGATCACCTTCGGCTACCTGGCGGTGCTGGATATCGCCGAGCGCAAGAAGCAGCAGTCGGTCAAGGCCACCGCCGAAGCGTAGGCAAGGCGTCTCACCGAGCGGACGCCACCTTGTCCGCCGCGACACAGCCGCCGCACGATCGATCCGAGGCAGCTGCCACAAGAGCCTCGGATCGCTGGGGATACGCCCACGACAGGTCGCCCGCATGGCGCGGGCGACCTGTACACAAGCATTCACAAGGAGGACGCGATGCCCATCGACCCGAAAATCGCACTCGGTGCGGAACTCCCGAGCGGGGAGTTCGCCTGGACGCCGACCGAGGTACAGCTGTACCACCTGGGCCTCGGGGCGGGAGCGCGCTGGACGGATCCGTCCGAACTACGCTACGTCGACGACCGCAACCCACAGGTGCTCCCGACCTTCGCGACTGTGGCACCCACTTTCCACGACACCGAACCGCCGAAGGTGCAGTTCCCCGGGATAGATATCGATCTGGCGAAGGTCGTGCACGGCCACCAGGAGATCGAAGTGCACCGCCCGATTCCGGCCGCGGGCAAGGCCACCATCACCAGGCACATCACCGAACTCTGGGATAAAGGTTCCGCCGCTGTCGTGGTGCAGGAGCATACGATCACCGGCTCCGACGGCGAACCGCTCTGGACCGCACGCTCATCCATTTTCGCCAAGGGTGAGGGCGGCTTCGGCGGCGAACGCGGCCCGAGCACCAAGGCCGAACTCCCCGATCGCGCACCGGATTTCGACGTCACCACACGCACCCTCCCGCAGCAGGCCCTGCTGTACCGCATGTGTGGCGACCGCAACCCGTTGCACTCGGATCCCGAATTCGCCCGCGCCGCAGGCTTCCCCAACCCGATCCTGCACGGCCTGTGCACCTACGGCATCGTCTGCAAAACCGTCACCGACACCGTGCTCGATTCGGACGCGAGCCGCGTCACCGGCTTCCGCGCCCGCTTCGCCGGTGTCCTCTACCCGGGCGAAACCATCCGCACCCGAATCTGGCGCACCGACGGCGAGCTCATCATCAGCGCCACCGTCGCTGACCGCGCCGACGCCCCCGTCCTCGCCGACGTCAGCCTGCGCTTCACCTGAGCACTGGAGGTCTGATCACCAGGCGTTGGTGGAAGTAAGGGGGCACAGGTAGGCCTCGATGCGAATAAGCCTAGGCCGCTCGATTGCGACCATGGCTTCAACTGGGCGCGGTCGCGGTCTCGTTGCTGCGTGCCCGTTTGATCGCGACGCCCTGGATTACCAGGGCGTATAGCAGGGTCACCAGGATTGGGGCGGCGATCGGGACCCATGCCAAGTGCAACGGGAGCAGCGCCGCGCCGACAGCCACTGCGGAAAATGCCACCGCACCGGTGACGGACGGGACCGTGGTCGGCACAACTCCAACCGGCGCGGAGACGGTCGCGGTATTCAGCAGATAAGTCGTGGCCACCAAACCTGTTGCGGCGGCGGCCAGTACACCAGTGTCCGCGGCGGCAAGCACCCCGATCGCGAGCAGCACCGCGCCGACCGCGGGCAGCCGGAACCACCAGCCCGCTACCACCAGCGCCACCGCCGGAATCCCGGCCCATGGCGTCATCAACGTCACCGAGGTAACCAGTAGGACCCCGGACAGAATGGCGAGGAATCGAATCATCGGCGCACCCTCACGGTTCGGCGATGGTCGGGGATCAATCGCATGACCTGATCCAGTCGCGCGTCTTCGGTCCAGGCCACGATATCGACGCCGACGGTTCCCATATCCCGATACATCGAGGCGCGCTCCAGATTCCACATCCGAGCCAGGGTCGGATCGAGATTTTCGTGGAAGGGCGTGCCGCGCAGGACATCGACGACCACGACCACATGTCCACGCTTGCGCAGATCGATCAACGCCAGCGCGAACTGGGTGTCCAGCAATGTGGAGAAGGCGACGATGATCGCACCCAGCGGCACGGCAGCATGCGGCGCCAAGGTGCCGGTGGTCGGAATGTGCTCATCGCCGACATCCAGCACGGTATCCACGATCCGATAGAACTGCCGCCGCCCGATATCCGGGCGCAGCCAGCGCGGCGCCTGACCGAGGCAGACCACTGCGGTCCGGTCACCGGCCTGCAGTGTCGACTGCACCACCTGCGCCGCACCGCGCACCGACAGCTCGAGCGAATCGGTGGCCGGACCCGGCGCCTGCTGCGAAGTATCCACCAGCACAACCACATCCGCGGATCGGTTGGTCAACCGCTCGGTGACGTATAGTCGCCCGCGCCGCGCACTCACCGGCCAGTTCACGATGCGGAGCTGATCACCGGGCGCGTAGGCGCGGATATCGGCATACTCCACGCCCGGACCGTGCTTGCGGGTGAGGTGGGTGCCGAGCCGTTCGGGAAGTTCGGTGCGCGGCAACTTCATTCGCTGCGGATCGGTGATCGGGTAGACGAACAATTGCCCGGCGGGCAACACCGCTGCGGCCACGGACAGTCCCGCCGGGCTCAGCGCGGTGACCCGCACCGATAGCGGATAGCGACCCCAGCGATCCGCCGTCAGGGCCAGCCGCAGCCCGGCGGGCGCCGTCCCGGAATCGATCGCCTCCTCGATGTCGATCCCGAGTCCCGCGACCTTCTCCGGCTTCAACCGAAGCAACGCGTGACCCGATTCTACGAAGGCACCGATCGTCGTCACGACCTCCTCCGTCTCGAAACAGCGCAGCGTGCCGCCGCCGTCCACCTGGATGCGGGTCTTGGACTGCTGCCACGGCGCGGTGGCGAGCACGCCGAGCAGCGGAGCCGCGAAGACGACCAACTGCCAGCGCCCGAGCACCACGGCCAGTAGCAGCGCCACGGCCGCGCTCACCGCCAGCATGAACACCAATGGCGCTGGACGCCAGCGCAATTCGGCCTCGACAGCGGCGCTCGCATCCCGATGCCGCGCACCGCCGGCAATCGGCTCGTCGCGGGTCGGCGGTCGCGACGCTGCCGCGTTCGCCGCCGCGATCCCCTGGATGACGGGGCCGGTATCCGGCTGGGTCATACCCTTTCCCGCCGGGTCATGTCACCGATGCGCGCGGAACCGGCAGACGGCGCAGCAATTCGGTGATCACGTCCTCGCCGCGGATCCTTCGCACCCACATCTCGGGACGCAAGGTGATGCGGTGGGCCATGGCCACAACCGCGAGCGCCTTGACGTCTTCCGGAATCACATAGTCGCGTCCGAGCAATAGCGCCCGGGCCCGTGACATCTGCACCAGATCGAGTTCGGCGCGCGGACTCGCACCCACCTCGACCTGCGGATGCGCACGCGTCGCACCAGCCAGCGCGACCACATAACTGACCACATCCGGATGCACTGTGACGAATTCGACCGACTGCCGCATCTCGAGCAGTCCGTTCGCATCCACCACCTGCACCACCTGTGGTGTCGCCGAACCGCGCTCCAAGCGGCGGCGGATCATCTGGCGCTCGTCGTTCTCGGACAGATAGCCCAGCCGCAGCTGCATGGCGAACCGGTCCAGCTGCGCTTCCGGCAGCGGATAGGTGCCCTCGTATTCGATCGGGTTATCGGTGGCGAGCACGATGAAAGGCTGCGGCAGCTGGAAGGTTTCGCCGTCGATGCTGACCTGGCCCTCGGCCATCGCCTCGAGCAGCGCGGCCTGGGTCTTCGGTGGGGTGCGGTTGATCTCATCGGCCAGCAGCACATTGGTGAAGACCGGTCCGCGCCGGAAATTGAAGCGGCCCGAGGACATGTCGTAGATGGTGGAGCCGAGCAGGTCGGCGGGGAGCAGGTCGGGCGTGAATTGCACGCGGGTGAATTCCAGGCCGAGCGCGGCTGCGAAGGACCTGGCGATGAGCGTCTTGCCGAGTCCGGGCAGATCCTCGATCAGGATGTGACCGCCGGAGAGTACGGCGATCATGATCAGCTGCAACTCATCCCGCTTGCCGACGATCACCCGAGAAAGTTCCCGGAGCACCGCCTCGCTGCGCTGGATGGTCGCGTCCATCGGCACGGTCATATGTCTACTCGCACTTGCTCAAACCCATTCTCCTAAGACGGTATTCAATTTGGCATGCCCCGGGTCGGTTACATCTT
The DNA here is from genome assembly GCF_044458905.1 of Nocardia sp. NPDC050408. Taxonomy (NCBI): domain Bacteria; kingdom Bacillati; phylum Actinomycetota; class Actinomycetes; order Mycobacteriales; family Nocardiaceae; genus Nocardia; species Nocardia sp. NPDC050408. The sequence goes on along the minus strand of NZ_JBITIL010000015.1, from coordinate 171,262 downwards.
CTGCAGGCGGCGCAGGATTTCGTCCAGCGCCGACCGCCCCGGCGCGGGAGTCGTCTGATCGCGCAGTGCCGAGTTGGCCGGGTCGACCCAGCGCCACAGCTCCGGGCCGAACTGCAATATTCCGGCGGCCTCGGTCGCCTTGCGGTTCTTGGCGACCCGCAGGCCGGTGGACAACTCGAACTCCTTGGCCAGCAGCGGACGCAGATGCCGATCCCAGTCGGCTCGGGTGCCGTCCGCGCGATCGGCGAGCATCTCCGCTCTGGCATGCCAGTGCCGCAGCATCTCCGCCGGACCGTTATCGATATCGTCGGTTCCGGCGTCGGTTTCCACGGCCGAGCGGCCGGTCAACGACCAGACGAGCTGAATCATGGCCAGCGCCACCGGAACTCCGGCGGCGATGAGCAGCGCACCGCGGGCCTTGCCCAGAGTGATGAGCTCGATCAGCACGATGAGGATCAGCGCACCGGTCACGATCGCGCGGTTCATACCGTCTCCCCCTGCAGATCGGCCAGTACGATACGCAGCAACTGTTCGGCCCGCATCCGCTGCCATTCCAGCATCGAATGCGGACTGAACCTGGCCTCCTCGAACAGCGCGACCAATTCTCGGGCCGACGCGTCGTGCAGTGCGCCGCGCTCGAAGGCCCTGGCCAGCACCTCCATCGGGGTATCCGAAGCCAGTGGTGCGGCCGCGCGATCGAAGGACAGTCCGCGCTCCATCGCGACATAACAGGCGATGATGGCCTCACGCGGATCCTGGCCCGGCACATTCATCGCGGCCAGGCCCATCTCGGCCGCCCTGGCCAGCGAACCCGCGACCGTCGGCGCGGCCGGGGGCACCGGGACCGGCACCGCGCGCGGCCTGCGCCGCCCTGCCAAAGCGACCACGATGAGTCCGATCATTGCCCCGCCGACCAGCACGACGGCGGCGACCATGGCCACCAGTAGCGCCGTACCGGTGAGATGCTGCGTGGGTGCACTGTCGGGGGTCGCGGGGGCGGTGACCGCCTCCTGCGGGGTGTGGGTGGTGCTGGCGCGCGGCGACGACGGCGCCGGCTCACCCTCGCGGCCGAATCCGACGAAGAAGACAGCCGACGCCGCCGCGATGATCAAGGAGACGACCGCCAGCGCGGCCAGCACCAGCAGGCCGGTGCGGCCGAGCAGTCCATGCCTGCGCTCGGAATCACGATCCACCTCCGGCATAGCCAACGGCAGTCGATGCTGGCTGGCAATTACCCCGGCGATCAGGATCACCACCGATACCGTGAGCAGTACCGGCATCAATACAACCGAAATCGCCGATGGCACCGCGCGGTGATCGCCGGAATCGTGGGCCCCGGGGATGTGGCCGCGCAGCGCGATCGCGGCACACGCCAGTAGCGTGATCAGCACGATCACGCGCGATATCGGCGCTCCCGCCCTGGCCACCTGCTACCACCACATCTGAGTACAGCTCTGAACAGGCACATAGTTACATGCCGAGCGGTCCGCTCGGGAGTGAATCGAATACTTAGGATCGCCTCCTTTTTATCCGTAACCAGCCGTGCACTTACGTGGGTGCGCAGCTAGCCGAGCGTGACGGATTCGGGCTGACGGAGTTCACTGAGGCGGCTTGCGGTCCGTGCCAGGTCGGGGACGGCGGGGACGTCGGCCACCAGGTCCGACAGCGAGGTGCGGGCCTCGACGGTCAGTTCGAGATCGGCGTCGTAGAGCACGTCGACCAGATTGACCAAGCGCATCGCCCAGTCGGGTGGGACCTCGCGCAGAGCTGGGACGCCGCGCAAGGTCCAGCGGCGAAAGCGGCGTGCGAGTTCGACGTAATCCGAGGCGGCGGTGGCGGTGCCGCACAGGGCCGCGAAGTCGAAGGTAATGGCCGAGCCGTCGATGACGCTGGCGTAGATCTCACGGGTGCCCGAGATAGCAACCCGCGCGGTGTCGACGTCCCCAGCGTCGCCGATGCGGTAACACCCCGAGGCGAACCCAGCGCCGCCGTGCGCGGCGCGGGTGCGGTAATCGAGTGGACCGTCGACCGAGACGGTATCCAGATGCGCGCGGATGCGCGCGATGGTCGGTAGAAAGCGGTCGTGGAACAGCGGGTTGGGCAGCAGCTGCTCGGGCGGGTAGTTCGAAGTCACCACCAGGACGATGCGGCGGGCGAACAGGGCGTCGAGCATGCGGGCGATCAACATGGCGTCGCCGATATCGTGAACGTGGAATTCGTCGAAGCAGACCAGTTCGGCATGGCCAAGCAGGTGGTCGATGGCCTTGTCGATGGAGCCCGATTCGTGTGCCGCGACATGCAATTGGGCGAAGAAATTGTGGAAGTGGAAGCGGCGCTTGCGGTTCGACGCTGCGCTCGCGAAGAAGCCGTCCATCAGCATTGTCTTGCCGCGACCGGGTCTGCCGTGCAGGTAGATGCCGCGATGCCGCTTTATCGGCCTGCCGTGCCGGTCGAGTAGTTCGAGCAAGCGCGCCCGAGCCCGGAGTTGGTCGGCATCGAGTGTGACGCTGTCTTCCATGGCACCCTCCTGATCCTCTACAGTTGTAGAGGATCAGGAGATGCGGCCGCCAGAGAAGGTGATCATGTCCACAGCCGACCGACGCGCGGCACTCGTCGATGCCGCCATAGATGTGATTGCCACCCAGGGCATTCGAGCGCTCACCCACCGCGCCCTCGATACCGCCCTCGGGCTACCCGGCGGGTCGGCCTCCTATTACTTCCGCACCAAACGCGCGCTTATCGAGGCGATCGCGGACCGGATCACCACCCGCTCCCGCGACGACTTCGCCGCCGCCGAACTCGCCCCGTCGCCATCCCTCGACCCCGATGACATCGCGAAGGTCATAGCCGGTTGGCTCGACCGCCTACTCGTCGACCGTCGCAATCACCTGATCGTCCGGCATGCGCTGATCATCGATCTGCTCGGCGATCCGCAATTGCATCGGCGGCTCACACACAGCCTTTTCTCGACCGAGCGAGCGCGAGAACTATTCCACGCCTTGGATTTTCCCGATCCCGATGCGGCCGCCGCCGACTTCATCGCGGTGGTCGAAGGCGCGGTCTTCGACAGATTCGCGGGCGCGCGGGCGCACATTCCGGCAGGTACGCGGGACAGCACCGACCAACTCGCGGCCGTGCTGTCCCGCTATCTCACCCAGCCCCACTCGCTATAAGGCGTGCCCGTCGTGAACCCGCGGATTCCGGCAGCGGAATAGCGGATCAGCGAGTCTTCCGGCAGTGCGTCGAGCGAAAACCATTGCAGCCCATAGCTTTTATCCGGCTCACGATTCGCCGGCGCACCCACCCAGCGCAGCGCATGGAAGAACAGCCCGAGCCGGGCTTCCCGCCCGGAGCCGATCACGTGCGCGGTATGAATCAGCCGCAGATCCGCCGGGTCGATGACAACCCCGATCTCCTCCCCCGCCTCACGTGCGGCAGCAGCGGTCGCGGACTCGCCGGACTCCAACTTTCCCGCGGGCAGATGCCACAGCCCATCGAACTCGTCCGCACTGCGCCGCCTGCTGAGCAACACGTCACCATCACGAACAAGCAGAACGTGGACATCGACCAGATGTCGATCGGTCATATGAATCCCCTCACAACTGTCTGCCGCACCAATCGGTATACTCTGAGGTATGACTGCTACAACCATCAAGGTGCCGAAGGCAACGCGTGACCGGCTGCACCGTCTGGCGGCAGCACACGGATTGACGTTAGCCCAGCAAATCGACCGATTGATCGATGAGAGTGCGGCGAAACCACGCCCAACAACCGGTGGATACCGCAGCGACCGACCGCTCAACGCCGAAGAAATCGATGAGCAGTTGGCTCGAGGCTTCGGCGAGTGACCGCATTCATCGTCGATACCAGTGCCGTCCTCGCCGCCTTCGACGAGGCATATCCGGAGCAGCCAGCCATCGCACGCATCCTCGAGGAGGCCGATGATCTGCTTGTCGTCTCCCCCCTGATCGTTGCCGAAGCTGACTACATGCTTTCCTCCCGCCTGGGGGCGGACGCCGCGCGCGCCTTTGGTCAAGACGTCGTGACAGGCGCGTATGAGCTGGCCGAGTGGACTGCAGAGGACCATGCCGTGGCGCTGGCTATTACCCGCAAGTTCGACGGACCCAAGGACTACATCGGAATCGCGGACGCGTCCAATGTCGTGCTCGCAGACCGTTATCGCACGACCTCGATTGTGACCTTGGACCAGCGTCACTTCCGCCAGCTTCGTCCGCTCTGGGGCTCGGACCACTTCACTCTGTTGCCTTACGACACCGACTGAAACACGCTCTGCTGGTCGCGGAGGGCGGCGCTGGAGACCATCCCGTCGCGACGGCCGAAATCAGTTGGCGCTGAGTATCAATCCCGATGTCGGAACACCCGTACCCGCGGTGACCAGGATATTCGCCAAGCCCGCAACGGGATTAACCGAAGTGCCGCGGATCTGCCGGACCGCCTCGGCAATCCCGTTCATACCGTGGATATAGGCCTCGCCGAGCTGTCCGCCATGGGTATTGAGCGGCAGGCGACCACCGATCTCGATCGCGCCGTCGGCGATGAAATCCTTTGCCTCGCCGCGTCCGCAGAAACCGAGTTCCTCCAACTGCATGAGGACGAACGGGGTGAAGTGGTCGTAGAGGATGGCGGCCTGCATATTCTCCGGGCGCAAACCGCTCTGCTCCCAGAGCTGATCCCCGACCAGCCCCATCTCCGGTAGTCCGGTGAGCGCATCGCGGTAGTAGCTGGTCATCACATATTGGTCCGCACCGGAACCCTGTGCGGCGGCGGCGATTACGGCCGAACGCTGCGGCAGGTCCCGGGCGCGTTCGACGCTGGTGACCACGATCGCGACACCGCCGTCGGATTCCTGGCAGCAGTCGAGCAGATGCAGCGGTTCGGCGATCCAGCGCGAATTCTGGTGATCTTCCAGGGTGATCGGCTTGCCGTAGAAGAAGGCGGCCGGATTGACCGCGGCATGTTTGCGATCGGCGACGGCGACGCGGCCGAAATCCGCACTCGTCGCGCCGTACACATGCATATACCTGCGGGCGACCATGGCCACCTGCGCGGCCGGAGTCCCCAACCCCTGTGGATAAGACCAGCCCGCATCGATACCCGATGAGGTCGGCGCGCTGGCAAGTGCGGTGGAGAACTGGCCGAAGCGCGATACCGAACGCTCGTTGAAGGCACGGTAGGCGACCACCACATCGGCGATGCCGGTCGCGACCGCCATGGCCGCCTGCTGGATGGTGGCGCAGGCCGCACCACCGCCATATCCGATGTGGCTGAAGAACTTCAGCTGCGGAATACCGACCGCACGTGCCACCGCCGCCTGGGTGTTGGTATCCATGGTGAAGGTGGTCAAGCCGTCCACATCGGCCGGTGTGAGACCCGCATCGGCGAGTGCCGCGGTGACCGCCTCGGCGGCCAAACGTAATTCGCTGCGGCCGGAGTCCTTGGAGAAGTCGGTGGCGCCGATGCCGACAATGGCGGCGCGGCCGGCAATCCCGGTGGTGTTGTCAGCGGTCATCATGGCCTCCGCAGTGCGATAACGGCTTTCGCCGTGATGTGGTCACCGAGGCTGTCGCGACCGACGACATCGATATGGATGTCATCGCCATGGATCGCGGAGACGGTGCCGGAAAGCGTCAGGGTGTCACCGGCATACAGCGGCACACCCAGGCGCAGCGCGATCGATTTGACGATGGCGCGCGGTCCGGCCCAGTCGGTGACGAAGCGCTGCACCAGCCCGGTATCGGTCAGGATATTGACGAAGATGTCCTTGGAACCGCGGGCGAGGGCCTTGTCCCTGTCGTGGTGCACATCCTGAAAGTCCCTGGTGGCCAAGGCGGTACTGATCACGAAGGTCGGATCGGCGGCAATGACCAACTCGGGCAGCGCGGTACCGACCTGCACGGTGGCCGGTTCGACGTAGGTCATGCGATCACCCGCCAAACCGGCAGCACGGCCTCGTCGTCGAGCTTCTCGAACTCGACCTGCACCGGCAGGCCGATCTTCACCTCGGCCGGATCGACGCCGCGCAATTCACCGAGCATCCGCACACCCTCCTCCAATTCGACCAGCGCGACCACGAAAGGCAATTGCCGCCCAGGCACTTTCGGTGCGTGATGTACGACGTAACTGAACACCTCACCGCGCCCGGATGCGACGACATAGTCGGTCTGCTCCGACTTGTCCCGCCACAGCGCCGGAATCGGCGGATGCCGCAGCGTGCCGTCCGGCAGCCGCTGGATCCGCAACTCGCCGACCTTGGTGCCCTCCCAGAAGAATTCGGTATCCCAGGAGACCAGCGGTTTGACCCGTTCACCCGCGGGCGCTTTCGGGGCGGTGCCGGTACCGGGCGCGAATTTCAGCATCCGCCAGAGCATTTCGGCGACCACCTCGTCGCCCACCTGCCAACTGATCTGGAAGGTGATGAACCACCCTTCACCGAGCGCGGTCCGCTTCGGGCCGCGGATATCGCACAGCCTGCTGGTCACCGCCACTTGCTCACCGACATTCAGGTATCGGTGGTAGGTCTGCTGGCAGTCGGTCGCGACCACCGAGGTGAAGCCCGCGCTGTCCAGCAGCTCGATGACCTGGTTCGTAGGATCGTCCGCCGCGCGGGAACCATTGAGCCCGAGCATGGTCCAGACCTGGATCATGGCGGGCGGCGCCACGGTGCCGGGATGTCCGGCGGCACGCGCGGCGTCCTCGTCGACGTAGATCGGATTCCGATCCCCGAGCGCCTCCACCCAGTTGTTGATCATCGGTTGGTTCACCGGATCACGCCCGAGGCGTGGCGCGCAATCACCCGCCGCGATGATCTTCTCGGCGGCTTCGGTAATCGCTTCCGGAGTCATGGTTTCCGGCACGCGCGGCTCCTTAGTAGTCGTGGCGTACCGCGCGTCGGCGCGGATTCATCGAGGTACCCGAGGCAGTTTCAGCCCGGAGGAGGCGACCAGTTCGCGCATCACCTCATTGACGCCGCCGCCGAAGGTCACCACCAGATTCTGTTTGGTTCTGCGGTCCAGCCAGGTCAGTAGTTCGGCGGTGTCCGGATCGGCCGGATCGCCGTAATGCCCGACGATCTCCTCGGCCAACCGGCCCGCCTCCTGCAGCGATTCGGCGGAATACACCTTGGTTGCCGAGGCATCGGCGATAACGGTGGCCTGGTCACCGTTGACGGTCGCGGCGACCTGCCAGTTCAACAGTTCGTTGAGCCGAGCCATGGCGTGGATGCGGCCGAGCGAGCGGCGCACATCGGCCTCGGCGAGGACACCGCGCGACTGGGCCCATTCGCGCGCCCGGTCGTAGAGCTGTTCGATCTTGCCGGACGGGCCCAGGCTCACCCGCTCGTGATTGAGCTGGGTGGTGATCAGCCGCCAGCCCTTGTTCTCCTCGCCCACCAGCATGTTGGCAGGCACCCGGACATTGTCGAAGTAGGTGGCGTTGGTGTGGTGCGCACCGTCGCAGGTGATGATGGGGGTCCAGGAGTACCCGGGGTCCTTGGTGTCCACGATCAGGATCGTGATGCCACGGTGCCGCGATTCGACCGAGCCGGTGCGGCAGGCCAGCCAGACATAGTCGGCCTCATGCGCACCGGTGGTGAAGATCTTCTGCCCGTTGACGATCCAGTCTCCGGATTCGTCGCGCACCGCACTCGTGCGCAGCGCGGCGAGGTCGGTGCCTGCCTCGGGTTCGGAGTAGCCGATCGCGAAATGGATATCGCCGGAAAGGATTCCGGGCAGGAACTTCGCCTTCTGCTCGTCGGTGCCGAAGCTCTGCAGCGTCGGTCCGACCGTCAACAAAGTGACCAGCGGCAACGGAACATCCGCGCGCACTGCCTCATTGAAGAAGATCTGCTGTTCCATCGGCCCGAACCCCTGGCCACCGAACTCCTTCGGCCACCCGACGCCGAGCCAACCGTCGGCACCCATCCGGCGCACCACCGTGCGGTAAGCATCACCGTGCCGGTTGACCGCCATCTCTGCCTCCTCTTCGGGAGTCACGAGATCGGCGAAGTACGTGCGCAATTTATCGCGCAGCTTGCGCTGCTCCGCGGTCAGGTCGATGAACATCTGGCCCCCAATCGATCGAGTCGCAACGATTCGCCGCCGAGCCAGCGGGCGATGTCCTTGGCCTGCGAGTAGTAGCGGTGCATCGGATGTGTCACATCGACCCCGAGGCCGCCGTGCAGGTGATGGCATTTCTGCATGGCGGCGGGCAGTTCCGAGGCCACGGTGTAGGCGAGCACATCGAGGTCGTCATCGATGCGCTCCTGATGCGGCGGTGTCGAATCCGACTGTGCCAGTGCCCAATTTGCCGAAACGGCGGCGCCGTGCAGGGTCCGCGATACGACATACACATCGGCGATCTGCTGTGCGACCGCCTGGAATTCGGCGAGCGGCCGATTGAACTGCCGTCGGGTCCGCAGGTGCTCTGCGGTGAGAAGTAGCGCACCTTTGAGCAGTCCGTCCGCGGTCGCGCCGATCGATGCGATGGCCAGGCGGTGCAGTTCAGCGATGCCGTCGGGCAGCAGTTGCTCGGCCGGAATCTCGACCTGGTCCAGGCGCACCGAGCATTCCGGAATCCCGCCGGAGACCGGCGACGGCGTCAGGGTGAGCCCGGTTGAATCCGAACCCACCAGTGCGATACCGGAATTCGTCGGAATCAACAGCCAGCGCGCCTGCTGCGCATACGGCACCGCCACCTTGTGACCGGTGATGCGTACGGTGTCGCCATCGGAAACCGCGGTGGTCTCCGGCTTGACCACGAACGGGCTCGCACGCTCGCTGAGGGCGGCGGTGAGCACCGCGCCCTTGGCAACCTCCGAATAGACCCGCTCGGCGAGGCTGTCCGGCAATACGGCCAGCAGCGGCAGCAGGCCGAAGCCGAGGGTCGGCAGGGCGGGCACCGCCACCGCTTCGGTGGCCAGTTCGGTCAATAGCACCGAGACCTCCGGCAGGCCCATGCCGTCACCGCCGAAGCGTTCCGGCAGCGCGAGCGAGAGCAGTCCGGTCTCGATCAGACTCGGCCACAGCTCGATATCGCGTGTCGATTCACGCTCCAGCAAACTCACGACGACCTCGGCCACGGCGTCCTGGCCCTCGTCCCGGGTGAAGTCCACGCTTTACTCCCAGTTGGTGTTCGTCGACTAGCTGTCCGTATCGCGAGGCAGTCCGAGGATTCGCTCACCGGCCACGGTCAACAGAATCTGCTCGGTTCCACCGGCGATCGACAAACAGCGCGTGAGCAGGAACTCTTTTACCACCTCCGAGTCCTGCGCACCGGTGGGACCTGCCGTCTCCACCGCGAATTCGGCCACCGCCTGGCGGTGGCGGACCCCGACGAGCTTGCGCACACTGCTCTGCGCCCCCGGGTCACCGCCCGCCAGCATCCGAACCGCGGCACGCTGTTCCAGCAATAATCCAGCGATCGCATCGGCGACGAAGCCGCCGAGCCGATCGTTCAATAGCTCCGCACCCGGCCCGGTGGCCGGCAGTTTGGCGATGAGCTCCTCCAGCACCGGCCCGATCCCATTGCCGCCCATGGCGACTCGTTCGGTCGACAGAGTCGAGCGGGCGATCTTCCAGCCATTGTTCAGCGCGCCGACCAGGCAGTCGTCGGGCACGAACACATCGTCGAGGAACACCTCGCTGAAGCGCGCCTCCCCGGTGATCTGCACCAGCGGACGCACCTCGAGTCCGGCGCTGTGCATATCGACAAGGAAGTAACTGATCCCGCGATGCTTCGGCGCATCCGGATCGGTGCGGGCCAGGCAGATCGCCCAGTTCGCCCGATCGCCCAGCGACGTCCAAACCTTCTGTCCGCGCAGCACCCAGCCGCCATCGACCTTCTTGGCGGTGGTGCGCAGCGCCGCCAGATCCGAACCGGCCTCCGGCTCACTGAACAGCTGACACCAGACCACCTCGCCGCGCAGCGTCGGCCACGCGAAGCGGTCGATCTGCTCCTGGGTGCCGTGCTGCAGCAAGGTCGGAATGGCCCAGCCGCCGATCGTCAGATCCGGCGACTCCACGCCCGCCCGCCGCAGTTCCTCCGAAATCACCAGGCCCGTCATAGGATTCGCGCCACGCCCGTACGGTGCGGGCCAATGCGGCATGGCGAGCCCGGCGTCGACCAGTGCATTGCGCTGTTGATCGACCGGCAGCGCGGCGATCGCGGCCACCTCGGCGGCCAGCTCGTTCGCATTGCTGTCGTCGACCTCGACACCAGCTGTGTTCAATTCGCGTCGCTCCCGGGCCCCTCCGTGGTTACGCTCCGCTGCCTCCTCCGGGGCCGCCGCTCGCGCCGCTGTGTTCAATTCGCGTCGCTCCCGGGCCCCTCCGTGGTTACGCTCCGCTGCCTCCTCCGGGGCCGCCGCTCGCGCCGCTGTGTTCAATTCGCGTCGCTCCCGGGCCCCTCCGTGGTTACGCTCCGCTGCCTCCTCCGGGGCCGCCGCTCGCGCCGCAGAGGCGAACACCCGGTCCGCACCGGTGGTCCGGCGCTGACCGGCCCGGGTCAGCTCGGTAACCCTGGCCCGCCACCGCGCCGATCCTCCGAGCAGCTGCCGCAGTGCGGTGGCCCGGCGCAGGTAGAAGTGCGCGTCGTGCTCCCAGGTGAAACCGATACCACCGAGCACCTGAATGCAGTCCTTGGCGGTCTCGACCGCGGCGTCCAGCGATATCGCGGCGGCGATGGCGGCCGCGATGGGTAGTTCCGCACCGCCCTCGTCGACCGCGGCCGCGGCATCGCCCGCGACGGAACGGATCAGCTCTGCCCGACAGAGCATCCACGCGCAAATGTGTTTGAGCGCTTGGAACGAGCCGATCTTGCGGCCGAATTGTTCACGCACCTTGGCGTATTCGACGGCGGTCTCCAGGCACCAGCCCGCCACGCCGGCGAGTTCGGCCGAGACCAGAACCGCGAGAAGATCTTCCACCGCATGCGGCGACTCGAACACCCGGTCCGCAGGCACCCGCACTTCGGCGCAGTGCACACGCGCCAGTGGCGTACTCGGGTCAGCAGGCGCGAGCACCTCGACGCGCAGGCCTTCGGCCTCGGGCCCGATCACGCACCAGCGCAACCCATCCGGCGTCTGCATCGGCAACAACACCGAGGTGCCCGGCGCCGCGCCGAGTACCGATTCCCAGACACCCGTGAGCAACAACTCCTCGGATGCGGACGCTGTGCTGATGGTTCGTTCGCTACGCTCACTCGCGACATCCCCGACAACGAAGTCGAGCGCGACCCCGCACGGCATATCCTCGGCGAGCGCGCCGGCGGTGACCAGGTTCGCCAATGCGGTGGACAGCACCGGCCCACCGACCAGATCGTGCGCCGCCTGCTCGACCAAAACCGCGAGGTCGGCGACCGATCCACCGTGGCCACCGGCCGCTTCGGCAATGGCGACCCGGAAAATTCCGAAGTCCGCCAATCCCGGCCAATAGGTGCGCCAGAAGTCCGTCGGTTCGTCCCGCATTGTTGCAATCGGACGTACCGATCCGGCCCATCCGCGCATCGACTCCTGAACGGCTTTATGCTCGTCAGTGGTGGCGATGGTCACAGTCCGTACCGCCTTTCCGGCGTGACTCCCACACCTAGAACATGTTCTAATATCCTAGCTGGGCGGAAGTCAAGAGACGACCGATGCCCGTTGCCGGAATGCAGGAAAGGACTCTCATCAATGGCCAGTCCCTCCCGATCGCAGCCAGCCGATTCGAATGCGGCGGGGCGAGCATCGGCTACCGCGACGGTCACGACGCTGAGCGAGGACGAGCTCAGCTCGGCCGCGCAGCGGGAACGGCGTAAGCGAATTCTGGACGCGACGCTCGCGCTGGCCTCCAAGGGCGGCTATGACGCCGTGCAGATGCGCGCGGTTGCCGAACGCGCCGATGTCGCAGTCGGCACGCTCTACCGGTATTTCCCGTCCAAGGTGCATCTGCTCGTCTCCGCGCTGTCGCGGGAATTCGAGCAGATCGAGGGCAAACGCAAACCACTTGCCGGCCAGACGCCGAACGAGCGCATGCATCTGCTGCTGACTCAGATCACCCGGATGATGCAGCGCGACCCATTGCTCACCGAGGCGATGACGCGCGCGTTCATGTTCGCCGACGCCTCGGCGGCCGCCGAGGTCGACCGGGTCGGCAAGGTGATGGACCGGGTATTCGCCAGGGCCATGAACGACGGCGAGCCCACCGAACGTCAGTTGGCGATCGCGCGGGTGATAAGCGATGTCTGGTTGTCGAATCTGGTTGCCTGGCTGACCAGACGCGCCTCGGCAACCGATGTGACCGAGCGGCTGGAACTCACCGTGGATCTGCTGCTCGGCGACAACGGCGCCAACCGCTAGCGATCGCTTGCGGTTCACTCGAAAAGGTCAGCTGCTAGCACCGATCAGCTCATGCCCGGCAAATCGACCGGGCCTGTCACGCAGCATCAATCGGATCCGCTGACGTGAGCCTGCACACGCTGGTAGTTGTGTAAAAACGCGTCAGCTGGGCAGATCCAGTAAGGGGCGGCTAGACGCGTGCGCAATCATGCGCACGCCACGCGGCGCGCTTCGGTGCGGCAAATTCAACAAAGTATTGTCACGCGTGCCCCGGAAAAAACTCCTCCGATCACTAGGTTGGATGCGTGAGCGCACAGGATCTGCCACTGGAACTTCGCCGTGCACTGTCGACGGTCGCGCGCGTGCCACGGCTTTTGGTCGCATCGGACTACGACGGGACGATCGCACCCATCGTGTCCGACCCGTCGAAGGCCTTTCCACATCGAGAATCGGTAAGCGCGCTACGAGCGCTTGCCGGTCTCACCGGAACGACCGCCGCCGTGATCTCCGGCCGGGCACTGCGAGATCTCGCGGCATTGTCGCGACTTCCGGTCGAGGTGCAACTAATCGGCAGTCATGGTTCGGAATTCGATGTGGGTTTCGTGCACGCCATCGACAATGATGCCAAACAACTGCTGGTCGAAGTACAGACCAGTCTGACGCAGATCGCCGCGGAAAATCCCGGCGCCAGCGTCGAGATCAAACCGGCCAGCGTCGCGCTGCATGTTCGCAATGCGAGTCCGGAAATTGGGCTACGCGCACTGAAGGCGGTGCGCCAGGGTGCGGCCTGCTGGGTCGGCGTGCAGGTGACCGAGGGTAAATCGGTTATCGAGCTCGCGGTGATCCAGACAGATAAGGGCGTCGCGCTCGATACCGTCCGACATCAGGAAGGCGCGTCGGCCGCGGTGTTCTTCGGCGACGATGTCACCGATGAGAAGGCTTTCCGCATGCTGTCCGGTCCTGATGTCGGCATCAAGGTCGGCGACGGCGAGAGCCTGGCCAAATACCGGGTCGACAGCACAGAGGCGGTGTCCTGGGCGCTGGCCTACCTGCTCGAGGAGCGACGCACCTGGTTGGCCGGTGCGAGCGCGCCGCGCATCGAGCGGCTGAGCATGCTGGCCAGTCCACGCTCGGTGGCGCTGCTCACACCCGACGCGACGGTCACCTGGTTCTGCCATCCGGAGCCGGATTCGGCCGCGGTCTTCGCCCATCTACTCGGCGGACCGCAGGCCGGACACTTCACCATCGAACCGGAACGTCCTGGGCTGCCGCTGTCGCAGCGCTACGTCGACGGCACCATGACCGTCGAAACCCGCTGGGCCAAACTGCAAGTGGTCGACTACCTGCCGCACGATGTGGCACCCACCCGCACCGACCTGACCCGAGTGATCACCGGCGATGCCAAGGCGGTCGTAACCTTCGCGCCCCGACCGGAATTCGGCCAGGTTCCGGTCAGCATCGAAATCGAATCGAACGGACTGCGCGTGGTCGGCACCAATGATCCGATGGTGCTGCGCTCGCCCGGGGTGCACTGGCAGATCCAGTCCGACGGTATGCACAGCTCCGCGCGCGCGGTCGTCGATCCGTCCCGTGGCCCGATCGTGCTGGAAATGCGCTGCGGCACTCAGGATCTCGCGCCGGCAATGGTCAGCGAGCCGGAGCGGCGCAGGGATGCCGAGGACTACTGGTCCAAGTGGGCGGCCAAATTGCAACTGCCGCCGCTGAAGCCGGATCTGATGAAGCGTTCGGCACTCACGCTGCGCGGGCTGGTACACGCACCGTCGGGTTCCATCCTGGCCGCCGCCACCACCTCGCTGCCGGAAGATATTGGCGGCGTACGCAACTGGGACTACCGCTACTGCTGGCTGCGCGATGCCTCGCTCACCGCACAGGCATTGGTGTCACTCGGCTCGCTGACCGAGGCCGAGGAATTCCTCGGCTGGGTGCATCGGGTACTGGAGACGCTGCCCGGGCCGGAGCGCCTGCACCCGCTGTACACGCTCTACGGCGAAACCCTGCCGCCCGAGGCATCGATCGATCAGCTGCCCGGCTATGCGGGTTCGCGTCCGGTCCGCGTCGGCAATGCCGCGAATATGCAAGTGCAGCTGGATGTTTTCGGTCCGATCGTCGATCTCATCGCATCGCTGGCGCACGGCCGCGAGGCGAAGGGGCTGACCGATCCGGCCAAGGCACTGCCGGACGCCGACTGGGAACTGGTGCACGCCATGGTTTCCGCGGTGCAGCGGCGCTGGCAGGAACCCGACCACGGCATCTGGGAGATCCGCGGCAACCCTCGCCACCACGTGTACTCCAAGGTGATGGGCTGGCTGACCGTGGACCGGGCGATCACCCTCGCGCAGCGGTTCCAGCGTCAGATCGATCCGCTCTGGATCACATTGCGCGAGACCATCGCCGACGAGGTGAAGACCAAGGGCTGGAACGATGACGTCCAGTCCTACACCGCCGCCTATGACGGCACCGATCTGGACGCGGCCACCCTGCACATCGGCCTGAGCGGACTGATCGAACCGTCGGATCCACGTTTCGCGGCCACGGTCGTCGCCACCGAGGCAGAGCTGCGCAGCGGTTCGACGGTGTACCGATACCACCACGACGACGGCCTGCCCGGCGGCGAGGGGGGCTTCCACCTGTGTGCGGCCTGGCTGGTCGAGGCGTATCTGCTGATCGGTAAGCGCTCGGATGCCGAGGCGCTGTTCGCGCAGCTGATCGATGTCGCCGGACCGACGGGTCTGCTCAGTGAGGAGTACGACCCGGTCGCCGAACGCTCACTCGGCAATCATCCACAGGCCTACAGCCATCTGGGCCTGCTGCGCTGTGCACAGTTGCTGGGTAAGCCGGTAGAAGCATTCGTCTGAGCCGACCACCTCGGGCCCGCGAACCGATCGGTTCGCGGGCCCGACCCATATCCGGCGCAGCGTGATGCGGCAAACATCGACTCGTGCTTTAGCAGGGCCTGCTGCTACAGTTCAAATGGTAACGATTTCCATTATGATCTAGAGCACGCTCAGATCTGCCGCATTGCCAGGAGTACCCCGCGTGAGCACACGGATTGCCCTCAGATTCGCCGGTATCGCCGTGGGGGTCGCCACCGCACTGGCGCTCACCGCGTGCGGTAGTTCGAAGGCTTCGGATAAGCCGAGCGTCGTCGCATCCACCAATGTCTGGGGCAATATCGCGGCAACGATCGCGGGCCCGGATGCCTCGGTGACGGCGCTGGTCACCGATCCCGCCGCCGATCCGCATTCGCACGAGACCTCGGCCGTGGAATCAGCGAAGATCAGCGATGCCGATCTGGTCGTCTTCAACGGCGGCGGCTACGACGAGTTCATAGAGAAGGCGATCCAGGGCAAGGACAAGCACACCGTCGACGCATTCGAATCCCGCACCAATAAGAGTGACGAGAACGAGCACGTCTTCTACGACATCGGCACGGTGAGCGCGGTCGCCGACCGGATCGCGAGCACCCTCGGCGAAATCGACTCCGCCCACGCCGGCGCCTACACCGACCGCGCCGCCGCATTCAAGAGCCAACTGACCGCGATCACCGCCATCGCCACCAAGATCGCGGGCGAGCACCCCAAGACCCCGGTGCTGCAGACCGAACCGTTGGCGCACTACCTGCTGGTCGCCGCCGGAACCCAAGATCTGACCCCGCACGAATTCCAGGAGGCGATCGAGCAGGAGACCGATCCGGCTCCGGCCGCCGTCGCCGCCACCCAGGATCTGTTGACCGGTAAGAAGGTCCGCGCCCTGGTCTACAACATCCAGACCCAGGACAAGATCACCAAGGATTTGCGGGCGCTCGCGCAGTCGAATGGGTTGCCCATTGTCGAGGTGACCGAAACACTGCCCGACGGTGTCGATTACATTCAGTGGCAGACCAAGAACGCCCAGGCCCTGGCCGCGGCGCTGGCCTGATCAATATGACAGCATCGCGTAGCGATTCCGTGAGGGGTGGTGGCCGGGTGACGGGTGGGCCAGCATCGCGTAGCGATTCCGTGAGGGGTGGTGGCCTGATGACGGGTGGGCCAGCATCGAGCAGCGATTCCGTGACGGGTGGCGGTCGGGTGACGGGTCCAATGGGAGCCGCGTTGACCACCGAAGACACCGACAGCGTGGAGCGGCAGTCCGATACCCGCTCAGCTGCCGTAAAACTCGATTCCGCCAGCCTGTCATTCGGCGAACGCAGGCTTTGGCAAGGGCTGGATCTAGAGATCGCGGCCGGTGAATTCGTCGCGGTTCTGGGGCCGAACGGGTCAGGCAAGACCTCGCTGCTGAAGGTGCTGCTCGGTCAGCTCGCGCTCAGCTCCGGCACCGCCGCTATCGCGGGCGGACCCGCGCGCGCTGGCAACCCGGATATCGGCTATGTGCCACAACAGAAGACGATTGACGCCGGTGTGCAGCTGCGCGGGGTCGATCTGGTCGGCCTCGGCGTCGACGGACACCGCTGGGGCCTCGGACTGCGTCGTCGAGCCGAGCGCAGGCGCAAGGTTCGCGCGGCCATCGCCGATGTGGGCGCGGAGAAATTCGCTTATGCGCCACTGGAATCCATGTCCGGCGGCGAACAGCAGCGGCTGCGGGTCGCGCAGGCGCTGGTCGGCGATCCCAAGGTGCTGCTCTGCGATGAACCGCTATTGAGCCTCGATCTGGCGAATCAGCGGTTGGTTTCGGAACTTATCGATCGACGCAGGCGAACCCATGACACCGCAGTGCTTTTCGTGACACACGAGATCAATCCCATTCTGCCGCTGGTGGATCGGGTGCTGTATCTGGTCGACGGCAAGTTCCGGATCGGCACGCCCGATGAGGTGATGACCTCGGCGGTGCTCTCGGAGCTGTACCAGACCGAGGTCGACGTGCTGCGGGTGCGCGGGCGGCTGGTCGTCGTCGGCACCGGCGACACCATGGATGCGCTCGGCGCGGCCGGGGCCCAACACTGCGACGGCGCAACACTTTCCGATGAGCTGTCCGAAACGAGCGGGGTTCGTTCGTGATCGACAGGCTCTCCGATGTCGTCACGAAGATGTTCGACTTCACCACCACCGCCGACCTGCTCTCCTACTCCTTCGTCCAGCAGGCGGTGTTCGCGGCCGCACTGCTCGGACTGCTGGCCGGTGCGATCGGGCCACTGATCATCAGCAGGCAGATGTCATTCGCGGTGCACGGCACCAGCGAGCTGTCGCTGACCGGGGCGGCCGCCGCATTGCTCGCCGGAATCGGAGTCGGGCTGGGCGCGATCGTCGGCTCGGTGGTGGCGGCGGTGCTGTTCGGTTTGCTCGGAACCAAAGCCAGAGAACGCGATTCGGTGATCGCGGTGGTGCTGTCGTTCGGACTCGGACTCTCGGTGCTGTTCCTGTGGCTCGGTCCCGAACGCGCCGGGTCGAAGTTCTCGCTGTTGACCGGCCAGGTGGTCAGCGTCGGATACAACGGGCTCGCACTCCTGCTGACCTGCACAGTTCTGGTCCTCGCCGTACTTGCGGTGGTGTACCGGCCGCTGTTGTTCGCGAGTTCGGATCCTGAGGTCGCACTCGCACGCGGGGTTCCGGTGCGGGCGCTTTCGGTGGTGTTCGCGGTCATGCTCGGCATTACCGCGGCCTTCGGTGTGCAGATCGTGGGCGCGCTGCTGGTGCTCGCGCTGCTGATCACGCCCGCGGCCGCTGCGGCGCAGTTGACCGCGAATCCGGTGCGCGCCACGGTGCTGGCGGTGCTGTTCGCGGAAACGGCGGCAGTGGGCGGCATCCTGTTGTCACTCGCGCCGGGCGTCCCGGTCTCCACCTTTGTCACCACCATCTCCTTCCTGATCTATCTGGTCTGCCGAGTCATCGGGCCCCGACGCCGTCAAGCCGCCCGCACCCGCTGACTCCTCCTCTCCAACCCGAGCCGGTGCCGCGCACTTATTGCTCGCCGCGTACGGAATAGCCGGCAAGGCCGTGCGTGGCGCGCCCAGTGCGCACGGACTACCGGGCACAGCGCACGCGGGCAGCGCGGATCGCCGCACGCGGATCGGGTGCCGAACTGGCGAGCACCTGGCAGGTGGGCGGTCGATCAGACGGTTGCACAGAGCGATCAGGACCACGATCGAACCGCCGAAGACGATGATGTGGCGCAGGTTCTGCAGGTACGGGGTCCCCCAGCGGGGAAGGCGGCTTCGGCTACGTCGAGGAAGCTCTGGACGTCGATACGGGCCAGTTCCGGGTCACCCTTGCGGGCGAAGGCGATCGCGGTCATCACCAGCGCGATCCCGACCGGGGCCCAGGTCTCGTGGCCACCGGCGTCGAACCGCATGCCGTTCTCGGCGAGGACCCTGGGGCGCACACCCTGACGGGCCAATTCGGCATCGGCGGCGGTCTGGGCGGCGGCACCGTAGCGTGGCACACCAGCGGAATGCTGACGAAGGCGAGAGCGATCAGCAGTTGGGCGACGGCGGCGACGGTCATCTTGGCGGTTTCTCCTCATCGGGTTGTTCGTCGAGTGGGCTCCTCGAATGACCGAACGATCTCCCGCCGCGCCGACAGCGCGCTGACACCTGATCAGCCCGCGCTGACATCAGATATCAGCAGGTCAGCAAGGCTCTAACCGGCCGTGCACAACGTTTGATGGCAGTCGCCTTCAGTCGGACACCCCCGGTTTCGTATGCTCGATCCACGCGCCCCATCGAACGAATGGTGACCAATGATCGACTTCACGATTCCCGCCGAACTCGTCGCCGAACGCGACCGGGTCCGCCAGTTCGTCATCGACAAGATCGTCCCCTTCGAACGCGACCCTCGACTCACCTCGCACGGCCCGACCGACGAACTGCGCCAGGAACTCGTCGAGCTGGCCCGCGCGGAAAAACTGCTGACAGTGCAGGCCCCGGAGGACCTCGGCGGGCGCGGCCTCACCCATATCGAGCAGGCCGTGATCTACGAGGCGGCGGGCTGGTCCACCCTCGGCCCCGTCGCCATGAACTGCGCCGCACCAGATGAGGGCAATATGTTCCTGCTCTCCAAGATCGCCAACCCGGAACAGATCGAACGTCACCTCGCCCCCGCGGTCGCCGGACACCGCCGCACCGTCTTCGCCATGACCGAACCGGACGGCGCGGGTTCGGATCCGAATCAGCTGGCCACCGAGGCCGTCTTCGACGGCGAGAACTTCACCATCAACGGCCGCAAATGGCTCATCACCGGCGCGGACGGCGCGAAGACCTGGATCATCATGGCGCGGGTCGCACCGAATCCGCATGTGCCCGACGGCCCGACACTGTTCCTGACCGAAGGCGACCACCCCGGTATCGTCATCGAACGCACCATGAACACCATGGACCGCAACTATGTCGGCGGTCATGGCGTGGTGCGCTTCGAGAATCTGGTGCTGCCCAAGGCGGCGCTGCTCGGCGAAACCGGTCAGGCACTGCGCTACGCCCAGTTGCGACTGGCCCCGGCCCGGCTCACCCACTGCATGCGCTGGCTCGGAGCCGCCGAACGCGCACAGTCCATCGCGGTCGAATACGCCAGGACCCGCACCGCCTTCGGCAAACCGATCGGCGACCACGAGGGCGTTTCGTTCATGCTGGCCGATAACGAGATCGCCCTGCACCAGTGCCGCCTCACCATCTGGCATGCCTGCTGGCTGATGGACCAGGGCGAGAAGGCCAGGCACGAGAGTTCGATCGCGAAGGCATACGTCTCCGAGGAACTGTTCAAGGTCGCCGACCGCTGCGTGCAGGTGCTCGGCGGCATCGGCATCAGCGATGAGACGGTCGTCGAAATGATCTTCCGCGACATGCGCGCCTTCCGCCTCTACGACGGCCCAACCGAGGTACACAAGTACGCCATCGGCCGCCATGTGCTGCGTTGAATTGCCGCGCCTTCGGCGCGGCGTGTTCACGGCCCGTCTCGCGTCCGACCCTTTCGAGCGACCTGCAAGCAGTCCGCTAGCGGGTGCCGTCGAGACTCGCGCCTGCGGCGCATGCGCTTCGTCGACTCGACTCTGTTGAATGGCCGCGCTTCGGCGCGGACGCGAGACGGGCCGCGAACTGCTCGCTCGTAAGACTCGCTCCATGGGGGTGATCAGTGCTTGAACGGCCTTCGTCGGGACGGGCACGCAGCCGCGCGGGTCGACTACCATCCAGTGGCATGAGTTCGGAACTGCTCGTCGATGTCTCCGCGGGCATCGCCGTCCTCACCCTCAATAGACCCGCACAGCAGAATGCCGTCACCCCGGCCATGGCCGCCGAATTGAGTGCGGCACTCCAGCGTTGCGATGTCGAGGATGCGATTCGCGCGGTCATCATTACCGGCACGGCACCCGCGTTCTGCGCGGGTGCGGATCTGTCCAATCGGGTCGGCGAGGTCAGTGCGACCATCGAACCGGCGCCGTGGCGGGTGCGCAAACCGGTAATCGCGGCGGTGAACGGGCATGCGGTCGGCATCGGACTCGCACTGGCCCTGCAATGCGATCTGCGGTACATGGCACGCGACGCGGTCTACGGACTCAATCAGGTGCGTCGCGGTGTACTCGCCGACGGCTACGCGCACTGGACGCTGCCGCGGCTGGTCGGCATGGCCAATGCCGCCGACATCATGCTGACCGGTCGCACCTTCGACGGCGACGAGGCCAAGGCCATGGGCCTGGCCAATGGCTGCCTGCCCGGAGGCGAGGTGCTGCCGACGGCACTGGCCATCGCCCATGACATCGCGAACGGGGCGGCGCCGCTGCCGGTAGCACTGTCGAAGCGGCTGCTATGGGAGAGCCTCGGCATGAGCCCGGCCATGGTCGGTCAACTGGAGACCGATCTGAACCAGCACGTCAGCAAGAGCATCGACGGCGGTGAGGCAATGGCGGCCTTCCGGGATCGCCGCCAGCCCAATTGGACCGGCAGCATCAGCGAGGAATGGCCCGCCTGGGACAGCAAGGACGATAAGCAACGGCCAAGCCTGGATTGACCCGCATGGCTACGCGCGGCCGCCGATCAGGATGAGCAGGAATACGATCGCCATGCAGACCATGAGGATCGTGCCGATAACGCCGAGGATGTAGCCGACCAGCACCTGGGTGCGTCCGCCGTAACCACCGTGGGATTCCTCGATCTGGTCGAGCGCGCGTCTGCCGAGCGCCCAGGCAACCGGTCCGAGCGCACCGCAGCAGAACAGACTCGCCGCACCGAGCGCAAGCACCGCCGTCGCATGCGGATGCTCGACCGTCTCCTGGGGAGCCTGATTCGGGATGACCACGAGTCGAATTCTACGGGGCCGGAGTCGATTTGCGGTTCAACCCCGGCGGCCGATTTGCTCGATCGCTGATTCGCGGGCCGCCCGTTGCGGTTCGAACAGGTCTGCCGATGAACCAGCTTCGGTATTCAGACTCGGCGCTGGCGCGCGATCTCGGAGAGTACGACGCCCGCCGCGACGGACGCGTTCAACGATTCCACCGGCCCCGCCATCGGAATGCCGAGAATCGAATCACAGGTCTCGCGAACCAGCCGGGACAGGCCCTTACCCTCCGAACCGACCACGACCACGGTCGGGATGCGACCGTCGAAATCATCGATGGTGGTATCACCGCCTGCGTCCAGACCGACGATCTGGAATCCCTTGGACGCCCAATCCTTCAGTGTGCGAGTGAGATTCGTCGCTCGCGCGACCGGAAGCCGGGCCGCGGCACCGGCACTGGTGCGCCAGGCCACCGCGGTCACGCTCGCGCTGCGGCGCTGCGGAATCAGCACACCCTGGCCACCGAAGGCGGCCACCGAACGGATCACCGCACCGAGATTGCGCGGATCGGAGATATTGTCCAGCGCGACCAGCAGGGCGGGTTCGGCCGAATCCTGGACCCGCGCAACCAGATCATCCGGGTGGGCATACCGATACGGCGGCACCTGCAGCGCAACACCCTGATGCAGTCCGTTGGCGCTCAACCGGTCCAACTCGGAGCGCGGCACCTCGAGAATCGAGATGCCCGCATCTGCGGCAATCTTCACACTTTCGGTGAGCCGGTCGTCGTTCTCGGTGCCCACGGCAACGTACAGCGCGGTCGCGGGCACACCGGCACGCAGACATTCGACGACCGGATTGCGGCCGAGCACCATCTCCGGACTGTCGTCGCTCTTACGTCCGGCCGGACGAGCGCCACCGCGCGGACCCGACTTGCCTTGCGCCGCTGCCTTCGCCTTGGCCGCCGCGCGCTTGGCGGCGGGATGTTTGGTGCGCGCCTCGGCGGGCGGGGTCGCACCGCGCGGTTCCAGACCGCGCCGCCGCTGCCCACCGGAGCCGACGACCGCACCCTTCTTGCTGCCGCCCTTGCGGATCGCGCCTCGACGCTGCGAATTACCTGCCATCAGTTCGCCTTTCCACGCTGTACCGCGCCCGGCGAATGCTGTGCCGCGCCCAGCGACCATTCCGGACCCTGTGGGGTATCGGTCACTTCGATTCCGGCCGCCTGCAACCGGTCCCGCGCCGCATCGGCGCTGGCCCAGTCCTTCGCGGCGCGCGCCTGCTGGCGCCGGTCGAGTTCGGCACGCACCAACACGTCCAGGGCATCCAGTGCGACGGAATTGTCCTGTGGGCTGTACCACTGCGGGTCGAACGGGCAGACGCCGAGGATATTCAGCATGGCCCGCACCTGCCCGGCCAGTTCGACCGCCTCATCGATCGCGCCCGACTCCAGCGCCTTATTGCCCTCGTGCACAACGCGGTGCACCTCGGCCAAGGCCCGTGGAATCGCCAGATCGTCGTCGAGCGCCTCAGCGAACGCATCGGTCCACTTGCCGACCGCGATCTCACCGGCCCGCTCGGCCACCCGATGCACGAAGGCCTCGATGCGCTGATACGAGGCCGCGGCATCGTAGAGCGCCTTATCGGAGTACTCCAGCATCGAACGGTAGTGCGCGCTACCCAGGTAGAACCGAAGTTCAACGGCCCGAACCTTTTTCAGCACATTCGGCACCGATAACACATTGCCGAGCGACTTGGACATCTTCTCGCCGCCCATGGTCACCCAGCCGTTGTGCAGCCAGTACTGCGCGAAACCGGCACCGGCCGCCTTGGACTGGGCGATCTCGTTCTCGTGATGCGGGAAGACCAGATCCATTCCGCCACAATGGATATCGAATTCGGAACCGAGGTAGAACTCGGCCATCGCGGAGCATTCCAGATGCCAGCCGGGCCGACCGGGACCCCACGGCGACGGCCACGTCGGCTCGCCGGGTTTGGCGGCCTTCCACAGCGTGAAGTCGCGCGGATCGCGCTTGCCCGCACCGGCGCTCTCGCCCTGGTGCACGTCATCGAGTTTGTGCCCGGACAGGCTGCCGTATTCCGGATAGCTGACCACGTCGAAGTAGACGTTGCCCTCCGAGGCATAGGCGTGCCCGCGCTCGATCAACCGCTGCATCAGATCGATCATCTGGGTGATGTGGCCGGTCGCGCGTGGCTCCACCGAAGGCGGCAGTACGCCGAGGGTTTGGTAGGCGTTGTCGAAGGCGCGCTCGTACGTGGACGCCCATTCCCACCAGGGCCGACCCGCTTCGGCGGCCTTGGTCAGGATCTTGTCCTCGATATCGGTGACATTGCGGATGAACCACACGTCATAGTCGTGGGCGAGTAGCCAGCGCCGTAGTACGTCGAATGCGACTCCGCTGCGCACATGGCCGATATGGGGTTCCCCCTGCACGGTGGCGCCACAGAGGTACACCGAGGCACGGCCGGGGACCAGTGGCGCGAAATCGCGCATGGTCCGCGTGTCGGTGTCAAAAAGGCGCAGAGTCACGGAAGTCGATCCTAGCTGGTAGATAAGGCCGTTCACGGAGCGGCTCAGGTCGGCGGAAGCTGGATCAGCGACACTCTTGTAGCAGGGCGGTAGCCACTGCCGCAATGCCCTCGCCGCGGCCGGTCAATCCGAGGCCGTCGGTTGTGGTGCCCGACACCGAGACCGGGGCGCCGAGCAGCTCGCCGAGTACCTCTTGGGCCTCGGCGCGACGCGGTCCGATCTTCGGCCGATTGCCGATCACCTGGACCGCCGCATTGACGATTTCGAAGTCTGCCGCGTCAAGGAGCCTTCGCACTTCTTTGAGCATGGCCGCGCCCGAAACGCCTGCCCATTCCGGCCGACCGGTGCCGAAGACCGCGCCGACATCGCCGAGTCCGGCCGCGGAAAGCAGCGCATCACACAGTGCGTGCGCGGCGACATCGCCATCGGAATGTCCGGCGCAACCATCGTCGCCGTCGAAGAGCAGACCCGCCATCCAGCACGGCCTGCCCGCTTCGACGGGATGGACATCGCTGCCGATGCCGACGCGCATGCTCATGCCTGCGCCTCGCTAGCGCTCGGCTCCAGCACGACCATGCACATGGCTGTGTCGAACGCTCGCTCGCT